>PLMW01000071.1 GCA_003142615.1 Opitutia bacterium | reverse complement strand
GCCGTACTTCATCGCGTAGGTCTCGAAGGCTTGGGTGAAGAGACGCAGGTTGTTGACGAAGGTGGTGTTTTGCGACTTGCGCTGAAAGCGCCGATAGGTCGGGACGGCAATGGCGATCAGGATGCCGAGGATCGTGACAGCAACCATGATCTCCACGAGGGTAAATCCTCGACGGAGCCGCACGGGAGTGGGGGCGTAGCGGGGTTTCATGAGGGGCGACCGATCCTAATAATGAATGATATCCTGATCAGCATCCAAACTTACCAAACCATCTTCACCTAAGGCAAATACCCTAGGGTCAAAAAATTATCAATTGCCATTACAATTAGTGCGTGGTGCGCCGGCGCTCAAGAAGTAATCACGGCAAGAATTCACTGTTGCAGGATATACGTATACCGGTTGTTGGCCTTGATGAACAGGCCGGTGGAAAGATCCCCGTCGTCGATTTTCTGATCGATCTCGGTCATCTGCGTGTCATCAGCGGTGGCTCCGCTGACAGAAATGGCGGCGGTGATGCCATTGACATTGTTATCCCAATTCCAGCTGCCACCCACCGACGTCGCGGCGCTCCAATTAGCGTCGCGCAACATGCCCGGCATGCCGGGCGGTACGACGCCAGGGCCACTGGCGGCGGGCCAGATGCCATTTTGCGTAACATACGTTTCATAGGCCTGGGTGAAAATCCGAAGATCATTCATGAATCGATTATTCTGCGCATGGCGCTGGAGGCGCACCAAAGTCGGGATGGCGAGGGCGGCCAGGATGCCGATAATCACCACCACGACCATGATCTCCACGAGGGTAAAACCATGATGGACACGCGCCGGCGCTGGGGCATGGATAAATTCCATGGCTTGGGCTGCCATGATTGGTGGGGTGATTTCCGGGTGATCCAATCCTGCGTAACGAGTTTACCCATGCACGACAAACCTTCAGCGGTCAATAAACCATGAATCCCGGGGGAATCGGACGCAGGATCGGCCCTCGACGCAAGTGACACGAATCTCCCCTGGTTGTCGTCCCCGAGGGGTCATGTTTTTTCTTTGCGCGCCGGGCGCTTTGCCCAACACTCGCCCCCCCATGAAGATCGTCCTCGCTTACTCGGGAGGGCTCGACACCTCGGTCATCGTCAAGTGGCTCAAGGAGACTTACGATGCGGAGATCGTCACCTTTTCCGCCGATATCGGGCAGGAGGAGGAACTCAAAGGCCTGTCGCAGAAGGCCCGCCGGACCGGCGCGTCCAGGCACTACACCCTCGATCTGGTCGAGGAATTTGCCCGTGACTTCATCTATCCGATGATCCGGGCCAACGCGGTTTACGAAGGCCAGTATTATCTCGGGACCTCGATCGCGCGCCCGCTCATCGCGAAGGCCCAGATCGGGATCGCGAGAAAGGAAAGGGCCGACACGGTCGCGCATGGCGCCACCGGCAAGGGCAACGACCAGTGTCGTTTCGAATTCACCTACATGGCGCTGGCGCCCCACCTCGCCATCATGTCGCCGTGGAAGCTCGACTCCTTCCGCGCGAAGTTTCCTGGCCGGGCCGAGATGATCGCCTACTGCCGGAAACACAAGATCCCCGTCGAGGCCTCGCTCAAGAAGCCCTACTCGATGGATCGCAACCTGCTGCATATTTCCTACGAGGCCGGCATCCTTGAGGACCCCTGGTTCGATCCCACCACGAAAGCCAACAAAGGCATGTACAAGCTCACGGTCGCGCCCGAGGACGCCCCCGACAAGCCCGAATATGTCGAACTCGACTTCGTGAAGGGCAACTGCGTGGCCGTGAATGGCCGGAAACTGACGCCCGCCGGCGTGTTGCGGGCGCTCAACCAGCTGGGCGGCCGGCACGGCATCGGCCGCGTGGACCTCGTCGAGAACCGTTTCGTCGGCATGAAATCACGCGGCGTTTATGAGACACCCGGCGGCACGATCCTCATGCACGCGCACCGGCAGGTTGAGTCGCTCACCATGGACCGGGAGGTCATGCATCTGCGCGACTCGCTCATCCCGAAATATGCCGAGCTGGTTTACTATGGTTTCTGGTTTTCACCCGAGCGCGAGTGCCTGCAGGCCTTCGTGGACGAGAGCCAGAAATTCGTCACCGGCACGGTGCGGCTCAAGCTTTACAAGGGCAATGTCATCACCTGCGGCCGCAAGTCGAAGTATTCGCTTTATGATCCGCACATCGCCACGATGGAAGGCGTGAAGAGCAGCTATCATCAGAACGACGCCACAGGGTTCATTCGCATCAATGGACTGCGTCTCCGGGCGCGTCTCACCGCGCAGGGCGGGCCGAAGGCCTGACCCGGCCATTCCGCCGCGCGGTTCCCCCCAGCGTCCCTTCATGGACAAAGTCCGCCTTGGCATCGCCGGTCTCGGCAACATGGGGGCAACGCATGCCAACAGCGTCCTTGCCGGGAAGATCAACCGTCTGGAACTCACCGCCGTCTGCGACACGGATCCGGCCAAAGCTGAGCGGTTCCCCCAGGTCAAAGGTTTTTCTTCCGCCGATGCGATGATCGGCGCCGGTCTCATCGACGCCATTCTCATCGCCACTCCGCACTACTCCCACACCACCATCGGCATCATGGCGCTCCAAGCCGGGCTGCATGTCCTGGTTGAAAAACCCATCTCCGTCCACAAGGCCGACTGTGAACGGCTCATCGCCGCCCATCAGGACCGGCGGCAGGTCTTCGCAGCGATGTTCAACCAGCGCACCGATCCCTGCTACCGCCGGATCCGCGACCTGGTCCGGGAGGGCGAGCTCGGGGAAATCCGGCGCATCAACTGGATCATCACCGACTGGTTTCGCACCGGGGCCTATTATGCCTCGGGCGGCTGGCGCGCCACCTGGGCGGGGGAGGGCGGCGGCGTGCTGCTCAACCAGTGCCCGCACAACCTCGACCTCCTGCAATGGATGTTCGGAATGCCGAAACGCGTGCGTGCCTTCTGTCATTTCGGCCGGTATCACGACATCGAAGTCGAGGATGATGTCACCGCCTACCTGGAGTTCGCCAATGGCGCCACCGGGGTCTTCATCACGTCGACCGGCGAGGCCCCGGGCACCAGCCGCCTGGAGATCACCGCCGAAGGCGGCCGCGTCGTGTACGAGGACAATCAAATCCACCACGTGCGCAACATGGTGCCGATGTCTGCATTCAGCCGCACGGCGGTGCAGGCGTTTGTCCGCCCTGAAAGCGTGGACGCGTTGATTCCGGCGGTCGACCACGGGGGGCAGCACAACGAGGTTCTGCAGAACTTCGCCGACGCCATCCTCGCGGGCCAACCGCTCATCGCGCCGGCCAGTGAGGGCATACACTCAGTCGAACTGGGCAATGCCATGCTGCTTTCCACCTGGCTCGATCAAACCATCGAATTGCCGCTCGACGCCTCGCGTTTCGAGCGCCTGCTCCGGCGGCACATCCGGGAATCCAGGTTCAAAAAGAAGGTCGCGACTCCTGTGACCGGTGAAGATTTTGCCAAATCGTTCGGCCGGTAGACACCGGCGCATCCGGCCAGGCAGGGGAGTCCGCCCCTGTCTTCGGTCCGGACACGCAACCACCGCGAGCCGGCGCTCCTGACCACATCCTTTTCTCCATGAAACCCGCCCAGGTTGCCGCCCAGCTCTATACCGTTCGCGATTTCTGCAAAACCGCCTCCGCGCTGGCCGCCACGGCGGGGAGAATCCGTGCGATCGGATACGAGGCGGTGCAACTCAGCGGGCTCGGTCCGATCCCGGAGCACGAAATCGTGAAGATCATGGCCGGCGAAGGCCTGGTGATCTGCGCCACGCATGAACCGGCGGCCGTCATCCTCGACCAGCCGGAGCGGGCCATCGAAAGTCTCCAGAAGCTCGGCTGCCGGCTGACGGCTTATCCCTATCCGCAGGGCGTGGACTTTGGCGATGCGGACAGCGTCACCACGCTCGTGCGCAAGCTCGACGCCGCGGGCGCCCGGTTCCGCGCCGCCGGACTCACCCTCGGCTACCACAACCACGACATCGAATTCCTCAAGTTTCAGGGCGCGCCGGTGCTCGACTATATCTACGCGCACACCGATCCACGGAATCTTGTCGGCGAGCTTGACACCTACTGGGTCCATTTTGGCGGCGGCGACTGCGTGGAGTGGTGCCGGAAACTCCGCGGGCGCCTGCCGTTCATCCATCTTAAGGACTACGCCATCACCCGGGAGCGCCAGCCCATCTTCTGCGAGATCGGCGCGGGCACGCTACCCTTCAAGCGCATCATCGCCGAGGCCGAGCGGTCCGGTTGCCAGTGGTTTATTGTTGAACAGGACACGTGTCCGAATGATCCTTTCGACTCCCTCAAAATCAGCCTCGATTATCTCAAGGCCAACCTCGTTGTGTAATCAACCGCCCCGCCATGCCCACCGCCCGACCCTTCCTGCCCGACGATTTCCTGCTCACGACCCGATGGGCCCGCACGCTCTACTTCGAGCATGCCATCCATCAGCCCATCTTCGATTACCACTGCCACCTGCCGCCCGCCGAGATCGCCGCCAACCGGCGCTTCGAGAATCTTCATCAAGTCTGGCTGGCCGGCGATCACTACAAGTGGCGGGCGATGCGGGCCAACGGCGTGCCGGAGGACCTCATCACCGGGAATGCGACGAGCGATTACGACAAGTTTCTCGCCTATGCGGGGACCGTGCCCCAGACGCTGCGCAACCCGCTGTACCATTGGTCGCACCTCGAACTGCGGCGCTATTTCGGCATCGATCTGCTGATCAATGAGTCGAACGCCCCGAAAATCTGGAAACTCGCCAACGCAAAGTTGCAGGAGCCCGCGCTCTCCGTGCATGGCATCCTCACGAAGTTCAAGGTGGCCGTGGTCTGCACGACCGACGATCCCGTCGACGATCTGGCGCACCACCAGACGATCAGAAAATCCAAGCTGGCCACGCGGGTCTTCCCGGCTTTCCGGCCGGACAAGGCGCTGCTCGTCAACCAGCCGGCGGCCTTCAATGTCTGGTGCGACCAGCTCGCCGCGCGCGCCAACATCGACGTGAAGGATCTGGCCGGCTTCCTGGCCGCGCTCAAGCAGCGGCACGACTTCTTTCATTTGCTGGGCGGCCGCCTGTCCGACCACGGCATGGAATACGTCCCCGCCGAAGACTGCACCGAGCGCGAGGCCGCCGCGATCTTCGCCCGGGCGCGCACCGGCACGGCCGCCACGCCCGAGCAGTGGGCGAAATACGCCTCGTTCATGATGCTCTATTTCGGCCGCCTGGACGCCGACTGTGGCTGGACGAAGCAGCTGCACCTGGGGGCCCTGCGCAACAACAACAGCCGCCTGATGAAACGCCTTGGCGCGGATGCCGGCGTCGACTCCATCGGTGATTTCCCGCAAACCCGCTCGCTTTCGCGCTACCTCGACCGGCTCGACGCCGAAAACAAGCTGCCCAAGGTCGTCCTCTACAACGTCAATCCGGCCGACAACTACGCCTTCGCCACGATGATCGGCAATTTCCAGGATGGCACCCTGCCCGGCAAGATCCAGTTCGGCAGCAGCTGGTGGTTCCTCGACCAGCGGGAGGGGATGGAATGGCAGATCAACGCGCTGTCCAATCTGGGCCTGCTCAGCCGTTTTGTCGGCATGCTCACCGATTCGCGCAGCTTCCTCAGCTACGTGCGCCATGAGTATTTCCGCCGCCTGCTCTGCGCCCTGCTGGGTGCGGATGTCGAGGCGGGGCTCATTCCCGCCGACCGCCGGGCCCTGGGCGAACTCGTGGAGAACGTCTGCTACCAGAACGCCGTCCGCTACTTCGGCCTCGAGACCGCGAACTTCTAGCCACGGACGGTCCCGGGAATTCCCGCCGTCTGTCCGGGTGCGGGCACGATCCGACGCGGGTCAATCCGCGCCGATCACCCGGCTCCGCCGCTCCAGCAGAACGGTGTCGCGCCAGCGGCCGGCGAGCGGACCGTGGCTCATGCGGCCGATGCGCTCGCGCCGCCCGATGATGCGAAAGCCGTGTTTTTGCTGCAGCGCGATACTGGCCGCGTTTTCCTGAAACGTGGACGATTGCAGCGTCCAGATGCCGCCGGCCTCGGCTATGCGGATGAGTTCGCCGAGGAGGGCATCGCCGGCGCCCTGGCCGCGATGCGCCGCCGCGACATAGAAGCTCACCTCGGCCACGCCGGCGTAGACCCTGCGCGCCGACACCGGCGCCAGCACGGCCCAGCCGACGGGTTCGCCGTTCCCGTCGCGCGCGACGAGGCTGCACCGGGCGAGCTTGCTCTTGATGAAATCCTCCCAGGTCGCCGGCGGGGCGCTTTCGAATGTGGCATGGCCGGTGGCGATGCCTTCCTGGTAAATGCGCTGCACTGTCGGCCAGTCGGCGGCGGTCATGGGGTCAAAGCGGAACCGTACCATGAGGATTCATGCAAGCCGGCGTCCGCCCTGGAGGCAAACCTGTTGCGGGAAAACAAAACGGCCGGCGCTGACCGCCGGCCGTGGGGGCATGGACTGGAGAACGCGGCGGTGGCTCAAAACAGCGACTTGGCGGCGACGCCCACCGCGGTGATCGGACCCTGGTCGCTCAAGCCATCGGTCATCTGGTCAACCTTCCGGAGGGTGCCCTGCGCCTGGCGGTAGAGGGTGTCTTCGTTCATCAATTTGCCGAGCGTACCCTGCCCGGAGTTGAGTTTGGTCGAGATGTCCTGGAGGTTTTTCACCGTGATTTTGATCTCGTTGCCCGTCTGTTCGTCGAAGACGAGCGTGCCGAGCGCACCCTTGCCCGCTTTCACCTGATCCAGGATCGACTGGGCGTTCGCCACGAAGATGCGCGCGTCGGTGGCCGCGCCCTTGATTTCGCCCACGGAGGCGAGCAGCTCGTCATGAAGCTTCGAGTCGTTCACGAGGTGGCCGAGTGTGCCTTCGCCGGTGCGGATCTTGGTGGTGATCTCCTGCAGGTTGGACACGGTTTCGGTGAGTTTCGGGCCGTTGTCGGTGACGAGCCTGTCGATTTTGGTGAAGAGGCTGCCGCCCTCGCCGCCGCCCAGGTTCTGGCCAATCTCGGTCACGACCTTCTCCAGGCGATCTCCGAGAGAACCGAGCTTGGCGATGACCTCGTTCATATCGACCGTATCCCGGGTTTTGAGCACGGAGCCGGGTTCCAGCCGCGGAACGTCGGGCGAACCGACCGCGACCTCGAGATGGTTGGCGCCAAGGAGGCTGGATTGGGCCACCATGGCGACGGCGTCGCTGGCAATGGCGATCGTGGGCTCGATCCTGAGCACGGCCTCGGCCTGGCGGCCGGCGAGACGGGTTTGGGCGACCGCGCCGATCCTGACGCCGGCCATCAGCACGTCGTCGCCGTCCCGGAGGCCCTTCAGGTTGTCGAAGCGGGCGGTGAGCGTATACCCCTTTTGTTTGAAAACGCGGCCGCCATTGAGCGATTCGAAGGTCACCCAAAGGAGGGCGAGGCCCAGGATGAAGAAAAGGCCGATACGGATGGTCTGCGTGCTGTTATTCATGATCGTTCTCCAGTTGTTTGAAACGGGGATGCTTGAGGTCGATGAGTGGACTGAGGAAGTTGGTGATGACGGGGTCGGTGGTGCGCTTAAAATCCTCCGGCACGCCCACGGCACGGATGCGGCCGTCCATAATGATGGCGACGCGGTCGGCGATGCTGAGGGCGAGGGAGCGATCGTGGGTGACCACCAGGCTGGTGACGGCGGTGTGTTCGCGCAGCGTCGCGATGATCTCGATGATGGTGGCGCCGAGGATGGGATCGAGTTCGGCGGTGGGTTCGTCGTAGAGCAGGAGCTGCGGTTCCATGACGAGGGCGCGGGCGATGGCGACGCGCCGCTTCATGCCGCCGGACAGTTCCGAGGGCATTTTGTTCAGCGCCTTCTCGAGGGAGAGGATCGAGAGGGCGTGCATCACGCGTTCCCGGATATCCTTCTCATCGCCCAGGCGGTGCTCGCGCGGATAGAGCGCCAGGTTGTCATAGACCGTCATCGAGTTGAACAGCGCGCCCGCCTGGAAGACGAAGGCGAGGCGGACCTTGGCGCGTGTGGCCGGGTCGGACGCATCAAACTCGCCGATGCGCACCTGGCCGCTCGTGGGCGTCTCGAGGCCGACGATATGTTTGAGGAGAACCGTCTTGCCCGAACCGCTGGGGCCCATGAGGCAGAAGATCTCCCCGGGGCGCACCTCGAAACTGACGTCGTTCAGCACCGTGACATTGGCGAACTTCTTGGTCAGATGCGCGACGGTGATGCCGACCGTCTGTCGGAGGGAAAGCGGGGCGGGGTCAGCGGTGCTCATGGCGGCTTAGATCAGGATTTCGTTGATGAAGTAATCAAGCACGAGAATGAAAATGAGCGATGTGACGATGGCCTTGGTAAGGGAGGCGCCGATCTCACGCGGGCCGCCGCGGGTGCTGAGCCCGATGTGGCAGCAGATGGTTATCACCACGAAACCGAACACCTCGGCCTTGAGAAGGCCGTCACTGATATCCCGAGCCGTCATGAAACGTTTGAGCACCGCGAAGTAGGACTGGGAGTCGACGGAGATGGACTTCGTGTACTGGCACACAAGCGCGCCGCCATACCAGCCGCAGAGATTGGCGATAACCGTGAGCACCGGCATCATCACGAGCACGGCGGCGAGACGGGGCAGCACGAGGATGCGCTCGGGCGGGATGTCCATGGTGACGAGCGCGTCGACCTCCTGGTACACCTTCATCGAGGCCAGCTCGGCGGTGATGGCCGAACCCACGCGGCCGGCGACGAGGATGGCGACCATGACGGGACCGAGTTCGCGGACCATGGAAAGGCCGACGAGCGCGCCGATGAACTGCTTGGCGCCGAAGTTCTCCATGCTGTAGCCGCTCTGCTGGGCCAGCGCGCTGCCGATGAAAAAGCACAGGATGGTGACGATGGGCATCGTCGTGTAACCGATCATGTAGCACTGCTCGATGAAGCGCGGAAATTGCCGCGGCAGCGTGTTGATATAACACGCCGAGCGCCCCAGCATGCACAGCGCGCTGCCGAAGCTTTCGCAGAAGGCGATGAATTGTTTCATGGCGAAGGAGCCGTTGAGACCTTGGTAGTGCTTTTCGTGTGAAAATCGAACAGGAACAGTCGCCAGGTGCGTTCCTCCGGACCGCGATTCAGACCGATCAGGCCGCAGCCGAGCGCGACGCGCCGGCCGCCGGGACCGCTCACGACACTGAGCAACGGACCGAGATGAAACTCGCGCTGCTCCGGTGAACGCCGCCAGGTGATGGCGTCCCAGAGGAAGGAGCCCCGCATGTCGTCCGGGGCGCGCCGATCGTAGCGGTAGAGCGCGAAGAGGGGGGTGTAAGCCAGTCTTACGGGTTCGTTGTACGGAAAGAAGACCTCGAGCGGGCTGAGAACCTGGAACTGGCGGCGGCCCGCCCCATTGTCCCAGTAGCTGAAGAGCGGCCAGAGGTGCGTTTTTTGGGCGGGGGCCAGCGCCGGACGAACGGCGCTGCGCTGCTGCAGCGACCAGTAGAGGAAATAAAGGAACTGCGTCTTGGTCTGCGCCAGGCCGCCGTCGTTCCATTTTTCCTCGCGGAACAGCGGCCAGAGCACCCAGTGCTTGTCGTCGCCCTTGATGGTCGAATGCGTGTAGAACGGCGCCCAGCGGTTGATGCGGCGGTCGTCGCCGCGGCCCTGCACCAGCAGCGGCCAGAACCAGCGCGTCTCGTCGTAGCGGTAGGGCGCGGTGCGGTGCGTGTAGCCGAAAAACGGCCACAGATAGGTCTCGCTCAGGGCGCCGGCCTGCTGGTCGCGCGCATAGAATGGCAGCACGCCGAGTTCCACCTCGGGCGTGGGCTCTCCCAGCTTCGCCTCGTTCTTGTAGATGAGCGGCCAGAGATAATATTGCTCGCGATAGACGTCCGTCTTGGCGCGCCAGCCGAACAGCGGCCACAGCGCGAAACCGTGGTGGCCGTCGCCTTCGATGATTTTCACGATTGGCCAGGGCGCGGTGGTCGTGGTGACCCCGTGGTGCTCGAAGCGGCCGTAGAGCGGGAAGAGCGTCCAGGTCACCCGGTCGTTGCCGAAGCGGTCGAGGACCGTGCCGTGCAAGGGGAACACGGCGTGGTAGGAGGTGGCCGGATCGCCGGTGTCGCGCGAGAAATAGATCGGCCACGCATCAAAATGGCGCACGCCCGGGGCGGCGGAATCCTTGGGCCCGTCGAAGTTGACGAGACTCAGCAGGCTCCAGCGGTGATCCACCTCGTCCTCGCGGTGGATCAGAAGCGGATAAAGGAAATCGCGCTCGCTGGTCCGGTCATACGGATTCTTTTGGTAGATATAAAACGGCCGGAAACCGCCGGCGCTGCCGCCCTCCGGCAGCAACCGGCCGAAGAACAGCGGCCCGCCACCCTGCCATGACTCGACCGGTCCGACCCCGGTCTGGTCCGTGACCGTCTGCTCAACCTTGAAGGGCCAGAAGTTGCGCTCCGCCGCCCCGGCCGGAAGGCCAAGGGGGCCCGCCAGACCCAGAAGGGCGATGAGCCCGAGCGTGCGCATGGATTGTAGTTTGACTGAAAACGGACACGACCAATGCGCCGGACAAGGCGGAGAGTTGGCAACCGCCTGTTCCAGCGTATTTAAGATTGTCAGAATACGATTCTATACGTTACGTGCAATTTCTAACATGCAACTTCCATGTTACTACCGTTATTCCACAGCGAAGTTCCGTTGATGAAAAAAGAGGATGGCATGTCTGGTGATGGCTGGACCGCGACCGGACTGCGGAGGAAGCAGGCAACGATGAACCAGTGGTGGAGGCAGTCATGCGGATAAGCGGCGGTGCGGCGAGAGGCATATTGCTGACGGCGCCGAAGGGCGGCGCCGTGCGACCGGCCACGGATGGCATGCGGCAGGCGGTGTTTTCCAGTCTAGGTGCGCGGGTGGCGGGAGCCCGCTTCTGGGATCTCTTTGCCGGCAGCGGAGCCTATGGATTGGAGGCGTTGAGCCGCGGGGCGGCGGACGGGGTCTTTGTGGAGCGCAACGCCCAGGCGGTTGCCTGTATCAAAAAGAATCTCGCCGTCGTGAGCAGAAGTTTGGGACGCGAGGTGGCGGGCGTTGAGGTGGCGACGGCCGACGCCCTCACCTGGGCGCCGCCCGGCGGCACTGCGGCGGCGGATCTGGTGTTCATCGACCCGCCTTACGAGATCATCCCGGAGGCGGCGCCGAGGCTCTTTGCGCGGCTGGCGCAGGCGCTCGCCACCAAACCCGCGGCGCTGGTTCTCTTCGAGATGCCCGGCGGGGCCACGCTTTCCCCGCCCGGCTGGACGTGCATCAAACGCCTCGGCAAAGGCGCGCACCAGCCGACGGTGGGCGTGTTTCTGCGGCGATGATCCGGGCGGATGCCGGTCTACATCAACCCCAGCCCGGCTTTCACGAGCGCCACCGCCGCCACCACCGCGGTTTCAGTGCGCAGTACGCGGGAGCCGAGATGAGCGAAGGCAAACGCGTGGGCGCGCAGCAATTCGCGCTCCTTTGCCGACCAGCCGCGCTCGGGCCCGAGCGCCAGCACGGCGGATTTTTCCATGGCGAGCGCGGAGAGCGGACCAGGCGATTCATAGTTGTCGAGTGCGATACGCGTGCCACCGCCGGGGAGTGTAGCGATCGTGTCCGCGAGGGGCAGGCCGTGGGTGACTTCGGGCAGACGCGTGGCGAACGCCTGCTCGGCGCCGCTGATGAGGTGGCGGCGCCACTCGTTGCCCGTCCAAAGCGTGCTGCGTCCATAACCGGGCTCGCCCTTGTCGGTGGTCACGAAGTGCATTGCTGCCACGCCGAGCGACGTGGCGTCGCGCAGAATGTCGCGGGCCGTCTGCGGCCGGGGCAGGCCGATGATGAGCGTGATCGGATCCAGCGGCGGCGGCGCGGCGTCCCAGGCAAAGGCAAGCGTGAGCGCGTCCGGGCCGATGGCGGTCAGCGTGCCCTTGCCGCGCGGACCGTTGATCAGCCCGGCGTCGAACGTGTCGCCCTCATGCCGGCGCAGCACGCGCAGCAGATGCCCGGCGCGCGGATCGCTCCGTGGCAGCGGATGGGCAATCTCGTCCGGCTCGAAAAGAATGAGGTTCACGCTGAAGAAGGTCCGACATTTGTAACGTAATACGTTACAAACCATCGGTCGCAGATTGATCTCACGCGGCAAGGATGCGGTCGATGCCGGTGAGTTCGCCGGCGGAGAAGGAGAGATTCTTGAGCGCGCCGAGGCTGTCCTCGATCTGGCCGGTCTTGCTTGCTCCGATCAGGACGGACGTCACGGCGGGCTGGCGCAGGACCCAGGCGAGCGCCATCTGGGCCAGGGTCTGGCCGCGCGCCTGCGCCAGGGACTGCAGCGCCCGGATCTGCGCGAGCTTCGCGTCCGTGATGTGTTCGGGGCGGAGAAACCGCCGGTCGTGGCCCGCGCGCGAATCAGCGGGGATGCCGGCGAGATAACGGTTGGTGAGCAGTCCCTGCGCCAGCGGGCTGAAGGCGATGGCTCCGATGCCTTCGCGCTGAAGGACCTCGAGCAGCCCTTGCTCCACCCAGCGATCAAACATGTTGTAGCGTGGTTGATGGATCAAACAAGGCGCGCCCAGCTCCCGGAGGAGTTTCGTCGCGCGCGCAGTCTGGACAGGATTGTAGTTGGACAGGCCGGCGTAGAGCGCCTTGCTCGCGCGCACGGCGTGGGCAAGGGCGCCCATGGTCTCCTCAAGCGGCGTGTCCGGGTCGGGACGATGGCTGTAGAAAATGTCAACGTACTCAAGGCCGAGGCGGCGCAGGCTCTGATCGAGGCTCGCCAGCAGGTATTTTCGCGAGCCCCACTCGCCGTACGGTCCGGGCCACATGTCGTAGCCGGCCTTGGTGGAGATGATGAGTTCGTCGCGATGGGCCGAAAGATCCTCGCGCAAGACGCGTCCAAAGGTCTCCTCGGCCGAGCCGGGCGGGGGGCCGTAGTTGTTGGCGAGATCGAAATGCGTGATGCCAAGATCGAAGGCGCGCAGAATCAAGGCCCGGCTGTTGGCCTGGCTGTCGCCCGCGCCGAAGTTGTGCCAGAGGCCGAGCGAGAGGAGCGGCAGCTTGAGGCCGCTGCGGCCGCAGGGGCGATAAAGCGCGGGGTTGTCGTAACGGGTGGAGGCGGGCTGATGGGACATGCTGCCGTCAGGTTGGCGGCTCCGCGCCGCCGAGTCGCGCCTGAAGTTGACCGCGGGTGACGTCCGTGCCGGCGGGCGGGGTCAGAACGGGAAACCGCCGGCAGGGGTCGGGGCCACGGCCTTTTTCTCGGCGGATTTTTGCGCTTGGCTGTGCCGGCGGAGACCCGTGACGGTAATGGCCTTCGCCGGCAGGACGGGGCACGCATACTCGCAGCCACCGCAACCGATGCACAAATCCCGGTTGACTCGCGGCAGGCGCAGGTTGCGGCCATACGGCACGGTGGAAACCGCCTGCGTGGGACATTGTTCGGAGCAGGCGGCGCAGTCGGTGCCCTTGGTCTTCACGATGCATTTGTCCTCGTCGAACTGCGCCTCGCCGATCCGGGCCACCTGTTTGTCGGCGAGTTCGAGCAGGCTGATCGCGCCATCCGGGCAGACCTCTTCGCAGGTCCGGCACGTGTAAGCGCAGAATGACCGGGCGAAATCCAGGCGCGGCATCATCATCCCGGCGATCCCGTACTCGAGGAATGCCGGCTGCAGCACGTGTGTCGGGCAGGCGCTGATGCACAGGTGGCAGGCCGTGCAACGCTCCAGAAAGCGATCGACACTGACGGCGCCTGGCGGACAGATGGCATTGCTGGGTTCGGGTTCATTTTGATCCCTGTCATTCCCGCGGGCGCGGTTCGCACGGAGTTTTTGAACCTGGGCCAGCAGCAGCGAGCCGGTGCCGAGGGAGGCTGCCACCGCCACCGCCGTGCCGGTGATGAAGGCGCGGCGTTGAAGATCGGGGGCGGTCGGCGCCGGGCGGATGTTGGCCTGCCGCGCCCAGGCGAAACGATAACCGATGCCCCGATCCTGGCACGCGCCGATGCAGTTGTAACACGCGACGCAGCGGGAGAAATCAATCGTGCTTGTGCGCAGATTGATGCACTGGCTTTTGCAGACGCCCAGACACGCCGCGCACTTCTGGCAGGCGCTCTTGTCAATCGCCAGGCGGAACGCCGCCCGCTGCGCGAGCAGGCCGAGGAAGGTGCCGACGGGGCAGAGGGTGTTGCAGAAGAGCCGTCCGCGCAACGCGACCAGCACGGCGAGCAGCGCGAGGAGGATCGCCGGCTGATGCAGCGCGCCGGCGCCGGTCCACTGCGGCTCCACGCGGTAGAGGGTGCCGATGCCGGCGGCGTTGGCCAGGCCGGCCACGGCGTTGTTTGCGAGGGTGACGAGCGGCCGGAAAATATCCGCGGCGATGCGCCCGAAATTGCTGTACGGATCGAGCAACGCCAGCGTCAGACCGCTCCAACCGGCCGCCACGCCTGCCACCGTGCCCCAGAGGAAAAGCTGGCGCAGCCAGGTCCAGGGCCGCGCATACGGCAGGGATCGCGTTCCTTTCCTCCGGGTCCATGCGACGATGCGCGCGACGACGTCCTGCAGGATCCCCAGCGGACAGATCGCCGAACAATAGACGCGGCCCGCGGCCAGCGTCACCCCGATGATGATGATGCCGGCCAGCGAGACGGACGCGCCCGTCACCAGTGCGACCAGCGACGGCACCAGTTGCACGGAGGCCAGCCAGTGTCCCAGCGCCGTGGGGACGAGGCCGCGAAAATCCACCAGCGCCGCGGTCAGCCCGGTGAAAACCACCAGCGCCGCGATCACCCGGAGCAGTTTCAGGCGGCTGCGCGGCACGGTGTCAGGCGAGTTTGAAGCGGCGGATGTCGACGTTATCGAGGTTCATCGTGCCGAGCTTCATGTCCGCGGCGAGTTTCACATAGCCCACTTCGGCCGGCTGGAGGCCCAGCATCTTGGCGCCGGCGGCGTCAATGGCGACGATGTCGGTCGAGGCCAGCAGGGTGCGCATCTCGACCACGTCGTCCACCGACCGGCCGTGGGGCCCGTTGCGCACCATCGGATGGTAGGCGTCGAGGATGTTGAGCGCCGGCTGCTTGAAGGTGAGGAAATCGGCGATGCACTGGTTGAGGTCGTTGCGGTGGTAGAAACGGCGGTCCCACACAACCCCCATCAGGTTTTTCATGCACGCGCTCATGAGCGGGCCGCCATGGTGTTTGAGGACGGGAACGTTGATGAAGACATCGCTGTCGAGCACGAGCGAATGCACCCGCGCCGAGCGCAGCTGCACCCCCCGGGGAATCGCGACCTCGCGATAGAGGCTTTGGTCGTTGCCGGGGACGAGGGCGGCGCCGGTCTCCCGGGCGACGCGTTCGGCGCCGCTCGCCGCGTAGGCGCGCTGCCATTGGTCCAGGGTGTGATCAAAGAAGCTGACGGATTTGGCGCCGGCGGCAAAACACAGTGTCACGACATGGCCCAGCAGTTCGGGATCCGTGTTGGAGCCGCGTTCGGGCGGTGCGTCGAAGCTGATGTTGGGCTTGATGACGACGGTCTGGCCCTTCTTGACGAACCGCTCCATGCCGCCGAGTTCAGCGATGGCCTTGTCGAGCATGGCCGTGCGGCTGCCGTCGCGCACGGCGATGAGCACGGACCTGCTGGCATTGGTGGCCGGAATAGCGGGGGCGCCACCGCCTGGGGAGGCATCGGCGGCGAAAAGGCCGTGCAGATCGGCGAGGGAGAAGGTGGCTCCGAGCGCAAGCCCGGTCTTGATGAACTCACGACGGCTTTTCATGGCGAGCAGGGGCGGGTGAATGCAGGGAGGAGAGGGCGGTGTCGTTGGAACCCGCGACACGCCCGTTGTCGGGCCAAGGCTACACCCGGTGTTTGGGCGGGACACCGCATGGCTTGCCGAAAACGCGGCAAAAATTGGTTTACAGCCCGGTTGGGGACGCTGGCGTCGGCATGGCGGGCGCGCTTCAGGTCCAAAGGCGCGCCGGACGGTCGCGATACGCGAACAGGATCGCCAGGGCGAAGGCGCACAGCACCGTGCAGGCCAGAAAGACGGCGCGATGGCCAAAGGCGGAGGCCAGGGCGCCAAACGCGAGATAGCCGACGGTCGAGCCGATCCGGCCGGCGGTGGAATAGAGGTTGGTGGCCGTGCCCGGCTGTTCCGGCAGAAAGTTCTGGAAGAACGTGATGGCGATGCCACCCACCACGGCCGTGATGGCCGCGCTCAGGATCTGTAGCGGGTAGATCTGCCACGGCGCCCGGACGAACGCGAGCAGGGCGTAATAGACCACCGCGAGCATCACGGAGATCCGGATGAGCCGGGCCTGATCGGCCTTGGTGGCGAGCAGCCCGAAATAAAGCATGAACGGGATCTCAAAGGCCGGGGCGACGCTGTAGATGATTCCGACCTGCTGTCCGGTGCCGCCGAGCACGTTCAACACGAGCAGGGGAAGATTCATCACGCCCATCGTGCTGGCGGCAAACAACAGGGCGAAGCCGACGAAATAGGCCAGGACGTCCGCCCGGACCAGGACGCGGCGCAATGGCACCTGGGCGGCCGCGGCCCGCACGGTCGCCCACGGCTGGGCCGGCGGCACAAAACAGAGGAGCATCAGCACGAAAAGAAAGAAGCAGAAGGCGGCGACCAGGAACATCCCGCGGTAGTGGTAGCGCAGCATCACCCACGCAGCCACGGCGGGCCCGGCCGTCCACGACACCGCGAAGAACAGGCGGAATACGTTCATGTACAGCGGGGCGTCGCGCGGCGAAACATCGGAACGGGCCAGCAGGTCGCGGGCATAGGCGAAAAGCTGGGAGAAGGTGATCGAAGAGATGCCTCCGAGCACGCAGCCGATGACGGTGAGCCACACGACGTCGCGGACAAAGGCGTAGCCAACGTAGCTCAGCGCCCCGGTGACGCCGCCCAGCAGCAGCACGGTGCGCCGGGAGAGCCGCGTGTCGGACCAGTGGGCGAGAAGGATGCTGATCGCGATCCCGCTCAGCGAGATGGCCGTCATGAAGACGCCGAAAGCGAACGGACTCATCCCCACCTCGATCGTGCCAAACATGGAGAAAAACGGCGCGACAAAGGCGAAGGCGAGGCCGACCAGCAGATTGCAGCCCAGCAGCACCATAAACGGGCGATGGCGCAGAATGGTGCGGGCGGGAGTGAGGAGACGTTGCACGGCGGCGGGCGTGGGCAAATCCCCCGGACTGATCAGTCAGAGGGAAAACGGAGGGCGTGCCCGAGGTACGGAAGCGTTCCGGTGGCCCCGGCGTTGAGCACCAGAGAATGGCGGCGGAACGAGGCTGCTCAGCGCACGACACGGGCGCTGCCGCCCCCCATGGTCTTCTCGACTTCCTTGACGGTGGCCATGGAGGTGTCGCCGGGCGTCGTCATGGCGAGCGCGCCGTGGGCGGCGCCGTAGTCGACGGCCTTCTGCGCATCGTTGGTCTTGAGAAAACCGTAGATCAGGCCGCTGGCGAAGCTGTCCCCGCCGCCGACGCGGTCGAGGATCTCGAGCGCCGGATACGGGCGGCTCTCATGGAACCGGCCGTCGTGGTAGCAGATCGCGCTCCAGTCGTTGACCGTGGCAGTGTGGACCTTGCGGAGCGTGGTGGCGGCGACCTTGAAGTTGGGGAACTCGGCCACGGCCTTCTTGATCATGTTCTTGAAGGCGGCGGTCTCGATCTTGCTGAGGTTGTGGTCGAGGCCCTCGACCTCAAAGCCGAGCGAGGCGGTGAAGTCCTCCTCGTTGCCGATCATCACGTCGACATACCGGGCAATCTCGCGGTTGACCTCGCGGGCTTTCTTCTGCCCGCCGATGCTCTTCCAGAGCGACGGGCGGTAGTTGAGGTCGTAACTGACGATCGTGCCGTGCTGGTTGGCCGCCTTCACGGCCTCGATGGTGAGCGCGGCGGTCGTCTCGGAGAGGGCGGCGAAGATGCCGCCGGTGTGGAGCCAGCGCACGCCGAGCCTGCCGAAAATCATGTCCCAGTCGAAGTCGCCGAGCTTGAGCTGGCTGGCTGCGCTGTGGCCGCGGTCGGGAATGCCGACGGCGCCGCGGATGCCGAAGCCGCGTTCGGTGAAATTGAGGCCGTTGCGGATGGAGCGGCCGATGCCGTCATCGGCGCGCCAGAGAATGAAGTCGGTGGCGACGCCACCCTGCAGGATGAAGTCCTCAATGAGGTGGCCGACGTCGTTGTCGACGAAGGCGGTGCAGACGGCGGTGCGCAGGCCGAAGCATTTGCGGAGGCCGCGGGCGACGTTGTACTCGCCGCCGCCCTCCCAAACCTTGAATTCGCGGGCGGTGCGGATGCGGCCCTCGCCGGGATCGAGACGGAGCATGATTTCGCCCAGGGAGATTTCGTCGAATTTGCACTCGGCGGCGGATTTGATCTTGAGGCTCATGGTGGAGAGGAGACCGAAGATTGAGGGGGGTTGTGAAGGAAAAAAGCCAGTTTACACGGCGACGGCGAAATCGGCGGGTTTCCACGGCGGCTGGCCGCACTCGGCGGCGATTTCATTAAACGCGGCGATCTCGGCTACGGAGAAGAGGAGACCGCCGTTCCGGGCGCTGCGGGCCGCGGCCTCGGCCTCAAGCTGGCCGGGGAGCAGGCAGGACTCGTTGCCATGGCCGAGGACATCGCGGATGACGGCCTTGACGTTTTCGGCCTGGTTGCGGCCCAGGGCAAACGCGCCGCCGTTCATCGCGTCGGGGTGCCAGACTTGGAAGAAGAAGCAGCAGGTGTGTTTCTCGGCCGGCTCGCGATCCCAGCGGTTGCGCAGGGTGGGCAGCGATCCGCCGATGAAGGCGGCCACGAGCTCGTCAACGAGCGAAAGCCCGTAGCCCTTGTGGGCGCCGAACGGCAGCAGCGCGGCGGCCTGGTTGGGATCGGTTGTGGGATTGCCATCTTTGTCGACCGCGGCCATCGGCGGGAGCAGCTTGCCTTCGCGTTTGAGTTGCTGGACGCGGCCCATGGCGACGACCGACGTGGCCCAGTCGATCACAATCGGGAATCCGACCGCCGCCGTCGTGGGGAAGCCCCACGAATGCGGGTTGGTGCCGAGGGTCGGGGCCTTGCCGCCGAACGGAACGACCTCGGTGATGGCGGCGGTGCAGTTGGTGTAAGCGATGTAGCCGCGGCGGGCGGCGTCGATAACGTAGCCGCCGCCCCAGAGGTAGTGGGTGGCGTTGTCGACCGAGACGGTACCGACGCCGTATTGGTCGGCGAGTTTGATGGCGGCGTCCATCGCGCGGTAGGCGATGGACTGGCCGAGCTTGCGGTTGGCGTTCCAGATCTTGACCGCTGGAAAGCGGGAGGGGATTTCCTCGATCTTGGCGCCGGGCACCCAGCCTTTCACACCGGTGCCGAACAGGTGGTCGAGGTGGAGCGCCTTGATCCCGTTGTGCGTGCGGATGCCGTGGCGGGAGGCCTCGGCGCAGAAGCGCGCGGCTTCGGCGGCCTCGTCGGCGAGATAGCCGCGATATTGGTAGGCGGCCGCCACGAGGGCGTTGTGCTGTGGTTCGGGAACAACGTGGAAGACTTCGCTCATGATGGAGGGTGAAAGGGAGGGTGGGAGTGAAAGTGGGCCGACGTGGGCGGGGCGCGATGGCTCGCCTGCAGGCAGGCGCTTACACAACTTTACGGACCGGCACCTCGGGATTGACCTGGGCGAGGGGCTTGTCGCCGTTCATCGCGAGAATGAGGTTTTTCACCGCTGTCGTGGCCTGCCGGACGACACTCTCGTAGGTGCGGGAGGCGACGTGCGGCGTGATGATGCAGTTGGGGAGCTTGAGAAGGGGATGGCTGGCGGGCGGCGGCTCCTGGTCGAGCACGTCGGCGCCATAGCCGGCGACCTGGCCGGATTGCAGCGCGGTCACCATGTCGGCGGTGTGGACGATTTCGCCGCGGGCGCAATTGAGGATGATCACGCCTTTCTTCATTTTGGCGATGCTCCGGGCATTGATCATGTCACGCGTCTCGGGCGTGAGGTTCGTGTGCAGCGAAATATAATCGGACGCGGCGAACAGCTCGTCGAGCGTGGCGGCACGGCGCACGCCATGCTGCCGGGCGAAGGCCTCGTCCCAGTAAACGTCGAAACCGACGGGATGCATCCCGAAGGCGCGGGCGCGGATGGCGACTTCCTTGCCGATGCGGCCGAGGCCGATGATCCCGATGGTCTTGTCGAGCAGTTCGTGGCCGGTTTTGCGCTTCCACTCGCCTTTGCGCGTGGCGTCGACGGCGGCGATGAAATTCTTTTCAAGGGCGAGGAGCAGGAGGAAGGTGTGTTCGGCGACCGTGGTGTGATTGACGCCGGGGGTGAAGAGGACAGGAAGGCCGAACTCGGTGGCGGACTTCATGTCGATCTTGTCGACGCCGATGCCGTACTTGCTGATGATCTTCAGACGCGGGCGGGCCTTCTCCAGCACCTTGCGGGTGATCGCGTCGTCGCCGCAGATAAAGGCATCGATGTCGCCGACGAGCTCGAGGGTCTGCGCCTCGCTCAAGGGGCCGCGCGCGCGGACGATTTCCCAGCCGGTGTCAGCCAGGATCTTGTGGTGATCGCCAGGAGTGTCCTGAAAAGACGTGGTGGTAAGCAGGATGCGTTTCATGACGGATGGCACGAAAGATGATGTTCGCCGACGAAGCAGGGACGGTGTCAACACAATAGCCGGTCGGGCCGCTTGGCAAGATAAACGGACACGTGTCCTTAATCAGGGGTATCCTTCCTTCCCGTCGGCCGGCGTGGGTTCTGGTGCGGCAGTCTTCGTCCCGTGGGTCGCGGCGGGCGGAGGCTGGTGCGGCTGCGGGGAATTGAACCCCGAACACCTGCTTGGAAGGCAGAGGTTTTACCGTTAAACTACAGCCGCATGCGCGGGATGAAAGCGTCCACCGCCCCGCCATCCGGTCAAGCCTTCGTTTGGAGTCCAGCCCGGGCCGCCCAGCGGCGGCGCTGCCATGAATGCCAACGCCCGCCGCCATCTGCTGAGTTGCACGATTGAAATATGGAGTTGCGCGCGCAGGTTAACACCGCCTTTAATAGCCCGCGTTATGGCTTTTATCTCGAGCGTCCCTTCCGGGTCCGGGCCGTCCATGCCTCTGCGGACGGCACAGAGCCAACCGAAGAAAACTGATTTCCGTGCCGCTCAAAACCTGGCCAGACAGAAGTCCTTCGAAAAAAAGGCCAAGAACTACAAGCTGCCCCTGGGCGAGCTCGCCATCTTCACCCAGCAGATCGCCTCGCTCCTGGTGGCCGGCCTGCCGCTGGTGCAGTGTCTGGAAGCCCTGCAGGATCAGACGGAGGATGGCGTTTTCAGGATCATCATTCGCGATGTGCGCATCGACATCTCGTCGGGCAACTCGTTTTCCGCCTCGGTCAAGAAGTTTCCCCGGGCGTTCAATTCGCTGTTCATCTCGATGGTCGAGGCGGGTGAGGCTTCCGGCGCGCTCGCGGAAATTCTCGGCAAGGTGGCGGCCTACTTCGAGGCCACGGTCAAGCTCACCAAGAAGGTCAAATCGGCCATGACTTACCCGATTGCGGTCATCGCCCTCGCCATTGTCCTCGTGAACGTGCTGCTCATCTTTGTCATCCCGGTGTTCGCGGCCATGTTCGCCGATTTTGGCGCGAAGCTGCCCATGCCCACGCAGATGCTCATCGATTCGAGCAACTTCCTGAAACACAACTTTCACTGGGTCGCGCTTGGCGTCTTCGCGGTCTGGTGGAGTGGAAAGAAGCTGATTTCCACCCCCAAGGGCCGCCGCGTGAAGGATCAGTTCCTCGTGCGGGCGCCGATCTTCGGCAGCCTCGTCCACAAGATCGCGCTTTCCCGCTTCTGCCGCACCTATGCCACGCTCATTCGCTCGGGCGTGCCCATCCTGCGCACCCTCGAAATCGTCGCGGGCGCCAGCGGGAAGGTGCAGATCGAGGATGCCTGCACCGAGATCGCCAGGCACGTCAGCCAGGGCGGCCAGGTCTCCGAGGTGCTCGCCGTCAATCCGTTCTTCCCGCCCATGATGAAACACATGGTGAAGGCGGGCGAAACCACCGGCAACGTCGACGGCATGATGAACAAGATCGCCGACTTCTACGACGTCGAGTGCGAAGCCACGGTCGCGTCGCTCACCTCGCTCATCGAGCCGCTGCTCATCGTGTTCCTCGGCGTGATCGTCGGCGGCATCGTCATGGCCATGTTCCTGCCGATCTTCCAACTCGGCGCCGTGGCCGGCGGGCTGCAGTAACCATCGCGGCCTCCCCGGGAAACGCTCCGGCCGGCCGGCTTCCGCCGGCCGCCGCGGAGTTTGGATTTGGTAAATATGCCCATAAGTAGAGTTGTCCATCGCGCGTTTCGTGAGGTTAACCTTGCGCAGGCCGCCTTCAGAGTGTTCGCTGGCGAACCGTAATTACTGGCCATGCCGGCTGTTCTCATAGTCGACGACTTGCTCTCGATCCACGAGATGCTCGATGCGGTCATCCAACCCACCGGCTTTGCCACCGCTTTCGCCACCGACGGCGAGAAGGCGCTGACCCGTTACAAGGCCGAGAAGTTTGATCTCGTGCTCGCCGACATCGACATGAAGCCGATGGACGGCATCACGCTCCTCAAGCAGCTCAAGCTCTACGATCCCAGTTGCGTGGTCATCATCATGACGGCCTACGCCAGCACCGACAGCGCGATCCAGGCGCTCAAGTTCGGGGCGTTCGACTACCTGCCAAAGCCGTTCAAGGTCGACGAGCTCATCGCCACCCTGAAACGCGGCATGGAGCTTCGCCAGTTCAACGCCGAGCGCGCCGCCCAGGTCGCGCTGCCGGCCGTGAAGGCGAGCGACATTGAAACCCGCCTCAATGGCCAGAGCGCCAAGGCCAGGAAAGTGGTCCAGCAGATCAAGAAACTCTGCACCGTCCGCTCCCCGGTGCTGCTGGTGGGGGAGAGCGGCACCGGCAAGGCGACCGTGGCGGACATTCTCCACGCCAACGGCGATGCGTCCGACAAGCCCTTGGTGCGCATCGACTGTGCGCTCAGTTCCGAACAGAGCATCCGGGACGGCCTTCTCGGCCAGAACGGCGCCGGTGGCGCCTGGATACAGCAGGCCCGGGGCAGCACGCTTTTGCTCGAGCATCTCCAATGTCTGCCCCTGTCGATCCAGAAGGAGCTGGTGAGCGTGCTTCGCAACACCAGCCACGGCTTCCGCCTGATCTGCACGTCCAACGAAGACCTGGAGAAGCTCACCGACGAGGGACAGTTCAACGACGAGCTCTTCTATCGCGTCGCCTCGCTGCCGGTCGCGCTGCCCCCCTTGCGTGAACGGACCGAGGACCTGCCGGCCCTCGTCAAGTCCTTCACGGGCAAGGCCGCCAACCCCCTGTTCGACACCAGCCTCGTCGAGTTCACCGATGACGCGATGGCCGTTTTCTCCGCCTACCACTGGCCGGGCAACCTGGCCGAGCTGGAGCAGGTGGTCTCCAAGATCGCCTCGACCACGGAGACGCGCGTCGTCACGTCGCAACAGCTGCCGATGCGACTGCGCGAACCCGAGCACTGGCCGAATCTCGCGGAGTATCTCGCCGGCCAGCAGAAGCAATACCTCGACATGGTGCTTCACGTCTGCCAGGGCGACAAGGCCCGGGCGGCGAAGGTGCTCGGCGTGGACGCGGCCAAGCTCGGTTGAACGGACGGGCGCGTTCAGCGCCGCACCCCGGCGGGTCCTTTCCCGCTTGCGCTGCCGCGGGGCGCCCGCAACCCTCACAGGCGCCCACGCCCATGCCCAAACGCACCGACCTTGACTCCATTCTCATCATCGGCGCCGGGCCCATTGTCATCGGCCAGGCCTGTGAGTTTGACTATTCCGGCACCCAGGCGTGCAAGGCCCTCAAGGAGGAGGGCTACCGGGTGGTGCTGGTGAACTCCAACCCGGCCACGATCATGACCGACCCGGAGTTCGCCGACGTGACCTACATCGAGCCGCTCACGCTGGAGTATCTCGAGAAGATCATCGAGGCGGAGCGGCCCTCCGCGCTGCTGCCCACCCTCGGCGGCCAGACCGCCCTCAACCTGTCGATGGAACTGCACAAGGCCGGCGTCCTCCAGAAATACGGCGTCGAAATGATCGGCGCAAAGCCCGAGGCCATCCGCAAGGGCGAGGACCGCGAGGCCTTCAAGCAGGCCATGATCCGGATCGGCCTTGACGTGCCGAAGTCGATGACCGTCGATTCGCTCGAGGAGGCGCGCAAGGCCGCCGACTACATCGGCAGCTTCCCGCTCATCATCCGCCCCTCCTTCACGCTCGGCGGCTCGGGCGGCGGCATCGCCTATAACCGCGAGGAATTCGACCGGACCGTCGGCCACGGCCTCGAGATCTCCCCCGTCCACGAGGTGCTCGTCGAGGAGGGCCTGCTCGGCTGGAAGGAGTTCGAGATGGAGGTCATGCGCGACTACAAGGACCAGTGCGTCGTCATCTGCTCGATCGAGAACTTCGACCCGATGGGCGTGCACACCGGCGACTCGATCACCGTCGCGCCCGCGCTCACGCTGACCGACAAGGAGTACCAGATCATGCGTGACGCGTCGTTCGCCGTCATCCGCGAGATCGGCGTCGAGACCGGCGGTTCCAACATCCAGTTTGCCGTCCATCCGCAGACCGGCCGCATGGTCGTCATCGAGATGAATCCGCGCGTCTCGCGCTCCTCGGCCCTTGCCTCGAAGGCCACGGGTTTCCCCATCGCGAAGATCGCGGCCAAGCTCGCCATCGGCTACGCGCTCGACGAGCTCAAGAACGACATCACGCGCCTGACGCCTGCGAGCTTCGAGCCGACCATCGACTACATCGTCACCAAGGTGCCGCGCTTCACCTTCGAAAAGTTCCCCGACGCGGACCCGACGCTCACCTCGTCGATGAAATCCGTCGGCGAGGCCATGGCGATCGGCCGCACGTTCAAGGAGTCGATCCAGAAGGCGCTGCGCTCGCTCGAAATCGGGGCGCGCGGCTTCGGCGGCGGCGGCAAGTATGGCGGCGACGAGCGGCCCGAGGACAAGGTGATCAAGCAGAAGCTCGGCACCCCCAACGCCGAGCGCATCTTCTTCATCCGCCACGCCTTCAAGGCCGGTTACACCGTCGAACAAGTCTTCGACCTCACGAAGATCGACCCCTGGTTTCTGCACCAGCTGCGCGGGCTCCACGAGATGGAGGAGGAGCTGAAGCTCCACACGCTTGCCACGCTCGACTCCGGTCTGTTGCGCCGCGCCAAGGAGGCCGGCTTTTCCGATGTGCAGCTCGCGCACCTGCTGGGAACCGACTTCGATGCCATGCGCGCCCACCGCAAACAGGCCGGCGTCCACACGACCTACCGGCTGGTGGACACGTGCGCCGCGGAGTTCGAGGCCTTCACGCCCTATTATTACTCGAGCTACGGCGACGAGAACGAGATCATGCCCTCCACGCGCCGCAAGATCATGATCCTGGGCGGCGGGCCCAACCGCATCGGCCAGGGCATCGAGTTCGATTATTGCTGCGTCCACGCCAGCTTCGCGCTGCGCGAGATCGGCTTTGAGACCGTGATGGTCAACTCGAACCCCGAGACCGTGTCGACCGATTACGACACCAGCGACCGGCTCTACTTCGAGCCGCTGACCCTCGAGGACGTGCTCGAAATCTACCAGCAGGAGAAATGCGAGGGCGCCATCGTGCAGTTTGGCGGGCAGACGCCGCTCAACCTCGCCACCGCGCTCAAGCAGCACGGCGTGAACATCATCGGCACCTCGCCGGAGAGCATCGAGATCGCCGAGGACCGCCAGCTCTTCGCCGCCATCCTCCGCCGGCTCGACCTCAAGCAGCCCGCCAACCGCACCGCGCTCACCGAGGAGGAGGCCATCCGCTTTGCGCACGAAGTCGGCTTTCCCGTGCTGCTGCGCCCGTCGTTCGTGCTGGGCGGCCGCGGCATGTTCATCGTCTACAGCGAGGACGAGCTGCGCGCCGTCATCCGCCAGGCGTTCGACGCCATGCCGGGCAAGTCCGTGCTCATCGACAAATTCATCGAGGACGCCATCGAGCTCGACGTGGACTGCCTCAGTGACGGCGACACGACCGTCATCGGCGGCATGCTCGAGCACATCGAGTATGCCGGCGTGCACTCGGGCGACGCGGCGATGGTCCTGCCGCCGCACACGCTGTCCGAGGCGATGCTCGCCTCCGTGCGCGAAGCCACCTACGCGCTGGCCAGGGCGCTCAACGTCGTCGGCCTGATGAACGTGCAGTTTGCGATCAAAGACGGCGAGCTCTACGTGCTCGAGGTCAACCCGCGGGCCTCGCGCACCGTGCCCTTCGTGGCCAAGGCCATCGGCGTGCCGCTGGCCAAGCTCGCGGCCAAGGTCATGACCGGCTGCAAGCTCAAGGACCTCGGCTTCACCCGCGAGCTCACGCCGCGGCACTGGTGCGTCAAGGAGGCCGTGTTCCCCTTCGTGCGCTTCCCCGGCGCGACCATCACGCTCGGCCCGGAGATGCGCTCCACCGGCGAGGTCATGGGCCTCGACGACGACCTCGGCATCGCGTTCGCCAAAACGCAGGCCGCCGTCAAGCCCGGGCTGCCGCTTTCCGGCAACGTGTTCCTCAGCGTGAAGGATGCCGACAAACCCCGCGCGGTCGACCTCGGCCGCCAGCTCGAGGCGCTCGGCTTCGCCATCTATTCCACCAGCGGCACCGCGCGGAGCCTCAGGGAAAATGGCATCAACGTGCAGCTGCTATCCAAGCTTGACGAGGGCCGGCCCACGGTCATCGACATGCTGAAGAACGGCCAGATCCAGATGATCTTCAACACGCCGTCGGGCATGATCCCCCGCAAGGACGAGAACAAAATCCGTTCGGCCGCCTACGCCCACAACATCTGCCTCATGACCACGATCACCGGCGCCTTTGCCGCGCTCAACGGCATCAAGGCCTTGCAGCAGAAACGCGTGGGCGTGCGCCCGCTGCAGAAATACCTGGGCAACGTTGTGACGCATGGCTGACCTCGCGGTGACCGAACCGCGGTTTCATCCGGCAACCCCCACCCGCCATGGCTTCCTCTTCCACTCTCATCGCCCTGCTGCACGGACCCGACCGGCGCGGCCTGGTCGCGCGCGTGGCCGGCTGGATCTTTGAACGGGGCGGCAACATTCTCCACGCGGACCAGCACCGCGACATGGAGAAGGAGATATTTTTCCAGCGCGTCGAGTGGGTGCCCTCCCAGGACGATGCCGCCGCCGAAGCCCGCGCGTTCAAGGCGTTCGCGGTGACGCTCGGCATGGCGGTGTGCGTGGCGTCCTCGGCGAATCGCCCGAAGGGCGCGCTCTTCGTCTCCCGGGCCGATCACTGCTTCCACGATCTCATCCTGCGCTGGAAGGCGGGGGAGTTTGCGGGCGATTTCGCCTGCGTGATATCCAACCACCCCGACCTCGCCGACGCAGCGCGCGGCTACGGGCTCGCCTTCCACCATGTGCCGGTGACCGCCCGCACCAAGGCGGCGGCGGAGGCGCGCCAGCTCAGGATCCTGCGCGCCGCCGGCGTGGAGTTCGTGATCCTCGCCCGCTACATGCAGGTGCTCTCGGCCGGCTTCCTGAAAAAGTTCGGCCGGCCGGTGATCAACATCCATCATTCCTTCCTGCCCGCCTTCACGGGTGGCCGGCCCTATCAGCAGGCCCATGAGCGCGGCGTGAAGCTCATCGGCGCCACGGCCCACTACGCCACCGTCGTCCTCGACGACGGTCCCATCATCCAGCAGGACGTCGTGCGCGTCACGCACCGCCACAGCGTGGACGACCTCATCCGCAAGGGGCGGGACCTCGAGAAGCTCGTGTTGGCGCAGGCCGTGCGCTGGCACCTCGAAAACCGCGTGCTGGTCTACGGCAAGAAGACCGTGGTGTTCGACTAGGCGGCGGTCTTGATCTTCCCGTACCAATGGTCCCGGGGCATCATTGCCATCCGACGGGCTGAGGTTGTCATGCTGTCCGGATTTTGCCTTGTGGGAGGCTCGGCCGCGTTCCATATTGCGCGGTTTCCATGAGCATCACGCCGCCCAACCAGCCCTCAGTGAGTCCCGGTCGTCCCGGCGCCCCGGACGACAAGACCCCGGTCGAGCCTCCGTTTGATGAGCAGCTCCGGATTTTTTGGGAGAAGAACCACAATGCCCTCTACGTCGGGTGTGCGCTCGTCGTGCTCGCGATCGTCGGACGTTATGCCTACGAAATGCTGGTCGCGCAGCGGGAGGCCGTGGTCGAGGCCGCCTACGCGGTGGCGACCACGCCGGCCAAGCTGCAGGCCTTTGCACGGGACAATGCCGGTCACCCGCTGGCCGGCGCCGCTTGGTTGAAAACGGCCGATGACGCCTACGCCGCGGGCAATTTTTCCGAGGCGCTCGTCAATTACGACAAGGCCGCCGCCGCGCTGCCGGGCACGCCGTTCGCCACCCGCGCCCTCCTTGGAAAGGGCATGTGCCAGATCCAGTCCGGCAAAACCACCGAGGGCACGGCCGTGCTCAGGCAACTGGAGGAAGATACCGCGCAGTTGCGGGCCGTGCGCAGCGAGGCCGCCTATCACCTGGCCGCGCTGGCCTTCGCCGCCGGTAACTTCGGTGAGGTTGTGAAACTCACCGATCTGGTCATGCAGCTCGATGGTGGCGGCCTGTGGGCGCAGCGTTCACTGCTGCTGCGCGTGCGCACGCCGGTGCCGGCCGCGGCCGCCGCCCCCGAAAAGAAGGGCGAAACCACGCCGGCGGTGTCCGTGAAGCTGCCCGGTTCCTGACCGGGGTGATGTGCCGGGCCCGCCCCGCGGGCGGGCCGTTTTACTCCGGCGCGGCGGGGCAGGAGTGGCATTGCGCAGACGGCGAAGTTCGTCACCCAAATCGTCGATCGTGGCCGCCTGATCGCTGAGGGCATCGCGCCGGCCAATGACCGCGGTCAGGCCGTCACCGTTCGCGCCATCTCACGCATCGCGCGTGACGATCGGAACGGATCTTCAGTCTCATTGTCGTGGGACTGTCCCCGGTCTCTCTCATGATCTTGATCAACGGGCTCCTTCGGCTATGTCTCAACCACTCCCGAGCATGCTGAAGGGCAAATCTTCATTCGCGTCGTCCATGGTCTTTGTTGGGGTGTGCGCGTCTGTCGTCGCGTGGTACGCCTGGATGGGAGTGGTATGCGTGACGGAATTGGGCGGATGGTCGCCGGCGATCAGCCATTACAATCTGCAGGTGGAGGGTTTCCGGCATGGGCAGCTGAGCTTGTATAAAACGCCGCCACCGGAGCTCGGGCAGCTGGCCGATCCCTACGATCCGGTCGCCAACTCCCGCTACCGGCAGCCCTACGGGTTGCACGACCTGAGCTACTACAAGGGCAAATTGTATCTCTACTTCGGGGTCACGCCGGCGTTGCTGCTGTTCTGGCCCTGGACGGCGCTCACCGGCCAATATCTTTTTCACCGCTATGCCGTGGCGGTCTTCTGCGCGGTGGGCTTTCTGGCCGGGGCGGCCATGGTGCGGGCGCTGGGGCGGCGCTATTTTCCGGAGGTCGGCGGTGCGGTGGTGGCGGCCGGCGTGCTGGCGCTGGGTCTGGCCTCCGGCGTGCCGATCCTGCAGCAACGGGCTGAATTCTGGGAGGTGGCCGTCAGCTGCGGATATGCCCTGATCATGCTGGCGCTGGGGGCGGTCTGGCTGGCGCTGCATGACGCCCCGCGGCGGGACTGGTGGCTGGCCGCGGCGAGCCTGGCGCTGGGACTGGCCGTGGGAGCGCGGCCGTTCCTGCTGCTCGGGGTACCGATTTTGCTGGTGCCGCTCGCGCAGGCGTGGCGGCAGGCGCCACCGGCGGGCCCGCGACGGCCGCCGTGGAGCCTGCTGGTGGCTGCGCTCCTGCCGCTGGTGCTTTGCGGCCTCGGGCTCATGCTCTACAACTACCTGCGTTTCGATAATCCGTTTGAATTCGGCCAGCGCTACCAGCTGGCCGGCGACCGCCAGGACACCGCCCGGCATTTCAGCCTGCATTATCTCTGGTTCAATTTCCGCGTCTATTTCCTGGAGCCGGTGCAGTGGAGCCGGCGGTTTCCGTTCGTCGGCGACATCGTGTCACCGGCGGTGCCGCCCGGGCATGCGGATGTGGAAGATCCCTTCGGCGTGCTGACCAACATCCCGGTGGTGTGGCTGGCGCTGGCGGTGCCGCTGGCCTGGCGCGGCCGCGCGGCGGAGGCGCGCACCGCCTTGCGCGGATTTGTCGCCGCGGTCGCCATGCTCTTCGGAGCCTGCGCCGCGGTCCTGTGCCTGTTTTACGGCAACTGCAGCCGTTATGAAGTGGAGTTCCTGCCCGCACTGGTCCTGCTGGCGGTCCTCGGCATCCTTGGCGTGGAGCGCGCCCTGGCCGGCCGGCCGCGCTGGCGGCTCGCCGCCCGGGCGGCCTGGGGTCTTTTGCTGGCTTTCTCGGTGGCGTTCAACCTGCTGGCCGGCCTCGACCGTTATGCCGTCCAGCGCAGCCACCTGGGCAATGTATTCGATATGTCGGGCCGGATTCCGGAAGCCATCGCGCTCTACGAACGGGCGCTGCGGATCAAACCGGACTACGTGGAAGCGCACAGCAACCTCGGCAACGCCCTGCGGCAGATGGGCCGCATCCCGGAGGCGATCGCCGAGTGCCGGACCGCGCTGCGGCTCAATCCGAACTACGCGAAGGCGCACAACAATCTGGGCAACGCCCTGCTGGATGCGGGCCGGATGCCGGAGGCGTTGGCGGAGTATGAGACGGCGCTCCAGCTCACGCCGGACGATGCGAGGACGCATTACAATTTCGGTGTCGCCCTGTTTCAAGCGGGCCGGATGCCGGAGGCGATCGCGCACTACGAGACGTCGCTGCGGTTCGCGCCGGATGATGCGGAGACGCATTTCAATCTCGGCAACGCCCTGCTCGAGGCGGGCCGGATCCCGGAGGCGATCCAGCACTATGAGGCGACGTTGCAGATCAAGCCGGACTATGTGGAGGCGCGCAACAACCTCGGCAACGCCCTGCTCAGTGCCGGACGCATTCCGGAGGCGATCGATCAGTTTGCAGCGGCGGTGCGGAGCAAGCCGGATTACGCGGAGGCTTACAACAACCTCGGGGCCGCGCTCTACCAGGCCGGGCGGATCAAGGATGCCGCCACCCAGTTTGAGGCGGCGCTGCGGATCAAGCCGGACTATGCCGACGCGCGCGCGAATCTGGAGCGCATGCGGAAACTGATGTCGGCGGCGAACGACCAGCAGTGAAGTACGGCCTGCCGCGGGACCGCCCCGGCTGACTTTCGGCGCCGGTCCTCACGGCGTTGCCATCGTTCGAAGGCGGAAATCCGGTTCCAGGTCTTCCCAAGAATCGCCCCTTGAAAATCATCAATGGCTGAAATATTGGCTCATGCAGAATTACCCCGTAAACGCCATTTGGCCTAATAATACTGACCTGCCCTCATGACTGGAGAATTTCGATGAGAGTCCGGGAGGGTTATTCGTCGAGATCGAGTCTTGGCCGACTTGCACGGCATTCTTGCGACAAACAGGGCAATCCTGTTGCTTGAATCTCAAGGTTGCTGCGATGAAAGAGATAATCGGTTCTTTTTCGGAGTTTTATAATCTCCTCGCCTCGCTTCGCAATGGCCGGGTGCTTTTCCGAGGGCAAGCCAACGCGCTGCATTCACTCGTGCCGGGGATCGGACGTGCTCATCCAGATTACGTGCCTAGTCCAGAACTCGAACGTGTGTTTTTGAAGGAATTTAAGAAACGAGGTGTTCCCCATGTATCGGGTTCGCGTCCTATATCAGAATGGGATTGGCTCATCCTGGGACAACATCACGGCCTCAAGACCCGGCTCCTTGATTGGACCTCGGAATGGCGTGTGGCCCTTTATTTTGCGATGTTGCCGCATGACGAGATGCATCGCGTTCCTTTTTCGGTCTTCATTTTGCCCAACCCCACGCTGACCGCCTATCGCAGACTACCCGATGGGGTATTCAGTTCAGAGGCAGACTATTATTTTCGGGCGCCTAAGATCCATCCGCGGATTACTGGACAGCAGGCCTACGTCAGTGCTCATCGCAATCCTTACGTCCCGTTGGACCACCCCGATTTGATCCAGTTCAGCTTTCTCCCGTTTCCCGAACTTCGACGGGGTATAGCGCAGATGCTCGCTCGCGAAAGGGTCACCGCAGCCGAACTTATCCCGGGACTGGATGGGATTTGTTGTGCGCTTGTCGACCAACCGCGTATTACTATCGGAATCAAATTGGCCCGCCCAAAGATAAAGAACGAAGCGGATTGGCTCCCCGTCCCTCCCAGCGTAGTCGGGAAAAAGGTTGGGGGAATTCGACGAGAGATCATCAAGCGGCGCACCTTGGCGGTGGCCTTAGATTTCGTTGCCGTCGAGTCGATGATCGGCATTCCGTGCTACCTCGACGACAAGCTTTTCGGTTTTCTCAAATACGCCAACCGAGTGCGCACACAATTTACGTTCCTCCGTCCGGACGGCAGTTCTACCTTCGTACTACGCGGGACTGACGATAACTTTCCCCGCCTGAAACTCCTGCTCGAACATGTCGAAAGACTCATGCCTGCAGAGCCGGTCTTCATTCGAAAAATCGCAAGAGCCCGGTGAACTTTCAGCGGGCACGGGGCCCGCGAGATCAACTGAGTTCAGCCCAACAGTAGTCGTCGTAGTGGTCTTTGTGCTTGGATTGATTGTCTACGGACTAGCAAAACTGGCGAAAGTTGAGTGGCAGCAGCGGCTACTCCGGAAGCATGACTTCATTCTCGGGTATTTGAAGCTGCCTGTATGCTAAAGGTAATGTCCTCCTTCGCCCCGTTCGACTTCGCTCAGGGCTTCGGAGGACAGCCTTCGCCGCCTTGGCGGTACCTGCACAAGAACGGCCAAAGTCAGCTAAAGGTTGGCCTGCCAGCTGAAGCCCCGCGTAAGCGGCGGCGAAGGCTGGTCGGGGCGACAGGATTTGAACCTGCGACCTTCTGGTCCCAAACCAGACGCTCTACCAGGCTAAGCTACGCCCCGGACGGACGGGTAGGGGACGGCGCTTCCCGCCGGCTGTCAACGCTATCCTCGGCGCGAGCCGGGGTGTTTTCCGCGGATTTTCCACCCTCAGCAATCTGCTTGATTCGCCCCCCCTTTACCCCTACACCTCCCGCTTCACCCTTCTAACACATGGATACAATTTCGCGCGAAAACAACAGCAGCTACCTCCCGGTGGCTGGGGTTTTAGTCGGGGTGCTGGCATTGATCATCGCGGGCATCGCCCTCGTCAAGGTCAGCTCCCTCGGCAAGAGAGTCCCGGAGAATCTGCCCGATCAGCTGGCCAGCCTTGAGAGCAGTTCCAGCACGGCCGCCACAGCGGCGGACAAGGCGAGCAAGGACATCGTCCAGCTGACCCGTTCCACTCAGGCGGCGTTTGATTCCATCGGGCCCGAGATCGGCAACCTGAAGGCTTCCATCACGAAGCTCGAGGAAGCCGCCAAGGCGCGCACCGCCGCCCCGAAGGCGGTCGGCAAAGGTGGCGAAGCGAGACCGGTCGGCCCCGGCGAGTATGTCGTCAAGCCGGGTGATACGGGCACGAAGATCGCCAAGGCGGTTGGCGTGTCGATTACCGAGCTCGAAGCGGTCAATCCGGGCATCGACTGGAAGCGCCTGCGGATCGGCCAGACGATCAAGACCAAATAACCGCCGCGTCATAGCGTCCTTTTTCAGCGAAAGCCTCCTCGACCCTGCGTCGGGGAGGCTTTTTGATTGTCCGCATGAGCGATCCGTCTGCTTCCCCTATGCCGGCCCGTTGGAAGAAGACCGGCCAGTCCCTGCACGCCCGCTGTCAGGTGTTCGATGTCCAGCATGCGCGCTACCGGCATCCCGTGCGCGGGCGCGAACGCGATTTCGTCGTGATCGAGGCGCCCGACTGGGTCAATGTGATCGCGCTGACGGCCGACCACCGGCTCGTGCTGGTCCGGCAGTTTCGTTTCGGCATCGACGATTTCTCGCTCGAGATCCCCGGCGGGGTCATGGAGCCCGGCGAGGATCCGCTCGCGGCGGCGCAGCGCGAACTGCGCGAAGAGACGGGCTACACCGGACGGCGCGCCCGCCGGCTGGGCGGCGTGCATCCGAACCCCGCGATCATGAACAACCTCTGCCATCTTGTGCTGGTGGAGGAGGTGGAGCGCACCAGCGATCTCGCATGGGATCACGATGAGGAGATCGAGGTGCTCACCGCGCCGGTCGACGAGGTGTTCAGTTGGGCGCGGACGGGTGGCATCAAGCACGCGCTCGTCCTCGATGCCCTGTTCCTGTTCGCGCCGGAGTGGGAGCGCCTGCGGCGGGGTGACTCCGCCTGATCGGGCGATGCCATGAACCAGTCCCGGAAGGCCCGTTTGACTAAACGTCTCCGTGCGCTTTTTGTGCGACGGAGACCAACCATGCTGCCTGCCGCCGGCCCGGACCGGCTGGAGGGCCGCATTCCATATAACCACATGTCCGCTCCCGTCTTCGCCAACGCTTCGGAAGCACTTGGCTCCGCGCATGACTCCTGCCTGCCGTCATCGCTCGAGTCGGAGATCCGCGCGATCTACCAGCGCAGCCCGCTGTATCCGGAGCGTTTCCCGCTGCACCCCGCGCCGTTGCAGTGGGCGTGCTACCACGGGATCCCGGTGCTGACCAAGCAGGAGATCCTGCAGCGCGGGCACACGGCGTTTTTCGCGGATTACCGCGCCATCGAACGCGGCCTGCAAAACCGGGAATACGAATACGAGCACACCTCGGGCTCCACCGCGCAGCCGATGACCGTGATCATGGAGGACGGCTGGTGGGCCGAGCAGACGCGCCGCGCCTACCTGGCGCACCCGCGGCTGGCGCCGTATGCCGGCCGGCCGGTGCGCAAGGCCGTGCTCGCGCCCGTCGCGTGCTCGAGCAACCTCTGCCCCTACGAGGACCAGCCGTTTCCCCACCGCTATTTCGAGGGCACGGTCTACCTCAACCTGACGAGCGATCCGTTCGTGTTTCCCGAGAGCGAGTGGGACCGCATCGTGCTCGAGCTGCAGGCGGTGAAGCCCGAGATCCTCGAGGGCGAGCCGGTCTATCTCTCGCTGCTCGCGCGGGCCGTGACCAAACGCCGGGTGAGGGTGCCCAGCCTGCAGGTTATCATTCTCACCTACGGCAAGCCGAGCGGGCAGCACGGCCGCCGCATCGCCGAGGCGTTCCCGGCGGCGCAGGTCGACCTCTACGGCTCCACCGAGGCGGGCTACATTTTCATCGGGGATGCGTTCCAGGACAACTCGCACGTGATTGACGCGAACGCGTTCGTCGAACTCGTGCCCTGGAGCGGACTGCCCGACGTCTTTCAGACCCGGGTGACCACGCGCAACCGCCGGGCGATGCCGCTGCTGCGGTACAGCACGGGCGACATTGTCCGGCGTTTTCCGACCGGCTTCCGCATCCTCGGCCGCGACCGCGATCTCCATGTCCGGCCCGACGGCGGCCTGGTGTCGGCCGGCGACATCGACGCGGCGCTGCCCGCCGGTTTCACGTGCTGGCACTACTGCCTGGTGCAAACGGGCGAGACGCGCTGGGACTTCCAATATGTCGCCGATCACAACGCCCCGCCGGACATCGGCGACGTCCTCGCGCCGGTGCTGGGCGACGGCGTGCGCGTGAACGCCTTTCGCCGCCGGTTTCTCCAGCCCGGCTCCAGCGGCAAGTTTTCGCTGCTCAAGCCGCTGGCGAAATGAATCCCCGCCGGTGCGCTGCCACGGAAGGAAGGAACCGCCGATGATCGTCGTCACCTGGGACCGCGCCGCGACCTTATACTACGTTTTAGGTCTGCTAATAAGCGGCCCCGCGGTTTGGCGCCGGAATTGCGGGCCTTTACTTTCCCGCCACGCCTTGGTTTACCCACCAGCCGCGCGTGCCTCCGCAAAGTGGTCGCGCCGCCATAGATCCAAGTCCATGTCTTTCCTGCGATGAATCCCGTTGGCAGCCTTTTCCGTGCCTCGATCGGCAAGAAATTCCTGATGGCCGCCACCGGGGTGGTGCTCCTTGCCTTCATCACGGGCCACCTCGTCGGCAACCTGCAGATCTTCGGCTCGCCCGACCGGATCAACGGCTATGCCCACTTTCTGCAGAGCCTGGGGCCCACGTTATGGGTGGTGCGCCTGGTGCTGCTGGCCTGCGTGATCATCCATATCACGATCGCCGTCCAGCTGACGCTCGAGAACTACCGGGCCCGGCCGGAAAAATACGACCTCAACCACACCATCCAAGCCACGCTCGCCTCGCGCACCATGCGCTGGACCGGCGTCGTGGTCTTCGCCTTCATCCTCTATCATCTCGCCCAGTTCACGGTCGGTTGGGCGCAGACCGACAGTTTCAAGAGCCGACTGCCGGAATACACGATGACCGCGGACTTCCACCTCATGGGCTTTCCGGTGGTCGCCAAGAACCAGCCGGTACCCGACGTCTACAGCATGGTTTACCTCGGCTTCGCCAACACCTTTGTCTCGCTGTTCTACATCCTGGCCGTCGGCCTGCTGAGTTTCCACCTCGCGCACGGCGCCGACAGCATGTTCCAGACCCTCGGCTGGCGCAGTGAAAAATGGGCCGGCCTGCTCAAGAGGATCGTCGTCCTTTATTGCGTGCTCTACTTCCTCGCCAGCCTGGCGATTCCCGGCGCCATCCTCACGGGCGTCGCGAAACCCGCCGCCGGCACCTACGCCGCGCAGAAACTCACGGTCGCGGCCGCCCCCGCCGCGGTCGCCCCGCGCTAAGCCTTTCCCGCCATGGCCAAACTCGAATCCAGAATTCCCTCCGGTCCGCTCGAGCAAAAGTGGACCCGGCACAAGGCGGAGATCAAACTCGTCAGCCCGGCGAACAAGCGGAAATACGAGATCATCGTCGTGGGCGCCGGCCTCGCCGGCTCCTCGGCCGCCGCCACGCTTGCCGAGCTGGGCTATCCCGTGAAGTGCTTCGTCTTTCACGACAGCCCGCGCCGCGCACACTCCATCGCCGCCCAGGGCGGCATCAACGCCGCCAAGAACTATCAGAACGACGGCGACAGCGTTTACCGGCTCTTCTACGACACCATCAAGGGCGGCGACTTCCGCTCCCGCGAGGCCAACGTCCACCGGCTCGCCGAGGTCTCCGCCAACATCATCGACCAGTGCGCCGCGCAGGGCGTGCCCTTCGCCCGCGAGTACGGCGGCTTGCTCGCCAACCGCTCTTTCGGCGGCGCGCAGGTCTCGCGCACCTTTTACGCCCGCGGCCAGACCGGCCAGCAGCTCCTCCTCGGCGCCTATTCCGCGCTCAGCCGCATGATCAGCTTCGGCGGGGTGCGGATGTTCACGCATTCCGAGATGCTGGACCTGGTCGTGGTCAACGGTCACGCCAAGGGCATCATCGTCCGCGACCTCATCACCGGCGAGGTCACCCGGCACGCGGCCGATGCCGTCGTGCTCGCCACTGGCGGCTACGGCAACGTGTTCAATCTCTCCACCAACGCGCACAACTCCAACGCCACCGCCATCTGGCGCGCCTACCAGCGCGGCGCCTGCTTCGCCAACCCCTGCTTCACGCAGATTCACCCGACCTGCATCCCCGTCACCGGCGACTACCAGTCGAAGCTGACGCTCATGTCGGAGTCGCTCCGCAACGACGGCCGCATCTGGGTCCCGAAAAAGAAGGAGGACTGCCGGAAGAACCCGAACGACATTCCCGAGGAGGACCGCGACTATTACCTCGAGCGGATGTACCCGGCCTTCGGCAACCTCGCCCCGCGCGACATTTCCTCGCGCGCGGCCAAGAAGGTGTGCGACGAGGGGCGCGGCGTGGGCGCGTCCGGTCTCGGCGTCTACCTCGATTTCGCCGACGCCATCCGACAGATCGGCGAGGCCGGCGTGCGCGAGCGCTACGGCAACCTTTTCGACATCTATCACGAGATCACCAACGAGAACGCCTACCGGGTGCCGATGCGCATCTTCCCCGCGGTCCACTACATGATGGGCGGCCTGTGGGTGGACTACAATCTGATGTCCAACGTTCCCGGCCTGTTCGTGCTCGGCGAGGCCAATTTCTCCGACCACGGCGCCAACCGTCTCGGCGCCTCCGCCCTCATGCAGGGCCTGGCTGACGGGTATTTCGTCATCCCGTACACCATCGCCGACTACCTGGCCACACAGAAGCCGGGTTTGCGGCCGAAGCCCGAGGCCGCCGAATTCCAACAGGCCGAGGACAACGTGCGCGGCATCGTCACGCGGCTGCTGGCCGTCCGGGGGAAGGAGCCGGTCAGTCACTTCCACAAGCGGCTCGGCAAAATCCTCTGGGATCACTGCGGCATGGCCCGCAACGCCGCCGGCCTGAAGCAGGCCCTGCAGGAAATCCCGCGGTTACGCGAGGAGTTCTGGTCCCGCGGTTGCGGGGTCAACGTCCCCGGCGACGGCGGCACGCTCAACCAGTCGCTCGAGCGGGCCGGCCGCGTGGCCGACTATCTCGAGCTCGCCGAGCTCCTGTGCCGCGACGCGTTGGAGCGCGACGAGTCCTGCGGCTGCCACTTCCGCGAGGAGCACGTCGACCCCGAGGGCGAGTGCCTGCGCAACGACGAGCAGTACGCCCACGTCGCCGCCTGGGAATACCAGGGCAAAGACCGGGCGCCGCTGCTGAACAAGGAACCGCTCACCTACGAGTCCGTGCATCTGGCCCGGCGCAATTACAAATAGACTTCCGACTCCTTTTCCTAAAATGGTCGCCGAATCCTCTTCCAGCCAAGCCATCTCGGTCACCCTCCGCGTCTGGCGCCAGGCCGGGCCCGACCAGCCGGGGCGGTTTGTCGAATACCCGGCCCGGAATCTCAACTCCAACATGTCGTTTCTCGAGATGTTGGACGTGGTCAACGACGAGCTCGCCGTGAAAGGCGGGGAACCCATCGCCTTCGATAACGACTGCCGCGAAGGCATCTGCGGCACCTGCTCGCTGGTCATCAACGGCAAGCCGCACGGCCCGCACCGCGGTGTCGCCACCTGCCAGACCTACCTGCGCAGCTTCCATGACGGCGACGTCATCACCGTCGAGCCCTTCCGCGCCAAGCCCTTCCCGGTCATCAAGGACCTCATCGTCAACCGCAAGGCCTTCGATCGCATCATGCAGGCCGGCGGTTTCATCAGTGTCCGCACCGGCAGTGCCTGCGACGCCAACGCCATCCCCGTGCCGAAGGACGCCGCCGATCTCGCCATGGACGCCGCGGCCTGCATCGGCTGCGGCGCCTGCGTGGCCGCCTGCAAGAACGCCAGCGCGATGCTGTTCGTCGGCGCCAAGGTCTCCCAGCTCGGCCTGCTCCCCCAGGGCCAGCCCGAGCGCGACCAGCGCGTGCGGGCCATGGTGAAGCAAATGGACGCCGAGGGTTTCGGCAGCTGCACCAACCAGTACGAATGTTCCGCGGTGTGCCCGAAACTCATCAGCCATGAATTCATCGCGCGCCTGAACCGCGACTACCTGAAGGCCGTCATCCGCTCCGCCTTCACGCCCATCTCGGCCAACGCCAGTTCCGCCGCAGGCTGAAGCTCCGCCGGTTTTTTGGTCTGTCACCGGCCGCGCTCTGAATGGCGCGGCCGGTGCGTTTTCAGGGGAAGCGGCTCGAGGGTCATGCAGGACTGTAACTTTTCGCCGGCTGCCGTGTTCTAGGGGAAACCACTTAATCACACACGACCATGAAGACCCTCCTTTCGCTCTTGTTCATCTCTGTCCTCCTCATGGCGGCCGCCTCACTGGATGCCTACCAGTTGGACGCCGGTGTTATTTTTTCAGCCGTGGCAGTCGCGGCGCTTTTTGCGATCGCGCTCAACGATACCCGGCCGGAACGTCGCCTGGTCCCGACACGCATCACCCGGTTTCCGGCGCCGTCCCGGCGTTCCGCGCCGCCGCGCACGCATTCCCTGGATCTGGCGGCTTGATCACCGTCATCGTCCCTCTTCGTCCCGCCGGCCGCGCCTTTATGGCTCGGCCGGCTTTTTTTCATCGGATCCAGCCGGGCCCCCAACTTCCCTGTAACTTTCCGCCAGGTGCCGTGTTCTTGGAAACAACCTCAATCATCATCATGAAGACACTGCTCTCCATCCTTTCCATCCTGGCTCTTACCATGGCGGCCATGTCGCTCGACACGTACCAACTGGACGTCGGGGATTGGCTCACCGCCGCGATGGTCGCCGCGATGTTCGGGTTCGCACTCAACGACACGCAACGGGCGCCGCGCTCCTTCCTGCGGCTCCGGTAACGGATTGACCGGCGCCGGCCCATGGCGACCACACCCGGCCGGCGGCTCAGAACATGGACAGCGCCCGGGCGCTCTCGACCACCACCCACGCGCCGCCCGCTCCCAACAGCCAGAACAGAGCGACTTTGAGTGCGCGCCGGCGGCGGAGGCTCACCTCGTAGCGGTCGACGTTCACCTGGCGGAAGCCGCTCTTCACCAAATAGCTGATGAACTGCGCGTTTTTCGTGCAGGTGGTCCGGATGCGTGAATTGTCCACCGACCACATGCGGACGGTCGGACGGTACAACCAATGGCGCAATTCACGCAGCATCACAGTTCCTTAATCGACTTTAGTGTCGTTTTCTCAAGGGGAAACTGTCAATAAGGCGCGCTTTTCAACACACTTTTACCAGTCCCCCGCCATGCATCGTTTTCACTACGTCGGCAACACCCTGCAGTGCGAGTCCGTGGATCTGGCCGCCGTGGCCCGGCTCTACGGCACGCCCACCTACGTCTACAGTGCCGCCACCGTCGAGGACAACTATCGCCGGCTGGCCGGCAGCCTCGGGGGAGTCGACGTGCAGCTCTGCTACGCCCTGAAAGCCAATGCCAGCCTGGCGCTGCTGCGCCTCCTGGCGAACCTGGGCGCGGGCTTCGATCTGGTCAGCGGCGGCGAACTGCGCCGCGTGCTGGCCGCGGGCGCGAAGGTTGACCGCAGCGTTTTCGCCGGCGTGGGCAAGACCGAGGCGGAAATCCGGCTCGCATTGGAGTCGGGTATTTTTGCGCTGCACGCCGAGAGCGAACCCGAGCTGGCCCGCATCAATCACGTGGCCGGCCAGCTCGGCCGCAAGGCGCCCGTGGCCATCCGCGTGAACCCCGACGTCGACGCGAAGACCCACGCCAAGATCACCACCGGCCGGAGCGAAAACAAGTTCGGCATTCCGCTGAAGGCCGCCGTCGCGGCCTACGCGATGGCGGCCAAGCTGCCCCATCTCGAGATCAAGGGCGTGCAGATGCACATCGGCTCCCAGCTGACCGAGGTGGGGCCGTTCGTCGAGGCGGTCGAGAAGATCGCCCCGCTGGCCCGCCAGCTGCAGCGCGACTATGCCATCAGCTACTTCAGCCTTGGCGGCGGCATCGGCGTCGTCTACCAGGACGCCCTAGCCAGCGGCGGGCAGGCGTGGTGGAACGCGCTGCCGGCTGAGCGGCGTCCGCTCACCCCCGAGGCCTATGGCGCCGCGCTCACGCCGCTGCTGCAGCCGCTTGGCCTCAAGCTGTTGCTCGAGCCCGGGCGTTTCATGGTGGGCAATGCCGGCGTGCTGCTGTCGCGGGTCGAGTACCTCAAGCGCGGACAGGGGAAGAACTTTCTCATCCTCGACGCGGGCATGAACGATCTGGTGCGGCCGGCGGTGTACGACGCCTACCACGAGATCGTGCCGCTCCAGCGCGACACCTCGCGGCGCGCGCTGAAGGCCGACATCGTGGGGCCGGTTTGCGAGTCCACGGACTGCTTTGCCCGGGACCGCACGTTGCAGGAGGTGGGCGAGGGCGAGTATGTCGCGTTCATGAGCGCCGGCGCCTACGGCTACGTCATGGCCAACCGCTACAACACCCGCCCTCTGCCCGCCGAGGTGCTCGTGCATGGCAGCAGCTTCGAGCTGGTCAACGCCCGCGAAACCTTCGAGCAGATGACCATCGGCGAGCGCGTGCCGGCCTGGTTGAAATGACCGGGCGGATCGACGGGCGGCAGGGATGAGGCGGCTGGCCCGCCCGGACGGACCGCGCCTTGCCCGGCATGACAAAAGACTTGGTCCACGTCGGCCACCCGGTCATTCTGAGCGCAGCGCAGGATCTCCTTCAGGCATGAAGACCACCACCCTCACGCTGCGGAAACTCAAGGGGCAGCGGCCCATCGTCGCCGCAACCGCCTACGACGCCATCACCGCGCGTTACGCGGCCGCGGCCGGCGTGGACCTGATCCTGGTGGGCGACTCGGTCGGCAACACTCTGCTCGGCTTCGACAGCACGATCCCGGTGACTCTCGACATGATGGTGCACCACACGGCGGCCGTCGCCCGGGCGAAGCCCGAGGCGCTGCTGGTGGCCGACGTTCCCTTTGTCGAGGCGCATTTTGATTTCAAGCAGGTGCTCGAGTCGTGCCGGCGGCTCATGCAGGAAGCCGGCGCCGAGGCGGTGAAGATCGAGGGCGGGGCCGGCCTGGCCGGGAAAATCGCGCGCATCGTCGCGGCGGGCGTGCCGGTGATGGGCCACATCGGCCTGCAACCGCAGCAGGTGCGGAATCTCGGCCGTTACCGGAAATTCGGGACGAAGCCCGCCGAGGCCGAGCAGCTGCTGGCGGACGCGCTCGCGCTGGAACGGGCGGGCGTGTTTGCCATCGTTGCCGAGTTGATCGAGCCGATCCTCGCCCGCACCATCGCCGAAACGCTGAAGGTGCCGCTCATCGGCATCGGGGCGGGCGTCGACTGCGACGGCCAGATTCTCGTCTGCACCGACCTGCTCGGCATGGCGCCCGAGGCCATGCCCGGCTTCGCCCACGCCTTTGCCGCGGTGGGCGACGAAATGAAGAAGGGCTTTGCCGCCTATGTCATGGCCGTGCGGGCGCGCAAGTTTCCGAGGCAACCTCCGCCGCCGCCATAACACCGGGGTTGCCAAGCAGCCGTTCTCCATGCTCTCTGCCTTCCCAGCACTCCGTCCTCCTCCATGAACATCTGCGTCATCGGCGCCGGCGCCTGGGGCACGGCCTTTTCGCTTCACCTACAGCGGCTCGGCCACGCCGTCACGCTGGTCCCGCGGCGCCCCGAGCAGGCGCTCGCCCTGGCCGCCACGCGCGAGAACACCGACTACCTGCCCGGTTTTCCGCTGCCGCCGGGCCTGCAGATCGCCCGCGAACTCGCACCCGTGCTGAAAGAGGCCGAGGTCATGTTACTGGCGTGTCCGGCGCAGGCGTTGCGGGAGTGGTGCGAACGACTGCGTGCCTGCGTGGATGCTGCAACGCGGCTGCAGCTGGTCGTCAGCCTTGCCAAGGGGCTCGAACTCGGCACGCACCTGCGGCCCAGCCAGGTGATCCGCGCCGTGCTGCCCCGGTATGAGGCGGGCGCGCTCACGGGACCGACCACCGCCACCGAGGTCGCGCGCGGCCTGCCGGCGGCCATGGTGCTGGCCGCGGAGACGATCACGCCCTTCGTGAAACAGGTGCAGGCCGCCGTGAGCGGCCCCAGCCTGCGTCTCTACACGAGCGATGATCTCCCCGGCGTGGAGTTCGGCGGCTGCCTCAAAAACATCTATGCCATCGCCGCGGGCTGTTGCGACGGCCTGGGCCTCGGCGACAACTCCAAGGCCGCGCTCATCACCCGGGCGCTGACGGAGATGGTGCGGGTCGGCGTGGCGCTCGGCGCCCGGCCGGAGACTTTCTACGGCCTCAGTGGAGCGGGCGATCTCATGGCCACCTGCTACGGCAATTGGAGCCGCAACCACGAGTTTGGACAGCGCCTGGGCGAGGGTCGCACGGTGGAGGAACTGCTGGCCGGGCGCCGGACGGTGGTCGAGGGCTACAAGACCACGGAATCCTTCCACGGCCTTTGCGTGAAGCGGGGCATCAACGCGCCCATTCTGACCGAGGTCCACCGGCTGCTCTTTGAAGGCCAGAAGCCCGCCGACTCGCTGCAGGCGCTCATGATGCGCGAATTGAAGAGGGAAGCATAGACGGTCCGGCCCCCGGCCCGTTATCGCATCAGGTCGTCTGGGTGGTTTTTTGCTCGCCGTCGCCCGGCCGCCGGAGTGTTGATCTTCGGTGCCATGCAGCATCGAGCCCTCCGCGAGGAAGGATATGTCGCCAACCGCCAGCTGGGTGCCTCGGGCCTGGTCGATCTCACGTTCGGCAACGCGAGCGTCTTCGATCCCGGGGCCGGCGTGTTTGCCATCAAGCCCAGCGGCGTGCCCTACGCCGAGCTGACGCCGGGCAAGATGGTGCTGGTCGACCTCGAGGGCCGCGTGCTCGAGGGCAAGCTGCGGCCGTCGTCGGACACTCCGACCCACCGCCGGCTGTTCCAGGCGTTTGCCGGCATCCGCGCGGTGGTGCACACGCACTCCCGCCATGCGGTGAGCTTTGCCCAGGCCGGGCGGCCGATCCCCTGTTTCGGCACGACGCACGCCGACTACTTCCATGGCGCCGTGCCTGTGACGCGTCCGCTGACGAAGGCCGAGATCACCGAGGCTTACGAATGGAACACCGGCAACGTGATTGTGGAAACCTTCCACGGTCGCGATCCACTCGATATGCCGGCGGTGCTCGTATGGCGGCATGGGCCGTTCACGTGGGGTCCGGCGGGGGTGCCGGCCGTCGAAACCGCCTTCGCGCTCGAGGTCGTGGCGCAGATGGCCTTTCAAACCCTCGCGCTGACGCCGCAGCGCGGCGAGATCGAACCGGAGCTGCTGGGCCGGCACTTCACCCGCAAGCACGGTCCCGGCGCCACCTACGGCCAGCCCTGACGATTATTCCGGCCGTCTTCCGTAAACTTTAACCGCCCCTTCCTGCCCCATCATGTCTTTCACCCTTGGCATTGACTACGGTACCAATTCGGTGCGGGCGCTCGTCGTCCGCTGTGCCGACGGCGCGGAACTGGGCACCTGCGTGATCGATTATCCCAGCGGCCGGCAGGGCATCCTGCTCGACCCCAAGGATCATCATCTCGCCCGCCAGCATCCGGGCGACTACCTCGCCGGCCTCGAGAAGAGCGTGCAAGGCGCGCTGGCCGCGGCGAAGCGGCAGCGCGGCTTCGATGCGGCGGGGATCGTCGGCATCGGGGTCGACACCACCGGATCGAGCCCGATCCCGGTCGACAAAAACAACCGCCCGCTCGCGCTCGACAAAAAGTGGCGGAAGCATCTGGCCGCGCAGTGCTGGCTCTGGAAGGACCACACGGGCTGGCGGGAGGCCGCCCGCATCACCGAGCTCGCCGCGCGATATCGTCCGCATTTCATCGCCAAGTGCGGCAACACCTACTCGTCCGAATGGTGGTGGTCGAAAATCTGGCACTGCCTCGCCGTCGCCCCCGAGGTGTTCGCGGCCGCCTGGTCGTGGGTCGAGCTCTCCGACTGGGTGCCCGCGGTCCTCGCCGGCGTGACCGACCCCACCAAGGTCAAGCGCGGCATCTGCCCGGCCGGCCACAAGGCGCTCTACTGCGATGAATGGGGCGGCCTGCCCGACAAGGAGTTTCTCGCGATGCTCGACCCGCGGCTCGCCGGCCTGCGCGACCGCCTTTATGAAAAGGCATACGACGCCACCGAACCGGCCGGCGCGCTCTGCGACGAATGGGCCGCCCGGCTCGGCCTTCCGGCCGGCATTCCCATCGCGATCGGCGAGTTCGACGTGCACTACGGCGCCATCGGCTGCGGCGTCACCGAGGGCACGCTCGTCAAGGTCATCGGCACCTCCACCTGCGACTGCGGCGTCGTCTCCGCCGACAAGCAGGTGCCCGACATTCCCGGCATCTGCGGCATCGTGAAGGGCGCGATTCTCCCCGGCTACTACGGCCTCGAGGCCGGCCAGTCCGCCGTGGGTGACATCTTCCGGTGGTGGGTCGAGGTCGTCTGCGAAGGCGACGCCGCCCTCCATGCGCAGCTCTCCAAGGCCGCCGCCCGGCTGCCGCCCGGCCAGTCCGGCCTGCTCGCGCTCGACTGGAACAACGGCAACCGCACCATCCTCGTCGACCAGACGCTCTCAGGCCTGCTCCTCGGCCAGACCCTGCACACGACGCGGGCCGAAATCTACCGCACCCTCATCGAGGCCACGGCCTTCGGCGCCCGCGCCATCATCGAGCGCCTCAAGGAATACGGCGTGCCGCTCGACCGCGTCGTCTGCGCCGGTGGCATCGCGGAAAAAAACCCGCTGCTCATGCAGATTTACGCGGACGTCACCGGCTGCACCATGCTCGTCGCCGGTTCCAGCCAGGCGTGCGCGCTGGGCGCGGCGGTCGCGGCGGCGGTGCTCGCGGGCGCCCACCGGGATTTCCCGGCCGCGCAGAAGGCGATGACCTCGCTCCAGCCGAAGCAGTACCGGCCCCATCCCGTGGCGCGGAAGGTCTATGACCAGCTCTACGTCCTTTACCGCCAGCTCCACGACTCGTTCGGCGGCCTCAATAAATCCGCCGACCTGTCGCGCGTGATGAAGGATCTCCTCGTGGTCAAAGAAACCCAGTCGGGCTGATGCCCGACGCCTAAAGCTTCGGGCTAAACGCTCATTCTCATGAAAAACCTCGCCTCTCCCGAAATCTGGTTCGTCACCGGCAGCCAGCATCTCTACGGCCCCGGCCCGCTCAAGCAGGTCGCGGCCAACTCGAAAAAGATCGCCTACGCCCTGGGCGCNNNNGGCGGGCTTTCCGCGCTCCGCAAGCCCTTCGCCCACCTCCACACGCAGTTCAACCGCGACCTGCCGTGGGGCGAGATCGACATGGACTTCATGAACCTCAACCAGGCCGCCCATGGCGACCGCGAGGCCGGGTTCCTCCACACGCGCATGCGGCTCAACCGCAAGGTCGTGGTCGGCCACTGGGAGGACGCGGAGGTGCAGGACCGGCTGGGCGCCTGGATGCGCGCCGCCCGGGCCTGGCACGATCTGCAGGGCGCGAAGTTCGCCCGCTTTGGCGACAACATGCGCCAGGTCGCCGTCACCGAGGGCGACAAGGTCGCGGCCGAAATGAGGTTCGGCTTTGCCGTCAACGGCTACGGCGTGGGCGATCTCGTCGCCAAAATCTCGGATGCGGCCATCGACAACCGGGCCATCGACCGGCTCTGCGGCGAATACGAGGACCGCTACAAGGTGGCGAAGGAACTCCGCAAGAACGGCGCCCGGCATGATGCGCTGCGCTACGGCGCGCGCATCGAGCTCGGCCTGCGTGCCTTCCTCGAGGAGGGCGGCTTCAAGGGTTTCACCACCACGTTCGAGGATCTGCACGGCCTGCGCCAGCTGCCCGGTCTCGCCGTGCAGCGGCTGATGGCCGACGGCTACGGCTTCGGCGCCGAGGGCGACTGGAAGACCTGCGCGCTGCTCCGCGCCATGAAGGTGATGGGCGCCGACCTGAAGGGCGGCACCTCGTTCATGGAAGACTACACCTATCACCTGAGTCCGAACGGCCACCAGGTGCTCGGCGCGCACATGCTCGAGATCTGCGAGTCGATCGCCGCGACCAAGCCCTCGCTCGAAATCCATCCGCTCGGCATCGGCGGCCGGGAGGACCCGGTCCGGCTGGTGTTCGACGCGCCCGCCGGCCCGGCGCTCAACGCCTCGCTGATCGACATGGGCAACCGCTTCCGCCTGCTCGTCAATGAAGTCGAGGCCGTCAAGCCGCCCAAGCTGCCGAAGCTGCCCGTCGCCCGCGCCGTCTGGGAGTGCAAGCCCGACTTCAAGACCGCCTGTGCGTGCTGGATTCTCGCCGGTGGCGCGCATCACACGGGTTACAGTTACAGCGTGACGTCCGAGATGCTCGAAGACTTCGCGACCATCGCCGGCGTCGAACTCGCGCTCATCAACGCCGACACGCGGCTGGCCGATTTCAAGCAGACGCTCCGCTGCAACGAGGTCTACTACCACCTCGCCCAGGGCATCCACGGCTGATTCCTGGCGCCGCGCTTCCGGACGGGTTCCCACCAGGGGTATCCGAAGAGCAGACCCCTCCCAGGGGCGATGAGGAACTTGTCAACTATTAGTTGACAAGTTCCCCATGTCTCCCAAGAGCCCGACCATGGACCCCGTCGCGGTTCGATCTCGATAAAGATTTTCGGACAGGACCTGTTCTCCATCCTGCGGGCCGACTTTCACTGCTTCGTCTGCTCGATCGCCGTGACCCGGTCGTCTTTGAGGGTCACGCGAATGTGGGGTTCCCTCTGCTCGGAGTAGACATTCGCGTAAACGGGTTCGTAGTAGAGCCGGCAGGCTTTGATTTGCGGATCAAAGCCTGGCGTTTTTCAATCGCAGCGCGTTTGTGACGACGCAAATTGAACTGAGGCTCATGGCCACGCCCGCCAGCATCGGATTGAGCAGCCAGCCGAAAACGGGATAAAGCGCCCCGGCCGCGATCGGAATGCCGAGTCCGTTGTAGATGAAGGCGAGGAAGAGGTTCTGCTTGATGTTGCGCAGCACGGCGCGGCTGAGATGCAGCGCCTTCACGATGCCGCGCAGGTCGCCTTTCACCAGCACGAGGCCGGCGCTGTGCATGGCGACGTCGGTGCCGGTGCCCATCGCGATGCCGATGTCGGCCGCGGCGAGGGCCGGCGCATCGTTGATGCCGTCGCCGGCGAAGACCACGCACTCGCCGCGGCGGCGGTGCTCGCGCACAAGTTCCTGTTTGCGGGCGGGGGTGACGCCGGCATGCACGTCGTCGAGTCCGAGCTTCTGCGCCACCGCCCGGGCGGTGGCCTCGCGGTCGCCGGTCACCATGACCACGCGCAAACCGAGCCGGTGCAGCTCGGCGATGGCCTCGGGCGTGGTGGCCTTGATGGGATCGTCCAAGGCCACGGTGCCGGCGAAACGGCCGTCGATGGTGACGCCGACGAGCATGGCGGCCGGATTCTGGTCGAACGCGAGGTTTTCCGGCGCGGCAGGGATGATGCGCCCCACCTGGATCCGCCGGCCATCGACCCGCGCCGTCACCCCCGTGCCGGGCTCGGCCAGGAAACTTTCGGCGGCGGGCAGGGGCAGGCCGCGGGTGCGGGCGGCCTCGATGATGGCGCGGGCCAGCGGATGTTCGCTGGCGCTTTCCACCGCGGCGGCGAGGGAGAGCACCTCGGCTTCGTTGAAGCCGCCGGCCGGTTGCACCCCGACGACGCGCGGCCGGCCCTCGGTGAGCGTGCCGGTCTTGTCGACGAGCAGCGTGGTGGCATGGGCGAGCTGTTCGAGCGCCCCGGCGTTTTTCACCAGCACGCCGGCCTGCGCGCCGCGACCGATGCCGGTGACCAGCGAGACCGGCGTGGCGAGGCCGAGCGCGCACGGGCAGGCGATGATGAGCACCGCCACGGCGTTCACGAAGGCGAAGATCAGCCGCGGTTCGGGTCCGAGCCACAGCCAGAGTCCGAAGGTGAGCGCCGCGGCGCCGGCGACCGCCGGCACGAACCAGACCGCCACCCGGTCCGCCAGCCGCTGGATCGGCGCTTCGCTCGCCTGCGCCTCCTCGACCAGGCGGATAATCTGGGCGAGCAGGGTGTCGCGGCCGACCCGCTCGGCGCGCATGACGAAACTGCCGGTGGCGTTGAGCGTGCCACCGGAAACCGCGTCGGCGGTGGCTTTGGCCACGGGGACGGGTTCGCCGGTGAGCATCGATTCGTCGACATTGCTGCCGCCCTCGGTCACGCGGCCGTCGACCGGCACCTTCTCGCCGGGGCGCACGCGGAGCAGGTCGCCCGGGACGACCGCGTCGAGCGGCACGTTCTCCTCGCGGCCGTCGCGCATCCGGTGGGCGGTGGCCGGCGCCAGATCCATAAGGGCGCGGATCGCGGCGTCGGTGTGGGCGTGGGCGCGCTGCTCCAGGATCTGGCCGATGAGCACGATGGTGGTGATGACCGCCGCGGCCTCGAAATAGAGCGGCACGCCGTGCGCCCCGCGCAGGGTGGCGGGAAAGCGGTCGCCGAACAACACGGCGGCCACGCTGTAAAAATACGCGGCGCCGGTGCCGGTGACGATCAGGGTGAACATGTTGGTGTCGCGCTCCCGCAGCGACACCCACCAGCGGCGCACAAACGGCGCGCCGCTCCAAAAAAACACCGGCGTGGTGAAGGCCAGCTGCAGCCAGCCGGACAGACGCGGGTCAACCGCGTGGCGGAGCCCGGGGACCATCTCCGACATGGCAAGCGCGAAGACCGGCAGGCTCAGCGCGAGCGCCACCCAGAAACGCGGCATCAGAAACTGCGCCGCGGGCAGCCCCATGTAAGCCGGTGCGCGCGGATCGGGTAGGGCAGTGGTAGCGTGGCCGGGTGTCATTGCGAGGAGTCTTGCTCCCGCGAGACGACGAGGCAATCCAGCTTGATGGATCGCCACGGTGCGTTCTGCTGGCCAGCAGAACGCGCCTCGCGATGACAATCACGATGCTCTGTGTCCTCCGGTGAAATCATCATCACCCGCGCGGCGTGTAAACCGTCTGCTTCAGATCGCCGGCGAGGTGGTGGCGGAACGTGGCGAGATTCTTCACCGCACCCAGTGCGACCAGCTGGCTGGCGAGATTGCCGACGGCCGTGCCTTCCAGGCTGAACGAGACGACCGGGATGCCTGCCGCGTCAGCCGTGGCCTGGCAGAGCAGGCGGTTCTTCGAGCCGCCGCCCACGATGAGGATGCGCCGGAACTTCCGGCCGGTCATGCGCTCGAACGCCTGCAGGGCCTGGGCGTGACCGCGGCCGAGCGACGCACAGATCAGCCGCAGGTAGCCGGCGAGGTTCCGCGGCGGAGCGGCCGGGCGCTTTTTCAATTGCGCGTCGATCGCCGCCCGCATCGACGGCGGGTTGGTGAAGGCGCCATCGGCGCCATCGAGGAGCGCCGTCGGCGCCGGCAGTTTTTCCGCGGCGGCGATGAGGACGGACCAATCGCGGTCGCTGCGCAGACGCGTGGTGAAATCCTTTATCGTCTGTTCCAGCAGCCAGAGGCCGACGATATTGGTGAGCGGGCGATAACGCCCGTCGCCGATGCGCTCGTTGGCAATGCGCGCGCGGAGCGCATCGGCGCCCAGCAGGGGGGTGTCGCTCTCGAAACCGACGAGCGACCAGGTGCCGGAGCTGAGGAAGAGGTCGCCGCCGTCGGGCGCGGCGGGCATGGCGTCGTAGGCGCTGGCGGTGTCGTGGCCGGGCACGGCGATGACCTGCGCGCCCGCGAGTTCAGGCAGGCTGCGCACCGCCCCGAGGCGCGTGCCGGCGAGAATGGGCCGGGTGAACCACTGGGCCGGGAGGTGGAAGTGATCGAGGGCGGTGCGCGACCAGTCGGTCGAGTGCACGTCGAGCAACTGGGACGTGCTGGCGATGGAGAGTTCGTTCTCCATGCGGCCTGAAAGCAGGTAGTTGAAATAGTCGGGCAGGAAAAGGCAGCGCGTGGCGAGGTCGGCGACGGCCGGGCAGTTCGCCACGACCTCCTCGAGCTGGAGGCTCGTGTTGTAGAAAACATTGGGGATGCCGGTGGCGGCGTAGATGCGCTCGAGCGCCGCCCGGGTGTTGCCGAGGCGGTGCAGGCCGGGCTGCGTGCGCGCGTCGCGGTAGGCGTGCACGGGAAACACCAGCCGGCCGGCGTCGTTCACCAGCGCATAGTCGACGCCCCAGGTGTCGACGCCCGCGGAGGCGAGCCTGGCCCCGCGGGGCAGGGTGGCGGCGGCCTTGAGCAGACCCGTGCGCACCTCGGCCCACAGGCCGGCGACGTCCCAGTAGTCGTGGACGCCGAGCGAGCGGAAGGTGTTGGGGAAGCGGTGGACTTCCTTGAGGGTGAGGCGGTTTTTCGACCAGGCGCCGAGAATCACGCGGCCGCTGGTCGCACCGAGGTCGATGGCGGCGGAGTAGACGGTGGGCATGAGCGGGTGATTCTGCGGCGCGGGCGCGGAATGGCGAGTCCGCAAACTCCGGCCGCCCATCGGACAGTACGAAGGGCCGGCCGCAAATCGGGATTGCGGCGCGGAACGAATCCGGCACCTTACGTTTCTCGCGGCATGACGACGATTGAACGCAAGCCACCCCTGGGGAAAAAGGTCCAGTTGATGGCCACGTGCCTGTGCGACGCGTTTTATGACGACGCGGCCATCGCGACCGTGCAGGTGCTGGAGCACCTCGGCCTCACCGTCGAGTTTCCCGAGGCGCAGACCTGCTGCGGCCAGCCGGCGTTCAACGCGGGCGACTGGAACGCCTCGCGCCGCGTGGTGCGCCACCTGCTGCGCACCTTCAAGAGCGAACTGCCCGTCGTCGTGCCGTCGAGCTCCTGCGCCGCCATGGTCTTCCACGGCGCGCTGCTGGCGTTCGAACACGAACGCGACCTGCCCGAGGTGGAGCAGCTGGCCCGGCGCACGTGGGAGCTGGCGGATTTCCTGGTCAACGGGCTCGGCGTGACGTCCTGGCCCGGACGGTTCGACGGGGCCATCGCGTTCCACCGTTCCTGCCACACGCGCGGCACCCGGAGCGCCGAGGCGGCGGCGACGTTGATGCGTTCGATCCCGGGCGTGACCCTCGTCGAGTTCGGCGAGGCCGAGCAGTGCTGCGGCTTTGGCGGCACGTTTTCCGTGACGTTCCCCCACATCTCCGAGGCCATGGGCCGGCTGAAGCTCCAGCATCTGCGCGCCGCCCAGCCCCAGTTTCTCGTCGGGGTCGACACCAGCTGCCTCATGCACCTCAGCGGCCTCGCCGAGAAGGAAGGCCGGCCCGTGCAACACCGGCACGTGGCCCAGGTGCTGCGCGACGCGCTCAAGAACGGAGGGCTGCTCGCCGCTTGAACCGCCGGCCGGGGATGGACCCCGACCTCCTGCCATGAAGACCCAGCCCATCGACCAGTTTGCCTGCACCCTGCCGCCGGAAAAGCGGCAGTCGGTCTACAACGGCACCAAGGCCACGCACGAGAAGCGCACGAAGCTGCTGGCCGGGGATTTTGCCGACCCCGACCGGCTGCGCCAGCTCGCCGGAGAGGTCAAGCAGCACGTCATCGAAAACCTCGACACTCTCCTGCCGCAGGTGGAGGAGCGCCTCACGGCCGGCGGGGCGCAGGTGCACTGGGCCGCCGACGCCGCGGCGGCCCGCCGGCACGTGCTCGCCATCTTGCAGCGCCGCGGTGCCACGCGCCTGGTCAAGGCAAAGACCATGGTGAGCGAGGAGATCGAGCTGGCCCCGTTCCTCGAGGCGCACGGCATCGAGTGCCTCGAGACCGACCTCGGCGAATTCATCGTCCAGATCGACCACGATCACCCGAGCCACATCGTGCGGCCGATCATCCACAAGAACCGCCGGGAAATCGCGACGAGTTTCGAGAAAAACGGCCTCGGCGCCTACAACGACGCGCCCGAGGTCATCACGCGTCGCGCCCGCGAGTTCATGCGGAAAAAATACCTGGCCGCCGACGCGGGCATGACCGGCGCCAACTTTGTCGTGGCCGAAAGCGGCCGGCTCGTCGTCGTCACCAACGAGGGCAATTCGCGCTTCAGCCTCGCCGCGCCCAAATGCCACATCGCGCTCGTCGGCATCGAGAAGCTCCTGCCGCGCGACCGCGACCTGGCGCTCTTTCTCAACCTGCTCGCCCGCTCCGCCACCGCCCAGCAGCTCACCGTCTACACCGAGTTCATCCGCGGGCCCCGGGCGGCCGGCCAGCCCGACGGCCCCGAGGAGATGCATGTCATCTTTGTCGACAACGGCCGCACCGACGTGCTGGCGGGCGAGTGCCGCGAGATTCTGCGGTGCATCCGTTGCGGCGCGTGCATGAACGTGTGCCCCGTGTACCGCCAGGTGAGCGGGCACGCCTACCGCAGCGTCTATCCCGGCCCTGTCGGCGCGGTGCTCTCACCGCTGCTCGCCGGTGAGGATTTTCTGGAGAAGGCCGATCTGCCCAAGGCCTCGAGCCTGTGCGGCGCGTGCAACGAGGTCTGCCCAGTGAACATTCCCATTCCCGACCTGCTCCTGCGGCTGCGCGACAAGGGCAAGCGCGCGGGCGCGGCGTCGCCCGGCCTGCCCCCCATGGGGCCGTGGGCGTTGCTCGCCTCGCAGCCGGTGGTGTGGAAGGCCGCACTGATCGGCGGCCGGCTGCTCGATTACATCCCGCCCGGTCTCATCCCCGTGCCCGCCATGCACGCCTGGGCGGCCAGCCGCACGCTGCCGAAGTGGCGCGGCGGCGTGTTCCGGAAATGGCTCCGCCAGCGCGAAAAACGGAAAACGGAGACCGGAGAGCGGAAAGCCTGAGGCCGGTGCCGGCGGCAAATCCCAGCGCCTGAGCCTTCCCGTCATGGCCGAACCCACGCCCGTTTCGAGATTCGAGCCCTACATCCCGGCCAGCACGGTGATGCGCGAATTCACCCTGCGCGCCGTGCTCACCGGCACGGTGCTCGGCATGATTTTCGGCGCGTCGTCGCTCTACCTCGTGCTCAAGGTCGGCCTGACGGTGAGCGCCTCGATTCCCGTGGCGGTCATCTCGCTGGCGCTGTTTCGGGGGCTGTCGAAGGTCGGCGTGCGCGACGCCACCATCCTCGAGAACAACATCACGCAGACGGCCGGTTCCGCCGGTGAATCGCTGGCGTTCGGTATTGGCGTCACGATGCCGGCCATTCTCATTCTCGGCTTCGACCTCGAGCTGACGCGCGTCATGCTGGTGGCGATGCTCGGCGGCCTGCTGGGAATCCTGATGATGATCCCGCTGCGCCGCGCGCTGATCGTCAAGGAGCACGCCACCCTCAAGTATCCCGAAGGCACCGCCTGTGCGGCCGTGCTCAAGGCCGGCGCCAATGCGGATGACCGCGCCCACGCCTCGCCCGGCGCGCAAGCCGAAATTCGCGCGGCCACCGCCGCCGGGCTGGGCGCCGCCCCGGGGGCGAAGGCGATTTTCGGCGGCTTCGGCGTCGGACTGCTCTACACGACGCTCAACATTGCGTTCAAGGGCTGGAAGGATGTTTCGGAAAAGGTTTTCGGTCCGCCGTTCAATGCCGGCTCGGCGAGCGTCGAGGTTTCACCCGCGCTGCTGGGAGTCGGTTACATCATTGGGCCGCGCATCGCCTCGATCATGTGCGGGGGCGGCGTGCTGAGCTACCTCCTGCTCATCCCGATGATCAAGTTCTTCGGCGAACATCTGACGACGCCGCTGTCCCCCGGCACGAAGCTGATCTCCGACATGAGCCCGGGAGACATTCGTGGGGCGTATGTCCTCTACATCGGCGCGGGCGCGGTCGCGGCGGGCGGGATATTCAGCCTGATCCAGTCCGCGCCGACCATCTGGCACGGCTTGCGGGAAGGCTTGCGTGACCTCGGCCTGTCCCGCGCCGACGCCCGGACGGACGGCGGGACGCCGCGCACCGAGCGCGACATGTCGATGAAGTTTGTGGCCGGCGGCGTGATTGTGCTGCTCGCGGCCATCACCTTTGCGCCCACGCTGGAGATGAATCTGCTCGGCGCGCTGCTCATCGTTTTATTCGGATTTCTGTTCGTTACCGTATCGTCGCGGCTGACCGGCGAAATCGGCTCCTCGTCCAATCCGATTTCCGGCATGACCGTGGCCACGCTGCTGTTCACCTGCCTGATTTTCCTGCTGGTCGGCTGGACGGGTGGCACGCACTACGTCACGGCGCTCTCGGTCGGTGCCATCGTCTGCATTGCGGCCTCGAACGGCGGCACGACGTCGCAGGATTTGAAGACGGGCTTTCTCCTCGGAGCCACGCCGAAGTTCCAGCAGTGGGCGATCATCGCCGGTGCGGCGCTCTCCGCCGTCTGTCTCGGCCCGATCCTGCTGGTGCTCAACAATTCCGCCACGGTTTACGTGCCGATCAAGGAAGTTGCGCCCGCCGGCCTGCACACGGATGCCAGCCTGCTGAAAAAGACGGAGGGGCTCGCGGGCCCGCAGATTCGTGACGACACGAACCGCTATCTCGTCTGGCAGAAGATTGACGGAATCGGCGCCCCCGCCGGCCGCTACCTCGTCAATCAAAAGGGCGACGCGGTCTGGCTGGTGGATCCGGGCATCAACGGTACTCACACGACCCGACCCGACGGCAGCAGCGTCCGGAAGTTCGATGCGCCCAAGGCCACCCTAATGTCCTATATCATCAAAGGCATTCTTGACCGGAAGCTCCCGTGGGCGCTGGTCCTGCTCGGGGTGATGATCGCGGTGACACTGCAGATGTCATTCGTGCCAGCGCTGGCGTTCGCGGTCGGGGTTTATCTGCCGCTGTCGTCCTCGTCGCCGATTTTTATTGGCGGTTTCGCGCGCTGGCTGGCGGACTGTCACACCTGGCAGCAGCCGAAGTATGCGGCGATGAACGTGGACGAGTTCGCGCAGGAGAGCGACAAGAGTCCGGGCGTGCTGCTCGCCTCCGGCTACATTGCCGGCGGTGCGATCGCGGGCATCATCATCGCGATTCTCCAGGGCGTGCCGGCCTTCGAGGGTCTCAACGACGCGATCGAGAAATGGGCCGATGCACACAATCCCTGCTACAACGGGTCCTGGTCCGATGCCCTGACCTTGATCCCGTTTGCAGCGCTGACCGGTTTCCTCTACCTTGTGGCCCGCGGAAAACTGCTTGCGCCGCAACCGCCTGCCATCGAAACCAAGCCTTAACCACGGATTTCACGGATGAACACCGATTCCCAGCTGGATCGCCACGGCGCGCTGCGCGCACCTCGCGATGACAGGCAGTCCCAAGCCACGCCCGACTTGGATTTATTCGTGCCCATCCGTGTAATCCGTGGTCTCTTGATCTGCCATGAACGACGATCGTGAAGTCATCCTCAGCCGCATGCGCGGCGCGTTGGCGCCGCTGCGGAAGCGCGCGGCCTATCCCAATTTTCCCGACGACGTGGCAGTGATGCGCGAGGTGGTCGACTGGAAGGACCCCTGGAGCGTGTTCTGCGAACGAACCAGGCTCGTGAACGGCGAGAGCATGGAGCGCGTCGAGGACGTGGTCGCGCTGCTCAAGGCGAACCACTGGCTGCACGGCTACTGCGATCCGCAGCTGTGGCCGCGGCTGGCGCCGGCCTTTGGGCCCGAGTTCACCGTCGAGACGGCCTTCGACCGGACACGCGTCGACGACTACCAGTTCGGCATCACGCGCGCGGTCGGCGCGATTGCAGAAACGGGCACGCTCATCCTCTCCGACGCGTCGACCTCGTGCCGGCTCGGCGCGTTGGCGCCGTGGGTGCATATCGCGGTGCTGCGCCGCGAGGAGGTGATGGCGAACATGGCGCAGGCGGTCGCCCTGCTCGGCGACGATCCGAACATCATCTGGGTCACCGGCCCATCGAAGACCGCCGACGTCGAGGGCATCCTCATCGAAGGCGTGCACGGCCCCGGCCGGCAGATCGCGCTGCTGCTGGGATAGGAATCACCACGCGTGGGGCTGCGCGTCCGGGAGAAGAGCCGGGTCCGGCGGCGATTCAATGCGGGCTCCCGGCCGCCGGCACCGCCTTCCGCGTCCGCTCCAGATTCTGGCGTGCGTCAAGATACCCGGGCTTGATCCGCAGCGCGGTCTCAAACTGCCGGATCGCTTCGTTGATCCGCCCGGCCTGGTATAATGCGGCCCCGAGGTTGTTGTAGCCCTCCGCGTAGTCCGGCTTGATCCGCAGCGTCGCCTGAAACTCGGCAATCGCCTCCGGCGTTCGCTCCATTTGCAGCAGGGCGCTGCCGAGATTGCTGTGCGCCTCAGCGTAGCCCGGGTTGATCCGCAGCGACGTCTCATAGTGTTCGATCGCCTCCGGGATCCGTCCCGCCTGGAACAGGGCGTTGCCGAGATTGAATTGCGCCTCTGCATCGTCCGGTTTGCTGCGCAGCGACGCCTCGTAATGTTGGATCGCCTCGGGGATGCGGCCCGCCTGCAGCAGGGCGTTGCCGAGATTGTACAGTGTCTTGGCATCATTCGGCGTGATCCGCAGCGCCGCCTCATAGTGTTGGATCGCCTCGGGGATGCGGCCCGCCTGCAGCAGGGCGTTGCCGAGATTGTTGTGCGCCTTCGCGTAGTCCGGCTCGAGGCGCAGCGCCGCCCGGCACTGCTCGATCGCCTCCGGGATGCGGCCGGCCTTGGTCAGCGCATAGCCCAGATTATTATGTGCCTCCGGATACGCCGGCCGGAGGCGCAGCGCCGTCTCATAGCTTTGGATCGCTTCCTGGATCTGGCCGTCTTTAAACAGGACCACGCCCAGGCAGTTGTGGGCGCGCTCGTTGGCCGGCCGCTTGGCGACGGTGTCGCGCCAAAGGCTCTCTCCGCTGCGATAAACGTCATTGCGTTGCACCGTCAGCCAGCCGGCGCCCACGGCGAGCGCCAGGAACACGACGAGGCTGCGCCGTCCGTATCTGGCCACCGCTCTACCGACCACCAGTGCGATCACTGCCGCCAGCGGGAGGTACATCCGATGCTCGACGATCATCTGGATCCTGCCCGGCATGACGCTGGTGGGCGCAAGGATCACGAAAAACCAGGCGCCCAGAAAACCCGGCACCGGCCGCCGCCAGAGCGCGACCAGCACCGCCACCGCCAGCACCACGACCACCAGCGCGTACAATGCCACCTCCGTCGAGCGGTTCACCCAGAAGGTGCCGTATTCAAACACGAGCGGATGGGGCCATACCGACAGCCAGAGATAGCGGGTGACCGCCTCGAACTGGGTCAGCCAGTACGCCCACGGCGTGATGCCCACGTCGAAGCCGGACGTGCCGTTGCGATTCCAGCCGGCGCTCGCCACCAGCCCGGCCAGCGGCAGCCAGGTGGCCGCCAACACTACGTGCAGTCCCCCGCGCCGGCGCCAGGCCTCCCGAAACGAGCCCGCCACAAAGGTCCGGTCATAGAGCAGCACCAGCAGCGGGGCCGTGGCCGTCACCTCCTTGGTGGCCGCGCCGAGCAGGCAGGCCGCCACCGCGCACGCCTGCCAGAGCCGCGGCCGCGGTGACTCGACCGAACGGATGAAGCAATAGAAGGTCAGCAGGTAGAACAATCCCATCAGCGACTCGACGCGCTGGATGACGTAGGTCACCGCCTCGGTTTGCAACGGGTGGAGGCTCCACAACAGGGCGATCACGACGGCCAGGGGAAACGCGTCCCGGCCGAAGCGCCCCCGCAGGACCGGCTGCAGCAGCGTGCGACGCACCACGCCGAACAGGGTCAGGCCGGCGAGCAGGTGAATGAGCAGGTTGAGCGCATGGTAGCTCCAGACGTTGGTCCCGCTCAGCGCGTAGTTGACGGCCAGCGTGAAATTGGCGACCGGCCGGCCGGTGACCGTCAGATCGGCCGGCGGGGCCAGGGGCTTCCAGACGGGCCACAGCTGCTGGATGCTCGGGTTCTCCAGAATGGCCGGCTCGTCATCGAAGATCAACGATCCGCGAAAGCTGTTGTGATAGGCGACCAGGATCCCGAGGCCGATCATCACCGCCGCCAGCGCGACCGGCCAGCGGCTGGCGTGGGGGAGTGCAAACACAGGCTCAGGCGGTGACCTCATTGTGGCTTCAACCGGGAACGTTGAAGGACTCCCGTCGCACAAGAACGTTCCTCCCTTGTCGGCATGGCTCCAGTGGTCAAGCCGGCTCGTTGATCACCGGGTTGGTCAGCGCGCCGATCTTCTCGATGTCGATGGTGACGATGTCGCCGGGCCGCACGAACACGGGCGGCGTGCGCGCAAAACCCACGCCGTGCGGCGTGCCGGTGAGGATGACGGTGCCGGGCAGAAGCGTTTTGCTGCCGCTGAGGAATTCAATGAGCGTGGGCACGTCGAAAATCATGTCGTCCGTGTTCCAATCCTGCATCGCCGCGCCGTTGAGCAGCGTGCGGATGCGCAGGTGATTGGGATCGGGAATCTCGTCCTTCGTCACGAGCACAGGGCCAAGCGGGCAGAAGGTGTCGAAGCTCTTGGCCTGGCACCACTGGCCGCCGCCCCAGGGTTTGCGCTGCCAGTCGCGCGCCGACACGTCGTTGGCGCAGGTGTAGCCGAGCACGTAATCAAGGGCGCGGTCGCGGGGCACATTCTTGCAGCGCCGGCCGATCAC
>PLMW01000075.1 GCA_003142615.1 Opitutia bacterium | reverse complement strand
CGCGGATCTGGTGGGTGCGGCCGCTGTGGATGCGGCAGCGCAGCAGCGCCGCCTTGTCGCCGAACGCCTCGACGATCGCCCAGTCGGTGCGCGCCGGCCGGCCGCCCTCGCCCACCGTCATGCGCTCGCGGTGCACCGGATGGCGGCTGATGGCGCGCTCGATCACGCCGCTCTGCAAGCGCGGCACGCCGGACACCAGCGCGAGGTATTCCTTGCGGAGGTGGCGGCCGGCAAACTGTTCGGAAAGTCCGCGATGGGCCGCGTCGTTCTTGGCCGCCAGCAGCACGCCGGAGGTTTCCTTGTCGAGCCGGTGGACGATGCCGGGCCGCTCGACCCCGCCGACCCCGCTGAGGCCGCCGGCGCAGTGCGCCAGCAAGGCATGCACCAGCGTGTCCTCCCCCGTGCCCACCCCGGGATGCACGACCATGCCGGCGGCCTTGTTGATCGCCAGCAGGTGTTCGTCCTCGTACAGCACGCCGAGCGGGATCGCGACGGGTTTCAATTCGGCGGGCACGAGTTCCGGCAGGACAAACTCCAGCGTATCGCCCGCCTTCACGTCATCGCTCTTGGCCAGCGCCACGCCGTTGCGCCGCACCAGCCCCGCCTCGAAGGCCCGCTGCAGCGCCGCCCGGCTGTGCTCGGGAAACGCCGCGGCCAGCACCTTGTCGGCGCGCGTGCGGCGGATCTGGGGGGGAACAAGGTAAGTTTGCAAGGACACGTTGGCCGGTCGGGGTTTATTCCCGACCTACAGGGAGGCCAGCCGGTCAATCTCCGCAAGCCACTTCCGCTTCGCTTCCGGCGGTAGGAGCGCCACCTCGAAGCCGTGGCGGGCGAGCCGGGCGAGTTCCGCGCGGGTGAAGCCGCGGTGCGCCGCCAGGGCGAGATATTCGTCGGTGACGGTGTTGCCGAAGGAGATGGGATCGTCGCTGCTGACCGTGACGGTCACCCCGGCATCGAACAAACCGCGGATCGGGTGGTTCGCCAGCGTCACGCCCGGCATGAGCTTGTGATTGCTGATCGGGCAGACATCGAGGCCGACGCCGCGGCGCTTGATCTCGGCGACGACCGACGGATCCTCGACGGCTCTTGCGCCGTGCTCGATCCGCTGCGGTTGCAGTTCATCGAGCACGCGGCGCACGAAGTCCGCGCCCATGAATTCGCCGGCGTGGGCCTTGGTGTACTTGCCGGCCCGGCGGGCGGCGGCCCAATAGTCCGCGGTCCACGGTTCCAGCGGCCGGTCTTCGCCGCCGTGCAGATCGATGCCGGCGAGATCCTTCCAGCCGAGCGCGTCCTCCAGCACCGGCCGCATCCCCGGCCCCGCGCCGTTGTGGTGGATGCCGAGAAAAATGCGCACCTCGAGTTCCGGCGGAACCGCCGCGCGGATCGCCGCCAGCACTTCGCGTCCATTGACACCGCCAAACTCGATGCACCCGGAGGCGAAGCTGGTTTCGACGTATTTGACGTTCTGCGCCAGATGCCGGGCGAAAATCATCCGGGCCGCTTCATGGTAGCGCTCCGGCGTGGTGAACCACGCGAACACCATGTCGATCAGTTCGTCCTCGAAGTGGGCAAAGTCGCGAAACTTGAAGTCCCACGCCCACGACGCCGGCGGGCGGGCGAACTCGGGACGGACGCGCCGGAGCAGTTCCAGCGGCAGCGCGCCCTCAAAGTGCAGGTGCGTCTCGGTCTTCGGCAGCGCCTGGATGAAACTGCGAAACGCAGTCGCGGCAGTCATGTTTTAACCACGGATGACACGGATGGGCGCAGAAAGAAGAAACCCATCGGTGTTAATCCGTGAAATCCGTGGTCACCTCTTTCCCAACAAATAGGCCGGATTCAGCTTCTGCAGCGCCGGCAGGACGAAGAGGCCGTCCTTGCGGATGAGCCTGCCGTTGAACCAGATTTCGCCGCCCCCGTACTCCGGTCGCTGGATGCAGACCATGTCCCAGTGGACCTGCGACTTGTTGCCGTTGCCGCAGTCCTCGTAGGCCTGGCCGGGGGTGAAGTGGAAGGAGCCGGCGATTTTCTCGTCGAAGAGGATGTCGCGCATCGGCTGGAGGATATGGGGGTTGAAGCCAATGGCGAATTCGCCGATGTAGCGCGCCCCCGCGTCACTATCGAGAATCTCGTTCAGCCGCTTCGTGTTGTTGGCCGTGGCCTCCACGACGCGTCCGTTCTTGAAGACCAGGCGGATGTTGTCGAACGAGGTGCCCAGATAGACCGTGGGTGCGTTGTACTGGAGGACGCCCTCGACGCTTTCCTTGACCGGGCAGGAGTACACCTCGCCGTCGGGGATGTTCTTGGTGCCGCCGCATTCCTCGGCGCCAATGCCTTTGATGGAGAACCGCAGGTCGGTGCCGGGGCCCTTGATCTGCACCCGGTCGGTGCGGCGCATGAGGTCGCCGAGCGCCTTCATGCCGGGCACCATGCGGCGGTAGTCCAGCGTGCAGACGCGGAAATAGAAATCTTCGAACGCCTCCGTGCTCATGCCGGCCTGCTGGGCCATGGCGGAGGTCGGCCAGCGCAGCACGACCCACTTGGTCTTGTTCACGCGGCGGTCCTGCACCGGCTTCATCAGGCGCGTGACCAGCTTCACCCTGGCGGAGGGCACGTCGGAATTCTCGAAGATGTTGCCCGAGCCGCGCAGCGCGATGTAGGCGTCCATCTTCTTCATGCGGGCCAGCTCCACCGCCGTGTGCGGCGCGTACTGGGCCTGGACGGCGCCCTGCATCAGCTCGCGGGTGATGCGGGCGTGATGAATCTGGGCGAACGGCAGTGCACCGCGCCGGCGGGCCGCGCGGATCAGGGCGACGATCATCGCGTCGGGCACGTCGAAGGCGTCGATCAGCACGCGTTCGTCCTTCCGCAAAGTGGTCGAAAAGCCTGTCAGCAGTTCGGCCAGTTGAGTGATCCGGGGATCGATTATCATGCCGCCCAACAGAGCGCGGCGGCGCCATTGTCGCAAGTGGAAAGGACCGGCGTGTCCACCGGCTCACTCCGCATTTCCTCCCTTTCATCCGCGACCGTCCCGCGCGGCTGTCATGGCCACTTTGTCATCTAATAGATGACAACCCGCCTCGGAAAGCAGCGGTAAAAAACACTCGCCGCGATCCGCAGGCGATGAATCCGGGCTACTTCGCCGGATCCATCGGCGGGTGATTGCCGCTCTCGGGGAAGCAGATGCGGGAGACGGCCTCCTGGAAGTCCGCCGCGCCGCGGATGATCTCGACCTCCAGGCGCAGGTAGTAAAGCGGCAGCGGGAAATGCAGCTTTTCGTCGAGGCGCACGGCGTCCTTTTCGGTGGTCACGAGAAATTCCAGGCCGGCCGCGCGCGCCTGGCCGAAGACCAGGTCCAGGTCCTCCTGCGTGAACCGGTAGTGGTCGAGAAAGCGTTTCGTGTAGAGCAGATTGGCGCCGAGCTCGCGCAGGAAATGCTCGAAGCTTTCCGGCGTGGCGATGCCGCTGAACGCGCCGACGCGCTTGCCCTTGAGAAAGCTGAGCGGCCGGCGTTCGTCCGCGCCCACGCGCTGCAGATGCTGCGGGCGGTGGGCGCACTCGATGACGTCCACGCCGGGATTGTGCTTCCGGATGAGCTCCTCGAGCTCGGGGTCGCGCTGGCCGTTGGACTTGGTGAGGAAGACGTAGGAGGCGCGGCGCAGATGCTTGACGGGCTCGCGCAGGATGCCGCGGGGCAGCAGATGGCCGTTGCCAAAGGGATTGGTTTTGTCGACGAGCAGCAGGTTCAGCCGGCCCTTGAGCGGCAGGTATTGGAAACCGTCGTCGAGCACGAGCGTGTCGCAGCCGAAGCGGCGGATCGCATAGGTGCCGGCCTTCACGCGGTTTTTGTCGACCAGCACGACCACGCCCGGGAGGTTGCGCGCCAGCATGTAGGGCTCGTCACCGGCCTGTTCGGAATCGAGCAGCACGCGCTTGCCATCGCTCACCACGCGCGGCGGCGGCTCCTCCGCGTGCGTGAGGCTGTTCCACGCCCGGCGCCAGAAGGGCGGGGTCTTGCTCTTGTAGCCGCGACTGAGGATGGCGACATGGCGGCCGCGCTCGGCCAGCGCGCGGGCGAACTTCTCCACCACCGGCGTCTTGCCGGTGCCGCCCACCGTCAGGTTGCCGACCACGACCACCAGGCAGCCCAGCGGCTGGTCGTGCAGGAGCCGCTGCCGGTAGAGCCAGAGCCGCAGCTGCACCACCCCGCTGAACAGGAAGGACACTCCCTGCAAAAACGCGCCGTAGACGGTCGCGCCCGTGTCCTCCCTCCGCCCGAGAATCACATCGATGGTGTATTGCTCGAAGGCGTAGAACTTTTTTCTCAGCCAGGACGGCGACATGCGATGGCGGGCGGGATTGAGGGTTGACGTAGCGGACGGCGTTTCGCTTGGTAATGGTTTCCTACCGTCCGGGCCGCGTCATGCAACTCAATCTGCTCAAGTCCAAGATCCATCGCGCCGAGGTGACCGACACCAGCCTCAATTATGAAGGCAGTCTGGCCATCGATGCGGAATTCATGAACCTCGTCGGACTCCGGCCCTATGAGCGGATTCTCGTCGGCAACCTGAACAACGGCGAGCGGTTTGAAACCTACGCCATCGCCGCGCCCGCCGGTTCGAAGACGATCAGCCTGAACGGCGCCACCGCCTACCTCGGCAAACGCGGGGATCTGCTCACCATCATGAGCTTCGCCGTGGTCGATGAGCGCGCGGCCGCCGGCTGGCAGCCAAAGGTGCTGGTGCTCGGCGATGCCAACCGGCGGATCGTCAAGCAGAGCGGCGGCTGATTTTTAAATTCAGCAGCCAGGAAACCGGGAGAACACACTCGCGTTTCCTCTTGGCTTCCCGGCTTCGGAATCAAATCCTCCTTCCCTGCCATGAGCTACAAACTCTTCATCCCCGGCCCGGTGGCCGTTTCTGAAAAGACGCTGCGCGCGATGGCCCAGCCCATGATCGGGCACCGCAGCTCCGACTTCGTGGCGCTGTACCAGTCCCTGCAGCCGGACCTGCAGGCGCTCTTCTACACCAAGGACCCGGTGTATCTCAGCACGACCAGCGCCTGGGGCATGATGGAGGCGGCGGTCCGCAACGTCGTCAAAAAGAAGGTGCTCAATTGCATGAACGGCGCCTTCGCGGACAAGTGGAACGACGTGGCGAACCGCTGCGGCAAACCGGCCGGGGCGCTGAAGTTTGACTGGGGCCAGCCGGTCGATCCGGAGGCGGTGCGCCGCGAGCTGGCCACCGGCCAGTACGACGCCGTCACGGTCATCCACAACGAGACCTCGTGCGGCTGCATGACCGACATCGCCGCAGTCATGGCCGTAGTGCGCCAGTTTCCCGAGGTGATTTCAGTCGTCGACACCGTCAGCTCGTTCAGCGCGCTGCCGATCAGGAAGGACGAGCTGGGCATCGACGTCATGATCACCGGCACGCAGAAGGCGCTCGCCCTGCCGCCGGGTCTCTCGCTGTGCTCGGTGTCGAAGCGCGCACTGGAGCGCGCCGCGACGGTGACGGAACGCGGCTATTACCTCGATCTGCTCGAGTTCCAGGCCAACCACGAAAAAGGCATGACGCCGAGCACCCCGAGCATCCCGCACATCTACGGGCTCAAGTCGAAGCTGGAGGACATCAAGGCCGAGGGCGTCGAGCCGCGCTACGCGCGCCACGCCCGCCTCAACCAGTCCGTCCGCACATGGGCGTTTGCCAAGGGCTTCAAGCTCTTCCCCAAGGCCGGCTATGGCTCGGTCACGCTCAACTGCTTCGCCAACACGCTCAACCTCGACCTGCCGGCCCTGCTCAAAGTGCTCAAGTCGAAGCACGGCTTCGTGATCGACGGCGGTTACGGCAAGCTCAAGGGCAAGACCTTCCGGATTTCCAACATGGGCGACGAGACCGACGACACCATCGCCATTCTGCTCAAGGCCCTCGACAGCGCCTTGGCGGAGACGCCCAAGCTGCCGGCGGCCTGATCTGGATTCGCAATGCAGCACAGGGTGCCGGACGCTGTGCTTGGGGTTCATCCCGGTTTGATCAGGATTGGACGGCATTCCTGATTTCCTGAGTTCCACCTTAGGCGGCCCTGAATTCCAAACGCCCTCGCGCGCGCGGGCGCACACGCGGGCGTGCGCGCGCCCGCGCGCGTCTCGAAGAAAACAGATTTCTGAAACTAGGGCTTGAAATCCCCGGCCCAGTGGGTATCGCCTTCCCGCCTTCAGCATGAAGTCCTTGATCATCGCGGAGAAGCCCAGCGTGGCCGCCGACCTCGCCCGCGCGCTCGGCCACGTTCCCAAGAAAGGCGACCACTACGAAAACGACGAGTACGTCATCTCGTCGGCGGTGGGCCACTTGGTGGAACTCGAGATGCCCGAGGATATCGACAAGAAGCTTTACGGCTTCTGGCGGCTGGAGACCCTGCCGATCATCCCGAAAAAATTCGGCCTCAAACCCATCGAGGATTCCAAGGCGCGGTTCAGCCAGCTCAAGAAGCTGCTCGCCCGCAAGGACGTTGCCGATGTCATCAACGCCTGCGACGCCGGCCGCGAGGGCGAGCTGATCTTCACCTACCTGTACCAGCTCACCAAGTGCAAGCTGCCGGTGAGGCGCGCGTGGATGCAGACCATGACCACCGAGGGCATCCGCGAGGCGTTCAAGCACCTGCGCGACGGCGCGCAGATGGTGCCGCTGTCCGAGGCCGCCCGCTGCCGCAGCGAGAGCGACTGGCTCATCGGCATCAACGGCACGCGCGCGCTGACCAAGCGCATGTTCGGTTCGCGCGCCGGCAACGTCGCCGCGGTCGGCCGCGTGCAGACCCCCACCCTCGCCATCGTCTTCAACCGCGAACTCGAAATCCGCAATTTCCGGCCGCGTCCGTACTGGCGCGTGACGGCCGTCTTCGAGGTTGCCCAGGGCACCTATGAGGGCGTCTACCAGCGGCCCAACTTCAAGAAGGCGGAGGACGACGAGCACGACCGGATCGACCGCCTCTGGGAAAAAGCCGCCGCCGTGGCCGTGCACGCCGCCTGCCAGGGCCGGCCGCTGGCGGCCGTCGCCGAGGAAAAGAAAGCCTCCACGCAGGCCGCGCCGCGTCTGTACGACCTGACCACCCTCCAGCGCGAGGCCAACAACCGCTTCGGCCTGTCCGCCCGGCGCACGCTCCAGATCGCGCAGGCGCTCTACGAACGGCACAAGATGATCACCTACCCGCGCACCGATTCGCGCGCCCTGCCGGAGGATTACATCCCGACGGTGAAGCAAACCCTCGCCAACCTGCACGGCAGCCTGGCCCCGCACGCACAGAAGGTGCTCAGCGAGGACTGGGTGCGCCCCAACAAACGCCTTTTCAACAACGCCCTGGTCTCCGATCACTTCGCCATCATTCCGACCACGCACGAGGCGAAGCATCTCGATGAGATGGAGGCGAAGGTGTTCGACATGATCGCGCGCCGCTTCGTCGCGGCCTTTTACCCCGCGGCGGAGTTCGACATCACCACGCGCCTCAGCACGGTGGCCGACCATGATTTCAAGACCGAGGGCAAGGTGCTCACCTTCCCCGGCTGGCTCGCCGTTTACGGCAAGACGACCCTGGACAACGGCTCGCCCGACGCGAAGGTCCTGCCCGCGCTCGACCCGGCCGACGGCCAGCCGCCGCAGGCCCGGACCGTTTCGACCGAGCTTCACGACGAAACGACCAAGCCGCCGCCGCGCTACACGGAGGCCACCCTGTTGTCCGCCATGGAAGGCGCCGGCAAACTCGTGGACGACGAGGATCTCGCCGAGGCCATGAAGGAGCGCGGACTGGGCACGCCGGCCACCCGCGCCGACACGATCGACGGGCTCATCAACCAGCGGTATATCGAGCGCCAGCAGCGCGAACTCGTGCCGACGGCCAAGGCCGAGTCGCTGCTGCAGTTCCTCACCGCCGTGAAGGCCGAGGGACTCACCAAGCCCGACATGACCGGTGAGTGGGAATACAAGCTGCGCCAGATCGAACACGGTAAATTCTCCCGCGACGAGTTCATGCAGGAGATCATCAAGGAAACCCGGAGGATCATCGAGCGCGTCAAGAATTTCGAGGAGGACGACTCGCTGGCGCGTGTCACCGACATTCCCTCGCCCACTGATGGCAAACCGCTGCGCGAGACGCTGCGCGGCTACAAGTCGCAGGATGGCGAGTTCATGGTCTACAAGATCATCTCCAACCGCAAAATGGAGGAGCCGGAGGTGCGCGAACTCGTCACCAAGGGCGTGGTCGGCCCGCTCGATGGATTTGTGTCGACGAAGACCCGCAGCCGCTTCGCCGCCTCGCTGCGACTCGTCAAGGACGCGGAGACCGGCAAGTGGAAAGCCGGGCTCGATTTCGGCGACAAGGCCGACCTCGACACGCTGACCCCCTTCTGGACCGATCCCCGCACCGGCGCCGAGCTCTGTGAGGCCGGCAACAACTACGTGCTCCGCGAACGCGCGGACAGCGGCTGGAAACAGACCTTCCGCGTCGGGCGGATCATGTGCCAGAAACCCATCGCGCGCGAGCACGCCATCCAGCTCATCGAGCACGGCAGAACCGATCTCATCCAGGGGTTCATTTCCCGGAAAGGCCGCCCGTTTGACGCCTTCCTCAAGCGCGCGGATGGCCGCATCACCTGGGAGTTCCCGCCGCGCGCGCCGAAACTCGACAAGGACGGCAAACCGATCGCGCGCAAGGCCAAGGTCCCGCCCGACCTGTCCAAGGCCGTCCCCGTCGGCGAAAGCCAGCTGCTCGGCGGCGAAATTCTCCAGACCGCCGATGCGTACTACGTGCGCAAATCCGGCAAAACCGGGCGCATCGTTTTCACGTTGAAGCGTCAGCTCTGCCAGAAGGAGCTGCCCGTTGAGGAAGTCCGCCGGCTGCTGGAAACCGGGCGGACCGACCTGATCGAGGGTTTCATCTCCAAGCGGGCGATGCCGTTCAGCGCGTTCCTCGTGCTTTCGCCGAACCGGGCCAAGGCGCAGTTTGAATTCCCTCCCCGCTGAATGCCGGCCGGGGCGGACCCCGCTTTGCGGATCCGCGCCCCCCGACGGCCAGGCGACGGACTTATGTCGTATGCGCCGGCCCTTGCGTCCTTCACTCGATTCAGGGTAACTCGCCGCATCCTGGCGCGTCTTTCCAAGCTGATGGCAACCCCCAAGGGCAAAAACTACCTTATCCTGCTACTCGCCTTGGCGACGATGGCGGGGGGGGCGCTGGCCTGGCATCAATATCAGGAACTCATCAAGCTGCGCGCCAGCGGCCTCACGGACAGCGCCCGCACCGATTTGCAGAAGCGTTTGTGGGATCTGGAGAAACGCAAAAACGAGCTAGAGGCCGAAATCGCCGGACTGCGCGCGCGCGGAAACGCCGCCGCCGATGCGGCGGACGAGGGTGATGCCGGTTCAACCGTCGCCGAAAATCTCCCGGGACCGGCGCGCGGCCCGGGTCGTTTCGACCGCCGCAATGGCCCCGCCAATCTCACCACGCTGCTGGAGAATCCGGAATTCAACAAGCTGTGGACCGACCAGCAGAAGGCCCGCATCAACAGCACCTATGGCGCCCTCTTCAAGAGCCTGAATCTTACGCCGGAGCAGACGGCACAGTTCCAGAATCTTCTCGCCGAGCGACAAATGTCCATGCTGGACGTTCTCTCCGCCGCCCGCGCCGAGGGAGTCACCGGGCGCGACCAGATCGGCAACTTGGTCCAGCAGGCCGGCAGTGCGATCGACAGCCAGATCCAGTCGCTGCTGGGTCCCGATGGTTACAGCCAATATAACAACTACCTCCAGACGATGCCGCAGCGTAATCAGGTGAACCAGCTGCAGACCCTCCTGGTCACTTCGGGCGGCACGCCGTTGCAGGACTATCAAACGCAGCAACTGGCGCAGATTCTCGCCCAGAACAGCGCGGGAAGCAACGGGGGACAACGGGGAGGCGGCGGTTTCCTTGGTGCGATGGGCGGCATGGGCGGCCTGTTTACCACGCCCGTCAGCGGGCCCACCATCACCTCCAGTGCGGTGACCCAGGCGGCCAGCGTGCTGACTCCCGCCCAATTGCAGGTCCTCCAGCAGATGCAGCAGCAGCAGGCCGCCCAGCAGCAGATTAACCGGATGCTGCGCCAGAGTTTCAACGGGGCGCAAGGCGCCGGCACGCCAGGGACGGCGACAAAGACGACCGGCGGCTCCAGCCAGCCGTCAACTCCGCCCAAGGGCTGACAGCATCCCTACGCGATGCCGTGTCGGTGGCGCGGGAACGTGCCCATCAGCGTTTCTATGGCCGCGCATCAGTTCCGCGCCCTCTTGCAGGGTGGAAGAAAAAACACTTGTGCGTGCTTCCGGGCAGAGGGTACCCTGCCCGCTTCCTCCAATCTGTACGCCTATGATCGTCACCACGGCCCAGCTCTTCAAACACGCCTATGGCAAATACGCCGTCGGCGCCTACAACATCAACAACGCCGAACAGGCGATGGGGCTCTTTCGCGGCTGCCTCCAGTCGCAGGCCCCCTTCATCATCCAGATCTCCAAGGGCGCGCGCAAGTACACCGACAAGCGCATGCTCGAGGCCATCATCCGCGCCGCCGAGGTGCTCTTTCCCGAGGCCATCTACGCCGTGCACCTCGACCACGGCGACGAGGAGACCTGCTACGACTGCATCAACTCCGGCTTCTACAGCTCGGTGATGATCGACGCCTCACACGAGCCGTTCGACAAGAACGTCGAGATCACCAAGCGCGTCGTGACCGCCGCGCACCGGAAGGGCATCTCCGTCGAGGCCGAGCTCGGCATGCTCGGCGGCGTCGAGGAGGACATCAAGGTCGAGGAAGGCAACGCCTGCCTGACCAAGCCCGAGGAGGCGCAGAAATTCATCAAGCTCACGGGTTGCGACTCGCTGGCCGCCGCCATCGGCACGAGCCACGGCGCCTACAAGTTCAAGGGCCGTCAGTCCCTCCACTTCGAGGTGCTGGAGGGCATCAAGAAACTCGTCCCCGGCTACCCGATCGTCATGCACGGCAGCTCCAGCGTGCCACAGGATGAGGTCCAGCGCATCAACGCCGCGGGCGGCAAGCTCGGCACCGCCGTCGGCGTGGACATCAACGAATACCTGCCCGCCGCCAAGCTGGGCGTCACCAAGATCAACATCGACACCGACGGCCGCCTCGTCTGGACGCGCGTGCACCGCGAGTTCTTCCGCGACAAGCCCGCCGAGTTCGACTTCCGTCCGCCGGGAAAGATCTTCATGGACGAGTACGCCAAGTTCATCGCGAGCCGCAACGACAAGCTCGGCTCCTCCGGCCAGCTCGCCGACCTGCGCAAGAGCCTCGGCAAATAAGATCCCGCAATCCCTCCCGCTCTCGAAGCCCGGCCTCCCGCCGGGCTTTTTTTTGAGCGCTTAGCGGCCCTGTTTTTTGCACGCATGTTGAAACGACGACTCCCAGGCGGTCTCGGCGCAGCCTCGGCACAATTCAAAGGCGATCTGTGAGTTTGCACTCAGGGTTTCTTACGAATAACGCATCCCCATCATGTCGCTGAAAACAGAGTGCCGGGGATTCCGAAATCTGCTGCTCATCGCGCTGGCGTGTGTCGTCGCAAACACCCGCGCTGCGGCTGAAAATGGAATGCTCGCAAAGGCGGCACCTGAACAGCACGGTTTTGTCATGCGCATCGACTATCAGGGCTGGCCTGACTCCATCGTGCTCAGCAATGGAGTCGTGGAGGCGGTCATCGTGCCGGCGATTGGGCGCGTCATGCAGCTCCGCTTTGCCGGCGAGCAGGAGGGACCGTTCTGGGAGAATGACAAGCTCCGCCGCACAAAGCCTGATGCAGACTCCACGGAGTGGGCCAACTTTGGTGGCGACAAGGCGTGGCCGGCGCCGCAGGCAAACTGGCTGCAAATCATCTCGCGCGGCTGGCCTCCGCCTGCCGGGTTCGATGGCATGCCGATGGAAGCGGTGGTCGAAGGTGCCGCCGTCATCCTGGTTTCGCCGGTGGACCCGGGCTTTGGCATCCGGGTGCGCCGCCGGATCGAACTCCAGCCCGGCCTGCCGGTCATGACAACCACCACCCGCTACGAAAAAATCAGCGGGCCACCGGTGGAGGTCGGCGTCTGGGTGATCACCCAGGTAAAAGATCCGGTTGCCGTTTTTGCCATCCTGTCGGAAACCGCGCACTCAGGCGCAGGCTATGTCCGTCAATCGGATGAACTGCCCGCCCATTTCAAACTGGAGGACAACCTCATGGCGCTTACCCGGGATCCGAAGAAAAACCACAAAATCGGGACCATGGCCGGCACCCTGGTTTGGGTCGGCCGCACCGAGTTGCTGCGGATCGACTCCGCCCTGGTTCCAGGGGGGAAATATCCCGACGACGGAAGCAGTGCGGAGATCTACACCAATCTCGACCCCCTGGCCTATGTTGAGCTGGAACTACTCGGTCCGCTCGCGCCAATGGTGGTGGGGGACAAAATCGAGCGGCTCTCAACCTACACCCTGAAGCACCGCACCAGAAATGATCCGGCGGCAGAGATCAAAAAACTCCTGGAACGCTGAGGCGGCACACCGGCCCTTGCACCGGGCGGCGTACAAAATTTCCGCACCCTCGCGCGGCGGTTTCAAGAAATTACCCTGACAAATCCCATGCCTACCCGGCTCCGCTCCCGCCTCGCTCGTTACCTCCTGCCCGCCGTCTGCCTCACCATGGCGGTCTGCGCTCAAGGCAGCGAGATCACCGGCAAAGACATCATCCCCGAGTGTCCACCGTGGGTTCATCACGCGGTCGTGTACCAGATCTACCCCCAGACTTTCTACGATTCCAACGGCGACGGGATCGGCGACCTGCCGGGCATCATCCAGAAACTGGACTATGTGAAAAGCCTCGGCGTCGACGCCATCTGGCTCAATCCGTTCTTCGATTCGCCGTTCAACGACGCCGGGTATGACATCCGCGACTACTACAAGGTGGCGCCGCGGTATGGCACCAACGACGATGCCCGGCGGCTCTTCGCGGAAGCGCACAAGCGCGGCCTGAAAGTCCTGTTCGATTATGTCATCAGTTACACCGCCATCGACCATCCGTGGTTTGTCGCCTCGTGCCAGCAGGCGCCCAGCCCGTACGCCAACTGGTACGTCTGGACCGACAACGCCTGGAAGTTCGAGCCGGGCAACCGCTGGGTCCACGGCTACGGCCAGCGCAACGGCAATTTCCTGAGCAATTTCTACTGGTCGGAGCCGGCGCTCAACTACGGTTATGGCCATCCCGATCCCGCCAAAAAATGGCAGCTCCCGACCAGCCATCCCGACGTGCGGGCGCTGCGGGCGGAAATGAAAAAGGTCATGCGTTTCTGGATGGACCTGGGCGCCGACGGCTTCCGGGCCGACATGGCGAGCGCCCTGGTCAAGGGGGAAGATCCCCATCGCGACACCAAGGGCTACTGGCAGGAGGTGCGGCAAATCCTCCGGAAGGACTATCCGGAAGCCTTCACGGTTGCCGAATGGTCCCAACCGATGGAGGCTCTCGACGGGGCGTTCAATGCCTGTTTCTACCACTGGATCGAAGGGTTCAACGAACTCTACCAGAAGGAAAGCTGGCGCATCGGAAACGGCATGTCCGAGGGGCACAGTTTCTTCGATCGCGAAGGCAAGGGAGATATCGCAGGCTTCCTCGCGCAGTATCGGGCCGACCTTCAAGCCACCCGCGCCAAGGGTTACATCTGCCTGCCCCTGGGCAATCACGACCTCGCCCGGCTCAACAACAAGCGGACCGCCGATGATCTCGAGATGATCATGGCCTTCGGTCTGACGATGCCGGGCGTGCCGTTCATTTATTATGGAAACGAGATCGGCATGCGCCAGTTGTACGACCTGCCGCAGATCGAGGGCGCCTACAAGCCGCGCGCCGGCGCCCGCACGCCGATGCAATGGACCGGAGGTAGAAACCTCGGCTTTTCGACCGCCGAGCCGTCGCAGCTTTATCTGCCGGTCGACGCCGCCCCCGACGCACCCAATGTCGCCGCGGAAGAAAATGATCCCAACTCGTTGCTGAACCGGGTGCGCCAGCTCATCCGTCTCAAGCACACCGAGCCGGCTCTGGCCGCCTATGCNNCGGGCCAGTGGCGACGACCTGTTGCTGGTCATCCTCAACCCGGCGGCGCAATCCGTTGCGGCCGGGTTCAGCTTTCCGGTCGATTATCGCGAACTGCGGCTTGTGGCCGGGAAAGAAATCAGCTCCGTCAAAACGCCGACCGGGATGCAAATTGCCGTCCCCGGGCAGACCTATGCGATCTACCGCGTGGTGAAATGACGGTGGCCCTCACGACGACGGCCTCGACGAAAACGCCGGAAGTCATGCGGCGTCCGGCCGGACCCTCGGATTCACGCTGGCTGATGGCAATCCCGCCGGCTGTGATGGAGGAATTAATATTTCCCGCACCGGATCCGGAGTCTAGCATGCCATCTCCATGCCGGTCATGCCGCGATTCACTGTGACGATTCCGGGGCTATGCAAAACCGCCACCCGCGCTCTCCGGCTCATCCTGACTTTCTGGAGTCTTGCGCTGCTGGTGGCTCAAGCCCAGACCGCCCGGACCGCCGGCCCTTCCGCGCCCGCTTCCCCGGGATCCGGCGCCAGCTTCGAGACGCTCCAGGTTGGCGCGGTAACTTATCATCAGGTGCAGGTGCGATCCGTCAACGCGCGCACTCTCGTGATCGCTCATTCCGGGGGCGTGGCCTCCATCCGGCTGCGCGACCTGTCGCCGGAACTGCAGGCGCGCTTTGGGTATAACCCCGTCGCCGAAGCAGCGGCCGACGAGGCGCTTCAACGGGCGGCACAGCAGCACCAGCAGGAACGCCACGCCCAGGCGGCGCCGCGGCCGGCGGAGACCGACTCGAAATTCGAGAACTTGCTGCAACGCTTCGGCCAGAAACCGGAAATCAAGGGCGAAATCGACCTGCGCCCGCGGTTTTTTCAACTCGAACTCGGCGTGAAGGAACAGGGTCGCCGGCCGAGTTGCGCGGTTTTCGCCGTGGTCAGCGCGCTGGAATACCAGAATGCCGAGGTCACCGGCCAGCCTGAGAAATTATCCGAGGAATATCTCATCTGGGCGACGCGCAAGATCCTGAATCGCGCCTCCCCGTCCGCGGCGCCTGTCATCAGCGAGGAGAACCCGTCCGCCGGCGGCCAGAACGCGGCCGACGACGAGGACGAGGGCTTCTCCCTTTCCGACGTCGTCACGGCACTGCGCACCTATGGCATTCCTCCTCAGTCCGCCATGCCGGACACCATCGGCCGCAAAATGGCCGATATCGGAGAACCTTCGCCCGACGTCATCAGCCAGGCCCGCACCCACCGGCGGGTCTATGTTCATCTGGTGCCCGGACGCGACAATGCTGCGCGAATCGACAACATCATCCAAGCGCTCAACACCGGCGTGCCGGTCGCCATCGGCCTGCTCTGGCCGAACTACCGTACCCTCCGGGCCGGCTTTCTCAGCGAACAAACGCCGGTCCAAGGCGCCGCGCATGCCGTCACCCTGGTCGGCTACAAAAATCCCGGTGAGCGGGTCGAAGACACTGCCTTTGTGTTCAAGAATTCCTATGGCCCGGCCTGGGGCGAGGGCGGCTACGGCTGGGTGACGTGTCGTTATCTCCAGAACTATCTCCTCAGTGCCGCGCTGCTGGAAGTGCAGCGCCCCGACACGGCGAAATGAACCCCGCGCCGGCCGCCGGGCTCACGGCAGCCAGGGAAACTTCTTTGCCTCGGGCCGGCGCTTTTCGCGCTGGGCGCGGTGAAATTCCTTCGCCTCCGCGGTCATGTAGTAGAGCAGCGTGGCGTTGCCGGCCAGTTCCTGCAGGCCGGCCTGCCCGTCGACATCGGCGTTGAAGGCGCTCTTCAGGCAGCGGATGGCCAGCGGGCTGTGCTGGAGAATCTCGCGCGCCCACTTCACGCCCTCCGCCTCCAGCTTCTTCACGGGCACGACGGCGTTGACGAGACCCATCCCTAGCGCCTGCCAGGCATCGTACTGGCGGCAGAGGTACCAGATCTCGCGCGCCTTTTTCTGGCCGACGATGCGGGCGAGATAACTCGAGCCAAAGCCGCCGTCGAAGCTCCCCATCTTCGGGCCGACCTGCCCGAAGACCGCGTTGTCGGCCGCGATGGTGAGGTCGCAGACGACATGGAGGACGTGGCCGCCGCCGATCGCGCAGCCGGCGACCAGCGCGATGACGACCTTGGGCATCGAACGGATGAGCTTTTGCAGGTCGAGCACATTGAGGCGCGGCACGCCGCCCTCGTCCACGTAGCCGGCGTGGCCGCGCACGCTCTGGTCGCCACCGGAGCAAAAGGCGTATTTGCCGTCGGTGTGCGGACCGGCGCCGGTGAGCAGCACCACCCCGATGTCCTGGTCCTCGCGCGCATCGGCAAAGGCGTCCTGCATCTCGGCCACCGTCCGCGGGCGGAAGGCGTTGCGCTTCTCGGGACGGTTGATGGTGATCTTCGCGATCCCGTCGGCCTTGTGGTAAAGGATGTCCTTGTAGGTTTTGGCGGCCTGCCACTGGATGCTCATGTTGGGAAGCGTGGAATTTTTGCCGGCGGTTGTCCACTGGTTCGCAACCCGAAAAAAGGACTCATCCCCCGGCCCCGGCGGGACGGTCAAGCCTTTCATTCCGGCTGCAGAAACTTCTTGGCCAGTGTTCCGATATTACTGAATATCACCGGCTCATGAGTTCGCCGGAACATGCGGGCCTGGGACGGACGACCCAGCTGGCGCTGGGTGTCGGAGCCTTGGGCGTGGTGTTCGGCGACATCGGCACGAGTCCGCTCTATGCGCTGCGCGAGTGCATCGCGCGGCTGGGGCCGGTGGACCGGACGGAGGGAATTCTGGGCGCGCTATCGCTGATCTTCTGGGCGCTATGCTTCGAGGTGTGCATCAAATATCTCGGTTTCGTGATCCGGGCGGATAATCGCGGCGAAGGCGGAATCTTCGCGCTGCTGGCCCTCGGCAACGTGGAGCGCGGGCAGGCGCGCCGCGACATCGGTTCGTTGACCCTGGTGATCATGTTCGGCGCGGCGCTGCTTTATGGCGATGGCGTCATCACCCCCGCCATCTCGGTGCTCAGCGCCGCCGAGGGTTTGAAAAGCCTCAGCACCGCCTTCACCCCCTTCATCACCATGATCGCCTGCCTCATCCTCGGCGGGCTGTTCTGGTTCCAGCATAAAGGCACCAAGACCATCGGCGGCGTGTTCGGACCGGTCATGTTCCTGTGGTTTCTGGTGATCGGCGCCCTCGGCCTCTGGCAGGTGCTGTATTATCCGGAGGTCCTGGCCGCCCTCAACCCGCTTTACGGAGCCAAACTGATCGCCCACCACCCCGGTCACGCCGCCGCCCTGCTCGGCGCCGTCATCCTGGCCATCACGGGGGCGGAGGCGCTCTACGCCGATCTGGGCCATTTCGGCCGCACGCACATCATCCGCGCCTGGTACTGCGTGGTATTCCCCGGTCTGACGCTGTCCTATTTCGGGCAGGGCGCCTACGCCCTCACCCACCCGGCAGGTCTGGAAAACCCCTTCTTCGCGCTCGCGCCCGCGGGCATGTCCCGCCTCGTCCTCGTCATCCTCTCCATCGCGGCGACGATCATCGCCAGCCAGGCTTTGATTTCGGGCACCTACTCGCTGACGCGGCAGGCGATCCAGCTCGGCTACTTTCCGCGTCTGAAAATCATCCACACCAACCCGGAACAGGTGGGGCAGATTTATCTCCCGCTCGTCAATGCCGCCCTGGCCATCTGCACGATCTGGGTGGTGCTGGGTTTCGGTTCCAGCGACCGTCTCGCCGCCGCCTATGGAGTGGCGGTGACCGGCACCATGGTGGTGACCAGCCTCGCGTTTTACCGGGTGACACGCCAGCGGTGGGGCTGGTCGAAGCTTCGCGCCGGCCTGCTCTGCGGCCTCTTCATCGCGGTCGAAACGGTCTTTCTCCTCGCGAATCTGCACAAGTTTGCCGACGGCGGCTGGCTGCCCATCGCCATCGCCCTGGGCTTGCTCGCCATCATGCATACGTGGAAAAGCGGCCGCACCGAGATTCAGGAGAAGGTCTATAGCGGCGCCATCACCGAGCTGAAGCTGGCCGAAATCGCCAAGAGTAAGTCGATCGTGCGCGTGCCGGGCAGCGCCGTGTTCATGGCGGCCTCGCCCCAAGGGGTGCCGCTCGCCCTGCTGCACCACCTCAAATCCAACAAATGCCTCCAGCAGACGGCCGTGCTGCTCACCATCAGCTTCGAGGAGATTCCGCAGGTGCCGCCCGAAGAGCGCCTCACCCTCACCAACGAGGGCGAGGGCGTGTGGCGCGCCATCTGTTACTACGGCTACATGGAGGCGCCGGATGTCGGCGCGCTCTGCGAGGAACTCAAGAAGCGCGGCGTGCCGCTCAAGCCGCAGGAAGTCACCTTCTACTTCAACCGCGAAATGATCGTCACCGGCGGCAACGCCCGCATGTGGGAGTGGCAGAAATCCTTCTACGGCTTTCTCAGCCGCAATGCCCTCCCGGTGAAAGACTATTACAAGGTCCTGCCCACGCAGGTCATCGAGATCGGCCTGCCCGTCCAGTTGTAAGCGCCGCGGCGGGGGCGGGACCCCGGTTTTGCTCGACTCACCCCGGGACGGTTGCTGGCATACGACCGGCCCGGCAAATTTCATGGAATTGAAGGCGCACCGCTTTTTCGGGTACTTTCCGGCTGAACACGCGGAACGGCTGGCGAAGACTGCGCACCGGGTGACCTTCCCCGCCCGCACCATCATCTTCGAGGAAGACGATCCCTCGGACGCCATCTATCTCGTGCTGTCGGGCCGGGCGGAGATTCTCAAGCACTCAAGCGGCGACCACTACCACACGCTCGCCTACGCCAGTGAGAACGATTACTTCGGCGAACTGGGCGTGCTCGACGGCAGCGGCCGCAGCGCCCGCGTGGCGACGCTGACCGAGGTCACGGCGGCCATGCTGCCCCGCCGGATCTTCCTCGACGTGCTGAGCCGGTGCCCGTGGGAGACCACCATGGGGCTGTTCATGCACGTGATCGAGAATCTGCGCAGCACCAATTCGCGCTACGTGCAGGAGCTGATCCGCAAGGAAAAGATCACGCTCATCGGCGAGATGGCCAACAGCATCCTGCACGACTTCCGCAGCCCGGTGACCTCCATCCAGCTGGCGCTCGGCGCGATCAGCAAGCACGACGCCCGTGAATCCACCCGGCAGGCCTGCGAGATCATCACCCGGCAGTTGCGGCGCATGGGCTCGATGGTCGAGGAGGTGCTCGAATTTGCCCGGGGCGAGGCCCGGCTGGACCGGCGCCCCGTGTCCCTGCAGGAGCTGTTTGCGGACCTGGTCTCCCTCAATGCGGACGCGATCCGCCAGGCCGGCATCACCGTGCGGGTTCGCGCCGCCAAGCTGAGCGTCGTGCTGGATCACGACCGGATGATCCGGGTGCTGCAAAACCTCCTGAGCAACGCCATCGAAGCCATCGGCCCCGGCAAGGACGGCACCATCACGCTCACCGCCCGGCGCCGCGACGGTGCGTGCGAGATCACCCTGCGCGACAATGGCCCCGGCATCCCCAAGGTCATCTGGGGCACGCTTTTTCAGCCCTTCACCACCCATGGCAAGAAAGGCGGCACCGGCCTGGGGCTGGCGATTTCCAAGGGCATCGTGGAGGCGCATGGCGGCGAGATCACCTTCGCATCGAAAAAGGGCACCGGCACCACCTTCCACATCCGCCTGCCGCTGCCGTCGTGAGCGCACCGACCGACTGGCAGCTGCGCGTGATGACCCTCGCCGATCACGACGAGGTCATCGCCCTCTGGCGCGTCACCGAGGGCATCGGTCTCACGGTGTCGGACGAACGCGAGGCGATCGGCGCCTATCTGGCGCGCAATCCCGGCATGAGTTTCGCGGCGGTCGCCGGCGGACGCATCGTCGGCGCCGTGCTGGGCGGACATGACGGGCGCCGTGGTTATCTGCACCATCTGGCGGTCACGCCGGTCTGGCGCCACCACGGCATCGGCCGCGCATTAGTTGAAGCCGTGCTCGCCCGGCTCAAGGCCGCCGGCATGCTCAAGTGCAACCTCTTCCTCTACGCGCATAACGAGGCCGGCCGGGCCTTCTGGCTAAAGCACGGCTGGGCCGCGCGCGAGGATCTGGTGCTGGTGCAAAAGACGCTGGCGTAACTCCACGGCTCGGTTCTTTACACCAACCGCCCTAATCATTTGGACTTCCTCGGACATGGGCCAGAGGCCCATGCCACGTGGCACGTTCTGCTGGCCAGCAGAACGCCCGTGTGATTGGTCTAAAACTCTCGGGCGATTGTCACTAGACCGCGCTCTGAATGCCACCGCACCGGGTGTTTTAGCTTTGCTGGTTCCGCGGCGGCACCGGCAAAAGCCAGAGATCATCGGAGCGCCCCGCCCACCCGGATTCCCTTCATCCGCTTCGGCGACAACTGGATTCCATGAATGATCATTTCCGTTGCTCCATAATTTCCTTTGGCTTTAGTCGGAAAAAGCCCCGAACCTCTCGATTCAACACTCTGTTTCGTCAACACTGCTAGCCAAGAAATGCTTCACGATCACCCATTGATAGTCGGTGCGCTCAACGCTCTTAGACCAGCAATGCTACGCGAAGAAGACCTCAAAAAGATCGCGCGCTTGAAGCCAGGCGAACGTCTCCCGTGGAGTCTTTCGCATGGCGAGTATTTCACGTATCAGGTGTTTCAAGCTCTGCTCGGCGTCATAGATAGCTTTGATCAGCTTGAACGTGCGCTTTTCTATCTTGGCAGCAAAGGAAAGAGTCAGACAAAGAAGCCACCCCGCTATACGGACTGGACGTGGCTCGAGTATCACGTGGCTTATTTCGTGATTATCTACTCTGCCATTTTCGATAGAGCTCTCATTCTGACGAATGAAGTCTTTCAGCTCGGCAATCCACCGAAGAATTGTAAGCCGGAAATCATCAAGAGTAATACCAGCATATCCAAGGAAGTACTCGATGCTCTGGAAGGAATTGAGCGTTGCTCATTGAAGTTACGCGAAGAGCGAAACGTGCTTTTGCATCGAGGCCATTCGATCGATATAGCGAAGATGTTGAATTCGGAGTTACTGGATAAACTAAAGCTTTTCTATTCTGTGAAGGGTCTGAGTAGCGACTATGCCGGACCGCCTTTTTTGGCGATCGCGATGAAGATGGAGAGAAGAAACGTTAAGGCCACGTTCGAGAAGTACGCGAAAGATGCGGAGTCCGCTACAAGGACTCTCCTTGATGCCTTGAAGCCGATCTATGAGAGAAAGAAGGGCTAACAAGGCGGCCAACGCCGTTCGCTGTCACGCGTCGTGGCTCATCTTTGACGTTCGCCGCGGTCCTGATGAGTTTCGTCACAAGCCGAGGACAGCTACAGTCTGACCAGACCTGCCTTCGCGCTGATGGATCTACAGCGAGGCAGACCGGCCTCTACTCTGGCAGAGCTGCGGCGCGATGAGGGCAGACTCCTACTGAGCAAAGGCCTGCTCTGCCGCCTGAGACGCGACTAGAAACAGTTCTCTCCGGAAAGCCGCGTCGTGCTTCCGATCCGTCCACAGTTCCAGCACGCGCAGGCCCGCCGCCGGCAGCGCCGAAATGAGTTCCGTGAAATGAAACCAGTCCCGCACGAGCACGTGCTCCGCGCCGTAGGCGGAACAAAGCTTCGCGAAGTCGACCTCCTGCGGAGTGGCGAAGAACTCCTCGAAGGGCGGATCGAACTTTGCCACCGGTAGCATTTCAAAAATACCGCCGCCATGATTGTTGATGAGCACCACGGTCAGGCTGCCGCGCAGCTTGGGCCGCAGCAGGAAGCCGTTGGTGTCGTGCAGCAGCGCGAGGTCGCCGGTGAGCAGGACCGCCGGCCGGTTGCCGTGCGCCACGCCGAGCGCCGTTGACAGCGTTCCGTCGATGCCGTTCGCGCCGCGATTGAAAAACGGCCGGCAGTGGCGGTCGTTCGTGTCCCAGAAAAACTCGACGTCACGGACCGGCATGCTGCTGGCGATCATGAGCGGCGTCTCCGGCGGGAGCTGCTGCGAGAGCAGCCGGCTGGCCTTGCCCTCAAAGGGGAAGTCCAAAGCCGAAAGTCGAAGGTCGAAGGTCCGCCGCGCCGCCTGGTCGGCGCGCAGCCAGTCGCGCGCATAGGCCGACGGTTCGGCGCGTCCGGCCGTTCCGCGTGGCATGGGCATCTTGCCCATGTCAAAAGAAACTCCGGGCCCCACGGGCGGGACGCCCGTGCCACCTGAACTGCCCATTGGTAAGGACGGAGATGCGCCCGACGGCAGGGCCGCAGCGAGCGTTTCCAAGGCGCACCGCAGGTGGCGCGTGCGTCCATGCAGCGCATCGTGGTTCTTCGCGTCGTCGGCGACGAGCCACGTGTCGGCCCCGCCCGCCTGCAGCCACTGCCGGAGCTGCTTGCTCGTGGGCCATTCGCCCAGACAGAGGACGGCGGCGGGCTTGAGGCGCTCCGCCAAGGCGGACGAACGGAGCACGGCGTTGTAGTTGACGACGAGCAGAGGATTGAGCGCGGCGTGATTGCGCAGCGGGGAAAGCCCGTCCGCCAGCACCGGCCAGCCGAGGGCCGCGGACAGCCGGGCCACCGCCGCGCAATATGCCGCCGGATCCGCCGGCTGGGCCGGGCCGGCGATGATCAGACCCCGGGTCTCCCGGGGCGGTTCGAATTCCACGCCCGCGCGCGCAGTCAAGCGCGGCGCGGAAACATGCGTGAAAAACGAATCGTCAGCGATCGCCGGGCGGAGCGCCTCCGCCCGGCCGTCCTCCACCGGCGGCAGCGGGTCGCGGAACGGCGCATTGAGGTGCACCGGTCCGGCAAAGGGAAACAGCGTGCGCTCGAAGGCATGCACGACGGTCTGGCGCGCGTAGCGCAGCAGCTCGAGCTTCGTCTCCGGCACGGCCAGTTCGTGGTAGAAATTCACATGGCCGCCGTAAAACTTCTGCTGGTCGATGGCCTGCCCGGAGGCGCACTCGCGCAGTTCCGGCGGACGGTCGGCGGTGAACACGAGCAGCGGCACGCCGCTCTCCTGCGCCTCGATGATGGCAGGCAGAAAATTGGCCGCGGCCGTACCCGAGGTGCAGACGAGCGCCGTGGGGCGGCGGTGCTGCCGGGCGAGTCCCAGGGCGAAAAACGCCGCCGAGCGTTCGTCAAGCACCGGGAGGGCCTCGATCTGCGGATGCCCCGCAAAGGCGAAGGTCAGCGGCGTCGAACGCGAGCCGGGCGAGACGACCGCATGCCGCAACCCCAGCCGGGCCAGCGTCTCCACGATGACGCTGCACCAGAGGCTGTTCGTGTTGCGGAAATCGAGCGTGGGCGCAGTCATTTTTGAAACCACTAATTCCAATCACCCGAGAGTTTTTGGCCAATCCCACGGGCGAGACGCCCGTGCCACGTGGCATGGGCCTCTGGCCCATGTCCGAGGAAGTCCAAATGATTAGGGCGGTTGGTATAATTCACACGACGGAACACAAATAAGATAACTACGGTAGGGGCGCGACCTTGTCACGCCCTCATAGACGGGCGCAGCAAGCCTGCGCCCCTACGATCCAACCAAAGGGATGGAAGAGTCTTTGCACGGATAGCACGGATAGTTTCGGTAATCTTCGATCCAATCTCCACCACCATGAATTGAGGTTTTTATCCGTGTCCATCCGTGACATCCGTGGTTCAAGTGCTACCAGATGGCTCAAGCCAGCAACGCATCGAGCAGGGCGTGAAACTTGAGTTCGGTCTCGGCGAACTCTTTTTCCGGTTCCGAGCCGGCCACGATGCCGCCGCCCGCATAAACCCGGGCCCGGCAGCCGTCGATCAGCGCCGAGCGGATGCCGACCAGAAATTCGCCGCCGCCGCGATGATCGATCCAGCCCAGCGCGCCGCCGTAAAGCCCGCGCGGGAAAGCCTCGAGCGCGCGGATCTGCGCCCTCGCCGCTTCGCGCGGCGAACCGCCGACCGCGGGCGTCGGATGCAGCTGCGCCAGGGCGTCGAGCAGCCGCACGCCGGACGGCAGCGCCGCGCTCACCGGCGTGTGCAGGTGCTGGACGTTGGCCAGGCCGCGCAACACCGGCCGCTCGGGATGCGCCGGCTTCAGTCCGAGCGCGGTCAGGCGCCGGGTGATGGATTCCAGCACGAGCCGGTGCTCGCGAAGTTCCTTCCCGTCGTGCAGCAGCCTTCCGCCGAGCGCCGCATCCTCGCTCGCGGTGCGCCCGCGCGGCGCCGAGCCGGCCAGCGCCTCGGTGAACAGCCTGCCCGCCTCCACCTGCAGCAGCCGCTCGGGACTCGCCCCGATGAAGCTCTGGCCGCGCCCGTTCGCGAACGAGAAGGCGTAACAGTCGGGGAAACGCTGCCGCAGGCCGTTGAGGATTTTTAAGGGATGCAGGCGGGTCGCGGAGGTCAGCTCCTTGCAGCGGGCCAGGACAATCTTGTTGAACCGGCCGTCCGCGATCAGCTCCACCGCGCGGGCGACCGAGCGGCGATAATCACCCGTTTCGCGCGTTACAAACACCCCGTTCGTGGCATGGGCAGCCTGCCCATGGACCTGCCGAGTGGCATGGACATCTTGTCCATGAAGATCTTCTTCACAGGGGGATTCCACGGGCGGGACGCCCAGGCCACACCCGCGCCATGGCCAGTTCACCAAGCCGGCTCTTTCAGGATTGCGGCGGATATAATCGATCGCCTGGGTGTAGTCCGTCTGATTGCGAATCAGATGATCGTAATATTCGGGCTGCCAAAATTCACCTGTTTGCCCTAACAGCCGGTTGGCCTCCTTCGCCGTATATGATTTCCAGCCATGCAAGATACCCGAAAGACTGTGACCGGTTAACGGCTTCACAATCACATGGACGTGATTAGGCATCACACACCATTCGTGCAACTCGTAGCGTTCCCCGTCGAAATGCCGCAACGCATTGCTCACGACGGTCGCTATCTCAGCCTTGCGAAGGTGGCACACACCTGCACCCGCATCGAGATATGCTTCGACTTTTTCAGAGTGGAGGCGGTCCAGTCGTTCCAGCTCGGTGGATGACAACGGTCTACCCTGCTGCACAGCACGTTGAACGATGGCCTCACGCTCCTCCCGCCATGCCTGCACAACTGAAACGGGAAGCGAATCAGCAAGCCGAAAGGTGACCGCGTAGGTTGCGTTCTCGCACGTCCAATGAGGGAGGTACGCGCCATGGCGGATTTCGGCCACGCCCATTTCCACGGGCAGGACGCCCGTGCCACCTTTTTCACCGTAGTCAAACGCCCGGAACTTGCCGTGGGCGCGCCAGACCTTGGCCGTGAGGGCGTCGAGATCGGCCGCCGGTTCGACGACGAGGTTGGCCACGGCGACAGTGCGCTCCAGCGTGCGCGCCACCTGCCAGCGCGGCACAAACAGCCGCACCGGTGGAAACGGCTCGCCGGTCTCCACCTCGTCGAGGAACGTAAAGGCCCCCAGGAAATGCGGGCCGCTGAACGGCCGCCCCACCTCGCCCACCGCGATGGTGCGCCCGAGCACCTCGTCGATGAACTGCTGGCAGGCGGCAAACCGCCCCGGACCGTGCGTCTCGAACGCCAGCACCGCCTCCGCGCCGGCCACCGCCCAGCCCTCCGCCGGGCGCTCGGCGTAGAAATGCGGTTCCCCCGGTTCGAAGATCGACTCGAGCACGGCCAGCGGATCGAGCGGCTCGACCTCGAGCGAGATGCTCACCAGCCGCGGACGTCCGTCGCCCGCCGCCGCGGCGCGGCATTGCGCCAGAAACGCGCGCAACGCCTCGGGCGTGGCATTGGCGGACGGGTCGAGGGGCAGAATGGTCATTCGTAAGTTTTAAGCGGTAAGCTTTGAGCGATAAGTTCCGCGCTGGGAGCAGGGGCTGTCCGGCATACAACTTAAAGCTTATCACTTACTGCCAACGGCCTTCTCCGGCCGTGGGAAAAGCACCAGCCCGGCCTGCACCTTGGCGCCGGTGAGGCTCGCGCTCCACTGCAGTTCGTCGCTCCACTTCGGCACGGGCGTGTGGCCGAGCGCGGCATAGACCTTTTCGGTGGTCGCGGGCATCACCGGCGCGAGCAGCGTCACCCCGAGCCGCAGCGCCTCGGCCATCGTGGCCAGCGAGGTGCGCAGCAGCGCCTGGTCCGCCGCCGCGGCGGACTTGCCCAGCTTCCACGGCGCGCGTTTTTCAATGTAGCCATTGATCGCCTTGATGAAGGTGAATGTGCGATCGAGCGCCAGGTGGAACTGGAAACCCTCGCAGAGCTGCACGGCCTCGTCGCGCGTGCGGTTCCAGAGCGCCTGCAGCTCGCGCTCGGGTTCCTCCACCACCCCGGCCGCGGGCACGACGCCACCGGCGTATCGTCCCGTCATGTTGAGCGCGCGGTTGACGAGATTGCCGAGGTCGTTAGCCAGGTCGCTGGTGTAGCGGCTGAGGAACAGCTCGAACGAGTACTCGCTGTCCTGGCCGACATTCATCTCGCGGATGAGGAAGTAGCGGAAGGCGTCCACGCCGAAGCGGTCGATGAGGTCGAGCGGATTCACGACCTCGCCCGTGCTCTTCGACATCTTCTGGCCGCCCTTGAGGAGCCACCAGCCATGCACCAGCAGCGCCTTGGGCAGCTCGATGCCGGCGGCGTGCAGCATGATCGGCCAGTAGACGGCGTGGGGCGGGACGAGAATGTCCTTGCCGATCACGTGGAAATCCGCCGGCCAGAACTCGGTCCGCGGCGCGCCCTCGCCCCAGACCCCCGAGACATAGTTCACAAGCGCATCGAACCACACGTAGGTGACGAAGGCCTCGTCGAACGGCAGGGGGATGCCCCACTCCAGCCGTTCCCGCGGGCGCGAGATGCACAGGTCGTTGAGCGGCTCCTTGAGGAATTCGAGCACCTGCTTCTGGCGGAAGCGCGGAAAGATAAAATCCTCGTGCGCCTGCAGGTAACCGACCAGCCAGTCCTGATAGGCGCGGAGCTTGAAGAAATAGTTCGGCTCCGCGATCTCGGTCACCTCGCCGTAAATCTCCGGCCACGTGCCGTCGGGCAGCCGGTCCTTCTCCAGCAGGAACTGCTCCTGCCGCGTGCTGTAAAACCCGTGATACTCCGCCCGGTAGATTTCGCCCTTGTCGTGGAGGCGCTGCAGGATTTCCCGGACCACGCGTTGGTGCCGCTCCTCCGTGGTGCGGATGAAATCGTCGTACGAGACGTTCAGCCGGTCGTAGAGCGCGCGAAACTCGGCCGCCGTCTCGTCAACATACTGCTGCGCGGGGATGCCGCGCTTGCGGGCGCTCATCTGCACCTTCTGGCCGTGTTCATCGGTGCCGATGAGAAAATGCACCTGGTCGCCCCTCATCCGCCGGAAACGCGCGATCACGTCGACCAGCACCTTTTCGTAGGCATGACCCAGGTGCGGCGGCCCGTTGACGTAGTCAATGGCGGTGGTGAGGTAGAACGACTTCATAAAAAGGTAAAAAAAGTTACCGGACCCCGGGCAAATGTCGAAGGTTTTGACGCGGGCCGGCCGCCGCGCATGCTCGCAGAGCCGGCCCTCCCCATGCAGCCCCTCACCCGTCATCTCGGTTTCACGCTCATCCTGCTGCTGGTGTTTCTCACGGCGGCGCTCGCCGCGCAGGCGTGGCTGCAGCGCGAGAGCCGGCGCCTGCAAGTCGAGGCCGTCGCCGCCCGGCGCGCGCAGTTCGCCAAGGCGCTGGAGAACATCCACCAGCCGCCGGAGACGTGGGACGCGGACTTCCAGCGCGTCCTCGGCAGTCTGCTGGGGGGCACGCTGACTCTCCATAGTGACGCCCTGCCACCGCCCCGGGATTCCCCCGGGGTGGGCCTGCTGGCGTTCGATTACCGGCTGCCGGGCGACCATAATTATACCGCCCGGGTGACCTTTGCCGCGCCCGTGGCCAGCCGGCTGGCCGTCCTGCATGAACGGATGCTCGCCGCCATCATCCTGCTGGCCCTGTCGATCGTGATGGTTTCGGTCCTGCTGGCGCTGCCCCGCCGTTCGCTCGGCGAAAGCGGCACCCGCCCGGCATGGGACACCACCCGCGCCGAGATGGCCGGCCTGGAGCATTTCGCCAGGATTTCCGTGGCCCGCGGCGAGGCGCTCGAACGGGAATCCGGGGCGCGCCACCGGGCCGAGGAGGATTTGCAGCTCAGCCGCACGCTGCTGGGCCAGTCACTCGAGGAACGCATCCAGCTCGGCCGCGAACTGCACGACAGCATCTGCCAGACCCTCTATGCCGTCAGCCTGACGCTGGAGGGCCTGCGCACCAGGCTGGCCGGCGGTCCCGGCGATACGGCCCATCGTCTCGACCAATGCATCACGGAACTGCGGCGCCTCAACCACGAGGTCCGCTCCTTCCTCAAGGAGCTGGAACCCGGGACCGTACACCGCCAGCCGTTCATCGAGGCGCTTGATTCCATGCTCGGCTCCCAGCCGTGCGACGCGGGGGTGCGCCTGGTGCGCAACCTGGATGAGGAAGCAACCGCGCTCATCGCTCCGGAACGGGCCTCGGAAGTCGTGAACATCCTGCGGGAAGCGGTGAGCAACAGCCTGCGGCACGGCCGGGCCCGCACGATCACCGTCCACGCCCGGCGGGGTGAAGGCACCGTGCTGCTCGCCGTCCAGGACGACGGCGCCGGCTTCGACCCCGCCGCCTGCGCCGCGCATGGCCATGGCCTGGCCAACATGCAGGCGCGGGCCGCGGCGCTGGGCGGCGCCGTGAACGTCGTTTCCACCGCGGGAAAAGGTACTCGCGTTTTGCTGACGCTGCCGGTTACTTCCGCTCCATGAGCGCTCCCGCCGCGCACCCGATCCGGCTGTTGATTGTCGACGACAGTCCGCTCATCCGCGCCGGGCTGCGCGCCGTGCTGGAGGCACATGACGAGGTCACCATTGTCGGCGAGGCCGGCACCGCGGCGGCAGGCNNGCCTGCCGCGACATCCTGGCCCGCCGGCCGGAGACACGCGTGCTCATCCTCACGTCGGCCACCGACGAACGCAACGTCCACGAGGCGATCGCCGTCGGAGCGCACGGTTATCTGCTCAAGGAGAACGACGGCGCCTCACTCGTCGCCGCCATCACGCGCGTGGCGGCCGGCCACTCGGTGCTCGATCCCTCGCTGGCCGACCAGGTGCTCAACCTGATGAAACGCGGCTGGGAGCCGGTGCCGGTCGACCGGCTGGCCGTCCTTTCGACGCAGGAGCGCCGGGTGCTCGCGCAGATCGCCGCGGGCCTCACCAACAAGGAGGTGGGCGTGCAGCTCGGGCTGAGCGAAAAAACCGTGAAAAACTACCTCGCGAACATCTTCGCGAAGCTCAACGTGACCCGCCGCTCCCAGGCCGCCGCGATGTTCGCCCGGGAGTCCCGCCCTGACCGCGCGTGAACAGGATTGACGGTTGGCCCGAATAGGGCCGAATGGACGTAGCCGGCAGGGTCGATTTTCCAGTCGCCGACAGCGGTCCCTGCCGCCAAATTTCGCCCAGCAGTATCGTGCGAGCAACCATTTCCCCGTTCCAGCCCACCACCATGAAGACACAGACCCGGCGTTTCCATGCGCGGTCCAGCCTGATTCAAGGCTTTACCTTGATAGAGGTTATCGTGGCGATGAGCGTGTTTCTGATGGTGACCCTCGGGATTTACACGATGCTTTTTCAATCCTACGAGATGGTTCAGTCAATTCGTTACCGCGACGCCGCCCGGGCGGTTCTGGAATCCTTCGGCGACCAGTTCCTCCGGCTGCAAACGACTGACCTTGTCAACGGTGTGGTCGTTATCCGGCCTCTGTTCCAGGTGAGAACCGGCAGCGATATGACCGGCCTGTGGTGGCACGATCTCGCCAAGCCTGTTGGCGAGCAAGATATCGAAGGCACTACCGACGGCTTGACGGTGACGTTGAGCTCGCTCAGCGGCAGCACCCTCACCAGCGCCAGCCCGATCACGGCCACGGTCACGGAGGCCGTGACCGATCTCAACGATACGGATGGAACGCCGCGAACTGGGTCCATCTACACGGCGGCCGGACGCATGCTCCAAGGTCAATTCACCATCAGCTATACTCTCGGTAGGCGCGTCCACACCCAAACCCTGACCGTGGCCCGGTCTGTCCGATGAAGAATCCGCTGCGCATCCCTCGCCAAGCCGCGCGTCGCCAGGCCTTCACCTTGGTGGAGGTGATCACGTCGCTCGTCATTGGCGTGCTCGTGCTGGGTGCCATGGCATCCGTCGTCATGGTGGCCGGGAGGACTATCCAGAAGAACCGGCTGGCGGATGAGGCGACCTTCAATGTACGGAAGTTCCAGGAGCATTTAAGCCGCGAGATTTCGATTGCCGTCTTATCCACCAACTATCCCGTAACCAATCCTTATTTCCCTCCCTCCGCGGCGAATTCCGACACTCCCCCGCGATACTCGCGGCTGGAATATCGCGTGGCCATCGGCCCCCTCGCCACGGTTGCCAATGACGCGCTGATGAGCGGCAATCAGATCATCCTCACTTGTCCAGCCGAACTGACGCCCCATGTTGGCGACTATCTGATGCTGGATTCCCCCAACCTGAGTGGAAACCAATGGGGAGGGGCGCAGATTGCGGTGGTGGTGGATGGACGTGCACCCAACACAAGTGGCACGGTAACCCTGACCTTGGTTGACACCATTGCGAACCTGACCACCGGGACACAGTCGGATGTGCTGCAGGGCCTGTTAGTCAGTATTCAGCGCAAACGCGGCTACGAAACCAAGGTTCCCGATCCCGACCCCTCCGGCGGCCGCGTGGTTGAACTGCACTGGCTTGAAAACGCCGGCGACCCTGCCAGCTATACCGACCCGACGAAATACGTCGTGTTGTCCCGGAACGTCGACGCGGCGGTCAGCTATCTTTTCGCTCCGATTCCCACGCCTCCCAACGGTACTCCAGGTGTTCTCGAACCCGCCGTGGGATGGCAGTTCAGCTATCTGGCGTACACGGGGTCATCCTACGTGCTCGGTGGCTCGGGGGCGTATTTCCTAGCCAACCAAACTTCCGGACTGATCATGTCCCGGTCGGGCGACCCGTTGAATGTCGTTTCCTACGTCACGACTTCCACGTCGATACCCACCAGTTCGGTTGCGACGACCTCGACCTCCACGACCAGCACGACGAGCACCTCGACGACCTCGACCACCACGTCCAGCTCGACGACCAGCACGACCTCCACGTCCACCACGTCCACCTCGACGACTTCCTCGACCTCCACGAGCTCCACGGCCAGCTCAACGAGCACCTCGAGCAGCTCCACGACCTCCACTTCGACCTCCACCACCTCCACGTCCACCACTTCGACCACGAGCACGACCTCCACTACGAGCAAGACCTCCACCACGTCCACCTCTTCGACCTCCACCACCTCCACGACCTCCACGTCGACCACGAGCACGTCCTCCACGTCCACCACTTCGACCACGAGCACGTCCTCCACTACGAGCAAGACCACCACCACGTCCACCACTTCGACCAAGAGCACGACCTCCACCACCTCCACTACGAGCAAGACCACCACCACTTCGACCTCCACCACTTCCACCACCTCCACGTCCACCACTTCGACCAAGAGCACGACCTCCACTACGAGCAAGACCTCCACCACGTCCACCACTTCGACCTCCACCACCTCCACGTCCATTTATTATGACGGTTGAAGCGCCGCGCTCGGCCCCGCTCGTTCAAGCATCCCATGAAACTCAAACGTGAACGCGGTGGCGTGTTACTCGCCACGCTCGTTTTTGTGATGATCCTCTCGACCGCGGCTGCCTCGATCCTGGCCTTGAGTCTGTATTCACACCGCCTGGCGCTGCGGAACGATGTCCGCGCCCAAGCCAGGGCGGTGGCCGAGACTGAAATGGATTGGATCTATTACCAATTCATGAACCTCATCCTCGGGGGCACCGATCCATCAGCTACGCCCGCCCTACTGGCGGCGAACCTACCATGTGATACCGGTGCTCAGGGCACGACGGTCGTGCCAACCACCGATCGTTCCCCTTATCTCGAGGCCCATCGGACGGCCGGTTGGATCGTCCGGCGTTCGGTCGTTTTCAACCAGTACAAAGAGGGGGTAATCCCATCCACAGGAAAAAGAGGAAAGATTACCTACATCGATGTGAGAGTGGAGGTCCTCCCCCCTGCCTCCAACACCTTCGCGGGCTCCTTTTCGGAGCGTGACGGGCGCTATTTTTCCTGTGCCCGCACCTCGATTTTTCAGAACGCCATCTTCTTCCAGGGTGACTTGGAGATGGCTCCCGGCGGCAGCATGAACATCACCGGTGATATCTCCGCCAACGGCAGCATCTACATGGGTGCCGGCCGAGATCATTACGGCGTCCAAGGCACGATAACGATAAACAATCAGGTGCGATATCTGGCCGGCCACTATTTCAACCATGACTCCGACGGGAATACTGTCTACCGCAAGCCGGGCACCCCCCCGGGGGGCACCTTGACCCCCCCCGTCTTCAGCACAGATGAAGCGACTCAGGTCCAGCCCATGACCTCGCAGCAAAATTTGCTGGGTGGCATCGATGCTGACGCCCTCGCCACCGCGCGCCCCGACTTGTTTCCAACGGTGAACGACGTGTACCGGTCACTGATAGCCCCCCCGCCCGATGACGCCACCGCCCAGGAATACCCGAACTACCCGACGAGCGGCGGCCTGGGCGACGATCCGACCATCAGCGCCCAACGGATGTACAACCGCGCCAGCCTGCGCATCACGGTCAACGACGACGGCACCGTCCACTTCCGGAAAAAAGACGCATCAAGCGACAGCGACAGCGAGTTCAACGGGGTCTTGACGACATTGCCGAGCGTCTACGACCAACGCGAGAACCATGTCGTCTACATATCCGAGATCGACCTGACCGTACTCGCCCAAAGACTCACGGATAACTATCCGACTTTCACCGGCACGGTGTACGTGAACTTGAAAAACGCCTATGCCATATATCCCTCCGCCATTCGTCTGGTGAATGGAGCCACTACTCCGACCGTCGGCAACCAAGGCTTCTCGGTGGCGACCAACGGGGGCATCTATGTTATTGGCGATTACAACACGACGACCCCGAACACCCCCCCGGCGATGCTCATGGGCGACNNTCAACGCCCTGCCTCCCCCGGTGGGACAACGATCAACGCCGGCATCCTCACCGGCAATGTTTCTTCCACCGAAACCCAGGCCAGCGGCGGGGCTCAGAATCTCCTGCGGTATTTGGAAGACTGGTCCGATATTGATGTACTGGTTAAGGGCTCGCTCGGCCGCCTGTTCGACTCAAAGTACTTCGTCCGGCCCTGGCAGCAACCCGGCTCGGTCTATATGCAGCCCCTCAACCGGAATTTTATCTACAATACCGATTTTCAGACCCAGCCCCCCCCAGACTCGCCGACCACCACTGACTTTACCCGCGGGGGTTTCTTCAATTGGTGATCAGCCGCCGGCACATTGCTCTCCCGCATGCCCGGTCCGCGGCGGCGCGAAACCTGCCGGGATCCGACCAGGCTGACCGGCCCGGCCATTTCGTCCCGCGATATTCATCCCATGAATAACGAGGACGACATCCTCCGGTTCGGCGAGGGCGAGCGCATGTTTGTGGTGCTGCGCGCGCGCCGCCTGCTGCGCGAAGGCGGGATCGACGCCGGTTATTTTCAACGCGTGGAGGAACAGCCCGATGCCGACGTCACCGCCGTCATCCCCGCCCGCAACGAGGCTTCCACCGTGGGCGTGGTGGTGCGGGAGTGTCTCAACTACGCCGCCAAGGTCATCGTCGTGGAAGGCGGATCGACCGACCGCACCGCGGAGATTGCCGCCGCCGCCGGCGCGCGGGTGGTGCGCGATCCGGGCCGCGGCAAGGGCGTGGCGCTGCGTCTGGCTGCACACTACGTCGACACCCCCATCTGTGTCTTCGTCGATGCCGACGGCTCCCACGATCCGATCGACATTCCGGAACTGGTGGCGCCGATCAAGGCGGGTCTCGCCGACCATGTCTCCGGCTCCCGCCTGCTGGGCGGCTCGGATGAACTGCACGGTGGCGGGGACGAATTCCTGCGTCTCACCGGTTCGGCCTTCATCACCTACATGATCAACAAGCGGTTTGGCGCGCGTCTGTCCGATTCCCAAAACGGGTTTCGGGCGATCCGGACGGAGGTGTTCCGCCGGTTGAAGCTGCGTTCGCGTCACACCACGATTGAGATGGAAATGATCATCGCCACGCTCGCCGCCGGCCTGCGTCTCGCGGAAGTTCCGACCCATGAGCGGCCGCGGGCGGCGGGTTATTCCAAAATCTCGCTCTCCCGCCCGGCCACCTGGCTGGCCTACGGCTGGACCTTGTTCGCGGGGCTTTGCCGCCGCCGGACCCCGCTCGCCCCTCCGCATGAAGAGAACGTATGACGCGGTGATCGGCGTGTGGGACGGCCACGATGCCGGCGCGGCCCTGGTGGCCGATGGCCGGGTGGTCCTCGCGCTGAACGAGGAGCGCCTCAGCGGCCGCAAGCTGGACGTGGGCCTGCCGGTGCGGGCCATCGCCGCCATGCGCCAAGCCGCCGCCGGCCGGCACATCGCGTGGGCGCCCACCACCTCCGATCCCGCCAAGACTCTCACCCGGACGTTCCCTTCGCTGAAGGAGAATTATTACCGGCTGCGGCGGCGCCTTGAATATCCCGGGCCGTTCTACGGAGTGAAAGTCTTCGCAAAATACACGCTGACCCAGCTGCCGACCAACCGCCTCCTGCGCGCGTGGACGCGGCGCACGTCCGCCGCCGCCCTGGGCATTCCCGCCCACGATGTCTTTCTCGTCGATCATCACGAGGCGCACGCCGCCGCGGCCGCCTTCTGGCCCGCGTGGGGGCAGGACGCGATCATCGTGACGCTGGACGGCATCGGCGACGGGGAATCCGGATCCGTCTGGGAGTGGTCCGAAGCGGATGCGTCGCTGCGCAGGCTCATCTCCATTCCCGGGGCCGCCTCGCTGGGCTTGTTCTTCGAGCACGTCACCCAGGAATTGCAGATGCGCCCGTTGGAAGACGAAGGCAAGGTCATGGCNNCCGGACTCCCGCGGGCTGCCGGTGTTGCGCTGCCGCATCCCGCCGGCGCGGATGGCGCGGGAGGTGGCCCGGAGCGTCTGGTGCACGCCGCGCGAGCAGGTCTGCCGCATGGCGCAGCAAACGCTGGAGGCCATCGTCCCGCGATTTTTCTCCATGCTGGTGGAGGCGACGGGACGAAACGCCTTCGGTTACGCCGGCGGGGTGGCCTCCAATATCAAGGTCAACCGGCTCGTGCGCACCACGCCCGGCATCGCCCGTCTCGAAGTCTGCCCCGCGATGGGCGATGGCGGCCTGGCCTTGGGCGCGGCCCTCGCGACCTGGCGCCGGCTCACCGGGCAGCGGCCGCAGCCGTTCAACGACTTTCGGCTCGGCACGGACCAGGGCGATCTGGGACGCGAGGCCGAGGCGATCGCCCACGCCGCCATGGCCGAATTATCCCGCCCGACTGACATCGCGCACGCCGTCGCCGAACGCGTGGCGGCCGGCGAGATCGTGATGTGGGCCCAAGGGAGGATGGAGCTGGGCCCGCGGGCCCTGGGCACGCGCAGCATTGTCGCCCGTGCCGATAACATCACAGCCCGCGACGATCTCAATCTGCGGCTCAAACGCCGGGTCTGGTTCCAGCCTTTTTGCCCCTCCATTCTGCTCTCGGAGGCACCCGCGCTGCTGGCCGATTACCGCGGGCCGCAGGATGCCAATTTTCACATGACCATGGGATTTATGACGACAAGCCTTGGACGGACGGCTCTGGCCGGCGCCATCGGCCCCGACGGTTCATGCCGGCCGCAGATGGTGGTAGAAAATGAGGCTGACCCGTGGTATCGGCTGCTGGCGCAGGTAAAGGCCCTCACCGGCACCGGCGCGATCATCAACACCAGTCTCAACATGCACGGCAAACCCATGTCCGACGCCGTTGACGGCGTGATCGAGGCCTGGCGGGAAAGCGGGGTCGAGCACCTCGCGCTGGGCTCGGCGTTGCTGGCCAAGAAGACTCCGGTATCTCCCCGTTGACCATGACGTCCTCACCCCGTCTTCAACGCCTTGTCTGGCTCTCGTTCGCCCTGACCGGCCTGGCCGCAACCGCGCTCTGGGCCGGCCGCGTGCTCACCGGACTCAGCATCGATGAACAACGCAATCTGGTGCCCGTCTCCACGGTCTGGGGCATGCACGCCTGCATGGTGGCGATTATCGCCGGACTGGGCGCCGTCGCGGTGCCGGTGGGTAGGATCCTTGGGCGCCGCCGCATCCTCATCGCGTTGGCCCTGCTCGTGGGCGGCTACCTCGCCTGCGGCCTCGCACCGAAAACCGTCCGCATCTTCTTTGACGAGCATCTCTACATGCAGATCGGCCAGACCATCGCCCACACCGGCCGCGCGGAAGGCGCCAATTACGCCCGCGTGGAATATGGCCAGTTCGAGATGTACAGTTCTTGGGTCAACAAGCAGCCCAACGGTCTGCCCTACCTTCTTTCCTGGATCTACCGCGTTGCCGGCGTCACCGACAATGCCTCGCATTTTCTCAACCGGGCTCTGGTCGGCCTGGCCGCGGCCTCGCTTTACCTCGGGCTGACGCTGATACCCTGGACCCTGCCCGCCGGCGCCGCACTGGCGGCCGCCGTCCTTTTCGTTTTCACGCCCCTGGTCATGTGGTGGGGCCACACGGTCGCCGCGGAGCCGACCGCCGCCGCGACTGCCGCCTTCGCCTTTCTGGCCGCCTGCGTCCACGCCCGGTTCCGCGACACGGCCACGGCCCAGGGCCTGCCCGCGAGCGGCCTGTTGCTCGCGGGCGCCACCGCGCTGGCCGTCTATTTTCGGCCGGAGTCGCTGCTGGCCTTCCCGCTGGTGGCCGCCGTGCTCTGGTCCACCGACGACCGGTTTGTCGAGGACTTGTCCGCCTGGGGGGCGCTGGCGTTGTCCCTCGCCATGGCGGTGCCGAATGTCCTGCATCTCTGGTCGAACCGCTTGGAGAACTGGGGAGCGCGGGACGGACGCCGCTTTGCCGTTGATTTCATCGAAAAAAATCTCAACAGCAACGGCGGTTATTTTTTTGATTCCAAATGGTTCCCCGTGGCCGGCACGGTGCTGGCCCTGACCGGCATGCTGTGGCTGCTGAAGCGGAACCGCACGGCCGGACTCGCGCTGGGCATATGGTTCGCCCTGTCCTGGGGCATCTTCATCGTGTTCTATGCCGGCGGCTATTACTACGGCGCCAGTTCGCGTTACGGCGTGGTGTCCGCCGCGCCCGTGGCCATCTTCATGGGCATTGGCCTGGCCGGCTTCTACGGCGCCCTGCGCAAGCTGCCGCTGCTGGTGTTCGGACTGGGCGCCTGCGGTTTGATCAACTGGACCGCCGCCATGCATTACGTGCCGACCCTGAGCCGTGAAGCCGTGGAGGCTGTGGCCGACATGGACTTCATCGCCCAAACGTCCCATGTCCTGCCGGAGGGATCACTGGTGATTTCCCAGGATCCGTGCATGTGGATGCTGCAGGGAATCAATGCCTCGCAGTTTTTCACCATCGACCACATGGTCCGCGAGGAAATGCGGGAGCTGGCGAATCAATTCCCGGGCGGCATCTATGTCCACTGGGGCTTCTGGAATAATGCCGAGCCCGGCATCGCCGAGTCCACCGCCCGCCTCCTGGCCGAGACCAAGGCAACGGAGATCGCGCGGATGCAGTGCCAGGCTTACAAGCTCGCGATCTTTCGCATCGACACGCCCGAGGCGCTCGCCCGCTTCGGCGGCAAGCCGCCCGCCAGCCCGCGGCGCGACACCGACCTGGACAGCCACCTCGCGCGGGCCCGCGCCGGGCTCGCTCCGGCCGGGGCCGTTCCCCCACCCGGCCCATGAGTGCGTTTTACTCCTGGAGCCGCTTTGCGCTGCGCACCGCCGCCGCCGCCACGGGGATTGAGGGCCGGCCCACCAAGCTCATCTTCATCGTCACCAAGCGCTGCTACTCGCGCTGCGTCTACTGCGATATCTGGAAGATCAAGGACACGCCCGGCGGACTCGACGGCGAGCTCTCGCTGGACGAGGTGCAGGCCATCGCGGCCGCCAACCCGTATCTTCAATGGATCGATTTCACGGGCGGAGAGCCGACCGACCGGCCGGATTTTCCGCAGGTGGTGCAGGCGTTCGCCCGCGCCTGCCCCGATCTGCTCCTCGTGCATTTTCCCACCAACGGCATCGCCACCAAACGGGTTGAGCAGATGGCGTTGGAGATACAGCAGACGGTGCGGGCCCGCCTGGTGGTGTCCGTTTCCATTGACGGCCCGCCCGAGCTCAACGACCGCCTCCGCGGCGTCCGCAACGATTTCGAGCATGCCGTGGACACCTTCGCGGCGGTTCGCCGCCTGCTGGGGCCGGACAACGTCTTCATCGGCATGACGCTCCATGGACACCGGGCGTCCTGCGGACACACCACCTCCGAATTGATCGAGCTTACCTTCGCCGCCATCAACGGGGCGTTGCAGGCACGGTCCGAAGCCGCCATCAGCTGGGACGAATTTCACCTCAACATTCCGCACCTTTCCCAGCACTACTATGGCAACACGGGAAACGAGGCGAAGGATGGTTTCGGCGGCGAAGCCCACCGCGCCGAGATGATGGAGGCCTTGAAGCTGGCCGCGTCCAAGTCCAGGCGCCGATTCTTATCGGCGATGGGCGCCATCGAGCGCATTTACCGCGTCGAGGCCGGCCGGTATCTCGCCGCGGGCCGGACTTCCATCACCTGCGCAGCCCTGCTCTCGACCGTCTACCTTTCAGAAAAAGGCGAGGTCTACCCCTGCACGATCTGGAATCGTCCGCTCGGGAACGTGCGCACCACCGCCTTCGCCCTGATGCCGATTATCGAAGCCGCCCGCCGCGACGGCGTGCGCCGGGCCGTCGCCGAGCAGAAATGCCCGAATTGCTGGACGCCCTGCGAAGCCTATCCCGCCATTGGCGCCTCGCCGGTGCGCTCGCTGCTGGCGCTGTCTCGCAGTTGATGATTTGAAACCACCCACCCGCTTATGAACACCTCCAATCGCCTCCACCCGCTGATGATCCGGGCCCTCCCCAACCTGATCATCACCGCCGTGCCGCTGGCCGCCTTCCTCGCCTTTGCCATCCAGCCGTTGATGGGCAAGCAGCTCCTGCCGATTTACGGCGGCACCTCTGCCACCTGGCTGGGGACCATGCTTTATTTCCAGCTGGCGCTCCTGCTCGGCTACGCTTGGGCCGCCTGGCTGGTGCGTCAGCGGACCCTGGTCCAGGTCAGCGCGACCGCGGTGCTGGCGCTCCTGGCGGTGCTCACGTTTCATCTGCCCTCCGGACAAATCGATACCACGCCCAGCATCATCACCGTCGTCTGGCGCCTCGCGGTCAGCACCCTGCCGGCCATGGCGTTGTTGTTCAGCACGTCGCCCCTCATGCACGGCTGGCTGCGGCAGCGCGGACAGGAGGTGCCGTACTACCTCTACGCCATTTCCAATGCCGGCAGCCTGGCGGCCGTCCTGCTCTATCCGTTTGTGATCGAGCCCGGCCTACGGGTCCCGGAGCAGACGTTTTATTGGCATGGCCTGCTGGCCATTGTCGCCGGCCTGCTCGCCCTGGCCGGCTATATCATCCTGCGCACTTCCGCTGAAACGGTTGACCGGCCGGCTCCAGACGGTCCCGCCGAAGCCCTGGCCCCCGGTCTCGTCGCCGGCTGGCTTGGTCTCAGCGCCCTCACCTGCATCGGCATGCTGGGCGCCACCTACCATCTCGCCTCGGAGATCGGCTCGAACCCGGTTGCCTGGGTGGGGCCTTTCGGTGCTTACCTGCTCAGCTTTACCGTCACGTTTTCCGAGCGCTGGCGCCGCTGGATGACGAAGACGACCATTGTCTGGCTGGCGATCAGCCTCGCTGGCTATATGGTGACCAAAGGTTTTACGGCCGCCACGGTCAACGCCTGGACCGCTTGGTGGCTTATCTCGCTGACTGCCAGCGGCAGCTTCCTGGGCAACGCCTTGCTGCACAGCCTCCGGCCGGCGCAGCGCTTTGAACGGTATTACCTCATCCTGGCGGCCGGTGGCGTGCTCGGCGGCCTGCTATCCGTCATGGTCATCCCCCATCTGTTCGTCCGCCCCGTCGAATTTATCATCGCTTCCGTGGCGCTGCTGACGATCGGTATGCTTTGGCTCACCGGCCGCCGCGAACCCAGCATCGCGGTCATCACGGCCTCCGTCCTGCTCGCTCCCGTGATCGGCTTCGGCCTCCTGCAGGCCAGACTCGAGACGGCCAACGGCGCACGCGTCCGTCACATCCGCGACCTCTACGGGCATATCATGATCACGCTGAATCCTCAGAGCGTCGTCCTGTCAAGCGACACGACCACCCATGGCTCACAACTGACCGCCGACGCGGCGGCGCGGCGGCGACCCACGCTTTATTACACGGAAAGCACCGGAGTCGGCCGCGTGCTCGAACGCCTGCAGGCTGAGCGTCCGGCCATGCGTGTCGGCGTGATCGGCCTCGGGGCCGGCATCCTCTCCGCCTACGCCCGCAAGGGCGACACCTACGATTTTTGGGACATCGATCCGAAGACCATTCGGATCGCCCGTGAATACTTCACCTTTGTCACCGAGTCGGCCGGCCAGATCAACCTCATCCAGCGCGACGGCCGCCAGGCGCTTGCCGAGTCCCGATCCGATTATGACGTGCTGGTCTTGGACGCGTTTACCGGCGACGGCATTCCCTCCCACCTGCTCACGCGCGAGGCCCTCACCTTTTATCTGCGCCGGCTCGCGGCGCGCGACGGCCTGCTGCTGGTCAACGCCTCGACCCGCTATTCCAAGTTATTCCCCGTCGTGGAAGCCACCGCGCGCTCGCTGGGGCACTCCACTATCGACGTGGTCACCGACATCAGTGCCAACACCAATGATCGAGACTGGGATCCCACCCACACGGAGTACCTCATCGTCTGCCGGCCCGAGCGATTGAAAGACATCTCCGGCTGGTTTCCCGAGGAGGAGGACAAGGGCCGGGTCAAGCACGCGGTTACTACCGTTCAGGCGCCCTTGATCAATACGCAGTTGATCTGGAGTGACGACCGGAATGCGGCGCTCGACACGCTGGACCTGGGCCGGTTTCTGTTTGAACCATGACGGAGACTCCGGTCAGCATTGACGTGTCGCGTCCATGGGAAGGAATGCCCATCATCGAGGGGCCGGGATTCCAACGCCGAATACGCTACACGCCACGAGAAACCGGCCGTCGACTTCCCCGGCTGCGTGCATCTTGCAGCTACAATTGATTGGATCAGTCACGACGTTTGAAAACACCGCCCAAGTCCGATCGAATCGACGTCCCTCCCGCGGGCGCGTGTCTCCCGGCGTTTTCCGCCGGAAGGCGCGCCGTCTTCTGGCGCTACCTCGCGATTATCCTCATTGCCAAAGTTCTCCTCGAAGTGTTCTTCTTCGTTGGCGTGGCCCGGCAATATGGCGAGGAGGACATTTTTGTGTCGCTGGCGCTGCCACGGAATGAGCCCGGACGAAGCTATTGGCATTCCATCGCGCAATTCAGAACCGTTTCCGACTGGGCCGAGTGGAAAGGGAATCCCACGGACATGTATCCGTTTCGGATCGCCGCGCTTTACCCGAACCTTTTATTCATGCAGGCCTTTGGGGCTTCGGAATCGTCGTTGACACTGTGGACCGCTCTCACCGGGATCGGTGCCGTTTTACTGGTGGGGCTCATCGGAAGGTCGCTGGTTGATGCGCGGACCGGGCTCTTCAGCGCCTCCGTGCTGGCGCTCATCCCGGGGCACATTCTCTATACCGCCCGTGTCGACACCGATATGCCGCAGCTCTTTTTCATGTGCCTCGGCATATTCTTCCTCGTCCCGGCGTTGCAGGCGGTCACGAGCCGAGAGCAGCGGGCATTCGCCGCGGCCAGTGGATTGTCTTTCGGCTTCCTGTATCTCGCGAAGTTGCTGCTGGCTTTTCTGGCGCTGACCTGGGCCATCCTCATTCCTTTTTTGCTGGCCGCGCTAGGCGACAAGGAGACGCTCCTGGCACCCAGAGGCAGGCTGCGGCAGGCGATGTTGATTTCGACAGTGTTGCTCGGCGGCTTCGCCTTGGTTTTTGTGGCGGAAAACTGCGACTACTACTTTTTGTCCGGCCACTGGTTTCTGCATTGGCGAATCATGAAATGCAATGCGGTGAATGTGGAGTCATGGCGTGGCGCGAAATTTGTGACCCTCGGGTTTATCAAGCTCTGGCTGCCACCGAGTGGTTGGGACGATTTATTGGCGCACACCAGGATGTTCTGCGACAGTCTGTTCCCCGTGGGTTGGCAGAGTTCCATTTACAGCATGCCGATCCACGGGTGGAGCGGCGCCGTTTTCCTGCCCGCACTTCTGGTTCTGCCTTTTCTCCGCATCAGCCACCGCAAACTTTCGCTCCTGATCATCACCGGTTTCGTGTTCTATTACTTATATCAGGAGTTTTTCTGGCTTTATCCCACCAGCGAAGGCGGAATGCTCAATCTGACTTTTGTGCACAAAGTGCACCGCTTTGTTTTTCCCTGCTATATCGGCATCTCGCTGTGTGTCGGACTTGCTCTCGGGTCGCTTTCACGCTTTGGGCAGCGACACCCCCAACGCTGGCCCCGGCGCATTTTCCTGTTGGCCCCAGTTTGCCTCGTGCTCGCTTTTGGCGCCGCCAACTGTCCGGGCACGATATATTTTCACACGTTCTTGCGCGATTCTCTCGCGGATTTCCGTCAAGTCTGCAGCGATTTGAAGACCATCGCGCCCAATGGAGCGGAAGTCTATGTCGCCGCCGGCTCGGAGCCCTATTATCGACTGTTTCAATATCCTCGACACTATGATTGGAAGTATTTCGTGGACAGACCCGAGGACGCCGTTTGCGACGGTTGGGGTGTGGTCGGTGGTTTCCTAGGGCACGGATTGTCGCCCGAGCTGTACATCGAACAATATCCCGAATGGTTGCGCCCCTATTACCGAGGGGAGGCCGGACCTCCACCCGGCTGGCGGCTGATTCAAACGAAGCCGAGTTTGACAGATCCGAATACTGCTGCGGTACGCATCTTGAAGCTGCCGGAGAGCGGCCACAAAACCGATCCATGACGAGAGACGACCAACCGAAACCGGCGGCACCCCTGGGACAGCCCCTGGCCAACAATGAGAACGTCAACGCCAGGTACTTTGACGCCTGGAAGGGCTATCAACAACTCGTCGGGAGCATCGATACCTATGATCTTGTTTCGCGGGCGTTGGTCGGAGAGCTTCACGGCCGGGTCGTGGATGTTGGGAGCGGCGGAGTCGTCAACTATGACTGCGGCAACATTATCAACCTGGTTCTGGTCGATATCAGCACGGAGTACCTCAATCGCGTGGTCCTGCCGGCCGGCGCAGTTCTGAAGACTGGGACGGCCGTTGCGCTGCCCCTGGGTGACTGCGCGCACGACTGCTTGCTCATGCAGATGCTTGTGCATCACCTGGCCGAAGGCGACTACCGTACCACCCGGGCCCGAACCCAAACGGCGCTACGCGAGGCGTACCGCGTATTGAAGCCAGGCGGCAAGATCGTCGTGATCGAATCCGTCGTCAATCGATGCTTTGAAATGGCGGAACGATTGTCGTTTGGGCTGACCCGCCGCTTGCTGCGTTTGATCGGACATCCGATGGTATTCCAGTGGACACCGGCCCATCTCTGGGCCTTTGCCCAGGAGGCGGGGTTCACCGACATCCGCGCGGACGGCATCCCGCGGGGAAAGTGGACGATCTTCTTGGGCCGCCGCTGGCCGACGATGCTTGTGCCGGTCAGCCACTGCAAAATCGTGGCAACCAAACCCGGGTGAGCGCGCGGCGAGGGAATCGCAAGCGTTCAACTTCGCCACAATCATCGCGGGGCGACGCGCGGATCTGGCGCGGGGTCGAATTGAACCTCCGGCGTGCCCCAGATCTCAAAAAACCCGTCCCCCCCAGCGCTGAAGTAAACGATCTCGATTTCATAACGCCCGGGTTCCACGACGGCACCACAGGCGAAGTCCTCCGTCACATCATCCTCCCAATGCACCAGACTGCATTCCGCCCCCAAAGCGTTGCGGAATCGGACCCGATATCCGTTTTCACTTCGGAGATGCAGCATCGTACGCGGTGACGAGAAGCTGATCCAGCCTCGCATTTTGATGCTGCGGTCGCGCGGAATGTGAGAGATTTTTTCATCGATCAGCGCCTTCAGCCATGGAGTATTCACGTCGAAGACGGGAGGTTGCACCGCCACCGCCAGCGGCGGCTCTGCCAATTCACGTCCGGAATAGAGCCAAACCCTCAGATTTCCCCTCAGGTTCGCCGGCGGCGGGTCACCGGATAGAGGATGATCGAGTTTGATGTCATCCTGCTCAAGCCGCGGTATCGAATTGGTTATTGGAAGCGGTGCGCTCTCGGTCCTTATCTTTCTTACGCCCATGGCCACACCGATCAGGAAGGCAGCGCAGCACGTCCACAAAAGCCAGCGGTATCGGGGCTCAAGGCTGGGATTGGGGGTCATGGGAGTCCACCTTCGTCGGACGGAAAAGCCACAGCTGCAACAGACGAGATCGCCACGGTCGTCGCAACCCCGCAAAAGTGTGGATCAGAACGACGTCCCCGCCAAGAAGCTTCATGCGATCCGGCGACCAGGCGGCATCAGCGTTCATGGCTTCCCGCCGGGCCCCACCCGTCCAGATGCAAACCTGCGGCGAATTCCGTAAGTCCAAGAACCGCGATCGCGACGGCTGAAACGAGGTCTTGTCGGGCCAGCCAAGAACCTCCGTGAATTGCTCGCATCCATCCTCATCGATCACCTGCGGAAGCCGGCAATACGATTCGAGCCAGGTTGTGCTCGCCACCGCGGCCTGCCGATAGTCCGCCGTGCTGTCCTCGAATTTATGGTAACGGACCACCATGAAATATCCGGCAATTCCCAGACAGGTGCCGAGCAGGCAACAACGCAGGGCGCCGAGAAGCCAGCGATCGAACACTCCCGGCAACGTCAGGACGACAGCCGTGAACGCCGCGATAGGCGGAGCCAATACGTCGGTGTATCTCCACGGTCGGCCGTCGAAAGAAATGGGCAAATAGTGCGGCCTCAGCCGGAACGGCCAAAACTCGATAAACAGAAAAAGTCCCAGCGCACTGAAGAAGTATACGAAGGCCCTGGTTCGTTCGGGCGCCGGCAATCGCCGCCAAAAAACGCCGGCGACCACGCCCAAACCCAGCGCGACCCAAATCCAGATTCCATGTAGCAAGACGCGAAAACCATTCGGGCCAAAAGGGAGAAAGAGTTGTTCCACGTATTGGAGATAGAGATCGTGCAGCCGAAGGTTCCCGCTCAGGTAATTCTCCGGCAGTTTCACCGAGTACATACGCATCTCGGCTTGGATATTCCCAAAGAAATGCCCCGTCCTTGCTTGATAGAACAGCTGGACCCCGAGTGAAGGTAACAAGAAGACCGCCGCCGCCAACAAAAGAGCGATCCAACGTCTTCGCTCGGGCCAACCCCTGCGATCGACCTGCAGGAGAACTTCGGTCGTCAACCAGATGCCGAGCACCGGCAGGGCCGTGATCTTGACCTGGTAGGCGGCGGAAAAAGCCGCACCGGCCAGAATCGAGAACCCAATCCATGAGCAGTGCTTGCGCGCTGTGAGCGAAAACTCCGCCAATTCAGCATAGGCGCATCCGAACAAGTTGACGCAAAGCAGGCACCAGAAGATCAACGGCACCTCGATAACCCACATCAAGGAATCGACGAATAAAACGGGATAGCCCGCGAGGATGACTGCGCAAACGACCGGAGCCTGGGATCCGCGGGGAAGGTTTCTTCGCAACCAAAGCGCGGTGAGAAGCGGTATGAAGCCTCCGGTGATGATCGGATAAAGCGCAATGCCGTGGGCCGTCCAGCCGAGCCAACGGAGTGAAGCGCCAATAGGAAGCAGCCACGCCGGGCGAAACTCGGCCTGTCCCATGGCGCCCAGAGAAGGATATTCGCCCCGGAGTATAAACCCCAGGGGACAAGCGTAACCCGGGTCGTCGGGGAGTGCCGTCCCAATTGCAAAAATCCAGCGAGCGAGCAAACTCACCAGAGTGATGGCCACGAGGATGCTCAGATCCGAATCCCTTGGCGCCAGCCATCGCCTGATTTGATGGATTCTCGCAATCATGCGATCTTTTCGCCCTTCGCGGTATCGATTGGCTCTCGCGTCACCTCGACCGACGGACTCGAAGCCATGGACAAACGAATCGTGCTCTTGTCGCTCATCAGGAAACGGACAACCGGGTGAAAGCGTTGATTTGAAAGTGGGAATGTGGATGCGTCGAGTCGATAAAACCGTGCGTCTCGATCCATGCCACGGTTTTCTGTTTTGGCGCGTCAACCAATTGATCTGTAGGCGAGCGAGCTCGCTCGCGCAATTTTGCGCCAGCAAGCTGGCAGCCTACACGTTACACAGCCAAGGCAAGAGACCGTGCGATCCGTGCGCCGAACGCTTTGCCGCCGTTGCCACGGTGCCCAAGGTAACAGCGCCAGTCATCGAGGTTGAAATCGCGCGCAATCTCGCTTCGGTATCGCGTTTCTAGCAAGCACGGCCATTCTGGATCGCAAGCCAAGTTGCCCCACCATGCCACACAAGACCATCGCGGTCGTCATCCCCTGCTACCGGGTTGCCCGTAGTATCCTCGATGTTGTCCGCACCTTGCCCGTCTGGGTCGATGCAGTTTACTGTGTCGACGACGCCTGCCCCGAGAAATCGGGCCAGTTGATCTGCGCGGAGATCCGCGACCCGCGCGTGCGGGTCCTGTTCCATGAGCGGAATCAGGGCGTCGGTGGCGCCATGATCACCGGTTTCAAGGCCGCACTTGCCGCGGGTCACGGGATTATCGTGAAAGTCGACGGCGACGGGCAGGTTGATCCGGGGTTGCTCCCGCGCCTGTTGCATCCGATCGTTTCCGGGACTGCCGATTTTTCGAAAGGCAACCGCTTCTACGACCTGCAGGCGCTGCGGCAAATGCCGCTAGCCCGCCGGATCGGAAACTTCGGGCTGACGTTGCTGACCAAGGTGGCGAGCGGGCACTGGCACATTTCGGACCCGACCAACGGCTTCGTGGCCATCCACCATGCGGCGTTGCGGATGCTGAATTTCGAAAAGCTCTCGCGGAGTTACTTCTTCGAAACCAGTCTGCTCATTCAACTCAATATCATCCGCGCAGTCGTGACCGAGGTACCCATGCCGGCGCGCTACGGCTCCGAACGATCTTCGCTCAGTGTCTGGCGGACGCTGATCGGCTTCCCGCCCAAGCTCGTTGCCGGCTTGCTGCGACGGCTCATGTGGCGCTACTTCATCTACGACACGAATGCCGTGACCGTCCTCCTTTTCGTCGGCTCGCTTAGTCTGGCAGGAGGCGCCGCATTCGGTTTCTACCGATGGCATGAAGGGGTCATCGCCGGCCAAGTGCAAACGACGGGAACCGTTGCCCTGGCCCTGTTGCCGGTGATCGTCGGAATCCAGATGCTCCTGCAGGCGTGGCTTCTCGATATCGTTAACATGCCCGCCGCACCGCTCGCAAGCCGGATCCACGATACGTGGGAGTCCAACGGCTGAAAACACAATTTACGTCCACCCTTTCAGCAGTCGCTTAAAGAATCCTCTTACAGCCAGTTCCGAGCGACTCTCCAAATGCCCTGAAATTGAGTTGAGGAGAATACGGAACGGTCGCCAAGGGCGCAGGAGCCACGCCACCCCATAAAAGAGAAATGTCCCGCCGATCCGTGCGCCGAGGAGTTGTTTCGTGCTGAGGGCGCGGCAGTAAGAATACGTCTGGGTCACGTCGGCATAAGCGGCCAGACGATTAAAATAGTCATCATTCATCTCTTGAATCCGCCCTTCGGATCGGAGCTGATTGAAGAGTTCGCTGCCCGGATAAGGAACAAAGACCCAGATGGCGATATCGTGAATGCCTGCCCACGCGGCTCGGACGATGACACGGTAGGTTTCCCACAGGTTCTTCCAACGATCTTCCGGAAAGCCCAGGATAAAGTTGCATTTCACATTCAGACCACTCCGTACGGCCGTGCGCATCGATTTCAGAAGTTGAGGAATGGAAATTCTTTTCTTTATCCGGTGCAGCGTCTCTTCGGAACCACTTTCCGGAGAATAGGAAATATTTCTGCAGCCGGTTTGATATAGAAGACGCGCGACCTCTTCATCGATCGCTTCAGAGCGCGTTCCGCTGGGAAGCTGCCAGGTGAACTTCATCTTCCGTTGTTCAATCCCGTGACAAAAATCGACAATCCATTGCTTGGTCACGATCATCGTGAGGTCGTAAAAATCAAAATTGGTCGCTTGATACTCTTGCCCAAGATCGGCGATTTCATCGAGCAGATTGTCCGGATCTCTCGGTTTCCAGCGCACCGTCCACATGGTGGGATTCGAACAAAAGGTACATTGGTAAGGACAGCCTCGCGAGGCCAGGACCGGCATCGAGCGCCCTCGGTTGACACCGAACCCGTAGCCCCGTGAGAGGTACTCTTCGATCGGTAGAAGGTTCCACGCGGGGCGAGGGATGGCGTTGAGATCCTGGATTCGCGTGCTGGCGGCAGTTTGATGAATCTGTCCGGTCGCGTCACGATGCACCAGACCAGGGACGGTGTGGAATTGCTGGATCCCCCCTTGCTCATAAACTCGCAAAAGATCCGCGATCGTCTTCTCGCCTTCCCCTAGAACGATCGCATCCAATGGAGACTGGGCGAGCGAAAATTCGGGAACGGCTGTGACGTGCTCTCCCCCGGCGACGATCAGAGTTTTTGGAAATCGAGCACGGATGGCATGAAGAAGTTCCCGGCAAACTGGCCATTCAAACGAAAAATTGGAGGACACACCGATCACGTGGGTGTCTTCGGGAATGCGATCAACAATGGCGGGGATCGTCAGGCCATGCAGCAGGGTTCCTCGGTCCCGTTGAGTATATTGCTCAATGGCCAGCGAAATCGCATCGATAAAACAAACTTCATGTCCCGCTTGCCGAACAGCTGCGGCGATATAGGCGGGGCCAATCGGTGGAACCACCATGTCCGCCATGTTGAATGTCGGTATGAGAACGGGAGGCCGTATCAAAGTGAATTTCATCATTACAATCGATTATGAAGGGGCATTCGGGGAATCTCCCGCAATCACGGCTGCTGGACCAAAAAGCGCACCGTATCGCGGATTCCTTCTGGGATCGAAATGCGCGGCCTCCAACCAAGCGATTTGATCTTCCCGGTGTCGAGATGGACCAATGGACTGTCGCCCAGCCAGCCACGCTCCCCGCCGGTAGTTTCGAACCGGACGTCCGCCAGCCCGAGTTCAGAGGTGACGATCCGCGCCACCGTCAGCACATCGATGTCATCGTCATGCCCGAGATTGAAAACTGCCTTCGGGCCGGCGGCACTATCGAGCGCCAGAAAGATACCAGCGACACCATCGCTCACATGCAGATAGGATTTCCTTTGCCGTCCGTCGCCGAGAATTTCGAGCCGCCCGGAATCTGCCCGGAGCTTTTGCACAAAGTCAGCCACGACTCCGTGGCTGTAACGCGGACCAATCCAGCTCACGAAACGAAAAATCAGCGCTCGAACACCGAAATATTCGCTGTAGGCCTCGATCATCGCCTCGCCCGCAAGCTTGCTCGCTCCGTAGAGCGAAGTCTGGCAGAGGAACGATGTCTCCGGCGTGGGGAATACCGTCGGTTCCCCGTAGACGGCCGCGCTGCTGGCAAAAACGATGGTGCCGGCTCCCGCGCCATGCATCGCTTCGAGCACGTTCCAGGTTCCGATCGTGTTCTGTTCCAAGTCGACCCGTGGCCGGGCGATTCCCCCACGGACATCGGCGTTGGCTTGAAAGTGAAAAACCGAATCGCAGCTCCGCATCTCCGCGGAGAGGCGCGGAAGGTCCAGAACATCGGCTTCGACGATGCGCACCCGCGGATCACCCACGTGCGGAGCCAGATTCCGCAGGCTGCCAGTCGTGAAATTGTCGTAGACGACCACTTCGGCTCCAACGGCCAGAAGCCGGTCGACCACGTGGCTGCCGATGAAGCCGGCGCCACCGGTCACCAAGGCTCGTCCTGGCTTCATGGTGCCGACCGGATTCTTTGCCGCAAAGCCTCGGTGAAAATGTGATTGAGAATCAGGTGGCCGTCCTCGACCGGTCCGTAGTCGTCGCATTTCACGTGGATCGCGACATCGGCCAGCTCGCGCAGCCGGCCTCCCTGAAAGCCGACGAGCGCCAGGACACGGCCACCGTGCGCCTTCGCGAACTCGGCCGCCCGAACGACATTGAGCGAATTGCCGCTGGCGGAGATGGCGATCAAAACGTCGCCGGGCTGCAGGAGGTTCTCGATCTGTTCGACGAAAACGCAGTCGTAGCCGAGATCGTTGGCGAGAGCCGAAAACCAAGCCATGTTGTCGTTGAGGCTGATCACCCGCAATCGAGGTTTGCCGGCAGCCACGGTATTCTTGCCCAGATCCGCGGCCATGTGCGAGGCGGTGGAAGCGCTTCCTCCGTTGCCGCAAATGAAAACCGTTTGACCGTTTTCATAGGCATCGAGCAACACGGCCGTCGCCGCCGCCACAGCGTCGAGGTCAAGTTCCGCCAGCAGGTCGCGCAACCGCGAAACATAATCTTGCGCAATGCTCCTCGGGGCGTTCATCGGTCAATCGCCAACGTAAATGATTCGCGTGCCCTGTCGCTCCAGCCGGAAATCAATGTGGCGCAGGTCCCCCAGCGCCTTGATCAGCGCCTCGCGGCGCTCGGGCTCTACGTAAAAGAGGAAGAAGCCGCCGCCGCCCGCGCCCAGAAGCTTGCCGCCGACCGCTCCGGCCGCGCGACCGCGCTCGTAGAGTTTGTCGAAATGCGCGGAGGAGACGCCGGAGGCCATCTGCCTTTTCAGCAACCATCCCTCGTGCATCATACCGCCGATCGCGTCAAAATGCCCGTCCACCAACGCGGCGCGCAGCTCGTCGGCCTGATCCCGGATGCGGCACAGGATCTCGAAGCACTTCGGGTCCGACAGGATGTTCTGCCTCTGCTCGGCGAGGATTCCCACGGCGCTCCGCGTGACGCCCGTGTAGAACAACACCAGTCTTTTCTCCAGTTCCGCGCGATCCTCGGCGCCGAGGATGATTGGATCGACATGAACACTGCCATCGCTGTTGAACCGGATATAGTTCATCCCCCCGAACGCCGTCGCGTACTGGTCCTGCTTGCCGATCGGCTCCTTCAGCCGTTCGATTTCCACTTCACATGCCTGGGCCGCGCAGATCTCGTGCGACGGCATGCGTCCCCGATGTGCCAGCAAAGCATGAATGAGCCCCACTGAAAACGCCGACGAGCCACCCAGCCCGCTGCCGAGCGACGGCATGTCGGCGAAGCTCGTGATTTCGAGGAAATCGCGGTTGTCCGTCACGCGGAGGCATTCGCGGATGAGGGGATGCCGGATGGATTCGATGCTGTCGCAGCTCTCGGTCTGTGCGTATTTCAAGAGGTACCGAGGCTCGAAAAACTCATGGATCGCCAGATAGACGAACTTGTCGATCGCGGAGCTGACCACGGCGCCATAGCCGCGCTGGTAGAAATCGGGGAGATCGGAGCCGCCGCCGACAAAACTGATCCTGAAAGGGGTCTTGCTGATGATCATTGCCGGATGATTCCATTTTCGATGGCTGCCTGGACAAAGGCGAGCAGCGAATCGAATTCCGTGTCGGGTGCCGCCACCTTTAGCACTTTCTTACGATGCCCGGGCTCCCCCACGAGGACCGTCCGGATGCCGGCGGCGCGACCCGCGCGCACGTCGCTGGCCTGGTCTCCCACCATGATGCTGGCGGCGAGATTCAGACCCAGTTCGCGGCAGGCGCGAAACAACAAACCGGGAGCTGGTTTGCGGCAACGACAAGCCCGGCGCAGTTCCGGCACCCCCTCGCCGTGGTGCGTCTCGGGGTGGTGAGGACAAGCGTAGATCGCGTCAATCTTCCCGCCGCCGACTGCAATCATGGCCCGAAGCCGATCATGGATCGCCCCCAGCATCGCCATGGTACAAAGCCCTCGCGCCACGATTGACTGATTAGTCGTCACGACGCATCGAATACCCCGCCGTTGCAGCAGGGCCATCGCCTCGGCAACTCCGGGGAGCAGTTCCAGTTTCTCCGGCCGGTCGACGAAACCGGAATCGACCGTGAGCACTCCGTCCCGATCGAGGAAGACCGTCTCGACCGGCTGCGGTCGGGCGCGGGCCGCCTCCGCCAGCGCGCGATCAGCGAGGTATTCCTCGACCGAGGCCAACCGTTCCGGCGTACCCATGTCCTTCACGAACCCCTCCTCCTCCAGGAAATGAATGCCCAGCGTCTCGCCGCGGGTGATCGCGGCAGGGAAAACGTCGGCCCCAAGATCCGCCGGACCCACCGCAGGGACAAAGTCCAAGAGCCGGCGTGAGACCACGTGGACGGCGGCGTTGGCGACGTTGCGATAGAGGCGGCCCGGCGCGCGCCGATTGACGAATTCGAGCACGCGACCAGCCTCGTCCGCCACCACTAAATGTGAGTCCCAAGGATGATCGGACGCCCGCACCAGCAAGGTTCCCAGCGGGCGCTGCGTCTCGTGGGCCGCAATCAAGCGTCGGGCGTCGAAGTCGAGAAAGACATCGCCGTAGGCGAGCACGAAATCGTCCTCCAGCCGATCGGCGCACCCGCGCAATGCGCCAGCCGTTCCTCCGGGTTCAGACTCGATCACAACCTCGATTCGACAATCAGGATGGCGAGTCGCTGTGTAATACCGAGCCACGGCATCGCCACGATAACCGGCGGCAAGCAGAAACCTCCGGATACCCGCTTTCGCCAGGTTCGAGATAATGTGATCGAGCACCGGGCGCCCATCGAGCAGGATCATCGGCTTGGGTAATTCGCGCACCTGTTCGGCCAGACGGGTGCCCCTCCCGCCACAAAGAATGACTGCCTGTTGGACGAGCATTCACCAGGGAGAATGCCGACAGGTTGGCAGACGGGTCAACGGGTTTTGCTTCCATACGGGCCCGCGGGACCACGCCCAGCTCAAACCCGCTTCTCAACGCATATTCAAGGCACAGCAGACAGTCAGCCACTGAAACTCCACGGCTCCGATAGTTGTTGGCCAATCGCGAATCTCCGGTTAGCCGCGGCAGGGATCATCGGATCGGGAGCGACGGGTGGTCTCGCGCGCCATCCTCTGATGACAGACCGATCATCCGATCGACGACAAACTTGGGACGCATGCGTACTTCGACGTAGATGCGGGCAATGTATTCCCCTAAGATGCCAATATTGATCAATTGCACGCCCGCCAGGAAGGTGACGAGGATCACGATTGCCGGGTTGCTCCAAACCATCGGATGGCCGATCAGCTTCAGGAACAGGTACGCGGCGGTCAGCAGCAGCGAAGAACCGGCGGCGAGAAAGCCCATGACCGAGCTGAGCCTCACTGCCGCTGAAGAGAAGCAAACCAGCCCGTTCACCGCGATCCGCATCGAGCCGATGGAGGGGTAGTTAGTCTTGCCAGCGAAGCGCGTCGGTCGGTCAAAATGCACCACCGTCTGCCTGAAACCAACAAGGGAAACAAGCCCGCGGAGGAATCCGTGGCATTCTTTCAGTCGATTGATTTCGCCGACCACCCGGCGGCTCAGCAACCGGAAATCACCCGTGTTCTCGGGAATGTCCACCTCGGCGACCCGCCGGATCAGCCAATAGGCCACCCGCGCGCCGATCGTTCGAATCAGCGGCTCGCCCTCGCGGGTCCGCCGCTGCGCGAGGACGATGTCGTATCCCTCGCGCCACTTGGCCACCATGTCCGCGACAAGCCCCGGGGGATCCTGCAGGTCGACATCCATCACGACCACGGCGTCTCCCCGCGAGTATTGCAGACCGGCCAGTGTCGCCATCGGCTGGCCGATCCGACGGCTGAACGTGAGGAGCTTAAGGCGCGGGTTGTGTTCTCGCTGTTCGAGGATCACCTGTTCTGTGCGATCGGGCGAGGGATCGAGACAGAATATGATTTCATAGTCGATTGAGAGACCTTCCAAGACAGGCGTTATCTGGCGAAGAAACTCCGTGATGTTCTTCTCCTCCCTGTAAACTGGGACGACGATTGAAAGATCCATGGGGGTGGGCCTGGAGCGGCCGGTCGATCTTGACTGGGTTCGCCCGGTCCGGCGAGGGGGATACGAGCAATATGCGATGACGCCGGCTGGCTGGACAAGCCTTTTGGGTTCTTCTCCTCCGTTGACCTCATCATCTATTACCAGAGAGGTCCGCACACCCTCGATGCGTTCGAGGTGGGGCGGTTTCTCAATGTCAAGGAGGAGCCTTGACGAACCGCGGCCTTATTCCCGGACACGCAGCCAGTCAGCCAGCCGGGCCCAGGCCAGGGCGCGGTGGCTGATCCGGTTTTTTTCCGCTGTGTCCAGCTCCGCAAAACTTTGGGTGTGGCCGTCGGGCACGAAAATCGGATCGTAGCCGAAGCCGCCTGAGCCCGCCGGCTCCCGGCGTAATTTTCCATCGCAGCGGCCTTCGAAGACGTGCTCCTCACCGCCGGGTCCCACCAGCACCAGCACGCAGACGAAATGCGCGGCCCGGCGATCCTCCGGCACGTCGCGCAGCACGTCCACCAGTTTCGCCAGATTCTCCGCGCCGCTGGCCCGCGGTCCGGCGTAGTAGGCCGATTCCACGCCGGGCGCGCCGCCGAGGACGTCCACGCACAGGCCGCTGTCGTCGGCCAGCGCCCAGTCTCCCGCCGGCAGCCGTTCCTTGAGCGCCCGCGCTTTCTTGCGCGCATTGCCGGCAAAGGTGCCCGTGTCCTCCGCCACCGGTGGCATGCCGCCAATCGCCACCGCCGAGATGACTTCGACCGGCAGGGCGCCCGCGTCCGCCATCGCTTGGAATTCGCGCGCCTTGTGGGCGTTACCCGAGGCAAGATAGAACTTCATGGGCATGCCCCACGCCATGGGCGCAATGGACGCAAAGGAGCATTGACCTCACCCAAGCCTGGGCGACCCTGGCGGACTTTGCGTGAGGCAGAATCCATGACTCTCCCTCATCCCAGGCTGAAGGTCGTCTCATCCACCTGCAGCTTTTCCGGATAGACCACGTGCCCCCGCATCAGCTGGTCCGGCCCGAACGAGGCGTGCCGCACGTTTTTCATCCGCACGGCGTTGACGAGCTTCTCCGTCCGCAGCCCCTTGAACACCGCCCTGGCCTTCTCATCCCCCAGTAGCACGGGCGCCCGGTAGACGAACAGGTAGTCGAGCTGGCGGAATTGAATCAGTTCGCTGATGATCAGCGCGCCGCCCTCGAAGTAGACTCCGGTGATGCCCGCCTCCGCGCATTTCCGCCGGAAATCCGGCAGCGGCGCGCGCATGGTGGACGACGGCAGGTTCCAAACCTGCACACCCATCGCCTGCAGCTTCCGCATGTAGCCGAGGCCGCCGTGCGGCGTGGTGACCACGATCGTCCGATGCTTGTATTCGTCCGTGTAAACCTTCGGCAGGCTCTTATCGACGACCGTGCGCAACAGGCCGTCGAACACAAAGCGCACGGGGCACCACACTTCGTCGTCCACCCGGCTGGTGAGACTGGGATTGTCGCCCAGGATCGTACCCGCGCCGACGGCGATGGCCGGGAACAGCCGCCGCCAGCGATGCACATCCGCGCGCGCCATCTCCCCCGTGATCCACTCCGAGTCGTTTGTCCGCGTGGCGATCTTGCCATCAAGGGTCACGGCGGCCTTGGCGGCGAGCAGCGGGGTCTGCGTGGTGATCCAGTGGTTGAAAATCAGGTTCAGATCGACACAGTCGTCGGCCAGCACCCCCTCGGTCACCTCGACGCCGGCCGCCCGCAGCACCTCGAAGCCATGGCCGGCGTGCACGGGGTTGGGATCGGTGGCACCGACCACCACGTGCTGGATACCGGCCGCGATGATGGCGCTGGTGCACGCGCCGGTGCGCCCCTGCGTGCTGCAGGGCTCGAGGGTGACGTAAAGCGTCGCGCCTAGCCGGGGCAGGCGCTCGAGATGATGCAACGCCATGATTTCCGCGTGCGGTTCGCCGTCCCGGGCGTGGAAACCCTCCGCCACCACCTCGCCCTGCTCCACGATGACAACGCCCACCAGGGGATTCGGGTGTGTGTTACCCCAGCCCTGCCGGGCCACCGCCAGGGCGCGCCTCATGAAGTGCTCGTGAAGCAAATTCTCCGGGGGGTCCATGGTGTTTGATTAAAAACGGATCACAGGTTTCTGCACTCAGATTCGTCTGCTGCCGGCATCGGTCTCCCGCTACCCGTGGACAAAGGGATTCGTTTCCCGCTCCACGCCGACCGTGGTTTCGGGACCGTGACCGGGATATACCACCGTTTCGTCGGGCAGCGTATAGATCTGCTCGCGAATGGAGCGCTCCAGGACTTCGAGGCTGCCCCCCGGCAGGTCGGTGCGGCCGACGCTGCTGTGGAAAAGCGCGTCGCCCACGAACGCCGCCTTCATCGCGGCGAAGTAATACAACACGTTGCCCGGACAATGTCCCGGGACGTGCCGCACCTCGACCGTCTGCCCCAGCGCCGTCCAGCGCTGCCCCTGCGTCACGAACTCGTCGATTTTCATCGGTCCGAGCCGCACGCCGGGGATCAGAAACATTTCCATGACCTCGGGGCTCTCGATCAGCATCTGGTCGTCGCGGTGGGCGCGCACCTTTGCGTGAGTCGCCGCCACCACCTCGGCCCCGCCCTGCGTGTGATCCCAGTGGCCGTGCGTCAGCCAAAGCTCCCGGAGGGTGCACTGCTCCTTCGCCAGGATCGGCTGGATCTGCTCCCAAATGCCGCCCGGCGCGTCGATGAGCACGGCCTCGCTTAACTCCGGCGCGGTCAGCAGGTAGGCGTTGGTCTGGATCGGACCCGCCGGCCGGACGTGGATGTTCATCCCCGACTAGATGCGGATTACGCGACGCCCGCGCAATCGCGAAGTGTCTCGGCCGGCGGTGACCGCGCCGGTTTTGGCCTTTGGCCCGCGGCATTTCGTCATTCCGGACGAAATTTAACCTTCCCTTTACGCCCGCCCTCCGCGCCGGTTAACGTCGATCCGGCGAAATTACACGTCGCGCTCCGCGGCTTCTTTGCCGGCCATGATGCTTGTTCCTTCCCTCTTGCCACTCAGCCTTCCGTCTTCTGTCCTCTCATAGCTGTTCATGACCTCCGCTGACATCCGCCAGAGCTTCCTCGATTTTTTCCAAAAACACGGCCACACGATCGTGCCGTCGGCGACGCTGCTGCCTGATTCGCCCGGCCTGCTCTTCACCAACGCCGGCATGAACCAGTTCGTGCCGATCTTCCTCGGCGACCGGCAGCCCGACGTTTCCAAGTGGGCCGGCGTAAAGCCCGGCCGCGACACCCGCGCCGCCGACACGCAGAAATGCATCCGCGCCGGCGGCAAGCACAACGATCTCGAGGACGTCGGCTTCGACACCTACCATCACACCTTCTTCGAGATGCTCGGCAACTGGTCCTTCGGTGACTACTTCAAGCAGGAGTCGCTCGAATGGGGCTGGGAGCTGATCACCAAGGTCTGGGGCATTCCGGCGAAGCGACTCTTCGCCACCGTCTATCAGCCCGACAAGGCCAGGGGCGATCCGTCCGAGTTGGACCAGGAGGTCTACGACATCTGGAAGAACATCTTCAAAAAGGCCGGCCTTGATCCCAAGGTCCACATCCTCACCGGCGGCAGGAAGGACAATTTCTGGATGATGGGCGACACCGGGCCGTGCGGTCCGTGTTCGGAGATCCACTGCAACCTCCTGCCCGCCGACGACGAGGCCGCGGGGCGTGCGCTCGTCAACGCCGGCCAGCCGCGCTGCATCGAGATCTGGAACCACGTCTTCATCCAGTTCAACGCCAACGCCGACGGTACCTTCTCGCCACTTGCCGCCCGGCATGTCGACACCGGCCTGGGCTTCGAGCGCGTCGCCGGCATTTACGCCACGACCAAGGGGTTCAAGGACTTCACGCCGGAGCCTTCGAACTACGCCGCCGACATCTTTGCGCCGCTGTTCGCCAAAGTCGCGCAGCTCTCCGGCAAATCCTACAAGGGCACCGTTCCGACAAAACGAGTTAACCTAAGCGAACAGGAGTATGTCGATATCTCCTTCCGCGTGCTCGTTGACCATGCCCGCTGCGTCTCCTGCGCCATCGCCGACAACATCCTGCCCGGCAATGAAGGCCGCAACTACGTCGTACGCCGCATCCTCCGCCGCGGCATCCTTTACGGCAAGAAACTCGGGCTCCAGACTGGCTTCTTCGAGCAGCTCATCGCACCTGTTGTGGAGTCACTCGGCTCTGTCTTCCCCGAACTTAAGGAACGGCAAGACATCATCCACCGTGTAATTAAGAGCGAAGAAGAAAACTTCGGACGAACGCTAGATCGAGGTCTATTCGTTCTTGAACGAATGATCGAGAATCGCGTTCCAATATCTGAGGGATTTACCCAAGCGGGTCGCGGAATTGCACGTACGACCGATTACAAGACGGTCGGTTATGTGACCGTTCTCCGTGGGAAAGATGCCTTTCAGCTCTACGACACCTACGGCTTTCCGCTCGATATGACGCAACTGCTGGCTGCGGAGCGCGGCCTGACGGTCGACGTCGACGGTTTTAACGCGGAGATGGAGAAACAACGTGCACGCGGCCGGGCCGCACAAAAAAAGGAGATCATCGTGGCAGCCACCGAAGGTGAGAAAACGACCAAACAACAGCCGACCAAGTTCCTCGGCTTCACCCAGCTCACGGCCGAGGCCAAGGTCATCGACGTCGTCAAGTCCGGCAAGGACACGTTCCTCGTCTTCGACCAAACGCCGTTCTACGCCGAGATGGGCGGGCAGGCCGGCGATCACGGCGTGGCCAAGATTGGCGGGGTAGCCGTCGCGATTGTCTACACGATCAAGGATGACGCCGGGCGCCATCTCCACCGGCTCGCCCCCGCCTGCGCCCTCGACCTTGCCAAGGTCAATGTCGTCGGTCAGACCGCCACGCTTGCGGTCTCGCCGTTGAACCGCCGCGCCATCACGCGCCACCACACCGCCGCGCATCTCCTTCACTGGGCGCTGCGCAAGGTGCTGGGCACCCATGTCCGCCAGGCCGGCACGTCGAAGACCAAGACCCGGCTGCGTTTCGATTTCTCCCATTTCGAACAGGTGCGGCCGGACCAGCTCCGCGAGATCGAGCGCCTCGTCAACAGCAAGGTCCTCGACAACGCCAAGGTCGAGGCCTCCGAGGTCGAGTTCGACAAGAAGCCGGCCGATACCCTCGCCTTCTTCGGCGAGAAGTACGGGAAAATCGTCCGGGTGGTGGACATCGGCGGCTACAGCCGCGAGCTCTGCGGCGGCACGCACGTCGCCACCACCAGCGAGATCGGCCTGGTCAAGATCGTCGCCGAAATGGCCATCGCCGCCGGCACGCGCCGCATCGAGGCCGTGGCCGGCCAGGCGGCCTGCGACTTTGTGGAGGAGGAGGAAGAGGCGCTCAAGGGGGTCAGCAGCCAGCTTTCCGCCGGGCCGGTAGACGTGGCCAAGAAAGTTGAAGTGCTCCTGGCCCACCGGGCCGAGCTCGAGAAGAAGCTCAAGGCGTTCGAACAGAAAGCCTCCGCCTGTCTCGCCGACGACCTCGCGGCCAAGGCGGTCACCAAGGACGGACTCAGATTTGTTTCCACCGTCGTCACCGCCGACTCACCCGAGGCGCTGCGTGGTATCGGCGCGCAGGTGCTGGCCAAACTCGGCGAGGGCGTGGTGCAGCTCGGTGCATCGTTCGGCGAGAAAGCCTCCGTCGTCGCCTTTTGTTCTCCGGCCGCGATCAAGGCCGGGCACCAGGCCGGCAAGATTGTGTCCGAACTCTCCGCGAAGCTGGGTGGCAAGGGCGGTGGCAAACCGGATTTCGCCATGGGAGGTGGTAGAGACGTTACCAAACTCTCCGAGGTGCTGAAGCTCTGACCCGAGACCCAGAACCCTGCACCGCACCGCTTGTGGTCTTCGCATCGGCGCATTCCCTATTTCGTTTCGGACCACCACACGCCGACTGACCGCGTCGGTGCGTTCTGAGCCCCCGCCTCGCCGGCCCGCCATGTCCCCGCGCACAGACGTCCCGCCCACGCCGCGCTCCACGAAAACGGCCCCGGAGGACAAAGTCCCCTTTGCCGCCAAGGCCGCGTACGGCTTTGGTGGCGTGAACGACATCTTCGGTCACTGGCTGTATCCGAATCTCTCGGGCCCGGTTTTCACGATGTATCTTGGCCTTGCGCCGAACCTCGTCGGCACGGTGCTGATGGTCGCGCGGATGTTCGATGCGTTCACCGACCCCTTGTTTGGCTGGTTGTCGGACAACACCCGTTCGCGGTGGGGCCGGCGGCGGCCCTACATCCTGTTTGGCTCGATCGCGGCTGGCATCGCCCTCCCCTGCCTGTTTCTGGCTTCGCGCCACTGGGACGCGTCGGCGCCCTGGATGCACAATCGCCTGTTCTGGTTCATGCTCGTGTCGCTGTTTCTCTACGCGCCGATCATCAGCCTCTACAACATGCCCTACGGGAGTCTGGGCAGCGAGCTGACGCCCAGCTACCACGAACGCACGAGCGTGATGGCGTTCAAGGCGGTGATCCAGAAAATCTCCGGTGTTTATATGGCCTTCGCGTGGTGGTTCGCGACGCGGCCGATGTTCAACGATCCGGCGACGGGAAAACCCGATGTGCTGCGCGGAGTGCAATGGGCAGCAGCCCTGGCCGGTCTGCTCATGATCGTGGCCGGCTTCGCCAATTTCTTCTGCGTCAAGGAGCGCTATTACGCGAAGGCCGCACAGCAGCCCAAGACCCGTTTCTGGGCCACGCTGGGACAGACCTTCCGGTCACGCCCGTTCATCGTGCTGCTGGCGATCGGCGTGGTCTATGTCGTTCCGACCACGATGCTCGGCGGCCTCTCGCAGTTCGTCGGCACCTACTATGCGTTCCACGGCGACCAGGCGATCATGTCGTATTATTACGCCTGGGGCAGCGTCGGCTATTTGGTCTGCGGAATCATGGGGGTCCTCACGGCCGGATGGATCGCGCGCCACCACGGCAAGATCAAGGCGCTGTTGTTCACCCTGGCCACCGGAATCTTTTCCTTCGGCTCCAGTTGGTGGATGTACCGGCCGGGCAACGGCTGGCTGATCGTAGCGAACACCGCGCTGACCGGTTTCTCGTCCACCGGCCTCTGGGTGGTGTTGCCCTCGATGTGCGTCGACGTGGTGGACGACGATGAAATCAAGTCGGGGCAGCGTCGCGAGGGCGCTTTCACCTCGTGGTACTCCTGGGTGGCCAAGTTCGGCATGGCGTTGAGTCTTGGGCTGGCCAACTACCTGTTGGAAGCGGTCGGTTACAGGCAGTCTTTGGGCGGGGCCCAGACTCCGGAGACGATCTGGTGGATCCGCTTTTTGTTCGCCTCGATTCCGGTCGCCGCGCTCCTGGTGGCGCTCGTTCTGCTCGCTTTCTATCCGCTGAGCCAGGCGCGGATGCACGCGATCCGGCTCGAACTCGAAACGAGGCGCGGGAAGGTGTGAGCGAAATTCCGCGCCGGCGAATTCAAAAGCCAGGAAGCCACGAGGAGCTTGGATCAATTCCATGGACCCTTGGGCGTAATCAGGCAGTTGTAGATGGAGGGCCCGCCGCCATGCGGGCCCGAGGTCGATGGGCAAACCGGGCGACACGGCGGTCGTCCCTCCACCCTGCAAGGGAAACCTCAGCCTTGGGCTCAGTCTTGGTTGGACGGGCCTGATTTCCAGAATTGTCTAAATGCCGACGGCGCGTTCTGCTGGCAGTTGCCCGCGGAGCTGTCCCAAATCGCGGGACTCATCATGGAATACTTCGACCTAATTCAAAAGCGCTACAGTGTGCGCGCCTACAAGCCCGATCCGGTGGAAGACGCCAAGCTTGCCAAGATCCTCGAAGCCGCCCGCCTGGCCCCGACCGGCGCGAACCGGCAGCCGTTTCAGCTCATCGTCGTCCACGTCAAAGGGCGCGAGGCCGAATTGCGGCGCGTGTACCACCGGGAATGGTTCACTCAGGCGCCGCTCGTGATCTGCGCCTGCGGCCTTCCGGCCCAGGGCTGGGTGCGCGGCATGGATGGTTTCAACTGCACGGTGGTGGATGTCACCATCGCGATGGACCACTTGATCCTGGCGGCAACCGACCTGGGGCTGGGCACCTGCTGGATCGCCGCCTTCGACGTCGCCGCCGCCCGTCGGGTCTTCGGTCTGCCGCATGGCGTGGAGCCCATCGCCCTGACGCCGCTTGGCTATCCCGCCGACCAACCCGGACCGAAGGAGCGCAAGCCGCTGACGGAATTGGTGCGCTACGAACGGTGGTGAATTTGCCGATTCCACCGGAATTTCATCAGGGACCTGCCCGGGGCGGCGTATTGCCGGAGAGAAAAATGAAACGAAATCACATAAGAGAATGGTTCGACGACGACGCGTTCTGGCGGGAGTTGTACCCGTTCATGTTTCCGGAGAAACGATTGGCTGGCGCGATCCGGGAGGTGGACCAAGTGCTGGAGCTGACGAAACCCAAGGGGAAGCTGGCCCTTGATCTTTGTTGCGGCCCCGGTCGCTGCTCGGTGGCCCTCGCGCGGCGGGGATTCTCCGTTACCGGCGTCGACCGAACGAGGTATCTTCTGGCCCAAGCCAGGCGCCGGGCCAGGGCGGCCAGGGTCAAAATCGAGTGGGTGCGGGAGGACATGCGCGACTTCGTGCGTCCGGACGCCTTCGATCTCGTGCTCAGCATGTTCACGTCCTTCGGCTACTTTGACGACAAGCGCGAGGACCTCACGGTGCTGCAGAATATGTTCGCCAGCCTCCGCCCGGGCGGAACCTGCCTCATCGATGTCGTCAGCAAAGAATACCTCGCGAGGGTCTTCCAGCCCACCAAGTCCGAGACCCTGCCCGACGGAACCCGGTTGGTGCAACGGCACGAGATCTTTGACGACTGGACCCGGATCCGCAACGAGTGGATTCTCATCCGCAAAGGGAGAGCGAAGAGCTTCAGGTTCCACCATACGGTTTATTCCGGGCAGGAACTGAGAGACCGGATGGAAAAGGCCGGTTTCGTTGACGTGCACCTCTACGGCGACCTGGGTGGCGGCGACTATGGAACGAATGCGCAGCGCCTCATCGCCGTCGGCCGAAAGCCGAAGGCCCGGAAGGGAAAGGCAACCGGCGGCAGATAAGAACCCGCCCGGAGGTCGGGTGCCACCCTGGCTGGTTGCGTGGCTCCGGCTAGACCGCCGCCGCCACCAGGTCCCCGACTTCCTTCGTGCCATAGCCCATCTTGCCGGCGGCGAGGGTCTTCAACTTTTCGCGCACGATCTTGATGACAGCGCTTTCGATGGCGGCGGCCATCGCGGCTTCGCCCAAAAAGCTCATCATCATCGCCCCGGCGCAGACGGCGGCCAGCGGGTTGATGACATTCTTGTTCGTATACTTGGGCGCGCTGCCGCCGATCGGCTCGAACATCGACGTGCCCTGCGGGTTGATGTTGCCGCCCGCCGCGATGCCCATGCCGCCCTGGATCATCGCGCCCAGATCGGTGATGATATCGCCGAACAAGTTGTCTGTGACGATCACGTCGAACCATTCCGGATTCTTCACGAACCACATCGTCGTGGCGTCGACGTGCGCGTAGTCGCGTTTGATGTCCGGGTAATCCTTCGCGCCGATCTCATGGAAGGCCCGCTCCCAGAGGTCAAAGGCAAAGGTCAGCACATTGGTTTTGCCACAGAGCGTGAGCTGCGCCTTTTTGCCGGAGGCCACGTCCTCGGACTTCAACCCCTTCCAGGGTTTGCCCCCGCGGCGCTGGCGGGCGCATTCGAACGCATACCGCAGGCAGCGCTCGACGCCGCGCCGGGTGTTGATGCTCTCCTGGACGGCGATCTCGTGGGGCGTGCCCTTGAACACGAACCCGCCGGAACCGGTGTAGAGGCCCTCGTTGTTCTCGCGCACGACGACGAAATCGATGTCCACGGGCTTCTTGTCCTTGAGGGGGCAGAACCGCTCGTCGTAGAGGCGGACCGGGCGCAGGTTGATGTACTGCTCCATCTCAAAGCGCATCCGCAGCAGGATGCCCTTCTCCAAAATACCCGGCTTGACGTCCGGATGACCGATGGCGCCCAGGAGGATCGCGGGAAATTTGCGCAGCTCGGGGATGGCACTGTCGGGCAGCACCTCGCCGGTGCGCAGGTAGCGTTCGCCGCCGAAATCGTAGGGCGTGTAGTTCAATTTGACGCCGAACCTGGGCGCGGCGGCGTCCAGGACCTTGATGGCCTCACGCACGACTTCCGGACCGGTGCCGTCGCCGCCAATGACTGCAATATCGTAACTTTTCATGAGTGATTTTCTTTCGTCTGCAACCAAAACAAGAGCCGCCATGCTAGCGTTTTGGCGCTCGGTGACAATGGAATTTTGGAGTCAAAAAGAAATTTTATAGCCGCAGACTACTCGGCAAGAAGTTTTTCAACTTTGCTTTTGAGGTCATCACGGGCGTTTGTCTCTCGCAAATTCCCCTTTTTGTCCACGAGCCACATTGTCGGAATGCTGGCGATACCGTATTGAATGCCAAATTTGTTTTTCCAAGCTTCGCCATCAAAATACTGCGGCCAGGGCATTTCTTCCTTCTGGACAAAACGCTGGAGCACCTGTTTTCCGGAATCAAAGCTGATGCCGATAACTTCAAAACCTTTGGTATGAAATTGTTTATAGGTCTCCTTCACCTGAGGCATTTCGCCAACGCAGGGACCGCACCAAGTCGCCCAAAAATCCACCAGCACGACTTTGCCTTTCATCCGGCTTAAATCCACCTGCGTACCGTCCAACGCCGTGAATTTGATGTCGAGTGGTTTCCCCACTGCGTCAAGCCGCCGAAGAATGCCTTCGGCTTTGGTTTTGATGTCCTCTGAAATCAGAAGTGCCAGAATTTCGTTTGCAATCGAGCGCGCCTTTTCGTCGGGAGAATTGGCNNGTGCCGTCGCCGCCAATGACTGCGATATTGTAGCTCTTCATTTTAAATGGATGCCGCCCCCGCTGGCGGAACGGCGGGCGGATGCTACCGGCTTATTCCGGTCGTTCAAGTCCAGAGCGAGCAGGGTGCGCATGAATTTCAGCCCTCATGGTTTGGTACGCGCATGGTCTCACCACGATTCCGATGCAAAGACCGGCAACGCAAATTTCTGGTGGAAAACCCGTTCCCGGGTACTAAGCTGAAAAGTCCGCTGCCATGCACACCTGGCCCAACATAGTGCTTGTCGCACTGGCCTACCTCCTCGGGGGATTTTCCCCGGGCTACTGGCTGGTGCGCTGGCGCACCGGCCTTGACGTGCGCACCACCGGCAGCGGCGGAACCGGGGCGACGAACGTGGGGCGGGTTTTGGGCCAGGGAGGTTATGCCGCGGTGCTCGTGGTTGACGTGGGGAAAGGGGCGCTGGTGGGTGCGGTGGCGCGCTTCATGGGAGTTTCCACGGCGTGGGCCTTTGGCGCGGCTTTTATGGTTGTCGCCGGGCATGTCTGGCCCATCTGGCTGGGTTTTCGCGGCGGCAAGGGCGTCGGTCCCTTCATCGGCTCCTGGCTGGTGCTCGCCCCGCTCGCGTTGGTGCCCAGCCTCGTCCTTGGCCTGATTCTGCTGGCCTGGCTGCGCCGCGTCTCCATCGCGGGACTGTGCAGCCTGATTCTGCTGCCGGCCGCCGCTTGGTGGGTGACCGGAGCCAGAACTCCCGTCGCGGTCGCCTGTGGCACAATTTCCCTTCTCCTGTGGTCCCATCGTGTTAATCTCCGAGACTTTGCCGACGCACGCCTTCAGGGCACGGCGGCCCCTCCAGCGGAACCACCGACGAATTCCCCGTAACCCATGCCGAATATCACCCCGACCATCGCCGAACTCGTCTTCAAAGTCGCCTCCGCGGATTGGGAGTTTGAGCAGATCCACCGCCTCAACTACCGCACCTTCGTCGACGAGATTCCGCAGCATGCCCCCAACCCGGAGGGACGGCTGGTCGATCGTTTCCACGCCGAAAACACCTACATCATCTGCCTGCAGGGCCGCCGCCTCGTCGGCATGCTGGCCCTGCGCGCCAAGCGCCCCTTCTCGCTGGACGGCAAGCTGCCCAATCTTGACGCCTACCTGCCCACGGGTCGCAGCCCGGTGGAAGTGCGCCTGCTGGCGGTGGAACCCGAATTTCGCAAGACCATCGTCTTCTCCCAGCTTTTTGAACAGGTGTGCCGCTACTGCCTCACCGAAGGCTACGATCTGGCCATCATTTCAGGCACGACCCGCCAGACGAAACTTTACCGCCACCTTGGCTTTACGCCGTTCGGTCCGCTTGTCGGCACGGACCAGGCCTCCTATCAGCCGATGTATCTGACCGTCGAGGCATTCGGCCAGACGGTGGAGCGCAGCCCGGTGCTCCGCAACACCTTCACCGAATCCGCCCCCCCCGACCACCAGGTGTTCAATTTCCTTCCCGGCCCGGTGCCTGCCGTGCCCGAGGTTCGGGCGGCGTTCGCTGGTACCGCCGTCTCGCACCGCGGCCAGTTGTTCCTCACGCGCATGGCGGAGGTGCGCGCCGCCCTGTGCCGCCTCACCGGCGCGTCCGACGTGCAGGTGCTGCTGGGTTCGGGCACGCTGGCCAATGAAGTGGTTGCCGCCCAGCTCTCACTGCTGGAGACGACCGGCCTCGTCCTGTCCAACGGTGAGTTTGGCGAACGCCTGGCGGCCAACTCGCGGCGCGCCGGCCTGCGTTTCGACTGGCTGCGGCTGTCATGGGGCCAGCTTTTCGACATCACCCAGGTGGAACGCTTCGCCGAACGCCTGCCGCGCGGCGGCTGGATCTGGTTCGTTCATCACGAAACCTCCACGGGCATCATGAATCCGCTCGCGGAACTCAAGGCCCTCAGCGCGCGCCTTGGACTGCATCTATGTTGCGATTGCATCAGCTCGCTCGGCGCCATGCCCGTGGACCTGCATGGCGTCCACCTCGGCACGACCGCCAGCGGGAAGGGGCTCGGCAGCTATCCCGGTCTCTCCCTGGTTTTTCATGACTACCAGCCGCGGCCCGCCGACGACCGCCTGCCCGGCTACCTCGATCTTGGCCATTGGGCCGCGCACCAGAGCGTTCCACATACGCATTCATCGAACCTGCTGTCCGCCCTGTCCGAGGCGGTGCGCCGCGCCACGCCTGAGCGCATGACGCAGATCGCCGAAAACGCCACTTGGCTGCGGCGCGAACTGCGCACGCTCGGCTTTGCCCTTGTCGCTCCCGAACCGGTCGCGAGCCCCGGCATCGTCACCCTTGCCCTCGACGAGGGCATGTCAGCGGCCGAACTCGGCGAGGAACTCGAAATCCGCGGTTACTGGTTGAACTACCGCAGCCAATATCTGCTGGAACGGAACTGGATCCAGGCGAGTCTCCTTGGAAATCCCGACCGCAATAGCCTGGAAAAACTGCTCCACGTGCTGCGCATGGTCTGCAGCCGGCACAGCCTCAAAAAACGGGGCCTGCCCGCGACGGGCGAACCCCACCAGTAAGACCGGCGCCTGACGGCGGCGGCCCCGCTGAAATCGCGGTTTCGGTCCAGGCAACTTTCTCTTCGGAAAAATTGCGAAGAGGCCGGTTGCCCTCTAATGTAGCGCCACATTCCGATCATGGACTTCCGTAGCATCATCGAAGAAATCGCCAGTCAGGCTGATGACTTTCTTGCTGGTGTAGCGAATCGGAAGGAGGCTCGCGCCGGCATCGATGAGTTGATCAATGCCGACCATCCGCAGCTCAGCCCGGGCGACCGGAAAAAAGTCGCGGAAGGCGTCAGGGCCATCCTTGAGCAGGAGGGGTTTTTTGAGGCCGCCGGGCGTTGGGGCGGGGCGGGCAAAGAAGTCGTAGACGGGGAGTAATCAGATCTTCACGGGAAAGAATCCCCCCGTTTGGTGGCGTAGGGACCAACCCTCCGGTATTGGCATGAGGTTCGCGCGTACCTCGCGCCCGGGGCGGAATCGAATCACCGGCACCACGATTTCTGTGCCCTGCGCCGCCGAGGGCGCCACCGGGCTGGGGGCGACGAGAAGCGAACGAAGATCGCCGCGCTCCGCCGCGCAAAGGGATCTCCCGCGGCTCTCGAACGCGGCGAGGACCGGCGAACCCGCCGGCGCGGCACGGCACTCACGCCATCCCAGCCCTGCTCCACCGGGCAACGGCCAGCGCGCCCAACGCCACCGCCACCCCGGCGATCACGTCGACAGCGTAATGGTAACTGCAATAAATCGTGGCCGGCAGGATCCCCAGACAAGCGGGGAGGTACAACACGGCCCACCGGGGGGCGTATTTCAGAGCATATACCAGTACGACGACGGCCACGGCGACGTGGGAACTGGGGAAGGCGCCCCCGGGCAGTTCAAACCAGCGATAGATGAATTCCATGACACCGGGGAAGACGGCCCCGGGAGGCGGCGCGGGTTTCAGATCGACGGGTCCGGTGGCAGGGAAGAGCACGAACACCAGACAGCAGAAATAGAACGCGCCACAAAGGGTGGAGAAATAGTCATCGAGCACGCGCGGCGTACGGCGCAGGTGCAGCAGCAAGGCCAGGCCCGGGAACAGCAGGTAATACGAAAAATACATCGCGTGCATGATTTCCGCAATCATGGCCTGTGGAAATGCGCGGGAGAAGACGACGGCCGGTTCGCAACCAAAGAGCGCCCGATCAAGGTTGCGCAAACAGTCGTCGTGAAAGCCGGGGCACAGAATGTGGTTCATCGCTCCGGTCTGCGCATACGCGGCCCAGATGAAGAACACCGGGTAGAGCGCCCGCAGCGATCGCCACACCGCGCGCGCGTCGGATCCCACCCGGGAGATGAAAAACCACAGGAACGCCAGCATCGCCAGGTTGGGCAGAATCAGGGCGTGCCACGCCGGGATGCGGTGCGCGAAGGCCACGATCAGGCCGGCGACCACCAGGTTGTAGGCGAAGGTCAGCCGGTCGGTGTGGTTCAGATTCCGCCAGACGGCGGCGGCCGAGGCGAATGAAGGCGCGGGATTCATCGGGAAGCGTCCCGCGCCTCAAAGCCAGCCACGGCTGACGTACCAGTCGCGCGTCTGGCGGAAGCCCGCGGTCAGATCGAATTGCGGAACGAAGCCGAGTTCGTCGCGAATCCGGCGGCCCTGGCACACCCAATGCGGGCACAGGAACTCCTGCATTCGGTCGGGATTCAACACCGGCGGGCGACCGCTCACCGCGCCCCACCACCCTCCGAGCTGCGCCACCGCCCACGCCAGGCCCTCGGGCAACCGGATTGTCAACGGATTCCGGTCCATGACCCGGCTCATCGTCGCCGCCACCTCGTCCCACGTGTGCCTCGCGCCGTCTTCCAGCAAATAATCCTTCTGCCGGCTGGCGGGATTCTGGAGGCACAGGACCACGGCGCGTGCCAGATCCTCCGCATGGAGCAGCGAAAGCGAGCGTGCCTGCCGGCCGATACGGGGCATCACTCCGCGTTTGATGAGCCGGAAATAGGTCAGGAAGTCGACATCCCCCGGTCCGTAGACCGCCGGAGGGAGCAGGATGGTGACTGGGAAGCGGTCCCGGAACGAGGCGGCGATTTGCTGGCCGGCGAGCTTGCTCCGGCCATAGGGCCCAACCGGACGCGGAAGGTTATCCTCCGTCACCGGCTCATCCGGGCCCGCCGCGGGCCCCAGGGCCGCAAGACTGCCAATCATGATCAATTGCTGCATGCGCCCACCCATCCCCGCGCAGGCGTCGCACAGGTGTCGGGTGCCTTCGGCGTTGACGGCAAAGAACCCGGCGGGCCGGCGGGCGCGCGTCAGACCGGCGCAGTGGACCACCGCATCGACGTCCCGCACCGCCGGCGGCAGAGTGTCAGGCTGCGTGACATCTCCCGGCACCAGCTCCGGCCCGAACCCGTCGATGAGATCCAGTCGGCTGTGCGCCCGGACGAGACAACGCACGGCAAAACCGGCCGTGTGAAGCGCCGCCACCACGTGATAACCGACAAAGCCGGAAGCACCGGTCACCAGGATCTTGCGCATACGGAGGCCCATCGTTCGGTTTCACGCGCCGGTTCACTATAATGCCAGGTCATACAAGCGATACCTCTTGTAGACTTGGAATCCCATTTTCTCGAGGGCGTGATTCATCGCCGTATTGGATTCGAGGATCCACGACGCTTCACCGCGAGGCATTCCCTTCGCATAGGCGTTCTTGTAGTTTTCGCAGTAGAAGGCGGCATCGATGCCCATGTGCCGGAATTTCTTGATCACGCCTGTCGTGATGACCCGGACCGCATTGATCCGGCGTTTGTACCACAAAAGTTTGAAGAGGCCGAAGGGAAACAGGCGACCGTTGAGGTGGATCAGCGCCTGATTGATATCCGGCAGGGAAAGAGAGAAACCCGCGAGCTCCCCGTTGACCTCGGCGATGAAGCAGAGATCCGGGTCCAGGATCATCTTCAGGTCCTTGGCCAGGTGCTTGAACTCCTTGTCGGTCATGGCCACGGCGCCCCAGTTCTCCGCCCAAGCCGAGTTATAAACGTCCTGAATGCGCCGGACCTCGCCGTCATAGTCCCGCATGTTCACCTTGCGGACCGTGAATCCATATTTTCGCTGCGCGATTGCCACCCCGCGTTCAAAACGCTCCGGGGCCTGGCCGGGTGAAACCTGGATATGCGCCAGCAGATTCACGATCGGTTGGAAACCGAATCCCGTGACGAGCTTCTCGTAATAGGGCGGGTTGTACGGCATCATGATCATTGGTGGGTGGTCGAATCCATCAACGAGTAGGCCCATGTCGTCGTTGACGCACATGTTCATCGGGCCGCGCATGACCTCCATGCCGCCGGCTTTGAGAAAACCAGCGGCAGCACCAAACAGCGCGCCGGCCACCGCGTCGTCCTCGATGCATTCAAAGAGGCCGAAGAAGCCGGTCTTGTCCCCGTAGGTGGTGTTGTGGTTGCGGTTGATGATGCCGGCGATCCGCCCGCAGCAGACGCCGCGCTCGTCCACCGCGAGAAATAGTTTCACCGTCGCGTGCTCGAAGAAGGGATTTTTGCGGGGGTCCAGAAAATCCCGGCGCTCCATGCGCAGCGGAGGGACCCAGTGTGGATACCGGCCGGGGTAGATCCGCCACGGGACATCGATGAAGCGGTTCTTCCCGCGCTTGTCCCCGACCTCGATGATCCGGACCGACATGGTTAGTGCACGAGACCCGTCTGCCGCCCCACCTTCTCGAATTTCTCCAGCGCAAAGTCGATCTGGGCGAAGGTGTGCGTCGCCATCAGGCTCACCCGCAGCAGCGCGTTGTCCGGCTCCACCCCCGGCACCACCACCGGGTTCACAAAAATGCCTTCGTCCTGAAGGAGGCGGCAGAACTTGAAACACAGAAGGTCGTCGCCAATGCACACGGGCAGAATGGGGGTGCAGCTCCGACCAAGATCGAACCCCAGCGCCTTCAGCCCGGCGGACAAGCGGTTGGCATTGTCCCACAGCCGCTGGATGCGTTCCGGTTCCGACAGGACGATCTCGAGCGCCGCCATCACCGTCGCCACGTTGGCCGGAGGAATACTGGCACTGAAGATGAGCGAGCGGGACTGATGTTTGAGGTACTCGATGGTCTCCGCGTCCGAGGCAATGAAGCCGCCAACGGAGGCGAGCGACTTGCTGAACGTGCCCATCGTGAGGTCGATTCTATCGGTCAGCCCAAAGTGCGCGGCCGTTCCCCGACCCTGGGGGCCAATGACACCGAGCCCGTGGGCGTCGTCCACCATCACCACTCCGCAATGGGCTTCGGCAAGGGCAACGATGGCCGGCAGATCGGCCAGATCGCCATCCATGCTGAAGACACCATCCACGACGATCATCTTGCTTTTCTCGGGCGGCAGCGACCGCAGTATCTCTTCGAGGTTCTGCATGTCGTTGTGCCGGTATCGAATCACCCGGCTGAAGCTCATGCGCGCACCGTCGACGATGCTGGCGTGATCCAATTTGTCCAAAATCAGGAAATCGCTCCGGCCGGCCAGCGCGGGCAGCACCCCCAGATTGACTTGGAAGCCTGTGGAATAGACCAGCGCCGCCTCCTTGCCGACGAAGCGCGCCAGCTTCTCCTCGCATTCCAGGTGGATGTCCAACGTGCCGTTGAGGAAGCGCGACCCCGCGCAACCCGTGCCATACTTCGCGATCGCCGCGATGGCCGCCTCTTTGACCTTCGGATGAGTGCTCAAACCCAGGTAATTGTTCGACCCGAGCATCAGCAGCTTTTGGCCGTTCATCTGCACTTCGGTGTCCTGGCCTGAGGACAGGGGACGAAAATACGGATAGAGCCCGAGATGCTTGATTTCCGCCGGGACGGTGTAACGACTGATTCTCTCGCGGATGGTGTCGGTGTATTGCTGCATGGGGTGCGCCATCGAAACGTAGTTCAGCTGGCAAATCAAGTTGGATGAAAGATGGGTAGTGCGGAGGCGCCGGGCTGCGCTACGGTCGCCTTGTTCCATGCTGACACGCCAGGGTCCACGCGGAACAGGACACTCAACTTACTGGTGCAGGTCGATGTAACTGCGGTCACTGGCAGGAACCTGGGATTCTAGGGCGAGTATTCATACGGGACCTCTGTGCCTCGCTTTTCCAGCTTTTTCAGCGCGAGGCGGACGTAACGGGTATATACCCGGTCATCCAGAAAGGGAGGTGGATAACGGCGGCGGGCTGGCGGCTGCCACGATGCAGGCGGCCGGGACCATGAGGCGTAGACTGCAGGGGCGGACGACGACTTCCACCGTGGCACCGGTTTCGTGGGTCTCCCCGTCGGTATGGATGAGGCCGGGCGCCGAACGTTCAATAACGAAACGGGCGCTGCGCAGGTGGCGCACCTGCGCGCTCCGATCAAAATTGCCCAGAAACAGCCTCGCCATCAAAGCCACCGCCCCCGCCACGCCGGGCGTCGGCACGACCACCAAGTCAAGCAGACCGTCGTCAACCCGGGCCCCCGGTGCCATCCGGGCATGGTTGCCATATTGGTCGGAATTGGCCACCACCACGAGAAAAGCGTTCATCGTCTCGCGTCGGCCGGTGGCGTCGCAAAAGGCCACCGGTTCGCCGCGATAATGGGCAAAGGCGGCCAATCCCGTGCGCAGGTAGGCCATCATTCCCCGGCGCGCCAGCCGGTTGAACTGCCGGCTGATTTCAGCATCGAAGCTGACGCCCATGGCATTGAAAAACGGATGGCCGTTCGCGGTGCCAGTGTCGATATTGACGACGCGGGCCGATGGGTCGACGAGAAGCGCGAGGGCGCGCCGCGGCTGTGCAGGCACACCGAGGTGCATGGCAAGGCCGTTGCCTGAGCCGCATGGCACGAGGGCCAGCGTGGCGGACGCACCGACCAGCGCCTGGGCAACCTCGTTCATCGTGCCGTCACCCCCCACCGCCACGACCTGCTCGCATCCGTCGGCGACCGCCGCCCTAGCGAGGTCCGTGGCTTGGCCACGCCGTTCGGTAAAAACCAGATCGGCGTCGAGCCCGTGCCTGGCGATGAAGGCGCGAATGGCAGGCGCCAGTCCCGGGTGACGTTGGACTCTGCCCGAGCACGGATTGAGAATGAAGCGCGTTTTGCTCGTAGAAAGCCGGATTTGCGGGCAAATGTTGGTGTCCGACCTCGCGCGGGACAAGGCTGAACCGTGAAGAGGGCAGGTTCGCTAACCGATGACGACGAACCCCCGGCGCAACCCGGAATGGCTTTCGAGGCCGGAGTGTGCCACGGCGACCCGGCCTCACCAATCCGGGCGCTCAAACGGGTTCCTCGTCCGTCATGCCTTCCCGTTCGGATTTCTTTTCCGGGGGCGGCGGACTCGCCGCGTTGAGCCGGCGCAACTCGTGCCAGGCCATGGCATACTCCACGAACGAGGTGATACCCGTGCCGAGACAGCTGTGCAGGTTGCGGCGGGCCCCGGCCACGTCGCCGCGGCCCAGCGCCAGTTGCGCCAGCACGAAATACAGTTCGCATTCCTCCTCGGAGTAGCGCAGTCCGCCCTGCGGTTCCAGACGGCTGAACAGGGTCTTTTCGTCGAGGCGCCCGGCAAGGAAGCCGAGCAGGCTGGCACCCCATGGATCCTCCTTTTCGATCTTCGAATCCAGGCGGGCGCCGCCGGGCTTTCCCTGCCGCAACCGCGCCAGGTGGTTCATGATGCGGGCATAGGCGAAACCGGGGTCAAGCCTGGCCGCCCGGGCGTAGGCCGTCTCGGCCTCGGCAAAGCGGCCCTGCTTAAATAGATGATTGCCCCACGCCTGCATTTCGAGGGCGTTGCCGGACGCCCGTTTTTGCGCCTCGACAAAGACGGCATCCGCTTCCTTGAAATCCCCGCTGTCGCTCAAGGCCACCGCCAGGCTGTAGCGCACGGCATTGTTGGCCGGCTCAAGCTGGAGGGAATGGCGCAGATCGGCCACCGCTTCGTCCTTCTGCAGGAGCTGCGCCCACGCCTCGCCGCGTTCGCCATAATTGTCCGCCAGGTCGGCTCCCTGGGTCAGGCCGGACTCGATCCAGTACGACGTGGCGGCGATTTGCACAAGGAGGCGCTGCTCGAGCTGCGGATGCACGGATACACCCTCCAGGTTCGAGGGCGGGGAGTCGGTTTCCGCAGCCAATCCGAGCGACTCATGTTCCTCCGCGAACGCTTGGCTGCAAATGCTCGCGGCGGCATCCGGCGCCACCAGGCGCTGCAGGCTCGTATGGATGAAGCTTTCATCGAGGGGCCGGGATCCCGCGTGCCAGCCCGTAAGCAGGCTGTGGGCGACCAGCGCCAGCTCGGCAAGACCCGCCGCCTGCGCGGATGCGGAAAAACGCTCGAGCACCTGATCATCGCCGGTCGCCTTGTCGTCGTTGATCAGCAGCCACAGCCGGCGGGTTTCCGTCAAAGCCGCCGGCTCCGGCCCGGCCACGGTCGCCGGGACCACAAACAATGGATCCACCTGGTGCAATTCCACCAGGCTCGGGCCTGCCGGCTGGTCGCCGGCCGGCGCCTGCTGCGCCATCACGAGATCGGCCCACGCCTCCGGATTCTTCGGCCACACCGCCAGCGCCGCCCGCGCTTTCTCCGCCAGCGTTGCATACGCCCGCGTCCGACGCAGTCGTTCCAACTCCACGGCATTGCCCCGGCTGACCTGGAGCACGAGCTGCGCGTGGGCGTCCAGCCGCACCAGCTCCTTGCGGTACTCCGGCTCCATCCGGCCGAAATTGATGGCCAGCGTGGCCACGCGGTCGGCCCTCACCGCATCACCCGCCGCCAATAGCAGTCCCACGTGTAGCATGGCGGTCAGCGGATCACCGGGAGCAATCTCGTAATACGCCCTCCAGAAGTGCGGATTGTGATCGAGCAATTGCCCGATGTCGACGGGTGGAGTCCCGCGGTTGAACCGGGTGGTCGTCGCGATGGAGTGCAGATCGCCGGCAAGCGCCGCCACTCCCGGAAAATTCGCATCGGATTGTTCGTCGAATCCCGGCAGCAAATCCTGCACCTCCTTCCAGCCCACCTGCTTCACCATCGCCAGCAGAGTCTCCGTCTGCTTCAGGGTCGTCGCTTCCGCAGTCTGGGCCGGAGCGGCGGGGGGCGGTGGCGGATGCAGGGTCGCACATCCCGAGGTCAGGAGCCAGACCGTGCCGGCCACAACGGGAAGAATCGATCTGCGCACGCCAAGGGGAACGGAAACCATGGATGGAGGTTCTACGACATGCCTCTTACTCAAAAGTGCAGGTCTGCGCAACTGGACTCGGCTGATGTTTGCCCGAGACGCGCCCGCCTGCCACAAGCTTGCCCGCCGTCCCTGCGCCAACCGGCCATTGGCAGTCCGGCCATCTTGGTGATCGTCTTCCCCGCGGCGGCGTGACTGGATCGCAGGCGCCGCACGGTTTGACCAACCCGGGGCGGTCCTTTTGTTTATAACCCATGTCCGCCGCCGCCAACAGCCCGCCGACCGCAGCCCCCGCGCTGTTCGTCCATCTCGCCTTCGATCCGGGCAACCAGCTCGCGGTGCGGCAGGCGGGCACCCGCCTCGGCCTCGCCTTCGTCGGGCCCTCGGCCGAGGTGGCGGCCCAGCGTCTGGAGGTACATTTCAAGAATCACACCCCACCCGCGGAATATTTCACCGCCGAGGCGGCCGGCGTGCATTATCGGGTTGCCTTCTCCCAGGTGGATGGAGCCCCGGCCGACGATGAGGTGATCTTCCTTGCGCTGGAACAGCTCGCCGCGCGCCGGGCCGATCTCGCGCCGTCGCTGGCCGCCGTGCTCGACGGGCTGGAGCCCCACCTGATTGCCATTCCTTATCTGCACCTCGGCGAAAACGACTACATCTACCGCTTTCGCGTGGAGAAGGAACGCAACCACGGCATCTACGCGCAGGACGCCACCGCCCGCGCCCTCTACCAGAGCAAGCTCTGCGAGGCCATCAAGAGCCTCAACCGCACCCACGAGCGTTCCGCCGCGCAGCCTGCCCGGCTTGATTTCGGTGGGGTGCGCTACGTCATCCCCAGCCACTTTGGTTTCTGCCTCGGCGTGAAGAACGCCATTGAGCGCGCCTATGAAACGCTTGCCGAAAATCCCGGCCGCCGCGTTTTCATGTTGAGCGAGCTCATCCACAATCCCTTCGTCAACGATGACCTGCGGCGGCGCGGGCTGCGCTTCCTGCAAACCGACAAGGGCCGCCCCTTCACGCTCGAAGGCCGCCTGGCGCAACCGGGCGGCTCCACCCCGCTGCTGTGGGACACACTGACGAACGACGATATCGTGGTGATCCCGGCATTCGGTGCGACCGACGAGGACAAGAAGAAGCTCATCCGCAAGGGCATCCGGGTCGCCCAGTACGACGCCACCTGCATGCTGGTGGAGAAGGTCTGGAAGGCGGCGCGGTTGTTCGGCCGCGAGGGTTACACGGTCGTCATTCACGGCAAGTCGGAGCACGAGGAAACCAAGGCCACGTTCTCGAACTCCCGCCGTTTCGCCCCCTCGCTCATCATCCGCAACCTCGAAGAAGCGCGCCTCATCGGCGAACTCATCCTCGAGCCCACCGCCGCCCGCCGCGCCGTCTTCGCGGAGAAGTTCCGCGGCGTGTCCACCCCCGGTTTTGACCTCGCGCGCCATCTCGTCCGCATCGCGGTGGTCAACCAGACGACCCTGCTCATGAACGAGACGGTCGAAATCATCGATTACTTCCGCAGCGTCTACCGCCGCAAGTACGGCGAGGCGGAGGGTGATGCCCACGTGGGCGGCAGCGGCAAGAAGGACACGCTGTGCTATGCCACCCAGGTCAACCAGGACGCCTTGAGCCGGGCATTGGCCGAACGCCTCGATGCCGCCTTTGTGATCGGAGGTAAAAACAGCTCCAACACCTACCAGCTCTTCCGCCTGTGCGAACAGAAAATGGGCGCGCGCGCCTGTTTCATCCAGTCGGAGGAAAACATCCGGGGCCGCGACAACGTGCAGCATTACGTGTTTCCCGCCACCAGCCATGACCGGGCCGGCCGGATGGAACGCCGGTCCTTCCCCGACGGCGGCGATCCGTTGCATGTGCTGATCACCGGTGGCGCCTCCTGCCCTGATGGTCTCATCCAGCAGGTCATCGCGCGCATCAACACCTTCTTCCCCGCTGGCCGGCTGCGGCGCATCGACGAGGTGCTGGCCGATCTGCAGCGTCAGGGGGAAGGCGCCGCCTGACAGCCACCCGCCGGACACCGGCGGCATCACCGGCGGCATCACCGGCGGCCCTCCTTCCACTCATGGCAGCCGGCCTGGCCGGGGATCTACCCGGAGATCAACGGGACAAAACGCACCGCCCAGAGACGACGGCTGCTGATTTCTTCAGGGGTCTTCCGCTCCAGCAGCAGCAGCACTTGTGCTTCGTACGATCCGCCGACCGGCATGATCAACCGCCCGCTGACATCCAGCTGCGCGATCAAAGCCGGTGGAATGTCATCGGCCGCCGCGGTCACCATGATCGCGTCATACGGCGCCGCTTCCGGCCAGCCTTGCGTGCCGTCACCCTCCCGGACGTGCACATTGGCATACCCCAGCCGCGCCAGTCGCGCCGCCGCCGCGCGGGCCAGCTCGGGAATGCGTTCGATCGAATAGACGTCCCGGACGATTTCGGCGAGCACCGCCGCCTGGTAACCGGAGCCGGTTCCGACTTCGAGTACCCGGTCGCCGGGCGCGAGGCACAGCTGCTCCGTCATGTAAGCCACGACGGCCGGCTGCGAGATCGTCTGCCCGCACGCAATGGGCAGGGCGCAATCATCATAGGCGGCGCCGCGCAGGTGTCCGGGCACGAATTCCTCCCGCGGCACCGTCTGCATGGCCCGTAGCACGGCGGGATCGGAGACCTCCTCCAACCGCAGGCGGCTTTTCATGACGCGACCCTAGCGCGTCACCGCGGAAAGTCGAAACCGGAGATCGGCCCGGTCAGAAGCGCAGCGTGATGCCGCTTTGAACGCCGTAGGTCGTGCCAAGGTTGATCGTGGCCGTGCGCCCGCCAACCGACTGATCGTAGCTTCCGCTCTTTTGACCGTTGACGCCGAGGTAAAAGCCGGCTCGCTCGGTCAACCAGTACTCGGCGTCCGCGTTGGCGTAATATAACGGCAGCATCACGAAGCGTGACTGTTCCCCCGAGGTCGTGAGTTCGGTGCCGTTCACGTCATCGACGACAAGGGTCTCATCCACGATATAACGGGTGCCGACCAAAGCCAGCGCGGCGCCCGCCCCCATGCTGAATTTGATCCGCTCGGTGAGGGGTATTTGCAGCATGGGCCCGATCTTGAAGGTGTAATAAGCGCCCTTGATCTGCCAGGAGCCCTTGACGTCGGCCACGCTGGTCGTGGTGGTGCGATTCGGTTGATTGCCAAGCATGGTGGAGTTGTCCACCAACGTGGTCTGGCCATTACCGTTGACGTCAAGAACCTGGTTCCCGTTGGCATCGTAGACGTTTTGGGCGACAGAAGTGGGCGCAGTATACGGCGCGGTCGGCACGTCTTGCCCGTAGAGAGGGTAGACATCGGTGACGGTGGTAAGCAGCCCCTGCACCACACCGCTTGTCTTGGCGTTGATGTTCGTGAAGCTGAAGGCACCCACCACACTGAAGTCCACCTTGCGTCCGATCTTGCCCAGGCTGCGGCCGATTTGCATCTCCCAGCCGGCGGAGCTGTTGCTCCTCGCCCTCTCGCTTGCCCCGAGCGTGGTGGCGCTGTAGTCGTGGAAGGCGAGGTCTCCGTCCGCCGTGGCTTGGGAGCTGTATTGAAAGTTCCAGGTGTTGGTCAGCCCGTCGCCGACCGGGTTGCCATTGGGGTCTTTTCGCGCATCGAACGCCACGTAGCCGTCACTGTACGTGCGGCTCATCAAACTGGTCGCGTCTCCGACTGATGCGCCGGACGGGACACTGCCGAGCTGGCCGAAGGCGACTTTGGGGCCGCCCACGGAATGCAGGCCAAAGCGGAGATGGTTGCCGCTGGGAACCAGCGGGAAGTAATCCATCTCGTCCTCGTCGTCGTCGGATTGGGCGTGCAGCACTCCGGCCAGGATGGCCAGGCCGGCGGCGAGGGATACGGCAATTCTCATAGGCGGGGGAGAGGCAAGCATTACAGGAGACGCGGGGGCGAGCAAAAAGTTGCGCGATTCATGACACCCGGGGTTGTCAGAAACAGCCATCGTGCGCCTGATCCTGGTGCATATGACGAGGTTCCGACCCGTGTTCCACCAGACGGTTCCCGCCGATCGGGCGCCCGGCCCGGCTGGATGACGGATTCCCCCCGTTACTCGTTGAATTCGTCAAACTTTTTGCCCTCTTTTTCCGCCTTTAACGCGGCGGCGGCGGCCGGATCGACGACGGCCTCGCGTTCCTTCAAACGTTTTTCCATCGCCTGCAGGTCGTCCAGCTTTTGCTCCAGTTCCACCTCCTGCTCCTGCTGGACCTGCATTTTTTCGAAAAGCTTGGTCTCATTCTCCTCGATGAACATCTCGCGCTCCTTGAGCGCCGCCCGCTGTTCCTTCAGCGAAGCCTCCTGACGCTCCAGCTCGACCTTGACCTGCTCCAATGCCGACTGCTCCTCCCTGGACAGGGAGGGGGTCTGGGCATTTTTCTTGGCCGCCTCAATGACTTTTTCACGCGCCACCACCAGAGCCTCCACCTCCGCAAGGTCACGTTCGCGATCGGCCAGCCGGGCGACGAGGTCGGTGACGGCCCGTTCGCGCTCCGCCAGCTTGCCTTCCAGCTGGCGCAAGGCCCTTTGCAGCTCGCCGACCTGCTGCAACGTCAGCGGGCGGGCCTCGCCCCACGGCATGCGGGTGGCCGCCATGATGGCGTTGATGGATTTCCGCGCCTCGGCGGACTCCTGGGAAGGTTCCAACGAAAACCGCCCGCGCAGCGAGAGGGGCTTCATCGCGGGCGGGCGCGTGGGAAACTTGATCAGTCCGCGCGGCGGGGGCGATCCGGCTGGCGGAGGTGATCTGGGCGGCGGAGGCGGTGAAGGTGTGTCGCTCATTTCTTAAACAGTCGCGAGAAGAACCCCCACAGGCCGCCTTTCTTCACGGGCGCGGCGGCTTCGGCGGGGGCGCCGGCTTCGCGGACAATCGGTTCGAGCAGCTCCGTGGCGAGCGCTTCCTTGAGCGGATCCTCCAAGACGACCAGGTAGCGTTCGAGTGAACCGCCCTCCTTGAGCGAAGCAGCCAACTCGTCGAGTTCGGTTTTGAAAAGGTCGAGCACCAGGGTGGCTCGCTCCCGCAGGGCGGCCTCCGCCTTCTTCAACTCGTCCTTGCTCAGGCGGGCGGCCTTGGTCTCCTCCTCCGGCTTGAGCCGGCCGCCGAAGCGCTTGAAAAGGGCGAGGCGTTCGCCGACGGGCACGGTGTCAACAAACTGGCCCAGGGCCTCGGGTAGATGCAGGCCCTTGCTGCCGGGCCGGAACGGCAGGATGGTCGCCAGAGCCTCCTCATTCACGTGCGCCAGCGCGTTGAGCAGCGTGCGGAAATCACCGCCCACAATGACATGCGGAGGCATGCCTTGCGCGAAGTGGGCAAACTCGCCGAGCGTCGCGATCTTCTCGAGCTTGCAGAACTCCTTCGTGTCGGCGGAGACCGTGGTGAACTCGATGGGAAAATCGGTGGGGATATCGAGCCTCGCCAGATTTTTCAGCAGCGGATTGTCCCTGTCGGAGGACCCCGCGGTCTGTTCGATCATCTCGCCGAACGGATTATCGAACGCCAGGGTCTCCCGCAGGATGACGATCAGCTGGTCGATGCGGTCCGGATATCCGGCCAGCCCGGGCATGAGCTGCAATTCCTCAAAGGTCAGATCGATGTATTTCGTCGGCGTCTCATCCTTGCCCGGCAGGGGCCAGTCGGGCCCGTCCAGGTTTTGCGCCAGACTGTGGAGGGAAGTGTTCACCATGATCGAGGTTTGAAAACCCATGCGGGCCTCGTCCCAGTCCGGGGCGGTATATTTTCCTCCAGATGTGTTCATAAAATCGTTCCGTGCTTCGCTGCAGGAGAATCAGAGCAGTTCCCCCTGTTTGATGATCTCCAGGGAGAGCCGGCGAAAATCGTTCAGCACATTGTCCGTCTCCACGGTCTCCTGCCCCACAAGGATGACCGGCAGTCCGAGGGCCACGGCGCGACGGACGATGGTGGCGTCGCGCACTTGGGTCTCGAAAATCTTGGCCGAGGAGGCGACCCGCCGCTGGGTCTTGAATTGATTCATGCGCAGTTGCATGCGCATTTTCGGCACCTCGATGTCGACGCCGGCCTTGATGGAATTGAAGATGATGCCCTGTACGGCGGCCGGCGGTCCCATCTGGGCCGTGCGAAAGCTGGCCGAAAGCTTGTGGAATCTCTGCAGTTTCTCGACCAGCAAGGTGAAGCCGATGAGGCTGAGGGCGTCGGGATTGGCGGGCGCGTACACTTCATTGGCGCAGAACACGCCGCACTGGCAGGCGCGCAGGATGTTCGGCGGGCAGTCAAAAAGGACAAAATCGTAGTCATCCTCCAATTCGCGGAGCTCCTCGCTGAACAGGAGATAGGCTGGTTTGACCGGATCATCCTCAAACTCATCTTCCAGATTGACGAGATTAAAGGTGGTGGGGATGAGATCGAGGCCGGGCAGCAGCTTCTCGCCCGTTTTCCCCTCCACGACATCCTTGACGAGAATATCTTTCAGTCTCGTTTTGCCGGGATCGAAAATGGAGAAAACCGCGCCCTCTCCGTTGCTGTTGATCTTGTTCCACCGCTCAAGACGCAGCAGCCAGATGCTCGCGTTGGACTGCGTATCGAGATCTAACAGCAGTACGCGCTTGCCGAGCTTGGCCAGACAAGCCGCCACATTGACGAGCAAGGACGTCTTGCCAACGCCACCCTTGTAATTGATGAAAGCTATCTTTCTCGCCATCGCTAAAATGTATTAACACTCGCCCATCTAAGAGGTTGAAAATGGTACCTTTCGCCCAACGCGCGAGTCAAAATAATATCCTCCCGGTTTTGACTGTTTTTTTGCTCCGCTTCCGGGAGATAACCGGCGAAGTCCATCAGCATCGACCAACCTAAACCGGAGCGATGGCCAGATCAAGCGTCGCGACCACCATGCAGCCGGACGAATCCCACAAGGCTGCGTCGCCCCGGCCGCCGGATGCATCGCCCCGATTTCACGCCGATGTAACCGCAGTGGCACCGCCGTGCCATGTTGATCGCGTCTCATTGCGTCGTCATGACCCCGGTCATTCTCAGCGTGGACGACGAGCAGGATGTCACCGACTTGGTGCGCTTTCACTTCGGCAAGGCCGGCTATGAGGTGCTGACCGCGGCGAGTGGACGGGAGGCGATTGAGACCATTCGCTGCCGCCGCCCCGATCTGGTGCTGCTGGATCTCATGCTGCCCGACATCGACGGCTTCGGGGTGTGCGAAATCCTGCGGCGCACCGCCAACACGGCGACCATCCCGATTGTTATCCTGAGCGCCTGGTCGACGACCGACGCGCGCCACGTGGGCCTCGAGTTGGGCGCCCTCGACTACGTCACCAAGCCCTTCAGTCCAAAGGATCTGGTGGTCCGGGTGAACAGGCTTTTGCAGTGGTGTCCCGCGCCCGCTTGAGGGGCGGCAGCCAGACCGGCGCGCCAGATCCACACCGAATGGCTGGCTGGCGTCGATTACGTCTCGCTGATCCGGAAAACCAGCGGCACGCTCATGCGAAAACGCACCCGGCGGCCATTCTTGCTGCCCGGTTCGAACTTCCATCTGGCCACCGCGTGAAGCGCCGCCTCTTCGAAGCCAGGCGTGGTCGCGCTGAGGATTACGGGACTGTAGACATCGCCCCTTTCGTCGACCAGGAATTCCACCACCACCGTTCCCTCGGCACGTTGGTGGCGCAGGGCCGACGGATAGACCGGGGCGGGTTGCAGACGCGCATGCGGCACGCGATCGAGATCGTTCCAGGAAACCACGCTCGGCGGAAGATTCCTGTCGGCCGCTCTTGGGTCAACCCAGTCGATGGGTATGGTCCCTGTCTTTATGTTGCTCTTGATCGGCGGCAGCGGCGTTACCACAAAATCGCGTCTGGTATTTGGCCAGGGAACATCGACCAGCCTCGGCGCCGCGGCATTGGAGGATGCTCCCGGCGCTGGATCCTCATCGTCGGAGATTGCTCGCACCGATTCGTCGATGGGAAGGTTGGGCGGCGGCGGATCCGGCGGTCGGGGATCTTCGGGAAGAGGGATAACCGCCAGGGGCTTGCCCGAGAGTCCGAAAAGCACGAAGGTAATCAGCGTCAGGGCGAAGGTGGCAGGCAGGATGTATTTCTTTTTCATGGGGTCCTCCTGACTGGGGGTGGCTGCTCTACCATGATAACGCCCTCGCGGCGCTTTTCTTGGGTCCGGGCCCCGGCCGGTGGCGGGCGATGTCCCTGCGTCGGCAGACGCAAAACGGCATCGACGTTGTCCGGAATTCCGTTGCTACTGGCATATTCTCCATCGTGCGCCTCCTCACCGCCCTGTCCGTCGCCTGTCTTTGCTCTGCCGCCGCCCGGGCCGAGTTGCCCGGTGCGGCGGCCGCAGCCATCGAGGCCTTCCGGGCCGACGGGGCCCGGGGCTGGGCCTACACCCAGACCACCGTCGACGAGGGCCGGAAAACAATCGAACGCTTCGATCCCGGCCGGCCGGAGTTGGTACGATGGACGCTCGTCGAAAAAGACGGCGGCGCCCCCTCGGCGCCGGAGTTGCAGCAATATCGCGAGCGCAAGGCCCGCCGGGTGCTGACGGCCGGCCCACCGCCGCTCAAGAATCAACTCGACCTGGACACCGCCGAGCTGCTGGAAGAGACGCCAACCCGCTGGCGCTACTGGTTCCACCTCAAACCGGGGGGCGGCGACGACAGGGCGGCGGTCCACCTGCGCGCAATACTCACCATCAGCAAGACCGCAGCCGCGATCGAAACATTCGCCCTGGAGAATATTGAGCCGTTTTCACCGGCGTTTTTCGTCAAGATCGAAGACATGCGCACCGTGATGACCTATAGCCTGCCCACGGCCGGGGGGCCCAGCCACCTGCTGCGCGTGGAGGCGCACGTACGCGGCCGGGCGGTTCTCAAGTCGCTTGAGCAAAGCGTGGTCGTGACCTACTCCGATTTCGAGGAGGCGCGGATCCGGAAAGAGTAAGACGGGCCGGGCCGGCTTTCCTCATTTTCCTGTCGTCAGCCGCGCCGCCGGTCTTACCCTCCCGCACCATGGGCACGACATGGCTGGCTGATGCCGAACCGGAGACCTGCTGGGCCCATCATGCATGGACGGATTTCGCCGCGCTGCCGCAGAAGGAATACACGGTCGTGGTGCTGCCGTTGCACGGCTTTGCGCGTCACGGCGCCGACCGGTCGTTCGATATCGAAGAGGTGCTGGGCGCCGCCCTGCTGCGCCAGGCGGTTGCGCGGGTGAAGACGCATTTCGCGGTGCGCGTGCTGCCACCGCTGCGTTTCACGCCGGCCGCGAAGAACGACGGCTTTTTCGGCCTCGACCCCGAGACGGCATATGACCTCGTGGCTGAAATTGCCGCGGGAGTGAAGGCCGCCGGTTTTCACAAGCTGGTTTTCTTCAACACCAGCCCTTTCAACGAGCCGTTCGTGGCCTCGGCCGCCATGGACGCGCGCGCCGGGTCCAGCCTGCGCACGTATGTCATCCACGCCCGTTCGCTGGGTCTGGATCCCGGCCGCGATCAGGCCGGCGGAGTTGCTCCGTTCGCGGACCACCTGGCCAGGCTGCTCTTGGAAATCCGCCAGCATCTCGCGCCCCCGGTTTCATCCCCCGTTATTGATCAACCGGCCGCCCACATCTCGCCCTCCGCGGTTTTCCCGGCCTACCGCTCCCGTTACCTTCCGGCCCTTTCCGCGTCCCAACTGGCCGGCTTGTCCGCTAAAAATCGCCCGCTCGTGATTGTCCCCGCCGCCGCCATCGAGCAGCACGGCCCGCATCTGCCGGTGGGGGTAGATGCGATCCTTGGCCAGGCCCTGCTCGGCGCCGCACTGGCCCGGCTGCCGTCCGACCTGCCGGTTTTCGTCGCGCCGCCCCTGACTTACGGCAAAAGCATCGAACACCAAGGGTTCCCGGGAACGATCTCGATCTCGACCAGAACCCTGCGCCGCCTTGGGCTCGCAATGGCGGGGCAGCTGCGTGACATCGGCATCCGCCGGCTCGCCTTTTTCAACACCCATGGCGGCAACAGCCCGGTGCTCACGGCCCTGCTGCACGAAATACCGGAGACCCTCGGCATCAAGGCGGTCCTGTTGCGCCACGGCTACCAGCCGGACGTCAGCGCCCAGGAGGCCGCGTGGGGGTTTCACGCCGACGAATGGGAGACCTCGCTCATGCTCGCCTGCGCCCCGGAGCTTGTGCGCATGGGAAAGGCGGTCGGCGAATACCCTGCCCGCCTCGACGATCCCGGCGAGTTGCGACCGGAGAATGCCCCCGCGGTCTTTGCCTGGATGACCAGCGACATTTCCCGCAGTGGCGTCATGGGTGATCCCACCCGGGCGACTGAGGAAAACGGCAGGCGCTGGTTGGCCGGCGCTGCCGATCATCTCGCGGAAAAAATCCGTTCCCTGTCCGGCGAATAACGCCGGGCCGGACGCATGACCATGATCCTTGCCCAGCCTTTGAACCCGTCGCGGTGATAGTAATTGACATCGCCTTTGTACCTTGGAGCTTTCCCTTCAAACCGCTTTTTCCGGAGCCTGCGACTTTAGCATGGCGGATGACCATGATAAGAGCATGATGCTTCACCACTGTTTACTGCAGTCGGCCGAATACATGTGGCAATCTCATGGAAATAGCTGAACGGTTCACCCTTCCCTTCCGCTGGAAGCTGAGTCTCATCATCATCTCAGTCTGCGCTGTTTCGTTGCTGGCGGCCTTGGGCAGTTACTATACCTTCGAAGTCTACCGTTTCCGCAGCGAGATCGTCGCGCGGCTTGATGCGACGCAGCAACTGTTGATGGAAAGCCTGGTCGCGGCCTTGGAGAAGGATCCGACCACCACCGCTCTCCCGCTGGACAAACTCAGGAACGACAACCTCATCGTGGCGGCGGCGGTCTACTCGGCGTCCAACAAGCTCCTGTGCAAGTATATCAAGGAGGGGGCCAACGAATTCATTCCCCTGCCACGGGTCGTGCCCTTCAATCCGTCTATCTCGACCAACGAGGTCACGTTGTTCCGTCCGATTCTGAACAGGGAGGGCAGGAAACTCGGCACGCTCTACATGAAGGCCGGGGTCGAGCACCTCGCCACGGAGCGTTTTGGGGATCCGATCCGCGGCATGGTGATCATCTTTCTCGCCTCCTGCCTGCTCGCGATGGTCGTCGCCCAGAGCCTCTCGCGCGCGGTGACCCGTCCCATCACCGAGCTGGCCCGGGCGGCCCACAACGTCGCGAAGCAGCAGGATTACGGCGTTCGGGTGAAGGAGGGGGGCAATGATGAGATCGGCTCGCTGACGCGCTCCTTCAACCTGATGCTGCAAACCATCCAGCAGCGCAATGCCGAGCTGGTCGTGGCGCGCAAGAACGCCGAGGACGCCCGGGAAAGCCTCCGGCAGATCAACGAAGGGCTGGAACAAAAGGTGGCCGAGCGTACCGTGGAACTGGAACGGGCGGTGGTCGCCGCCAAGGAGGCCAACCAGGCCAAAAGCGCCTTCCTCGCCAAGATGAGCCACGAACTGCGCACGCCGATGAACGCAATCATCGGCTACAGCGAGATGCTGCACGAGGATGCGTTGGACAAGGGCGAAAAAGAGGTCGCTGAAGACCTCCAGAAAATCATGAGCGCCGCGCACCACCTGCTCGGCCTGATCAACGACGTCTTGGATCTGTCCAAAATCGAGGCCGGCAAGATGCAGCTCTATCTCGAGACATTCGATCTCCAGACGGTGGTCCACGAAGTCAGCAGCACGATTGCGCCTCTGGTCGAGAAGCGTAACAACGAGTTGATCGTCAACTGCACCCCCTTGATCGGCTCGATGTATGGTGATGCCACCAAGATCCGCCAGGCGCTCCTCAACCTGCTGAGCAATGCGAGCAAGTTCACCGAGAACGGGCGCATCGAGTTGAAGATCGACCGCGAAATCCGCGACCAACAGGCCTGGGTCATCATGCACGTCATCGATACGGGCATCGGCATGACCGAGGAGCAGCTGGGCCGGCTCTTCAAGGCCTTCACCCAGGGCGACGCCTCGACCTCCAGCAAGTACGGCGGCACCGGCCTCGGCTTGGCGATTTCCAAGCAGTTCGCCCAGATGATGGGCGGCGACATCACGGTCAAGAGTACCGCCGGGGCCGGCTCCACCTTCACGATGCGCGTTCCCGCCCGCGTCAAGCCCGCGCGTTCGCCGTATGCCATCACGGACAAGGAGAGCCAGCCGGGACCCGCCCCGAAGGGCCGCGTCCTGGTTATCGACGACGACGAGGCAGTCCATGTCGTGCTGACCAATATGCTCACCCGCGAGGGCTATTCGACCCGGACCGCCCACGACGGCAAAGAGGGCCTGCGCATCGCCCGCGAGTACCACCCCGACATCGTCATTCTGGACATCCTCATGCCGGGCATGGACGGCTGGTCGGTGCTTTCCCAGCTGAAGGCCATGCCGGGTTTCGCCGACATTCCCATCATCCTCCTGACCATGCTGGAAAACAAGGAGATGGGGTTTGCCTTGGGCGCAGCCGACTACCTGACCAAACCCATCGACGCCCAGAAGCTCCTGCCGGTCCTCGACCGGCACCGGTCCCCCAAGCAGGCCGGAACCGTGCTGGTGGTGGAGGATGATCCTGCTTCCCGCGAACTGGTCGTCCGCATGCTCGAGAAGGAGAGCATCGTAGTCAAGGAGGCCACCAACGGCAAGGAGGCGCTCGATATCATCCAAGGCGGCGTGCTGCCGGACATGATCATCCTCGATCTGGTGATGGCGGAGATGGATGGTTTCGAATTCCTCCGCCAGATTCATCCGCATCCCGTGTGGTCCAAGATCCCCGTGGTGGTGGTGAGTTCGCTTGATCTCAACGCCGAAGCGCAGCAGGCTCTCAAGGGTCAGGTGGAACGCATCTTTCAAAAGGGAAGCTTTGCCCGAGAAGACTTGCTCCGGGAGGTCCGCGAGACCATCAATCAGCACATGCTGAAACGTCAGCCCGGTTCCGGTCAGGCGGCCGTTGAATCCTCCTGACGTCCGCACACCATCCTTCATTTTCCCCATGGCGAAGATCCTCATTGTGGAAGACAATGAAATGAATCGGGACATGCTCTCCCGGCGGCTCGAGCGCCGCGGTTACGTCATTGCGATCGCCGTCGACGGCGGCGCCGGCGTGGAGAAGGCCCGCACCGAGGCCCCCGATCTCATTCTCATGGACGTAAGCCTGCCAGTCATGGACGGCTGGGAGGCCAGCCGTCGGATCAAGGGCGACCCGGCGACCGCGGCGATCCCCATCATCGCCCTCACCGCCCACGCCATGACCAGCGACCGTGACAAGTCGCTCAAGGCGGGCTGCAACGACTACGACACCAAACCGGTCGAACTGCCGCGGCTGCTTGGCAAAATCGAGGCCCTGCTGAAAAACCCTCCAGCCCCGCCAGCTCCAGCCCCGCCAGCTCCGGCCCCGCCAGCATGAGCGAGCCTGCCCCAGACAACGGTGGATTGAGTCCCTCCGTCAGTGCACAGAGCACGCTGAGCCCGTTTCTGCAGGCGCTCCAGTCAAACGACATCGAGACGCTGACCCAGCTCCGCCACGCCCTGCGCACCCCCCTCAACCAGATCATCGGTTACAGCGAGATGTTGCTGGAATCGATCGAGGATATCAACGCGGAACGGCTGCTGCGCGACATCAAGAAGATTCACACTGCGGGAGGACAGCTGCTGGCGCTCTTCAACGACGCCCTCGCCCCCTGGAAGATTGAAACCGGCAAGATCGACCTGCTCAGCATGCGGCGGGAAATGCTCACCCCGCTCAACGCCATCATCGGCTACAGCGAACTGTGCCAGGAAGAGGCCGCCGAGGCCGGCAAGCCCGACGTGGTCAGCGACCTCAAACGCATCAATCAGGCGGGCTATAACCTCCACCACCTTTTCGAGAGCAAGGAGTTCGCGGTCAAGATCGACTTCGGCCCCACCCCGGCCGTCGCCAGCCCCGCCCCTCATGCCGTCCCCGTTCAGCCCATGCCGGCCAGCAAGCCGGCGCCCCCGGTGGAATTTCTCGGCAACGCCAGCGCCCGGTACACCGGCAACCTCCTTGTCGTTGACGATGATTCCATGAACCGGGAGATGCTGGCCCGGCGCCTCCAGCGCTCGGGCTTCAACATCACGACGGCGGAAAACGGCCGCATCGCGCTCGAACTCTTGAAGCAACGGGCCTTCGACCTGGTCCTGCTCGACATCATCATGCCTGAGCTGAACGGCTTCCATACCCTCGAGTTCATCAAGGCCGACCCCAAGCTCCGCCATCTGCCGGTCATCATGCTCACCGCCCTGGACGAGGTCGACAGCACGGTCCGCTGCATCGAGGCCGGCGCGGAGGATTACGTCCCCAAGCCTTTCAACACGATCATCCTGCACGCCCGCATCAACGCTTCGCTCGAAAAAAAGCGGCTACGCGACCAGGAGCAGGCCTACCTTGCCGAACTGCAGGCGGAGCGCGCCAAGTCCGACCGCCTCCTCCTGAATGTCCTGCCGACGGCCATCGCTGACCGGCTGAAGCAGGGCGAGCGGACCATTGTCGACAGCTTTCGCGAGGCCACGGTGGTGTTTGCCGACATTGTCGGGTTCACCAGTTTCTCCGCAAACATTGCGCCCAGCCGCACGGTGCAGCTGCTTAACGACCTCTTCTCGGGCTTCGACAAACTCGCCGAGACCTACGAGCTCGAAAAGATCAAGACCATCGGCGATTCCTACATGGTGGTCGGCGGCGTCCCCACCGCCCGGCCCGAGCATGCCGAACGCTGCGCCCTGATGGCGCTGGACATGCTCGAGGTTCTGAACCACTTCAACCGCCGGAATTCCCTCACCCTGGACATCCGCATCGGGATCAACAGCGGTCCGGTCGTCGCCGGCATCATTGGCACCAGGAAATTCTCCTACGATCTCTGGGGCGACACCGTTAATGTCGCCAGCCGCATGGAGTCCCACAGCCTGCCGGGCATGATCCAAGTGTCGCCGAGCACCTACGCCCTGCTGACGGACAAGTTCATCCTCGAGGAGCGCGGCAAGATTGATGTGAAGAGCCGCGGCTTCATGTCCACCTACCGGCTCGTCGGACGGAAACCCTGATCCTGCGCCCGCCCGCAGCGGTGGATCCGAACCCGGAAGTCGAAATCCGCGCGGCCGCCGAGGCCGATCTGCCCGCGATCCTGGCATTGTATCGCGACGTCGGTGACCGTCACGTGCTGCCGCTCGACCAGGCTCAGACCATCTTCAGGCGCATGCAGTCGTATCCTGATTACGTCGTCTATGTGGCGGTCGGTGCCGGAGCGATCGTGGGAACATTTGCGCTGCTGATCATGGACAATCTGGCGCATCTCGGCGCCCCGTCCGGCGTGGTGGAGGACGTGGTCGTGCGTAGCGACCGGCAGGGACGCGGCATCGGCCGGCGGATGATGCAGTTTGCGCGGGAGTGCTGCCGCGAGCGAGGCTGCTACAAGATGACGCTGTCAAGCAGCCTCCGGCGCGAAGCCGCCCATCGTTTCTATGAAACATTGGGCTTCGAGCGGCATGGCTACAGTTTTCTGATGGAACTGTAGGATGCGGAAGGTTTCCGGCGCGAGCGGCGCGGCTTCCGCTTTTCCGGCCGCCGCCGATTCCTCCCGGGTTCGGCGCGATGTCACCCGGCCGTCCACTTGAAGATCGTCGTGCTCAGCGGCGGGAGCGTGAGGAGGAGCGACTGGCTGAAGCCGTCCGCAGGCTCATCCTCCGTCATCCGGCCGCCATCGTTGCCGAGCCCGCTGCCGCCGTAGAACTGGCTGTTGGTGTTGATGACTTCCTTCCAGAGGCCGCGGCGCGGCACCCCGACGCGATAGTTCGGCCGGATGACTGGCGTGTAGTGGCCGACCACGGCGAAAATCGTCTGCTCGAAAATGTCCAGCCGCAGCCACGCGATCACGCTGGCTTCGGCATCCTCGCAGGCGATCCAGCGGAAGCCCTGCGGATTGAGGTCGTTGCGGCTGAGCACGGGCTCGTCCGCGTAGAGCCGGTTGAGATCACGTACCAGCCGTCGCAGCCCTTCATGGTCGTGATACTGGCAGAGATGCCAGTCGAGGCTCGTGGTGTGGTTCCATTCGTGCGCCTGGCCGAAATCATTGCCCATGAAAAGCAGCTTCTTGCCCGGCCACGCCCACATGAAGCCGTAGAGCGCGCGCAGGTTCGCGGCCTTCTCGGGGATGTGCCACGCGCCCATCTTGTAGAGCATGGAGGCCTTCCCGTGCGTGACCTCGTCGTGCGAGTAAACGCTGATGAAGTTCTCGGCATACTGGTACAGCATGCCGAACGTGAGGTCGTTCTGGTGCCACTTGCGGTGGATGGGGTCCTTGGAGAAAAAGCGCAGCGTGTCGTGCATCCAGCCCATNNATCGCGAAGGTGAGGTCGTTCTGATGGTACTTGCGATGAACCGGGTCGTGGCTGAAGTAGAGGAGCGTGTCGTGCATCCAGCCCATGTTCCATTTGAAGTCGAAGCCGAGGCCGCCGTCCTTCGTGGGCTTGGAGACGCCGGCGAAGGAGGTCGACTCCTCGGCGATCATCAGCGCGCCGGGATAATACTGGTGCACGAGGTCGTTGGTCTGGCGGAGAAACTCCATCGCCTCGAGATTCTCCCGGCCGCCGTGCTTGTTGGGCACCCACTCGCCCTCCTTGCGCGAGTAGTCAAGGTAGAGCATCGAGGCGACGGCGTCCGCGCGCAGGCCGTCGATGTGGTAGCGGTCGAACCACGCGAGGGCGCTTGCCACGAGGAAGCAGCGCACCTCGTTGCGGCCGTAGTTGAAGATGAGCGTGCCCCAGTCCTGCTGCGCACCCTGGCGCGGATCAGCGTGCTCGTACAGATGCGTGCCGTCGAACTCGGCCAGCGCGAAGCTGTCCCGCGGAAAATGCGCCGGCACCCAGTCCAGGATCACGCCGATGCCGCGCTGATGCAGTTGGTCGACGAACCAGGCGAAATCCTCCGGCGTCCCGTACCGGTGGGTCGGCGCGAAGAACCCGGTGACTTGGTAACCCCACGAGTCGTCGAAGGGATGCTCGGCCACCGGCAGGATTTCGACGTGGGTGTAGCCCATTTCGCACGCGTAGTCGGCGAGCGCCGGCGCCAGTTCGCGGTAGGTCATCGGCCGCTCGGCGTCCTCGACCACGCGCCGCCACGAACCGAGGTGCACCTCGTAAATCGAGAGGGGGCGGTCGGGCTGCCCCGCCTGCGCGCCGCGCTGCTCGAGCCAGGCGCCGTCATTCCACTGGTGCCGGCGCACGTTGCAGACAATGGCGGCGTTGTTCGGCGGCGGTTCGTAGGAGGTCGCGTAGGGATCGGTCTTCAGGCGGATGTGGCTGCGCTGGTCCCAGATCTCGTACTTGTACTTCTCGCCCTCGCCGAGGCCGGGCACGAAGAGCTCCCACACGCCGGAGGATCCCAGCGACCGCATCGGATGGTAACGCCCGTCCCAGTGGTTGAAATTGGCCACAACCGACACGCGCCGGGCGGTGGGCGCCCACACGGCGAACGAGACCCCCGGAATGCCGTCGATCACGCGCAGGTGCGCCCCGAGCTTGGTGTAGATGCGATGTTCGTTGCCCTCGTTGAAGAGATAAAGGTCCTGCTCGCCCAGCGTCGGCAGAAACGCATACGGGTCGTAGAACTGCCGGATCTCGCCGCTGTGGAGTTTGACGCGCAGCTGGTAGCGGAAGACCCCGGGCTGCCGGGGGATGAAAACCTCGAAGAAAGCTTCAGGCGCGAGCTGTTTCATCGGCCAGCGGGGCGCGCCCCCGGCCATGAGCGCAACGGCGTCGCGGGCGTCGATCACGGAACATTCCGCGGCCTCCCGGATGAAGGCACGCACCACCACCCCTTCGCTGCGGCCCTGCTTTGCCGGGTGCATGCCCAGCAGACCGTGGGGCTGGCTGTGCCTGGCTTCGAGAAGGGATTTGAGCTCGGACTTGGAGATTTTCACCGGGGCGGGAGGGGCGTTACCGGATGGCATTCTGTGCAGCTTGCGGCTTGGGTCTAGGCCATTCTGGGCCGCTGCCCCCTCCGGGGGCGCCGGTACCGTCTGCTGGTCCTCGCCATGGCAACCGGCACCACTGCTCCCCCTCAGAAAGATTGACGCGTCACTATCACAGACATTGCATCCTTCGCCGCGCACTCTGATGAAGAAACTCCTCGCCGCGAACCGCAGCGAAATCGCGATCCGCATATTCCGCGCCGCCACCGAGCTCGGGTTCCGCACCGTCGCCATCTACTCCCAGGAGGACCGTCTCGGCGTGCACCGTTTCAAGGCGGACGAAGCCTACCTGGTCGGCCGGGGCAAGGGCCCGGTGGCGGCCTATCTCGACATCGAGGGCATCATCGCCCTGGCCCGCGAAAAGGGCGTCGACCTGATCCATCCCGGCTACGGCTTCCTGGCGGAAAACGCGGAGTTCGCGCGCGCCTGCGCCACGGCGGGCCTCACCTTCGTCGGTCCGCGGCCCGAGCTGCTTGAGCTGATGGGTGACAAGACCGCCGCCCGCCGCCTCGCGCAGAAGCTCGGCATCCCGGTGCCCCCGGGCACCGCCGGGCCGGTGGACGATCCGGCCGTGGCGGTGAGCCGGGCGCGCGAAATCGGCTTTCCGCTCATCATCAAGGCGGCCTTCGGCGGCGGCGGCCGCGGCATGCGCGTCGTCCTCGACGAGGAGGACCTGCACCCGAAACTCGAGGAGGCGCGGAACGAGGCCGGCACGGCCTTCGGCAACCCCGCCGTCTTCCTGGAAAAATACCTCCCGCGCGCCAAACACATCGAGGTCCAGATCCTCGGCGACCGGCACGGGAACGTCCTCCACCTGCACGAGCGCGACTGCTCGGTCCAGCGCCGCCACCAGAAGGTGATCGAGATCGCCCCCTCGCTCGGGCTGCCGGAGGAAGTGCGCGCCGCGCTGTGCGACGCCGCGGTGCGCCTCACCCGCGAAATCCGTTACGACAACGCCGGCACCATCGAGTTTCTCGTCAACGCCGACGACCCGCGGGAGTGGTACTTCATCGAGATGAATCCGCGCATCCAGGTCGAGCACACCGTGACCGAGATCATCACGGGCGTCGACCTGGTGCGCTCGCAGATTCTCGTCGCCCAGGGCTGCTCGCTGTTCGATGCCGAACTCGATCTGCCCCGGCAGGAGATCATGCCGCGCATCGGCTGCGCCGTGCAGTGCCGCGTCACCACCGAGGATCCCGCCAGCAGGTTCACGCCCGACTACGGCCGCATTCTCAGCTACCGCAGTTCCGCCGGCTTCGGCATCCGGCTCGACGGAGCCATGGGCGACACCGGCAGCGTCATCACCCCGTTCTACGACTCGCTGCTGGTCAAGGTCACAGCCTACGGCCCGAAGTTCGAGATCGCCCTGCAGCGCATGGACCGCGCGTTGCGCGAATTCCGCATCCGCGGCGTCAAGACCAACATTCAGTTCCTCGAGAACGTCATCCATCATCCGGCGTTCCGCGCCGGCTCGGCCACGACCGGCTTCATCGACGCCACGCCCGCGCTCTTCGAGTTCAAGGGCCGGCGCGACCGCGCCACCAAGCTGCTCGCCTATCTCGGCGACGTGATCGTCAACGGCAACCTGCAGGTCAAGGGCCGCCGGCTCGCCGGCGCCCCCGCCCCCCTGCCCCTCCCCGACCACGACCACCGCGCGCCGCCGCCGCCCGGCACGCGCGACCTGCTCCGAAAACTCGGTCCACGCAGGTTCGCCGGATGGATTCTCGCGCAGAAGCGCCTGCTCGTCACCGACACCACCTTCCGTGACGCGCACCAGTCGCTTCTGGCCGCGCGCGTGCGGACCCACGACATGCTCGCCGTGGCCGACGCCCTCGCCCGCCGCGCCGCCGGCCTCTTCAGCCTCGAATGCTGGGGCGGCGCCACGTTCGACACGGCCATGCGCTTCCTGCACGAGGATCCCTACCAGCGCCTGGCGCTCCTGCGCGAACGCATCCCCAACATCTGCTTCCAGATGCTCCTGCGCGGCGCCAACGGCGTCGGCTACAGCTATTATCCCGACAACGTCATCACCGGCTTCGTGCGTCACGCCGCCGAAACGGGCATCGACCTCTTCCGCGTCTTCGACTCGCTCAATTACGTGCCCAACATGCGGGTCGCGCTCGACGCGGTGCTCTCGACCGGCGCCCTCTGCGAGGCGGCCATCTGCTACACCGGCGACCTGCTCGACCCGCAGCGCGACAAGTATGGCCTGAAGTACTACGTCAAACTCGCCCGGGAGCTCGAAAAGGCCGGCGTGCATCTCCTCGGCATCAAGGACATGGCCGGGCTGTGCCGCCCCTATGCCGCGGAGAAGCTGGTCCGCGCGCTCAAGGCCGAGATCGGCATCCCCATCCATTTCCACACCCACGACACGAGCGGCATCGCCGCCGCCTCGGTTCTCGCCGCGAGCGACGCCCGCGTCGACATCGTCGACCTCGCCCTCGCCTCGATGTCGGGCTCGACCAGCCAGCCCAACCTCAATTCCCTCGTCGCCGCGCTCCAGCACACGCCGCGCGACACCGGCCTCGATCTCGATGCGCTCAACGAGTTCTCCCGCTACTGGGAGGCCGTGCGCGAACTCTACGCGCCGTTCGATTCCAGCCCGCGCACCGGCAGCGCCGAGGTCTACCTGCATGAGATGCCCGGCGGCCAGTACACCAATCTCATCGAACAGGCCCGGGCCATGGGCCTCGGCCACCGCTGGCCCGAGATCATGCGCACCTATGCCGAGGTCAACCAGCTCTTCGGTGACATCGTGAAGGTCACGCCGTCCTCAAAGGTCGTGGGCGACATGACGCTCTTCCTCGTCTCGCGCGGCATCAGGCCCGCTGACGTCCTCAACCTCGAGCCCGGCACGTCCTTCCCCGCCTCCGTCGTTGACATGCTCGCCGGCGGACTTGGCCAGCCGCCCGGCGGCTGGCCCAAACAGCTCCAGAAGATCGTGCTCGGCAAACGCAAACCCCTCCGCGGGCGGCCTGGCGCCAAGCTGCCGGCCGTCGATCTCGAACAGGAAAAGGAAACCCTCCGGGAGAAGCACAAAAAGGAGATCACCGACGCCGACCTCTACTGCCACCTCATGTACCCGGAGGTGTACGCGGAATTTGTTAAGTTCCAGCGCGCCTACGAGGAGGTGACCATGCTGCCAACGAGCGCCTTTTTCTACGGCCTCAAGCCCGGCGAGGAAATCTCCATTGAGATCGAGCCCGGTAAGACGCTCTTCCTGAAACTCATTCACGTCGGCGAGCCCGACAAGGACGGCTACAGCACGATTCTCTTCGAGCTCAATGGACGCCCCCGCGAAACCCTGGTGCTCGACGCCTCGGTGCACACCAAGGCCAAACCCCGCGCCAAGGCCGACCCCGCCGATCCGCTCCAGATCGGCGCGCCCATCCCCGGCATGATTTCAACGCTGGTGGTCAGCGTGGGCACGAAGGTGGCGAAGAACGCCAGGCTGCTCACCCTCGAGGCGATGAAGATGCAGACGACGGTCTACGCCCCCGCCGTCGGCATCGTGGACGAGGTCTTGGTCCAGGTCGGCGACACGGTGCAAAGCAAGGATCTGCTGCTCCACCTGAGAGCAAAGTAGCGCCGTCGGCGCCGCACCACCGCACCTCGCGCCCCGGAAGCACCGGCCGGCACAACGCCATTGACCCTGCTTAAAAACACTCTCTTGTGTGAGGGCCAAAATGAGCTCACCGAAGCCCTCGCTGGATGACCTGCGCATCGAACGCAGTGGGAAGCCGGATGCGCCACCCCGCCTGCTGCTGGTGGCCGTTGCGGTCGGCATCGCCGCGGTCATCGCGGTGGCCTTCTGGTGGCTGACGCGGCCCAAGGCCGTCGAAGTGCACACCGTGATCGCGCGCGAGGCCGCGAGCACGGGCGGCGACCGCACGGTGTTGAACGCCTCCGGCTACGTCACCGCTCGTCGGGCGGCGACGGTTTCGTCCAAGATCACCGGCAAGGTCACGGAAGTGCTCGTCGAGGAAGGCATGAGCGTGAAGGACGGGCAGATCCTGGCCCGGCTCGACGACACGAACGTCAAGGCCAGCCTGCATCTGGCCCGGGCGCAGTGGGAGTCCGCACAGTCGGCTTTGGAAGAAATCCGCGTGCGCCTGAAGGAGGCGGAGCAGGAGCTGCAGCGGCAGACTGACCTCGCCCGGGGCAAGGTCGCGACACAGGCCGACTATGACCACGCCTCGGCCGCAGCCCTGGCCTACAAGGCCAGATTGGAGCAGCAGCAGGCGGATGCCACCGTGGCGGAGCGCACCGTCGCCATCTGGCAGCAGCAGCTGGAGGACACGATCATCCGCGCGCCGTTTGCCGGCATCGTCACATCCAAGAACGCGCAGCCGGGTGAAATGATCTCCCCCATGTCCTCGGGCGGCTTTACGCGCACGGGCATTTGCACGATCGTCGACATGGAATCCCTCGAGATCGAAATTGACGTCAACGAGAGCTACATCAACCGCGTGCAGCCCGGCCAGCCGGTCGAGGCGACGCTCGATGCTTATGCCGACTGGAAGATTCCCTGCAAGGTGATCGCCATCATCCCGACGGCCGATCGCGACAAATCCACCGTCAAGGTGCGCGTCAGCTTCGACAAGCTCGATCCGCGTATCCTTCCGGAGATGGCGGTGAAGGTCGCCTTTCGCGAGACCGCCGGATCCGCGCCGGCCGTCGTGCGCCCGGTGCTCGTGCCCAAGGCCGCGATCCGGCAGCAGGACGGCCGCGACGTGGTGCTGGTGGTGCAGGGCGGGCGCGCCGAGCGCCGCGCCGTGACCGTGGCCAGCACGTCGGCCAACGAGACCGAGATCAGCGCCGGCCTGGCGGCGGGCGAGCGGGTCGTGGTCGAGGGACCGGGCGATTTGACGGACGGAACCATTGTGAAGGAGAACAAGCCATGAGCGAACAGACCTCGAACGCCGGGAACGGCATGCTGGTGGACGTGGACGGAGTGGAGAAAGTCTTCCATCGCGGATCGGAAGACATCCACGTGCTGCGCGACCTGCACCTGAAGGTGCCGGCGGGTGAATTCCTCGCCCTGATGGGCCCGTCGGGCTCGGGCAAGAGCACGCTGCTCAATCTGATCGGCGGGCTCGACCGGCCGACGAACGGGACGGTCGCCGTCGCGGGCGAGCGCGTGGACACCCTGTCGGACCGGCGGCTGGCGGCCTGGCGGGCGCGGCACATCGGATTCGTCTTCCAGCTTTACAACCTGCTGCCGGTGCTGACCGCGGAGCGCAACGTGGAGTTGCCGCTGCTGCTGACGCATCTGTCCAAGGCCGAGCGCCGGAAGCATGTGGACGCGGCGCTGGCCGTGGTCGGCTTGTTGGATCGGGCGAAACATTTTCCGCGTCAGCTCTCCGGCGGCGAACAGCAGCGGGTGGGCATCGCCCGTGGCATCGTCACCGACCCGACGCTCCTGCTGTGCGACGAGCCCACGGGCGACCTCGACCGCAAGGCGGGCGACGGCATCCTCGACCTGCTGCAGGCGCTCAACCGCGAGCACGGCAAGACCATCATCATGGTCACCCACGACCCGCACGCCTCGGCGCGTGCCACGCGCACCGTTTACCTGAACAAGGGCCAGCTCAGCAATGAACCGGTGACCTGAGCCGGACACCCACCGCCCCATGAGCTACCTTTATCTCGTCTGGAGCAATTTGAAGCGCAAGAAGCTGCGCTCACTGCTGACGCTGCTCTCCATCGTGGTGGCCTTCGTCCTCTTCGGCCTGCTCTCGGCCATCAAGCAGGCGCTCACCGGCGGGGTCGACATTGCGGGGGCGGACCGGTTGATCGTGCGGCACAAGGTATCGATCATTCAGCTGTTGCCCGAGAGCTACAAGGCGCGGATGGAGCGGATCCCCGGCGTCGCCTTGGCGACGCACCAGACCTGGTTTGGCGGCATCTACCAGGATCCGAAGAATTTCTTCATGCAATGTCCGGTCGTGCCGGAGGAGTTCCTGGACATGCATCCGGAGATGCTCCTCCCGCCGGAGCAGAAGCAGGCGTGGCTGAAAACGCGGACCGGCGTCATCGTAGGCCGCAATACCGCCGAGCGTTTTCGGTGGAAGGTCGGCGACAAGATCCCCATCCAATCGACCATCTGGTCCCATAAGGATGGCAGCCGGCTGTGGGAGTTTGACCTCGTAGGCATTTACGACGGCCGCAACAAGAACACGGACACGACCCCGCTCTTTTTGCGGTACGACTATTTCGAGGAGGCGCGGCAATGGGGCAAGGGACAGGTGGGCTGGTACACCATCCGCGTCAAAGATCCCGCTCAGGCGGCGGAAGTCGCGAAGCTGGTCGATGCGGAGTTCGAGAACTCGTCGGCGGAGACCAAGACGGAGCCGGAGGGGGCGTTCGTACAGAGTTGGGTGAAGCAGATCGGCGATATCGCCCTGATCACCGCCTCGATCCTCGGCGCGGTGTTCTTCACGATCCTGCTGGTCACGGGTAATACGATCTCGCAGTCGGTGCGGGAACGGATCGGCGAGCTGGGCGTGCTCAAGGCGATCGGCTTCACAAACGGACAAATGCTGGCGCTGGTGCTGTTGGAGTCATGCCTGCTGTCGCTGCTGGGAGGCGCGCTCGGCCTGGGCCTGGCGGAGCTGATCGTGGCGCGCGGCGACCCGACGCACGGCATGCTGCCGTTGTTCTTTTTCCCGACCCGCGACCTGGTCATCGGGCTGGGAATCAGCCTCGTGCTGGGACTCGTCACCGGGGTTTTCCCGGCCCTGCAGGCGATGCGCCTGCGGGTGGCGGACGCCTTAAGGAGGATGTGACATGGCTGGCCCGCTCAACTGGTTCTCTCAAATCGCCTCGGTGACGAAGTTCGGCCTGCTGGGGATTCCGCAGCGGCGCGGCTCGGTGGCGGCCGCGGTCATCGGCATCGCCGGGGTCGTCACAGTGCTGGTGGGCGTGCTGTCGATCGCCGCCGGCTTCCTCCGCGTGATGCAGTCCTCCGGCTCGCCCGACATCGCCATGGTGCTCCGCAGCGGCGCGGACTCGGAGATGGTCAGCTACCTGTCGCGCGACACCACGCGCATCATCGCGGATGCGCCAGGGGTGGCGCGTACGCCGGCGGGCCCGCTCACCTCCGCGGAACTCTTTGTGATCCTCAGCCTGCCGAAGCGCTCGACTGGCACCGACGTGAACGTGCCCTTCCGCGGCGTCGAGCGGGCCGCGTTCCGGGTCCACGACCGGGTGAAAATCGTGGAGGGACGCATGTTCGAATGGGGCAAGAACGAGATCATTGTCGGCGTCGGCGCGGCGCGGGAGTTTGCCGGCCTCGAGGTCGGCCACACGCTGCAGACCGGCCGCTACCAGTGGCCCGTGGTGGGGATCTTCTCCGCCGGCGGCGGCAACGCCGAGTCGGAGATCTGGACCGACGCCACCATCCTGCAGTCGGCCTACCACCGCGGCGACGGCTTCGAGACCGTCTGCGCGCGGCTGAATTCACCGGCGGCCTTTGACGCCTTCAAGGATGCGCTCACCACGGACCCGCGCCTGAACGTGAAGGTCATGCGGCAGACCGACTACTTCGCTGAACAGTCGACGATGGTGACAACACTGGTCACGACGCTGGGCTTCCTTGTCGCCTTCCTGATGGCCGTGGGTGCCGTGTTCGGCGCCCTGAACACGATGTACAGCTCGGTGTCCGCGCGTACCCGCGAGATCGCCACGCTGCGCGCGCTGGGTTTCGGCAGCGGCGCCGTGGTGGTGTCGGTCATGCTCGAATCGATCACGCTCGCCCTTGTGGGCGGTGGCGGCGGGGCAATTCTGGCGTATCTCGTGTTCAACGGATTCCGCGCCGCCACCATGAACTGGCAGAGTTTCAGCCAGGTCACGTTCGCCTTTGCGGTTACGCCGCAGTTGCTGGTTCAAGGCATCGTCTGGGCGACGCTGATCGGGTTGATAGGCGGCCTACTTCCGGCCATTCGCGCGGCGCGGCAACCGGTCGCGGTGGCCTTGCGTGAGCTGTGAATTTTGCGCTCTATCCGGCGTCGCCCGCCGGTCGGAGCATGGAAACTCGGCGCCGGATCGTAATTGCCGCAACTTGCGTCCGTATGGCAGAGTCTGACGCGTCATGAACCAAAAGGCGCCGATGCATGCCCTGGAGATCCTGCGTGTTTTTTCTCACGCAACGGTCGCTACGGACGCAAAGAGAAATCACCTCACCCAAGCCTTGGCGGACTTGGCGTGAGGCAATAGAAGCCCGCCGGAAAACAACCCACGGAATCGACATGAACACCACCGAACAGAAAGCCGTGCTGACGATCGCCATGATGGCCGCGTTCGCCGATGGCGAGAACAGCGAAGTCGAGCGCACCGCCCTCCGCGGCATGGCGGAGAGCTTCGGTCCCGACGCCCGCATCAGTCTCTGGGACATCTATCAGGATGTGGTCGACCGCCGCCGGCCGCTGGGCGACGTCACCGCGCAACTCGTCGCGCCGGAGGCGCGCGCCATGGCCTACGATCTGGCGGCCGGCGTGTGCGAGGCGGACGGCACGGTCAATGAAAAGGAACGAGCGTTTCTCGACTCCCTTCGCGGCGCGCTGAACCTCGGCGCGGCGGCCTCCCCGCCGCCGGCAGCGGCGGCCCCGGCAGCCGGCCCGGACGCGGTGCCTCCATTGCTGGAGCCCGTGGACACGGGGGCCATCGACAAGATGGTCATCAATTATTCGATCCTCAACGGCGCGCTCGAGCTGCTACCGCACGGCCTCGCCACCATGGCCATCGTACCGCTGCAGATGCGCATGGTCTATCGCATCGGCAAACGTTATGGCTACACGCTCGACCGCGGTCATGTGCGCGACTTCCTCGCCACCGCCGGTGTGGGGCTCGCCTCTCAGGCGGTGGAGAGCGTCGCCCGCGGGGTCCTCGGTGGACTGGCGGGCTCTTTGCTCGGCGGGTTGGGCCGGGCCGTCGTGGGTGCCGGTGCCAGCGGCGCGTTCGGCTTTGCGGGCACCTACGCCATCGGCCAGCTCGCCAACCGCTACTATGCCGGCGGCCGCAAGATGGAGGCCGCCGTGCTGCGCGACACCTACGCCCGCCTGCTCACCGAGGGCCGGGGGCTGTTCAGCCAGCATGCCGGCGCCGTACAGGCACGCGCCAGCACGCTCAATCCGACCGACGTCATCAATCTCGTGCGCAATCCGCCGTGAGCGGTTTCGCCGGCTCCCGATTGACATCAATTCCCCGCAGCCTGACCCCATCTTGCCTCGCCCAAAACACCTTCGGATAACAACCAAACGCCATGATCGACTACCGGCAGCCGGATCTCACGCAGCATCCCCCGCGCAGCCCGCGCGTGCGCCTGGGTGGCTTCGCCCATCTGCCGCGGCTGCTCGACAAGGCCCGGGCCTTCGCCGCGGGCAAACACGGCCTTTACGTCTACGGCGCGATGATGGACCGGAATTTCTTCGCCTTCACCGGCATCGACGCGGCGGCGTTTCTGGAGGCGGTCAAGACCGGCAAGTCCGACACCGAAATGCTCGCCTGGGTGACGGAACACCTCAGCTCCCCGCGCACGCCGGCCGAGATCGGGCAATGGTCGTCCTGGCTGGAGGCCCTGGGTCCCGGCGGCGCGCAGGGACACGCCTGGCTCGCGGAGCGCATCGCCGGCTACGGTCCGAATCGCGAAGACGTGCGCACCTGGTGCGAACATCTCGATCTCGACGACTACGTTTCCTTCGGCGGCGCGGGCTGAGTCCGAAGGCGAAGGTCGAAGGGCGAAGGCCAGCCGTCGCGCGCGCCGCCTTGATTGCGGTCATTGAATCGTCTATTCCGGATGCCCAAATCACGGGATCTCCCAATCCGGTTGGCTTGGCCCGACCGGCTCCGGGACCCCGGATCATATGCTCACCTCATTGCTTGCGTCTTTCCGCCCGCTGTTCACCTGGGTCAAAAAACCGCCGATCCATGTCTGGGTGATTCTCGGCGTCAGCGTGGCCATTCCGCTTTACTTCACGTTTACCACCGGCCTGGTGTGGGAGGACTTTCTCATCACCTACCGATACAGCGAGAATCTCGCCCACGGCCGGGGGCTGGTTTATATGCCCGGTGAACACGTGCACGGGTTTACCTCCCCGCTCAACGTCCTGCTCCCGGCCCTGTTCGCGTGGCTGTCCGGCGCCAGGGACTTCGCTCTGCCGCTGTGGCTCTTCCGGCTCGTGTCGCTCGCCGGACTCACGGTCGCGTTCGTTTCGGTCACGAGCGTCCTCACGCGCGAATACGCCGGCGCGCGCGCGGCCTCGCTCGCGGGCAGCCTGTTTCCCCTGATCGCCGTCTTGGAAATCAAGACGACCGCCTTCGCCATGAGCGGACAGGAGGCGGGTCTCGTCCTTGCCTTCCTCGCTCCGGCTTTTGCCCTGGTCTGGCTGGGCTGGGCGGAGCACGCCCTGCTCGGCGGCTTGCTGTGGGCCGGGTTGATGTACAGCCGCCCCGACGCCTGCGTGTATATCGCCCTCCTCGGCCTCACGGCCTTCTGCTTTGAAACCACCTCGCGCCGGCAACTCGTGGCCGCCCTGCTGAGGTCCGGCGTGATCTGCGCGGTGCTCTACCTGCCGTGGTTCCTGTTCACCTGGGCCTATTACGGTTCGCCGATTCCACACACGATTGTGGCGAAGTACGGCGTTGAGTCCTACGAATCTGCCCGCGTCACTTTCGGACTGTTCGCGCCCCTGGCGGACGGCATCAAGAAGGCGCCGGCCGTGCTGTGCTGGGCCTTGGCGCCGATCTACGACTGGCTGGATGGGGGTCCGGGCACCTGGCCCCGGTGGACGCATGACTGCGAACTCGCGCTGGAACTTGTGGCGGTCCTGTACTGGCTGATTCCGACGCGCGACCGGTTCGGCCGGATGGCTTCGCTATTCACCTTCCTGATCTTCGCCTATCTGGTCTACGCCAACGTGGTCGCCCAGCACGCCCCGTGGTATTTCCCGCCGCTGGCCTTTATGAGCCTGCTGACGCTGGTGGCGATCATCGCCGCGCTGACCCGGCGCCTCACAAACGTCGCGGCTGCTCATGGTTTCGCCTTGCTGGCGCTGGCCGGCGTGGGCTGCCTGATGGGGTTCATTTTCTTCGCGTCGCTGCGTCCGCTCCGCTTCAAGCAGGACGTCATCGAATGGGATCACCGGCGGCTGATCGGCTTGTGGCTGAAGGATCATGTCGGCCCGGGCGAGACGGTGTACCTCGAGCCCTTGGGCTACATCGGCTATTTCAGCGAGCGCAAGATGCTGGACTGGCCCGGTCTCGTCTCGCCGGAGGTGGTCGCGGCGCGAAGAAAACTGCCCACCCAGTCGGGCTACACCTGGCGCGAGGTCGCCGACGCGCTCAAGCCGTCCTGGATTGTCGCCCGGCCGGACGAATCCCAGTTGATGAAACAGTCAGAGTTTCTTTCGAAGAACTATGACCTGGTGAAGGTGTTTGACGTGCAGGACAAGATCCGGGCGGCGGGCGTCATACCGGGAATAAGAATGGTATTTGCGGAGAGCGCGTTTGGCGTCTATCACCGTATCAAAGAGGTGAAACCGTGAACTGTCCGGAAACCGGCATCGGCCAGCCGGGCGAAATATCATCCGTTTGTTGCAACCCGGTCGAGGCTTGCCTGTCCATCCTGCTGCCCGTATCCCTCGCGCCGTGCTCCGCGGAACCTCCGCTTTTCTCATCCTCCTGCTCGTCGCTGGCAGCGTCACCGCCCAGGTGACGCCGCTGGTACCCGTGGTCACGGCGGACGACACCACCTTTGACATCACAACCGGCGAAGCCGTGCTCCGGGGCCATCCACGCATCGCCTATGGGCCCACCCTGCTGCTTGCGGATGAACTCCGCTACAATCAGGTTGGGACGCTGGTCATCGCGAGCGGCCATTTCAGCATCACCTCCGGCGCGGTGCGCCTGCTCGCCGCCGCCGGCACGTACAACCTCGCCACCGGTTCCTTCACCCTGACCGACGTGCGCGCCGGCGAGCCGCCCCTTTACGTCACGGCCGCCACCGCCGCCGGCACGCGCGCCCGGATGACGCTCACCAACGCCGTCGTGACGTACAACGAGCCGGGGCCCTTTGCCCCCACCTTGTCCGCCGACCAGATCATCTACGAACCCGGCCGGCGTATCATGGGGGAGCACGGTCACCTCGGCCTCGGCGACTATTCGCTGTTCGCGCTTCCCAAGTTTGACCGGCCGTTCGACCAGTCGCTCATCTCGTATTTCACGACCCGCGTCGGCTACCGGCACAACCTCGGCGCCTATGTCGACTTCGGCCTGCACGTGCCGGTGTGGCCGGGCATCAACCTCGGCGCCGATCTCGGCGAATATACCGCCCGCGGTGTCATGTTCGGCCCCTCGGGGAGTTATCAATTCAAGTCGGCCGGAGCGGAGATCACCGGCAGCTTCAGCTCGGGTTTCATCAACGACCACGGGGACAAGAAAACCGACCTGCTCGGGCGGCCCGTGCCGGAGGAGCGCGGATATTTCGAATGGCGCCACCTGCAGACCATCGATGATCATCTGACGCTCACAGGCCATTTCTTCTGGTGGAAGGACTCCGAGGTCGTGCGCGATTTTCGCCCCGACCGGTTCTACCCCGTGCAACAGCCCGACTCGTTTCTCGAAGGGGTCTATGCCGGCAACAATTATTACCTCGATCTCTTCACGCGGCTGGCGCCGAATAATTTTGAGATCGTGCAACAGCGCCTGCCGGAGATCCGCTTCGACCTGCTGCCGGTGCCGATCGGCGGCGGATTCCATGAGCGCTTCAACGCGAGCTTCGCCGTGCTCCAAGAGGACCCGCTGCTCACCGGCTCCACCCTGCGCAGCGACCGCTTCGACACCTTTTACGCCGTGGACCGCCCGATCACGCCCACCGAATGGCTGACCATCACGCCGGTCGCCGGCGGGCGGCTGACTTATTACGCGAAGGCCACCGGCGGCCGCGACACCTACACCCGGTGGCTGGGCGAAGTGGGCGCCGACGCGGAACTGCACGCCAGCGGCGTCTTCGACTACCGCAACGAACTCTGGAAGATCAACGGTCTGCGCCACCTGCTGACGCCCAAAATCTCCTACCGCTACATTCCCGAGGCGGACCGCGGCCAGTCCTTCATCCCGCTGATCGACCGGGAGGTGTTTTCCACCAACCTCGAGCCCCTTGATCTCGGTTCCATCCGCAACCTCGACCAGCTGCACGGGACCAACACCCTGCGGTTCGGTCTCGATAACGTGTTGCAGACCCGTGACGCGAACTATGGCTCGCGCGACCTGCTGACCTTCAATCTGGCCGCCGACCTGAATTTCTCGATGCAACCGGCCCGGCAGCGATGGTCCGATGTCTACACCGGGCTGTCGCTCACCCCCGCACCGTGGCTGCGGTTTGAGCTTTTCCAGCGGCTCTCCACGCAGCGCCTCAACCTGAAGGAGCTCAACACCGGACTCGAGCTCTTTGACCGGGACTGGTGGACGCTGCGGCTGTCGAGCAATTACCTGCAGGACCAGATCGAACAGTACTTGCTCGAGTATGACCGGCGCCTGAATGAAGTGTGGAAAGGATTTGCCCGCCTGCGTTATGACGCGCGCGCCACCCGCTGGGACGAACTCTCCTTCGGCCTGAGGCAGAACCTCCGCAACACCTGGAATGTCCGCTACGAAGTCTCGTGGTATCAAGGCCGGCAGCGCGAAGGCTCATTCAGTCTCAGCGTCGTGGCCGATCTGATCCGGTTTTGACCCCGGCCGGTCGCCGCCGCGGCGCCGCCCGCCACCTGCTGATGTCCCTCTCCATCGCCCGCAACCAGCAGCAAACCGTTCTCCGCATGTGGCGGAGTCTGCAACCGCATCTGCGGTCCGACCGCAACCTGCCGGCGCGCATCCAAGAGGCGCTGCACCGCCGCGAGTTTGGCGCGCGCGACCGGCGGCTGTACCGTGAATTGCTCTACACAGGCGTGCGCTACCTGCCGTGGATCGAGGAACTCACCGCCCGTTCCGAGGAGGAGGCAGTGCGCGCGGTCGCCTGGCTGGCGACCGACACGCCCGCGACCAGCGGGTTTCGGGCGGCACTCGTCCCCGGCTGGCCGCCGCCGCCGCCGCCTATCTCCGCCCGCGCCCGCCACCTCGGCGTCGGCGGCGCATTGCTGCCGGAATGGTTTCGCCACCACTGTCCCGCCGCGTTCATTTCGCCCGAGCTCGAGAGCCTGCACACGCGGGCGCCCTTGTGGATCCGGCTGCAAACCGACGCCCCGGACGCGGTTTTGGCCGAATTCACCGCCCGGCACTGGCGGTGGCGTCAATCGAAAGTGCTCCCCGAAGCCTGCGAGATCCTGGAGGAGGCCGACCTGACCGCCACCACGGCCTATCGCGAGGGCCGGTTCGAGATTCAAGATCTGGGGTCACAGTTCGTCCTTGCCTGTGCGCCCATCGCCCGTGGCGAACGCTGGCTCGACGCCTGCGCCGGCGCCGGCGGGAAAGCCCTCCAGCTTGCCCGCCTCCTCGGCCCGGCGGGGCGCGTGGATGCTTTCGATCCGCGGGCGGACGCCCTCGAGGAACTCCGCCAGCGGGCGCGCCGCGGCGGCTATGCCAACATCCATCCCCTGACGCAGGCTCCCTCCACGGCGGATTATGACGGGGTGCTCGTGGACGCACCGTGCAGCGGCAGTGGCACCTGGCGGCGCGCCCCGCATCTGAAATGGTGCACCTCGCCCGCCGACATCGCGGCCCATGCCCGCCGTCAGCAGGAGCTGCTTGACCGCTTCAGCCGCCTGGTCCGCCCCGGCGGACTGCTGGTCTACGCCACCTGCTCGCTCAGCCGCCAGGAGAACCAGGAGGTCGTCGCCACATTTCTGGCCGTGCACGCCGGTTTCACCACCGCCCCCTTTCTCCGCACCTTCGATTACCCCGTCGCGGGCCCGGGCCTCGCGATCCTTCCCGCCCGGCACAACACCGACGGTTTTTTCGCCGTCCCGCTGCGCCGCGCGCACTGATTTTTCCGTTGCGCGCCGGCACCTTCTGCCGCATCCCCTCCCCCGTGGTTCCCGACGCCGACCATCACATCAAGCTCCAGGTTTTTGAAGGCCCGCTCGACCTGCTGCTCTTTCTCATCCGGAAGAACGAGCTCGATATCTATGACATCCCCATCGAGCAGGTCACCCGGCAGTATCTCGACGTGCTTTTCGCCATGCAGCAGCTGGATCTCGAGCTGGCCGGCGACTTCTTCGTGATGGCGGCCACGTTGATGGAAATCAAAAGCCGCATGCTCCTGCCCAAGGACCTGCAGGCCGTGGATCCCAACGCCACGGACGAGGAGGAGATGGATCCGCGCTGGGAGCTCGTGCATCAGCTCATCCAGTACCGGAAATTCAAGGAGGCTGCCACCACGCTCGGCGCGCTGGCCGTCGAGCAGCAGGACATGATCGCCCGTTACGTCTCGGCCCTTTCCGACCGCAGCGACCGGCCCCTCAAGAACACCGACCGCATCGAGCTCTGGAATGTCTTCAACGTCGTGTTGCGCCGGCTGGCCGAAAAAGTCATCGTCGGTGAAATTCATGATGAACAGGTGACCGTCGCCGACCAGATGGAGATGCTCCTCGTCCACCTCCAGACCCAGCCGCGGTTCGTGTTCTCGCAACTCTTCCCCACGACCGTCAGCCTGCGCACGCTCATTGCCACCTTTCTGGCGGTGCTGGAACTCACCCGCCTCAAGCGTCTGCGCATCCGGCAGGACGAGGCGTTTGCCGACATTCTCTGCGAGGCGGCAAACGAGAACGCACTTGAAACACCGGACGCGCCGAGCACTGTGACGGTGTGAAACCGGTGCGAAAACGGAGGAAGAAAGCCCACGCGGCGCTGCTCGGCGTCGGCCTGGACTACGACGACGGCCACAAGCGCATCACAACCGGCGAAAAATTCCTCATTCTCGGCGGATCGGAGGAGACGCACGAGCGCATCACGGAGACCGTGGTGAAAACCTTCGAAGAACTGAAGCAGCGCGGCAAACCCCTCGAGGATGTTGAGACGAAGGAGCTGTCGGAAATCATCCATCGTTCGACGCCGCGCTGACTAATCGCCCCCCTTGACACTGCAACCGTTCCACCAACCGTACCTGCCATGTCTGCAAACATCACTCATTTGACCTCCGCCAATTTCAAGGAAACGATCGGCGCCGCCCCCACGCCAGCGCTCGTTGACTTCTGGGCGCCNNCCCAGTACGGCATCCGCGCCATCCCGACGCTGCTGCTCTTCAAGGGCGGCCAGCTCGCCGAACAGATCGTGGGCATGATGGACAAGGCCACGCTCAAGACGAAGATCTCCGCCAAGCTCTGAACCGCGTTCCGCCCCCCTTTTACGTCGACCCGCCGGGCCATCCGGCGGGTTTTATTTTCCCAACGCCAGGACCGCGGCGAAACTCAAGGCATAGACCGCCAGATAGGCCCCGCACTGGTCCAGCAGGGGAATCAGGTCCGCGGCGCTCCCGGCGGCCCGCAGCTTCCGCCATTGAGAAAACCCGAGCCCTCCGAGGACGGCCGCCACCGCCGCGCCGAGCCCGCGTGGATAAAGTCCGCGCCAAGCCAGCGCCACCAGCACTCCGCAGGCGAGCAAAAGCGCCGCGCCAAACTGCCCCCGGGCAAACGGCTTTCCCCACCGGACCACCAGGGTCCGCTTGCCGGCCCTGGCATCAGTGTCCGCGTCGCGATAATTGTTCACGAGAAGGATGTTGGTCGCCAGCGCGCCAATGGCCACGGCAGCCAGCACGGCGTCGACACTCACCCGCCCCGCCTGCACGAAGAACGTGACGCAGACCGCGACGAGGCCGAAGAAAACAAAGACAAACACATCGCCCAGCCCATGGTACCCGAGCGGATACGGTCCGCCGGTGTAGGCGATGGCGCTCACGACGCTGGTCACCCCGACCGCCACGAGCCACCAGCCGCCCCAGCTGATGAGCGCCAGGCCGCTCACGAACGCCATTCCGAATGCCAGCCACATCGCCCGGTACATCGTCGCCGGCGCCACGAGGCCGGCGGCCACTGCCCGTCGCGGGCCGATGCGCTCGCCGGTGTCGGCGCCACGCGCAAAATCGTAATAGTCGTTGGCAAAGTTGGCGCCGATCTGTACGAGCAGCGCGAAGGCGAGGCAGAGCACCGCCGCCCCCGCGTCAAAGGCCCCGACCCGCCACGCCAGCGCCGAGCCCACGATCACCGGCGCCACCGCCGCCGGCAGCGTGCGCGGCCGCAGGGCTGCCAGCCAGATCTGCCATCTTGCTTCCTCGGTGGACACAACCCGCCACCGTAATCCGCCGGCGCGCCGGGACAAGCGGATTGCGGGTGGGTGCACCATACGAGGGTTGATCGGGCCTTTCCGACCTTCGCACCTGACATTTGCCACAGCCTTAAAGGCGGGAAAACCGCCTTACGGCTCTCCGCAGATCTTTCAGGTCTGTTACGTTATTCTTCCGGTGAATAGTCCGGACTTGCCTAGCTTAACGTAATCAATTTCCCGGCCTGCTTCATTTTCCATGCGCCGCGCATGGTTTCCATACACTCCCCTGTCTTCCATTGGCAGGTTTCTCCGATAACCCGAAATCCGAATCAGCATGAATCCGAATCATAAGAATCATCCCAAGATATCCCGCCTCCTGGGCGGCTTGAAACTATCCCTGAGCGTGCTCATGGCGAGCACCCTGCTCAGCGCCTGTACCACCGTCCAGCAACTCCAGTCCGCAGATCTCCCTCAACTGACCTCCCTCGTGAAGGTCGATGACACGGTCACCTGCACCATGCGCGATGGCTCCACGACCACCATCAAGGTCACGGCGATCGAACCTGATGCCTTGATTGGTGACAATCAGCGCGTACCGGTGGCCAACGTCACTCAAGCTCAAATCAAGCGTCTGGACACCACCAAATCGGTACTGCTCGGCTTGGTTGTCGTCGTCGGCGTGGCGGCAGCTGTAGGCGGTGGTGGGCATGGCGGCGGCGGTGGTGGCGGCGGCTATTGAACAGCCAGTGATGATTAAAATGTGCGCTCCGCGACCGGCGCGGCGCAGTCTGCGCTGTGTCGGTCACGGAGGTGCATCGATCCGGCCGGCGCCTTGCCCGTCGCACCCGCCGGACTTTAGACAACCAGCATTCACAAATACGGTCAGGACACGCGCAGGCGCCGCGCTTGGGTGCTCGCGGAACTGCCGGCTTCCCGGATAATCTTCAAGTTACCTGCGGCGGCAAACAAACCGCGACCACCTACAATCCTCCCATATCGGCGTAGGATTCTCTCTCCGAACCGATACCGCCGCCTGGTTCAAGAATCATCCCGGCCGCGACGGTGTTGTTGGTGAATTCGTCGATCAGGATCAGGCTGCCGGTGGTGCGATTGCGCTTGTAGCCGTCAAAGAAGAGCGGGGCGGTGGCGCGCAGGCGGAGGCGGCCGATGTCGTTCATGCCGATCTCCAGGTCGCCCTCCAGTTTGTGAAGCGTATTGATGTCCATCTTGTAGCGGACCTCCTTGACGATGCACCTGACCTCCCGCGTCGTGTGCCGGATCACATAGCGCCCGCCCGGTTGCAGCTTCTTCTCGGAAAACCAGCAGACCATTACTTCGAACTCCTGGCCCACGTGCGGGACGTTGGCCGGCTTGACCAGCATGTCTCCGCGACTGATGTCGATCTCATCCTCCAGCGTCATCACCGCGGTCATGGGTGAAAAGGCCTCGGCCACCGGTTCCGTCAGACCGTAGAGCTGCTTGATGCGGGTGGTGAGGCCGGACGGAAGCGCCATGATTTCATCGCCGGGCTTGAACACGCCGCCCGCGACGCGGCCGGCCAGGCCCCGGAAATCGTGGTGGGCGTCGGAGTTCGGCCGGATGATACCCTGCACGGGAAAGCGCGGATCGACATGGTTCGCATCGCTGCCGATATAGGCGGTCTCCAGCAGGTGCAGCAGCGTACTGCCCTGGTACCACGGCATCCGGGCCGAGGGTTCGACGACATTGTCGCCGCGCAGCGCACTGATCGGGATGAATTTGAGGTCGGGAATCTCGAGGCGGGAGGCGAACGCGGAGAACTGCTCGACAATCCCGTCGAAAGCCTCCTCGCGGTAGTCGACCAGATCCATCTTGTTCACGCACAACACCAGGTGCGGAATGCGCAGGAGCGACGCGATGAAGGCATGCCGGTTGGTCTGCTCCACAATGCCCTTGCGGGCGTCGACGAGCACGACGGCCAGGTTGGCCGTGGAGGCGCCGGTCACCATGTTGCGCGTGTACTGGATGTGTCCGGGCGTGTCGGCGATAATGAACTTGCGCCGCGGCGTGGCGAAATAGCGGTAGGCCACGTCGATCGTGATGCCCTGCTCGCGCTCCGCGCGGAGACCGTCGGTCAGGAGCGCGAGATTGAGATTTTCCTCGCCCCGCTGCGCCGTGGCGCGCTCGATCGCCGCCAGCTGGTCCTCGAAAATGGCCTTCGAATCGTAGAGCAGCCGTCCGATCATCGTGCTCTTGCCGTCATCCACGCTGCCCGCGGTCGTGAACCGCAGCAGGCCCATGGAAAAATAGCTTTTGTCGGTGGACATCGTGAGAACGCGTTCGCGCGTGAAATTCAAAAATACCCCACCTTCTTGCGGTCTTCCATGGCGGTATCGGAACGCCGGTCATCGGCGCGGGTTCCGCGCTCGGCCACGCGCGCGACGGCGACCTCCTGGATGATCTCCGGCAGCGTGCCAGCCGTCGATTCAACCGCGCCGGTGCAGGTCATGTCACCCACGGTGCGGAAGCGGACGCGTCTCGTTTCATAACGCTCGCCGTCGAGCAGCGTCAGGTAAGGCGATTTCGAGAGCAGCACGCCGTCGCGGTTCACGACCTCGCGGTCGTGGGAGAAATAAATCGGGGGGATGTCGAGGTTTTCCCTCGTGATGTACTGCCACACGTCCATTTCCGTCCAGTTGCTGAGCGGAAACACGCGGAAATGCTCGCCGTGGTGCCGGCGGCCGTTGAACAGGTTCCAAAGCTCGGGGCGCTGGTTCTTCGGATCCCACTGGCCGAATTCGTCGCGGTGGGAAAAGAAACGCTCCTTGGCCCGCGCCTTTTCCTCATCACGGCGCGCGCCGCCCAGCGCGGCGTCAAACTTGAATTCCGCGAGCGCGTCGAGCAGCGTCACGGTCTGCGCGGCGTTGCGGCTGGGATTGGGCCCCTTCTCCTCGGCGGCGCGCCCGGCCTTGATGGAATCCTCCACCCGCCGCACGATCAGCCGCGCCCCGATGCGGCGGACCAGCGCATCGCGGAACTCCAGCGTCGCGGGGAAGTTGTGGCCGGTGTCGATATGCAGCAGGGGAAAGGGAAACCTGCCCGGCCAGAACGCCTTTTGCGCGAGGCGCACCATGGCCAGGGAGTCCTTGCCGCCGGAAAACATCAGCACCGGCCGTTCGAACTGCGCCGTGACTTCGCGCATGACGAAGACGGCCTCGTGCTCGAGCTGGGCAAGATGCGTGATGTTATAGGAACTCATGGCAGCAGGATCGGCATGGCGCCGCCGGAGGCCGGCTCACCCGGCGGGCGGCCGGAGCCGCGGACAGACGAAGGAGTAAAGGCGTTCCAGCGATCGCTCGACCGATTCGTGGTCGGTGTTAATCACGAGCGCAGCCTGCTCCGGAGGCTCAAAGGGGGCATCGCGGCCCGTGAATTGCCTGACCTCGCCCCGCCCGGCCCCGGCGTAGAGTCCTTTCGGATCGCGCCGGGCACAGGTTTCCCATGAAGCCTCCACGTACACTTCGATGAAATCATCCGCGCCGACGATTCCCCGGGCCAGCTCGCGCAGCGCCCGCGTCGGCGTGATGAAGGCGTTGATGACGATGATGCCGGCCTGCACAAACAGCTTCGATGCCTCGGCGACCCGGCGGATGTTTTCGCCGCGGTCGGCGTCACTGAAACCCAGATCGCAGTTCAACCCCGTCCGCACATTGTCGCCATCGAGCAGGTGGGTCGTAAAGCCGTCCGCATGGAGGCGGCGCTCCAGCGCCGCGGCGAGCGTGCTCTTGCCCGAGCCGGAGAGCCCGTAAAGCCACACCACCCGGGCCCGCTGCCGGAGTCTGGTCTCCTTGTCGCGGCGGGACAGAATCCGGTCGAAGACCGGATGAATGTTCTCGGGAATGTCAGGCATTGGTTCGGTTTGTCGCCAAAAAAGGTGCGTTATTCCTCGCGACCCGGTTGATGAGTCAATCAATCTTTTGCTGCCTCTGTGCTACCACGTCAACTTCCGGGGCCACATATCGCTCATTTTCAGGAATCTCCAGCGCTCTCTCCAAGTCCCTGATCCGGCCGAGAACGACCGGGGCCCCGGCGGCCTCCTCGCCGGGTGGCAGCGTCGGATGAAGCTGGCGCAGCCACGCATAGGCCTCCCGCGGCCGGCCCAGGCGTTTCAGGAGCTCGGCGTGGATGCGGGCAGCATAGTAGGGCGCGTCCGGCAAGGCGGCCGCCTGACGATACCAGCAGGCCGCGGCCGCGGGATCCGCCCGGGTGTTCAGGTGGATGTTCGCCATCTCGACGCACACCGCCGCGCTTTCCGGATGCTGGCCACGGGCGTCCTCCAGCAACCGCAGTGCCATTCCGGCCTGCTCATCGGTGATGCGCCGGCGCAGGGCCGTGGGCACGGCGCCTCCCCGGCCGACGGCCCGCAGACGCCATTGTGTCATGTCGTACGCCATGATGCGCGCTCCGTTCAACCAGAAGCAGAGCGGACGCCCGTCGACGGTGGTGACCACCCGGATCATGGTCTCCGTGGCCGGCAGGTCACATGCCGACCACGCCAAGTAGGCCTTCAACCAGAGCAAATCAGCCACCAGGGCACGGAATCCACCCAGCACGGCCATACTCGTGCCCTGTCCCAGCACCGCATTTATCCGGCGGGCGCGCACCGGCCTCATCGGGTGCGGCTCCGCCTTCCTCACCCACTCCTCCACCGGCCGCAGCGCGGCACCCGTGATCAGGAGAACCGCGGACACGACCACGGTGACTTTGGCCCTAGAGTTCACGATGCCGGAAGCAGTAAACCGCCAGCCCGCCATACACGCTCAGATAGGCCAGCGCGTAGGCTGCGATGCCGCCGATGAGGCCGATGGAGAGCGTCCCGCCCGCCGCCACCCGGTCGGCCACATCAAACAGCTGGAAGTTGGGAAAAACGAGTCCGAGCAGCTCCAGACCACCGCGGGCCAATGACGAATCCATCATCCCGTAATAATCGCGCGCCAAGGATTGCAGCTGGCATATGACCAGCGCGAAAAAGCCTGCCAGCACGGCAAACAGGCTGCTGCGCGCATAGCTGGCCACCAGCAGGGTCAGCGCGGCCAGTACGCCGAGCTTGAGCCATTGCACCAGACCGCACCAGACCAGGCCGGCATAGGCCACCGTACGCCCGGCTTCGAAAGCGCCGGGATCGGCCTTCATCAGTGCGGTCTCGCACCACCACAGCAGACCGGCCAGCAGCGTGGTCACCAGCACGCAGTAGACCAGCAACAGCAGCAGCACGCCGCCGAGCTTGCCGAGGATGAATTCCGCCCGCCAGACGGGCTTCGCCAACACCGTAAGCACGGTGCGTCGCTCGATCTCGCTGAAAAAGAGCTGCGCGGAAGCCACAATCGACAGAATCGCGCCGAAAAACGTCAGCGCCCCGAAGCCGACATCCATGACAAACTTCAACTCGGACGAGCCAAAGTGGAAATCGCGGAAAAGCATCGCGCTACCCGTCATGGCCGCGGCCACCAGGATCACGAGCGGCAACAGCCGTTGCCGGACGGCTTCCCGGAAGGTGTTTCCCGCGATCAGATTCATTCGCGCCAGGGAGAACGCCACGCGATTCATGATCTCTCGTCCCCTCCTTTACTGCGGCGGCCGACTGTCTCCAAGAAAACCCGCTCCAGTCTCGACCGCGGCATCTCCACCCCGTGAAACTCCACGCCGCGTGCCTGCAGCCAGCCGCGCAGCTCCCCGAGCACTCCCTCCGGGAGCGGATCGACCAGCAAAGCCGTCCGGCCGCCTTGCCGCGTGAGCTCATCCACGCGTTCCTGCAACACCAGGCGGCCGTGGTCGAGCAGGGCAACGCGATCACAAAGGTCCTCGATCTGCCCGGGCGAATGCGAGCTGAGCAGCACGGTCCGGCCCTGCGTCTTGAACCGATTGATCATCGCGCCGATTTCCGCCGCGCCAACGGGATCAATGCCGGCTGTCGGTTCATCGAGAATCAACACCCGCGGATCCGTGACCAGCGCCTGCGCCAGCCCGATGCGCTGACGCATCCCCTGCGAATAGGTGCCGATGCGGCGGTGCATGACCTCAACCAGCCCTACTCGAGCGATCACCGCCTCCACGCGTTCCTTCATTCCGGCGCGGGGTGCCCTCCCCAGCCGCGCATGGAAAAGTACCAGTTCAAATCCGGTCAGATGCGGACAGAAGTCCGGCGCCTCCGGCAGATAGCCCACCCCACGCCGGGCCTCGACGCGGCCGCTGGGCACCCCCTCGATCCGGCATGCTCCCGCGGTCGGCGCCAGCAGGCCCACGACGATTTTCAGGAGCGTGCTCTTGCCGGAACCATTCGGCCCCAGCAGCCCCACGATCTCGCCCGCCCCGATCCGCAGCGTGACGCCGTCCAGGGCGCGCACCTTCGCTCCGAACAGGCCGGGCGTGAAATCCTTGGTGATGCCGTCAATCTCGATGGCATTCACGGCATTTTTAGCGGACGGTGAATCCACCAAACTGGGGGGGGCCGCGCCGCTCCGTCCGCTCCACCGTGCGGATGTAGCCGTGCATGCGCTCCTCGATGGCCGCGACGAAGGCGCCCACTTCGCGCGTGTCTCCCTCCGCCTCGATGCACACGCGGCCATCCGGCAGATTCCGCACGTAACCGGCGACCTCGAACTCCCGGGCGAGCTGCAGCGCGGTGTAACGGAAACCCACCCCTTGCACCCGCCCGGAGAAATGCACGGTTTCGTGATGGACCTCGTTCGCAGCCGACATGGACGCAGTTTTGCCAACCTTGCGCTTTTTCTTCAATCCGCAAAATTGCCTGAACTAGTCCCGCCCCGCCGACTCCGGATTTTTCATTGCATTTCATGCCTTCGCACCCACACTGCGCGACCGGGCAAAAAGCCCGCGCGCGATGAGTGATTTTGACTCCGAAGGTTTTTTCGAAAACGAATGGGACGAATGCGGCGGTCTTGCCTGGAACGAATTTGACTGGGAGCGTTACCTCCGGGAGCAGGACGACGCGCTGCATCGCTATCTCGCCTACTACGAGAAACTGAAGGATCATCCCGAGCGCATCGACGAGGCCGCCCATCTCATGGGCTGGGACGAGGGCCCGCCAGGCGATGAGCCCGAGTGCGCCGGGGACGGCAGCAGCGCGGAAGATGAGCCGGTCAACCACCCGCCGGCCGCCGGCCAGCACCCCCTCGAACCCTACACGCTTCACAAGAATCCGGTCTTCATCGCCACCAAGGCCATCTACCTCAGCTTGAAACGCGGCTGGGAGCGCGTGGCCGGCAACGATGCCAAGATTCCGCAGCCGCTGGCGCTCGCCGTGCAGACCAGTCTTTATCGGGGCGAGGAGCACGCCATCCTCGGCGTGCAGGCGCTCGACCTGGGCGACTTCGCCATGGCGGTGAGTCTTTTCAAGCGGGCATTGCAGGAAATCAACCAGACGCTCGCTCTCGCCGGCGAATCCACCGCCGCCGCGAACCGTTATTTTGCCGACTGGCGGGAGACCGCGCTGCCCCGCCTGTTCGATCTGCGCGAAATCTGGCTGCGTGTCATCCACGAATGCCGGCAGGAGCTGGAGCGGCGCGTCGACGACGAAGGCTGATTTCCGCGGCGCGGTTTCCGAAAAGAGCCTTGCACTCCCTGGAGGGCGCCGCTTGCCTACCAACCCGCTTCCCGGAGAGATGGCCGAGTGGCTTAAGGCAGCGGTTTGCTAAACCGTTGACGGGGTTAAACCCGTCCGGGGGTTCGAATCCCCCTCTCTCCGCCAGCTAATAGCAAGCCACCAATAGGTTACAAAGCTAGAGGGACGCCAGACAGGCACGCAACGGAGCCTCTTTTGATCCGTTCCGTTGCATTGTTGTTGCACTTCTCACAGCTTTATGCGTGTCTTTGCGCATGAAGCCCCTTCGTCCCACCGTTCGAAAAGTGAACTGGAAAGCGCATGGAGATCGTAGCCCTTGGTTGCTCCAAGGATTTAAGGAAGATGGCCGCAACCTCCGTCTGTTCTTCCCCACACGCGCTGCCGCAGAGACAGAAATGGCCCGGCGCAGCACTGAACGCGCAAAATTCGGTGCAGAGGCCGAACAACTGACGGCAGAAGATCGCCTCGATACCGCAAAGGCGAAGGCATTGCTCGACCCTCACGGCGCGACCGTCCGCGAGGCCGCACAGTTCTTCGCCGACTATCTGTCGCGCACCGCGAAGAGCGCGACGATTACTGAGCTTCGCGACCAGTTCATCGAAGCGAAGCGGGCTGATGGTCGTGGCTCGCGCTACCTCGGGGATCTCAGGTCGCGCCTTGGGCGATTCTCTGAGGACTACGCCGAGACCAAGGTTGCCGCCATCACCGGCCCCGAGGTCGACGATTGGCTCCGCGCCCTGCCCTTGTCGCCTGTCTCCCGGAACAATTTTCGCACGGTCCTGCATGGACTCTTCGCCTTCGCCGTTGCTCGTGGCTACCGCACGGACAACCCGGTCGCGGGCACGGCCAAGGCCAAGGTCGTGCGCAAGGCCCCGGAGATTTTCACCCCGGCACAGTTGCGCAGCCTGCTCGCCAACGCTGACGGTCGTATCGTTCCGGCCATCGCGATCGGTGCGTTTGCTGGCCTTCGCCGTGCAGAGATCGACCGCCTCGACTGGTCAGAGATCGACCTCGCCGCCGGGTACATCGAGGTGAAGGGCAGCAAATCGAAGTCCGGTGCACGGCGGCTGGTGAAGATCACGCCGAACCTGCACGCGTGGCTGACCCCGCATGCGAGGAAATCCGGCCTAGTACGTGATCTCAAAGAGCGCGACCTGTTACCGACCGCACGCAAAGATGCGAAGCTGGAGAAGTGGCCAGACAACGGGCTGCGTCACTCGTTTGCCTCGTACCATCTCGCTCACTTCAAGAACGCCGCTGCGCTCGCGCTCGAACTCGGGCACACGACCTCCGACTTGATCTTCAGCAACTATCGGGAGCTTGTGCGCCCCGAGGTCGCGGCTGAGTGGTGGGAAATAACGCCAGCGGCTCAGGCCGGGAACATGGTGCCGTTTGCTGCCGCGGGTCATGGCTGAGGTACGGAGCCCATCTCGTGAGCAAGAACCGCTTCTGTTGGGATCTGCGGACTGACAAGATCACGATCACGCGGCAGCCGAAGCCGCCGCCAACGCGCCCGCCAGTTTCTCGCGGGGTCGGATAGCAACAGCGTGCGCCCTGTCCCTGAGCCGGTCCATATTCCTCTTTACTTTATTCTATTTCCTCTTTACTTCTATAAAGCAGTATTATTTTCTTGTCTGTGCGTCTCCTTTCGGCATGCTTGGCAATCATGCAGGACGCCACTCAAGCAAACCCCACTCCGGCGCTCGATAGCCGGGCAATCCTATCCATTGGCGAAGCTGCTGAATACCTCGGGGTTTCCCGGCGATTCATCGAGCTGGAGGTTCAGCGCGGCCATTTGGCCGTCGTCCGTCTCAGTACCCGCTGTCTGCGGATACGCCGCTCTGCGCTGGAGACGTACCTCACCGCCCGCACCGCGACCGCCTGACCGTCATGATCGACCGCCTCTCCCTGACCGCAGCCGACCGTATCGCACTTGAAAAGTGCGGCCTGCTCGGCGGCAAGCCGCTGATGCCCGCGAGCACCGCCCCGGCTATGATCTACCCGACAATCGAGGGCGTGGCGAAGGCAACAGGACTGTCCGTGTGGACGGTCTCCGCGATCCGGGTGGCGAGCCGGGGCCAATCCGACTGTCCGTGGTCGAGTCGATACACGACGGCGGCGAAGATAAAGAAGTGGCTGTTCGCTCACCCGGAGTTCGTCGCGAGTCGTAACCGGCGTAAGCAGCCAAGTCATCCCCTTTCCTTTTCCCTGCCGGTAGCGTTGGTCAACCCGAACCCGAAAGATCCCGACACCCGAAAGAACCCGAACCCGATCGCTCGTCAGACCCGAACCCGAAACCCGAACCCGACCTTTGCCACCGACCTGCCGGCAGGGATCATCACGAGGGCCGCGTCATGAAAACCTTTCTGCGCTTCAATCGCTGTTCGGCCTCGACCCGGCAGAAAGTGCTGGCGTTATCGAGTCCAGAAGCCCGCGCCCATCAGGAACTGCGGGCACGCCGCCGCTGGCGAGCCGCGATCGTGGCTGGCGTTCTGGCCGCGGGGAACAGGCCGCCGAGGCCGGCGCACTGACTCTGCTCGCGGAGGCATGAGTGCGCGGGGAGATCCCGCGACAGCGTTCTTTCATGCGCCAATGAAACACCTCCGCGGGCTTTCCTCTCCCTCAAACCAACCCGCCATGAAGTCTCACGCCGCCCGCCTTGAGATCGATGAACGGACTCGAACCCGAATCCTCGAGGGCGGTTGTCGCTGGGCCAGACTTCCCTACAAGGGGGCACGAGAGAGCACGTGCAGCCTGAACGGCGAGCCGTATTGCTTCGGGCCGGATTGTTTCTTTTTCCGCGAGAAGCCCGAACCCCGGCAGCCGGTGGGGACTGCTTCACCGCTCCGCGCATCGAACTGATGCGATTTTTTAAGCTATAATTTGCCAAACGGCCGCTCGGCGATGAGGTGGGCGATGTTCTTTTTCGCCGGGCGAGTTGCACAATTACTTTCGTCAGTGGGAGGCCCGTCCTCCCCTTTCATAGAAAGAGACCCGCGTTCCTCGCCCGGCGCGGGTTTCTTTTTTCCCGACCAAAAGAAGACGAAGGGCCTCGACCGCGTATCAGCAAAACGAAGCATCGAGGCGGAGCGCGTCCGACAATCGCGATGGTTCGAAGCTAGTTGCTCAAAAAAATCGTGGGGGGTGCCCTGAGAGTCGCTGACCCCACGTCAGGGGCTCACGGATGGAAACTCCACCGGGGATGCAGAAGGAGCGACGATCAGCCGTTACCCGGAAGGGTGTAAGCGCCTAGGGCTACAGTGACACCGATCGGGCTGGTCGGCAGGGGCTCTCGCTGTTGCTCAGCCGAGGATGCAGAAGCCAATCCGGGCGTATCGCCCGCGGAGACCAGCGACCTGAACTCCCCTGACCCTGACCCGGTTGGGCGGTCTCAGGGAGTCACCGGGAGCCCAGCGGCCTCCAACCGGAGAGAACAGAGGGAACAGAATATAGCCCGGCGCGACCTCCCGGCCGTCACCAGTGCCGCGAAGAGATGGCGACAGCGATGAGGATGATGACCAGCACGACGGCTATGCCGATGATCACTCCGCGCGAAGCCTTAGGCGGCTGGAGCGCATCGTAGAGTACGGAGCTGCGTTTCGCAGCCGTCTCTTCCTTCGGGCGCAGCAGTTGCGCGATCTGTTTCAGCAGTCCGGTCTGCTGCTCGGCTTCTCTTCGAATGGCGCGGAGGTTGCCGCTGACCGAAATAATGAAAGCGAGACAGATGATGATCACCACCAGCCCCACAAACATGCTCGCCGCCCAGTCTACGGGATCAGAGTGCATGACTCAGAGCTTATCCGGCCGGACCTTCTTTTTGACGAGCCGGAAGTGAAGCTACTGCGGAGGCGGGCGGAAACGGGCCGGGCGTAAGCGGCCCAAGTCGATTTTTAA
>PLMW01000079.1 GCA_003142615.1 Opitutia bacterium | reverse complement strand
CGCGGCGTGAACCTCGAGGGCGCGCTGACCTGGGCGTTCGAGTTTGAGAACCAGCCGTACTTCGCCGGCTTCCGTTCGCTGGCCAGCAACGGACTCGACAAACCCGTGCTCAACGTTTTCCGCATGTTCAGCCGGATGAGCGGGCGGCGCGTGGCGGTGCAGAGCTCCGGCGAGGTGCCGCTCGACGCCATCCTCCAGGACGGCGTGCGCGGCGCGCCCGATGTCTCCGCGCTGGCCAGCCTCGATCAGCACAAACTCTGCGTCCTCGTCTGGCATTATCACGACGACGACGTGCCCGGCCCGGATGCCGCGGTGGCGCTGACCGTGGACGGACTGCCCGCGGCCGCCGGGCAGGCGCGGCTGGCGCATTACCGCATCGACGCGACGCACAGCAACGCGTTCGCCGCCTGGCAGCGGCTGGGCGCGCCGGCGGCGCCGACGCCGGCGCAATATGCGCAACTCGAAAAAGCCGGACGGCTGGAACGGCTGGAAGCGCCCGCCAGCGTTCCCATGCATGACAGTCAGGTGACACTGGCATTTACTCTGCCCCGACAGGCTGTTTCGCTGCTGGTGTTGGAGTGGCCCTAGAATCCCGTGGTGAACCCGCACACAATCCCATCCGCGGATTTGACCGACCGGCGCGATTTCATTCGGCGCGCCGTGGCGGGCGGGTTGCTGGCGGCCATGGCCGGCCCGGCCGCCGGCGCGGCGCCCGACCCGGGAGCGGGCCTGGCGGCGACAGGACAGGATGATCGCGCGTACTGGCTAGAGATGATGCGGCGCGTCTCTGAACCGGTGCTCGAGAATCTGGCCGCACAGACGCTGCGAGTCCGCATGCCGGTCGAGGCTCCGACGGCCCCCGCGGACCGGCCGCGGACGGACTACGCGCACCTGGAGGCGTTCGGACGAACGGTGGCGGGTCTGGCTCCGTGGATCGAACTGCCCGAGAAACCCGGCGGGGAGGCGGCATTGGGGGCGAGGCTCGGCGATCTCGTGCGCTGCGGGTTGGACCACGCCACCAATCCGACTTCACCGGACTGCATGAATTTCTCGCGCGGCGGCCAGCCATTGGTCGACGCGGCCTTCCTCGCCTACGGGCTGATTCTGGCCCCGCAGACGCTGTGGCGTCCCTTGCCACCGGAGGTGAAGACTCGCGTGATCGCCGCCCTGCGTGCCACCCGGCAGATCCAAGCGGGTCCCAGTAACTGGCTGTTGTTCCCGGCCATGATCGAGGCATTTCTCGCGGCGGCTGGCGCGGAGTGGCAGGCGGAACCGGTCGAGCGGGCGGTGTCCGCCCACGAATCGTGGTACAAGGGCGATGGCGCGTACGGCGACGGGAATGATTTCCACTGGGATTACTACAACAGCTACGTCATCCAACCGTTTCTGGTCACGGTGTTGACGGCGCTGCAGCCGGTCACGGGTCGCTGGCAGTCCCAGCTGGCACGGGTGTCCGCCCGCGGCGCGCGCTACGCGGCGATCCAGGAGCGGCTCATCGCGCCAGACGGATCCTTTCCGGCGCTGGGGCGCTCGATGGCGTACCGGGCGGGCGCGTTCCACCACCTGGCGCACCAGGCGTGGCGCGGGGCGCTGCCGCCGGAAGTCGCTCCCGCGCAGGCCCGGGGCGCCCTGACTGCGGTGATCCGGCGGACGCTGGAGCCTGCCGGCACCTTTGATGCGGACGGATGGCTGCGGGCCGGATTGGCGGGACATCAACCGTCGCTCGCCGAGCCCTACATCAGCACGGGCAGCCTGTACTTGTGCACCCTCGTGTTTCATCCGCTGGGCCTGCCGGCATCACACCCCTTCTGGCGCGACCCGCCCGCGGATTGGACGCAACGCCGGATCTGGTCGGGCGCGGACTCACCCGCCGACCGCGCGCTGAAGGAAACTTGAGCGGACGAACCATTTTGCATTCACTCTGGACTTCCATGAAAACTCCACACCTCACCCCCTGGCGGTTGGCCGGTCTCCTCGCCGCAGCCGTTGCGCTGTTGCTAGTCGCCTGCACCAAACCGGCCCAGCCCGCCCCCGCGGGCGCCACGCTCGTCCTCAAGGCCGGCTCGCCCGGCCCCGTCATCAACCCCAACATCTACGGCCAGTTCGCCGAGCACCTGGGCCACTGCATCTACGGCGGCGTCTGGGTGGGCCCGGATTCGCCGATCCCGAACACGCGCGGCATCCGCAACGACGTCGTCGCCGCGCTGCGCGAGCTCCACGTGCCCAACGTGCGCTGGCCGGGCGGCTGCTTCGCCGACGAGTACCACTGGAAGAACGGCATCGGCCCGCGCGAGCAGCGGCCCAAGATGATCAACACCCACTGGGGCGGCGTGGTGGAGGACAACAGCTTCGGCACGCACGAGTTCATGGACTTTTGCGAGCAGATCGGCACCCAGCCCTACGTCTGCGGCAACGTCGGCAGCGGCACGGTGCAGGAGATGATGGAATGGGTGGAGTACATGACCTCCGACGCCGACTCGCCCATGGCCAACCTCCGGCGGAAGAACGGCCACGACAAGCCGTGGAAGGTGCCCTATTTCGCCGTCGGCAATGAAAGCTGGGGCTGCGGCGGGAGCATGCGGCCGGAGTATTACGCCGACGAGTTCCGCCGCTACAACACCTTCATCAAAAACTATCCGGGCAACCGCCTCTACCGCGTGGCCGGCGGCTCCAATGGCAACGACCTGAACTGGACCGAGGTGCTCATGGCCGTGGCCGCAAAGCAGATGAACGGCCTGTCCCTCCATTATTACACGCTGCCCTCTGGCAACAACTGGCAGAAGAAGGGCTCGGCCACCGAATTCGACGAGGCGGCCTGGATGGCGACGCTCCGGAACACGCTGCACATGGAGGAGCTGCTCACGAAGCACTCGGCCATCATGGACAAGTATGATCCGCAGAAGCGCGTCGGCCTCATCGTCGATGAGTGGGGCACCTGGTACGATGTCGAGCCGGGCACCAATCCGGGTTTCCTCTACCAGCAGAACACGCTGCGCGACGCCATCGTCGCCGGACTCAACTTCAATCTTTTCCACCAGCACGCCGACCGCGTGGCCGGGGCCAATATCGCGCAGATGGTGAACGTGCTCCAGACGATGATCCTGACCGACGGGCCGAAGATGACGGTGACGCCGACCTACTGGGTGTTTGAAATGTACCAGGTTCACCAGGGCGCCACGTCGCTGCCCGTCGAGCTGACCACGCCCGACTACAAGCTCGGCGACCAGGCGATTCCCGCCGTCAGCGCCTCGGCCTCGCGCGACGCCGCCGGCAAGGTTCACCTTTCCCTCGTCAACACGGATCCGCAGCAGCCGGTCACGGTCACCTGCACCCTGGAGGGCCTCGCGGCGAAGGCCGTCACCGGCCGCATCCTGACCGCGGCGGAGATGAACGCGCGCAACACGTTCGAGGCGCCCAACGCGGTGAAGCCGGTGCCGTTCACCGGCGCCAGCCTCGCTGGGGCCACGCTGACCGTCGCGCTGCCAGCCAAGTCCGTCGTGGTGCTCGAGCTGTGAGCCGCCGCCTCCGCATGAAGCTGCTGCGTCCCGTCCTTTGCGGGATGCTGGCCGGCGCCTGCGCCTGGACTGCCCGGGCGCAGACCACTCCGCCGCAGAGTGCGCCGGCCCAGACCGCGCCGGCGCCCGGCCCGCCGCCGGTCCGCACCGTCAAGCTCGCCGACCCGCGGTTCCGCGATGTCTTCATCCTGGCCGATGCGCCGACGCAGACCTACTACCTGTACAACTCGGCCCGGCGCGGCCCCGCGGGCCGGCCGTCGGTGGTCGCGTACAAGAGCCGCGACCTGGAGAACTGGGAGGGCCCGTACGTGGTCTTCGAGACGCCCGCCGATTTCTGGGCGCAGCGCGGCATCTGGGCGCCGGAGGTGCACGCCTATCAGGGGAAGTATTACCTCTTCACCACGTTCAACACCGACGACAAGTTATCCGAGCAGTGGCGCAACTGGCTGCCGCGCGTGAAGCGCGGTTCGCAGGTGCTGGTGGCCGACGCGCCGCCCGGCCCGTTCCAGCCCTTCCAGAACCGCGCGCATCTGCCCGCCGACATGATGACGCTCGACGGCACGCTGTGGATCGAGGACGGCGTGCCCTACATGGTGTTCTGCCACGAATGGGTGCAGATCAAGGACGGCACGGTCGAATTCATCCGACTCAAGGATGATCTGTCGGACATCGTGGGCGAGCCGACCAGGTTGTTCGACGGCAGCGACGCGCCGTGGAGCGTCAAATCAAAGCAATGGGGCTGCCACGTCACCGACGGTCCGTATCTTTTTCGCAGCAAGAGCGGCAAGCTCTTCATGATCTGGTCCAGCGGCGGCGCGCATGGCTACACCACGGGCATCGCCGTCTCGCCGTCGGGTAAACTGGCCGGACCGTGGGAGCAGAAGACCGAGCCGATCTTCGGTGCGGACGGAGGCCACGGCATGATTTTCCAGCGTTTCGACGGCCAGCTCATGCTCGTCCTCCATCAACCCAACGATTTTCCCCGCGAACGGGCCCGCCTCTTCGAACTCGAGGACACCGGCGACACGCTGGTCCTGAAAAGCAAGTGAAGCGGCGGATACGGCCGCTGCCAACTTCAGGGCAAAATATCCCATGAAAACCGCTTGCTGGAAACGCATCATCCTTGGGGGGCTTCTCTGCGCCCCGTTATTGTCCGTCGCGGCGGGCGGTGAGACGCCTCCGGGCAGGATTGCGCCCAAGCCGCTGTTCCGCGATCCGGTGTACGACGGCGCGGCTGATCCCGTCGTCATCTGGAACCGCGCCGAGCAAAAGTGGTTCATGTTCTACACCGATCGGCGCGCCAACCTGCCCGACAATCTGGTGACGCAGGTCACGTGGGTGCACGGCACGCCCATCGGCATCGCCGAATCGGCGGACGGCGGCGCCACGTGGACCTACCGCGGCACGGCGGACATCGGCTACGGCGGCAAGGACTACACCTATTGGGCGCCCGAGGTGATCGAGCACGACGGCACCTACCACATGTTCCTCACCATCGTGCCGGGGATCTTCGAAGATTGGAATCACCCGCGCGACATCGTCCACCTGACGAGCGCCGACCTGTTGCAGTGGAAATACGAATCGACGCTCAAGCTGTCGTCCGACCGCGTGATCGATCCTTGCGTCCACCGCCTTGCGGATGGCACCTGGCGTTTGTGGTACAACAATGAGCGCGACAACAAATCCATCTACTACGCGGACAGCCCCGATCTCGCCACGTGGACGGACCGCGGGAAGGTCATTGGCGTCGGCGAGCGGCCGGGCGAAGGGCCGTACGTTTTCCAGTGGAAAGGATTCTATTGGATGCTGGTTGACGTCTGGAAAGGCCTGGGAGTCTACCGGTCCGACGACGCGCTGCACTGGACCGTGCAGGCGGGCAATCTGCTGGACAAGCCGGGCAAGGGTCCGGACGACGGTGCGAACGGCGGGCACCCCGGCGTGGTGGTGAGCGGCGGCCGCGCCTACTGCTTTTATTTCCTCCATCCCGGACGCATGGGCACAATCCAGGTTGGCGCCAAGGATGGCCGCGAGCGGCGCCGCAGCCTGATCCAGGTCGTCGAACTCAACGACGCGGACGGCAGGATCACCTGCGACCGCGACGCGCCGACGTATATCAACCTGCTGCCGCCACCGATGGATCCTCCGCATTTATGAAACTCAAGATCCTTGTGTGGTTCCTTCTCCCCGCCGGGGCGCTGCTGGCCGCGGGGCAAGGCGCTGCGCCGGACGCGAAACCGGTCAGCATCGCCAGCCCCGACGGCCGGCTGGTCGTTGACTTCCGCCTCACCAGCGCGGGTGCGCCGCGTTATGCGATCCGCCTTGCCGGTCAGCCGATGCTGCAGGAATCCCGGCTCGGGCTCGTGCGCGAAGACGCCGATTTTTCCCAGGGTCTGCGACTGGCGGGGCCGTCCCCGACGACGCCGGTGCGCGACCGCTACGAGATTCTCACCGCCAAGCGGCGCGTGAACACCTACCGCGCGAACCGGAAGGAGTTTCACCTGCAGACCGCCGCCGGGCAGAGGCTCGACGTCATCTTCCAGGTCTCCAACGACGGTGTGGCGTTTCGCTACGGCTTTCCCGAGACGAATGCCCTGACCCTGCGGCTGAAGGAGGAAGTGTCGTCGTTCCATTTTCTGCCGGGCACGCGGGCCTGGCTGCAGCCCATTGCGGTCGCCCACAGCGGCTGGTCGCAGGCCAATCCGTCCTACGAGGAGTATTACGAGAAGGACATTCCGGTCGGCACGCCCTCGACACTCGGGGCAGGGTGGGTCTACCCGGCGCTCTTTCGCTCCGGTGACACTTGGCTGCTGGTGAGCGAGGTCTCGCTGTCGCGGAACTATTGCGGCACGCGGCTGCGTTCCGAGTCGCCCGACGGGGAGTATGCGGTCGGTTTCGCCGACCCGCGGGAGAATCGTTCGGGCGGCCCGGTCAATCCCGAGTCGAAACTCCCGTGGCTCACGCCCTGGCGCATCGTCGTGGTGGGCGATCTCAAGCTGATTGCGGAGTCCACGCTCGGCATCGATCTGGCCGACCAGCCGGCGCAGCCGGCGGACGCGTCGATCCAGCCCGGCAAGGCCTCGTGGAGCTGGCCGCTGCTGAAGGATGGCCAAACGACCTACGACGTGCAGAAGCGCTTCATCGACTATGCGGCGGCGATGGGCTGGCGCTACACGCTGATTGACGCGGGCTGGGACACGCGGATCGGCTACGACAAGGTCAAGGAATTGGTTGACTACGCCCGCGGCAAGGGCGTGAGGATTCTGTTGTGGTACAACTCGGCGGGCGACTGGAACACGACGCCCCAGACGCCGCGCAGCATGCTGCTCACGCACGAAAGCCGCCTGAAGGAATTCGACCGGCTGAAGGCGATGGGCGTGGCCGGGCTCAAAATCGATTTCTTTGGCGGCGACGGACAGTCGATGATCGGCTACTACCTCGATCTCCTCGAGGACGCGGCGCCGTACGGCTTTCTGTTGAATTTCCACGGCGCGACGCTGCCGCGCGGCTGGGAGCGGACCTATCCGCACCTGATGACGATGGAGGCGGTCCGCGGTCTCGAGTATGTGACGTTCGAGCAGGGCAACGCCGACCAGGAGGCCACGCACGCGGCCATGCTGCCGTTCACGCGCAACGTCTTCGACCCGATGGATTTCACGCCGATGGTGCTCGACCACATCGACCGGATCGAACGCCGCACCACCAGCGCGTTCGAGCTGGCATTGTCGGTGTTGTTCACTTCGGGCATCCAGCACTACGCGGAGATTCCCGAGGGCATGGCGAAGGCGCCCGACTACGTGCGCGATTTTCTCAAGCACGTCCCGAGCGTGTGGGACGACACGAAGTTCCTGGACGGCCAACCCGGCAAGTTCGTGGTCCTGGCGCGCCGGGGCGACGGCCGCTGGTATGTGGCCGGCATCAATGCCGAAGCGGCGGAGAAGAAACTTGCGCTCAACCTTGGCGAACTCGCCGTTCGCGGCGCCGGCACGCTCATAACGGATGGAGACGCCGGCAATCTCTCGTTCCGCCAGGTGCCGGTGCAGCTTTCCTCCGGGAAGCCGCTGGAACTCACCCTCCCGCCGCACGGCGGCTTTGTCCTCGTGCTGGAGTGACGGCGGACGCCCGCCCGCCCGGACTGGAAATTGTCGCATCCTGAGCATATGAAAACCACCTCTCTTCGAATCGTCTGGGCCGGCGCTTTGCTCTCGGTCCTCCACCTCGCGGCGGCCGCGCCGGCCCCCTCCGAACCGTCGCCGCGCGTCGTGCTCGACTGGGACGCCGGCTGGCGCTTCAGCAAGGGCGGGTTCGCGACGGCCATGTCGCCGGCCTTCGACGACAGCGGATGGCGGACGGTCCGGGTGCCGCACGACTGGAGCACGGAAGAACCGTTCAGCGCGGATTACGGCAGCGGCAATGGCTACGCCGCCGGCGGCATCGGCTGGTATCGGAAACATTTCTCGCCCGACCCGGCGTGGCAGGGCAGGGCGATCGCGGTCGAGTTCGACGGCGTCTACGACCATGCGGAGGTGTGGCTCAACGGCCAGTTCGTCGGCGGCCGGCCCTACGGTTACTCCAGTTTCGCGCTCGAGCTCACGCCTTACCTGAAGTTCGGCGCGGACGACAATGTCCTCGCGGTGCGGGTGGATCACTCGCGCTTCGCCGACTCGCGGTGGTATACCGGCTCGGGCATCTACCGGAACGTGCGGCTGGTGGTCGCCGATCCACTGCGCCTCGCGCAGTGGGGCACGTTCGTCTCGACGCCGACGGTCACCGCCGACGCCGCGACCGTGCGGATCAAGACCACCGTGCAGAACGGCACCGACGGCGTGCGCACGTTTGCGATGCAGTCGGACCTCCTCGACGACACGGGCAAGGTGGTGGCCTCCGCCCGCGCCCCCGGCAGCGCAAACGCCCGGGCCGCGACCACACTCGTGCAGACCGTCGTGCTGCCGCAGCCGCGCCGCTGGACGCTCGACTCGCCCACGCTCTACACGCTGTGCAGCCGCGTGCTCGACGGCACGGTGGTACGCGACGAAACACGGACGCCGTTCGGCGTGCGCACGATCGCCTTCGATCCGGAGCGCGGCTTCGCGCTGAACGGCGTGCCGATGAAACTCAAGGGCGTGTGCATCCACCACGACGCCGGCCCGCTGGGCGCCGCCGTGCCCGGGCAGGTCTGGGAGCGGCGGCTGCGCGCGCTGAAGGAAATCGGCGTCAATGCGATTCGCACCAGCCACAATCCGCCCGCGCCGGAGCTGCTGGATCTGTGCGACCGGCTGGGTCTGCTCGTGAAGGACGAGGCGCTCGACGAGTTCACGCCGACGAAAAACAAATGGGTCGCCGGCTGGAACCAGGGGCAGCCCGGCCGCTTTGGCTACGGCGAGATTTTCGCGGAGTGGGGCGGTCGCGACGTGCAGGACATGGTGCGTCGGGACCGCAACCATCCGAGCGTGATCCTGTGGAGCATCGGCAACGAGATCGATTATCCGAACGATCCGTTCTCGCATCCGGTGCTCGGCGACCGCTATCGGCCGGCGAACCCGCGCGCGGAAAACCTCGTTACCTGCGCTGAGCCGCTGGTCGCCGCGGTGAAGGCCGCGGACACGACGCGGCCCGTCACGGCCGCGCTCGCCTCGATCATCATGTCGAATGCCGTGGGGTTGCCGGAGAAGCTCGATGTCGTCGGCTACAATTACCAGGAGGCGAACTACGCCGCCGACCACGCGAACTACCCGCGGCGGGTCATCTTCGGCAGTGAGAACAGCCACGCCTACGCCGCCTGGACGGCGGTGCGCGACAACGCCTACGTCGGCGGCCAGTTTCTCTGGACCGGCATCGACTACCTTGGCGAGGCGGGCATATGGCCGAATCGCGCCAATGGGGCGGGACTGCTCGACCTCTGCGGCTTCAAGAAGCCGCTGGCCTGGTTCCGCCAGAGCCTGTGGAGCGACCAGCCGATGGTCTATCTCTGCGTTCCCACGGGTCCCGCCAACCGGCGCCCCACCGCCGCCGAACATTGGAACTGGCCGGCGGGCACGGCCGTCAACGTGGCGTGCTACACCAACTGCGCCGAAGTCGAGCTCACGCTCAATGGCAGGTCGCTCGGCGTGCAGCCCGCCGCCGCCGCGGTCGAGGGCGTCCTCACCTGGCAGATTCCCTACGAAGCGGGCGCGCTCAAGGCGGTCGGCCGCAACGGCGGCCGCGAGGTGTGCAGCTTCGCGCTCGAGACGGCCGGCGCGGCGAGCCGGATTGAGCTCGTGCCCGACGTGCGCACGCTGCGCGCCGACGGCAATGGCGTTTGCCAGCTCGAGTTTCGCGTCGTCGATGCCCGTGGTATCCGCGTGCCCGATGCTACCCAGGAAGTGACCTTCGCGGTCAGCGGCCCGGCGGAGATTCTCGGCCTCGGCAATGGCGATCTGGACAACACGGAGAGCTGCCGCGACGCCACGCACGCCGTCTTCCGCGGTCGTGGCCTGGCGTTTTTGCGCAGCACCGACGCCGCCGGCGACATCACCGTCAAGGCCACCGCGCCGGGCCTCGAGCCCGCCGTGCTCGTTTTGCAGAGCCGGAAATAACGGCAGGACCGGGCGGACGCCGCCAGCCGCAGCAACCATGATCCTCCAACCAGAGGCCGATGGCCTCCGACGCCGGCAGCCCCTCCTCGCCATGGGATCCCTGAACAACCCCGGCCGCGAGCGGGTGGGCCTGGCGGCGATCGGGAAGGAAGGCAGTGGCACTGACGCGGCACAGGTTTTTCCTGCAGGAGTCTGTCAGATGGGATAAACGTCCATGTTTGCTTTTGAATCTGAGAAGGCAGATAGGTTGGACGCACAAATTGAGTATCATAGTCGTTTGAGTTCATGACCGAGATCACGCAGGTACTTCAGGCCATGGGGCGGGGCGAGAGTGGTGCCTCCGAAAAATTGCTGCCACTCGTTTATGATGAACTGCGCCGGCACGCGGCAGTGCGAATGGCCCGGGAGGCCGCCGGGCAGACGTTGCAGCCCACGGCGTTGGTACATGAAGCCTGGCTGCGCATCGCCGGCAACGGCGACCGCACGTGGCAGAACCGCGCCCACTTTTTCGGAGCGGCGGCGGAGGCCATGCGGCGCATTCTGATCGAGAATGCCCGGCGCAAATTCCGCCTGAAACGCGGCGGCAACCAGGTACGGCTGGACATTGACCAGCTCGAACTGGCCGCGACCACCCCGGATGAAAAGGTCCTCCTGATTGACGAGGCCCTGGAGAGGCTGCAAGCCGAGGATCCGGAAAAGGCGCGGGTGGTCGTGCTGAAGTTCTTCGGCGGGTATACCAATCAGGAGGTGGCGGAAAACCTGGGCGTGACCGAGCGCACCGTGGAGCGCCATTGGGCTTATGCCAAGGCCTGGCTGTTTCAAATGATTCGCGCGCAAAAATGATCCACCCGCGCTCCCAGTTGGCCTTCCGGTGTCGGGTTTCGCGGGCGAAGCGCGCATGACTGATACGGACCGCTGAACGATGAACGCTGCGACCCAACGCGAAGAGGACCTGTTTGACGCCGCCCGGAAGCTGACCGATCCCGCGGAGCGCGGGGCATATCTTGATCGGGCCTGCGCCGGGGATCCCGCCCTGCGCGCCAGGGTCGAGGAGCTGCTGGCGGCCGGGGCCGACGCCGAAAAATTCTTCACGGAAAGCAGCTCAGCCCTGAGCTTTCCGGGGCACTCCCTCCAATCCTCCCGGGGCACGCCGGCCTCCGCCGGCGCCATCCGCGCCAGTCTGCTTGGCGAAGAACCGGTCGGCACCCGCATCGGCCGGTACAAACTTCTCCAGAAGATCGGCGAGGGCGGCTGGGGCGTGGTTTACATGGCCGAGCAGGAGGAGCCGGTCCGCCGCCGGGTGGCCCTGAAGATCATCAAGCTCGGCATGGAGACCAAGAGCGTCATCGGCCGCTTTGAGGCCGAACGCCAGGCCCTGGCGATGATGGATCATCCCAATATCGCCCGGGTGTTCGACGCCGGGGCCACGGAGCGGGGATCACCTTACTTCGTCATGGAGCTCATCCGCGGAGTGAAAATCACGGAGTACTGTGACCAGAACCACCTCGACACCCGTCAACGCCTCGATCTGTTCATCCAGATCTGCCATGCCATCCAGCATGCGCATCAGAAGGGCATCATTCACGGGGACATCAAGCCGTCGAACATCATGGTCACGGTGCAGGACGGCGTGCCGGTGCCCAAAGTCATCGACTTCGGCATCTCGAAGGCGACCGAAGTGCGGCTGACGGATGAACTGCTGTTCACGGCGTATGCGCAGTTGATCGGCACGCCGGCCTACATGAGTCCGGAGCAGGCGGAGATGAGCGGGCTGGATACCGACACCCGCAGCGACATCTACAGCCTGGGCGTGGTGCTTTATGAATTGCTGACGGGCAAGACTCCGTTCGATGCCAAGGCGCTCATTGGCTCCGGTCTCGATGAGATGCGCCGGACGCTGCGGGAGCGGGAACCGCCCCGGCCATCCATCCGGCTCAACACGCTCCCACGGCAGGAGTCGATCAAGACCGCCGAATCCCGCCGGGCCGATCCCGCCAGACTCATCGCCCTGCTGCACGGCGATCTCGATTGGATCGTGATGAAGGCGCTGGAGAAGGATCGCACGCGGCGTTACGAAACGGCCAACGCCCTGGCGATGGACATCCAGCGCCATCTCAACAACGAACCCGTCATGGCCCGGCCGCCCAGCCGGATGTACCGGCTCCAGAAACTGGTCCGCCGGAACCGGGTGGTGTTTGCCGCCGGCGGCGCCGTGGCCGCCGCGCTGGTGATCGGCATGGGCGCCTCCACCTGGCTGTTCCTCAAGGAGAGGGAAGCCCGTCACCGGGCCGTGGCCGCCGAGCAGCAGCAGGCCCGCCTGCGCCACGACGCGGAACTCAGGGAGAAGATCACGCAGGCCGCCCTGCTGGTGAGCCAGGAACGGTTCGATGGAGCGGATAATCTGCTGCGGGAGATCGTTCTCAACCAGCCGACGGTGGAGGGCGCGGCCGTGTTCCGCGCGGTGGGCGAGTGGCACGCGCTCCACAACCGGTGGAAGGAAGCGGCGGACCGATTTGCGGTGCTCCTGCGGATTAACCAGCTCGACGGCGTGGATGTGGCCACCTTGGATTATCTGGAGCTCGGCCCGCCGCTCATCGAGCTGGGCGACACGGACGGCTATGAGCGTTTCCGTCAGGAGGCAATCGCCCGCTTTGTCGCGACGCCTTGTCCGTTCGCCGATCGCATCGTCAAGATCAGCTTGCTCCTGCCGGCGAACAAGCGACTCATCGAGGCTTTGGCCCCGGTGGAGGAAGCTACGGCGCAGTCGCTTACGGAGGCGGATGCCGACGGCGATGCTTTCAAGGCTGCCTGGCGGGCCGTTTCCCTGGCGCTGTTTGAGTACCGTCGAGGCAACTATCCCAAGGCGGTGGAGTGGTGCCATCGGTGCCTGGCCTATCCGGAGTCCAATGCACCACGGACCGCAACCGCCCGCGTGATCCTAGCCATGTCCTGCCATCAACTGGGCCGGGTCGACGAGGCCTATTCCGAGCTGGGCGGGGGCCGCGAGATCATCGAGAACAAATACAAAAGCCGGGCGGATCGCGGTACGCCCGTGCAGGGTTTCTGGTTCGACTGGGGCCTGGCCCGGATTCTCCTGCGTGAGGCAACGACGTTGATCGAGACGGCTCCCCGTTCCCAGTAGGCCCCCAAGAACTTCCGCTTCAGCGGCTTCCACGGACGATTATTTATCCGCCGGTTGAGGACCCGGCGGACCGAGTCTCCTCGATGATGCCCGTGTCGGTTTTGGAGATCAGACGGCGCATGTAAGGATGGCACCCCAAGGCAGAGTGCCGAGTTGTTCTGTTTGAATCGCACCATGCTTACTCCCGTTATGAACCCCAACCCATGCTCCAAATCTCGCGGGCATTCTTCGGTCCAGAACCGAAGAGTTGTCTCGCTTTGCTCCGCCGCCGCGCTGGCGCTCGTCCTCGGTGTCAGCTTGGCGCGCGCCCAGGAAACGACCCCCGCTCAGCCTGCATCCAACGAGACGCCGACTGCCGCCCAGCCTTCGTCCAAGGAGGCGCCGATTCAAATGGCGCCGCTCGTGGTGACCGGCGTGCGCGCCAGCTTGATAAGCGCCGAGGAGATCAAGGTGAATTCCCCGGAATTCGTCGACTCCATCGTCGCCGAGGATATCGGCAAGTTTCCGGACCTCACCGTCGCCGCTGCGCTCCAGCGCGTGCCCGGCATTCAGGTCGGACGCAGCATGGGCGAAGTGAGCTCCGTCGTGATCCGCGGCCTGCCCAACCTCGAAACGACAGTCAACGGCTATGAAGTGTTCACGGGCGTGAGCCGCGGCCTCGCGCTGCAGGACATTCCCGCGGAAATGGTTTCCGGCCTCGACGTCTTTAAGTCCATCGGTCCGGACAAGATCGAGGGCGGCGTGGCCGGCCTGATCGATGTGCGCCTCCGGCGCCCGTTCGATTTCACCGGCTTCACGGTCGCCGGCACCGGCCGCGGCATCTATGCGACCCAGTCGAAGAAGGACAGCTACAACGTCAGCGGCCTGGTGAGCAACCGCTGGAAGACGTCGGCGGGCGAGTTCGGGGCGCTGCTGGACGTGTCTTACGCGCGCTCCCAATTCATGGATCAGATCGTCGACAATTACGTCCACTTCGGAGCAAACGGCGAGCAGTTCGACCTCGCCACCGATTCCTCCGGCACCCGCGGCTACTACACCGACAATTTCGGGATCCAGCTCAATCCGGGCGACCGCAAGCGGACGGGCGTGTCGCTCATGCTGCAGTGGAAGCCCAACGAGAACACCGAGTTCTACTGGGACAACCTCTATACCCACTACGACAACCAGCATAGCGTCGACTTTTTCATCGGCATTCCCAGCTGGGCCAACGCCGGCTTCTTCATCGACAACGTCTCACTCTATCCGGCGGGCTACGGCGGCTACAATGTCCCGGAAAAATACGATGCCGCGGGCACCCCGGCTCGCTTCGTGCACAGCCTCACGGCCCACTACACGAACAGCCTGACCAGCAAGCAGGCCTTCCACGACAAGACCGACACCTACCAGGGCGCCGTTGGCGGCAAGTGGGATAATGGGACGGTCAAGGTCTCCAGCGAGTTGAGCTACAATTTCAGCACCTTCCGGCCGATGGGCGTGATTCTCGACACGGGTCTCGTGACGCCCTCCTTCTCGATCACCTACAACGACAACAATGCGTCGACGGTCAACGCCACCGGGGTCGACTATACGAATCCAGCCAACTTCAATTTGCAGCAGCTGTTCGACCAGTGGCAGCGCGCCCACAGCGTGCAATACGCCCTCCGGGCCGATCTGCTCTATCGCCTGCGGAACGACTTCTTCAAGGCGCTGCAATTCGGCGTGCGCTATGCCGACCGCGATGTCAACTACACGTCTGCGAACGGCGGCGGCGACTTCCAATGGGCCGTCGCGCCGGCCTCGAGCGTTCCCGGCCTGGGCCGCCTCTCCACGGGTGATATTTTCATCGGCCCCAATCAGATCAACGTCCGCCAATGGTGGTCGGCCGACGAGAATTTTCTCCTGAACAACACCGACGTGGTCCGCGCCATCTTTCACCATGCCTCCGGGCCGCCGGTGGCCGATCCTTCGAAGACCTTCAAGGACACGGAAAAGACCACTACATTCTATGGCCTGACCAACTACTCGGTCAAGGTGGGTGACATTCCCCTCGACGGCGTGGTCGGGGTTCGCTTCGCCCACACCGATGACACCCTGAGCGGCTACCAGCAGCAGACCGTCAACGGCAATACCTCCGGAGCCTTTCAACTGACATCCGTCGATCGGGCGCGCTGGGAGACGCTACCCACGGTCAACGGTCGTTTCAAGCTGCAGGACGATATCTACCTCCGCTTTGCCTACACGAAGACGGTGACGCGGCCGGACTTCAGCGCGCTGAATCCCGCCCTCTCATTGACATCCCCGGGGCCGACCCTGCCCGGCCAGGGATCCGGCGGCAATCCGGACCTGGAGCCGATCAAGTCGACGAATTACGACCTGTCGCTCGAATACTATCCGACGAAATCGAGCATGGCTTCCGTGGCCGGATTCTACCGGACGCTGGATGGTTACATTCAAAGCTACGGGTCGGCCGAGACGATCAACGGCAGTTTCTACACCGTCACCCGCCCCCGCAGCACCCACAACGGCTATCTGGAAGGCGCCGAGATCGCCTACCAATACTTCTTCGATTTCCTGCCGGATCCGTTCAAGGGTTTGGGACTTCAGGCCAATTACACGTATATCAAGGGCGAAACCGAGGATCCGCTTACGAATATCAAGCAATCGATCGCGCAGGTCGCCAAGGACGACTACAATATCGTCCTGATCTACGAACGGGGCCCGTTCTCCAGTCGGCTCGCCTACAACCGGCGCGGCAAATATATCGACAGCTTCAACCAGAGCGGCATCCAGCCGTCGACCGTCTGGGTCCAGCCGCGCGGCCAGCTCGATTTCTCCGCGGCCTATGAAGTCACCAAGAGCCTGACGATCACGGTCGATGCCACCAACATCACGAAAAGCAAGTATAAGGATAACTTCGGCAATCTGCCGATGTTCCCGCGCGACGTCCGCAGCTACGACACGACGTATGAAGTGGGCGTGAAATGCCGCTTCTGAGACCACAACCGGACCGGGACTTTCCTGACGGCGCGGCAGCGCCCGCCGTCAGGACGACCGAAGCGAAAGCAACCAAAAGACCTCCCGACCCCTAAAGAACCAGAGCAGCTCGAGCGAGAGTCCGTGGGCCGGCAAGGCCTCCCTCCTGAAAGAGGTCTTGCCGAATCTCTCTTGTCCAGCCTGGATGCGGGGAGACCGCGGGAATCTCTTGGTTGGTCGTGGGCAGCTTTACCTCATATCCATTGGTTGGTCCCATGCGTTCCATCCTATCAACACTTTCCTGTCTGGTGCTCGGGTTGGTCCTGGCCAACAGCGGATATGCGGACCAGCCCAGGCAGGTCAGCATCCACGACCCGGTGATGGCGAAAGAGGGCGACACCTACTATCTCTTCAGCACCGGACCGGGCATCACCTTCTACAGCTCCAAGGACATGAAAACCTGGCGGCGGCGGGGACGCGTATTCCCCAGCGAGCCGTCTTGGGCGAGAAAAGTCGCCAGTGGCTTCAATGGGCATCTTTGGGCGCCAGATATCGCCCATCATGGCGACAAATACTACCTGTATTTCTCCGTATCCGCCTTTGGCAAGAATACGTCAGCCATCGGCGTCACCACCAATAAGACGCTCGACCCGGGCTCGCCTGATTTCAAATGGGAGGACCAGGGAATCGTGCTGCAATCGATCCCTGGTCGCGACCTGTGGAACGCCATCGATCCCAACGTGATCGTGGACGAAGCCGGCACGGCGTGGATGAGTTTTGGCTCGTTCTGGTCGGGGGTGAAGCTGGTCAGGTTGGACACCAGCTGGACGGCGCTGGCGGAACCCCAGGAATGGTACTCGATCGCGAAACGGGAACGATCGGTGCTGCTGGATGACCGGGACCCGGGTCCGGCTGAAATCGAAGCACCGTTCATCTTCAAAAAGGGTGAGTACTACTACTTGTTCGTTTCGTGGGGCAAATGCTGCCTTGGCGTCAACAGCACCTACCGGATTATGATCGGTCGTTCAAAGGATGTGAAGGGACCCTATTTGGACAAGGACGGCAGGAGTCTGGCCGCAGGCGGCGGCACCTTGTTGCTGGGTGGAAAAAGCGCGTGGCCCGGACTCGGGCACAACAGCACCTACACATTCGACGGGAAAGACTACCTCATCTTCCACGCCTACGAGACGGCGGACAACGGGCTGCAGAAACTGAAGATCGCCGAATTGACGTGGGACGCGGACCAGTGGCCCGTGGTGGATGCCAGCGTGCTGCAGACCTACACGAGCGTGCTCATTCCCTAGCGTCGACCGCCGCCGCGTCGAGGCACAACCCGCGAAGCGTCCGGTCAAACCCAGGCAACCCCATCCATGAAAACACCCAGGCTCACGGTCTTGGAGAAGATCGGTTTCGGTGGCGGCGACGCGGCCGTGAACGTCGTCTGGTCGGCCCTGGCGATCATCATCACGTTCTTCTACACTGACGTGTACAGACTGAACGTCGCCCACATCGCCATGCTGGGACTAATCCCGCGGCTGATCGACGCTTTCGCCGATGTTGGCATGGGCATGTACACCGACAGCCACACTACGCGCTGGGGCCGATACCGCCCGTATTTCCTGATCTTCGCGGTCCCGTTCGGGATTGCGGTCATGCTGGTGTTCACCACGCCGAACCTCTCCTACAACGGCAAACTGCTCTGGGCCTACACGACCTACATTCTGATGATGCTCGTCTTCACGGCCATCGTCATCCCCTACATCTCCCTGCCCGGTGTGTTGACGGCCGACCCGCAGGAGCGCCTTTCGGCCAACGGATATCGGCTCTTCTTCGCCAAGGGGGCCTCGTTGCTGGTCAACACGTTTGTTCCGATCTTTGCGGCCCGTTGGGGGCAGGAGCACCTGGCGAAGGGCTATCAAATCTCGATGGCGGTGATGGCCGGCATGGCCACGCTGCTGTTCATCTTCTGTTTCTTCACCACGACCGAACGCGTGGTGCACAAGAGCGACCGTAAGCCGCTGGGCCAACAACTGGGCCTGCTCTGGAAGAACGATCAATGGATGGTTCTGTTCTGGGTGTGCCTGATCGGCACGATCGGTTACGTGATCCGCGGGTCCGCGGCGCTCTATTACGCCAAATACTTTCTCGGTGGAGATGCCAAGATGCAGGCCGCCTTCGTTACCACTGGCATCATCGGCAACATCCTCTCCATGGTCGCCTCCACTTGGATCACGAAGAAGTTCTGCAAGATCCAGCTCTTCCGCTGGTCGCAATTGATCACCTTCGTGTTGAGCGTGATCATGTTCCTGGCGGTGGCCCCCAGCAGCATTGTCGCGGCGTTCGTTTTGTACTTCCTCATCAACTTCATCGTCGACCTGCAGGGGCCGGTGTTTTGGTCCATCATTTCAGAGGCCGTCGACTACGGCGAGGTCGCGAGTGGGAAGCGCGTGGCCGGCATGGCGTTCGGCGGCGTCTCCTTCGCCCAGAAGATGGGCATGAGCTTGGCCGCGGGCATGGTGGGCTGGCTGCTCACCTACTTCCAGTACGAGGCCGACAAGGTGCAGAGCGCGTTCACGCTCCGGGGCATTGCGCTGCTGCTCACCATTATCCCCAGTGTCTTCCACCTCGGTATGGGCCTGCTGATGTACAAGTACCGCATCACCGACAAGTACTACTGCGAGATCAAAGAGAAGCTGGCCGCGCAGGGAAAGCTAGTATTCGCCGGCTCCAGCGACACGACAACCAGTTGACGGGAACTCCCCATGGCCAACGTCCTGCAACCGCTCATTCTTCAGCGCGCCGACCCGTGCATCCGGCGCCATACCGACGGCTGGTATTACTTCACGGCCTCCATTCCCGCCTATGACCGGATCGAGCTGCGCCGTGCGCGCGCGATTGCCGGGCTTGCCACCGCGCCCACGGTCGACGTCTGGCGCAAGCCCGACTCCGGGCCGTGCAGCGAACTGATCTGGGCGCCGGAGATCCACCACCTCTTCGACGCGTGGCACGTCTATTTCGCTGCGGCGCCCTCGCAGGCGATCAAGGATGACCTGTTCCAACATCGCATGTACGCGATTTCGACATCTGCGGCGAATCCGCTTGAGGGCAAATGGTCGTCGCCGGTTCGTATCGAGACCAGCATCGACAGCTTCAGTCTCGATGCCACGACGTTTACGCATGGCGGCGTGGCCTATTACGTCTGGGCGCAGAAGGATCCGGCGATTCGGGGCAACTCCAACCTCTACGTTGCGCGCCTCGCGTCAGCCACGCGCCTCGCCACGCCACCGGTGCGGATTTCCATCCCCGAGTTTGAGTGGGAGATCCGGGGCTTCTGGGTCAATGAAGGTCCGTCGGTGCTGATCCGCCACGGCCGCGTGTTCCTCAGCTATTCGGCCAGCGCGACCGACGAGAACTACTGCATGGGCCTGCTCCACGCCCGCGAGGACGCCGACCTGCTCGATCCGCGCAGCTGGACGAAATCGCCGCAGCCGGTCTTTCGAACCGACTACGAGCACAAGATCTATGGCCCGGGCCACAACAGCTTCACGGTCGCCGAGGACGGCACGACCGATCTGTTGGTCTACCATGCCCGGACCTACACCGAGATTGTGGGCGATCCCTTGTGGGACCCCAACCGGCACACCTACATCAAGCCGCTGAAATGGGATGCGCAAGGCATGCCGGTTTTTGGGCGGCCATCCGGAGTTGAATGACCATCGCGGCCCCTTCAGTTGGACCCGCGCGTCCGGAGTCGAAAAAGAACCCGACCAGTCGGTTCGAAGAGGTAAAAGCCGTCAGATGAAAATCGAAATCCTGCGTTCGTTGTTCGCCGTTGACGGGAGACCGTCGGCCGCGCGCCACAGGGCATTCCCCGGCCGCCGGCTCCTCGCGGCGGGTTGCCTGGCTGTGGTGGCGTCGCAGGCTTCGCCAGCCGCAAGTTGGTCGCTCACCGGCGCATTGGGCGCCCACGATCCGGGCATCATCAGGGAAGGAGCTTTGTGGTGGTGCTTCACCACCGGCGCTGGATTGCCGGTGAAATACTCCTCCGATGGATTGAACTGGCAGCAGGGGGTGCCGCTCTTTGCCGCCGAGCTTTCGTGGTGGCGAACTTATGCCCCCAATATGGGCAGCCTGGACGTGTGGGCTCCCGACGTTCACAGGTTTGGCAACAGAACCTGGTGTTATTACTGCGTTTCCGAGTTCGGGCGAAACAACTCGGCGATCGGCCTGAAGTCCTGCACCAGCATCGCAGCCGGAGACTGGCGGGATGACGGACTTGTGCTCAGCTCAAGGAGCGGGGTGGACGCTTATAACGCGATTGATCCCAGCCTGACCACCGACGCGGCGGGCAATCCTTGGCTTGTGTTCGGCTCCTGGTTCGACGGCTTGCATGTCGTCCAGCTCGACCCGAATACGATGAAGCCAACCGGCACCGTCTATTCCATTGCGCAAAGGACCAATGGTATCGAGGGAGCAAATATCGTGTACGCCAATGGCTACTACTACCTGTTCGCCTCGATCGACCGTTGCTGCCAGGGCGTCAACAGCACCTACAAGATCGCGTACGGCAGATCCAGCAGCATCACCGGCCCCTATCTGGACAAAGACAATGTACTCATGCTGGGCGGAGGCGGGACGGTTTTGGACGCGGGCGACAGCCGGTGGAAGGGACCCGGCGGCCAGAGTGTCGTGCAGAACGGCGGTGCGTGGATCATCGCCTTCCACGCCTATGACGCCAACAACAACGGCAACCCCACGCTGCAGATCAGCGATCTGTTCTGGGATTCCAGCAGCTGGCCCACCTTCACGGGTCCGGGCGTGACGGTCAGCACCGTGGCCGGCCAGGCCGGGGCTTCCGGCAGCACCGACGGCAGCGGCCCCGCCGCGAGATTCAATTATCCGGCCGACGTAACGGCCGACAGCGGTGGCACCATCTACGTGGCGGACACCGCCAATCACACGATTCGGAAAATCAGCCCGGCGGGTGCGGTGACGACGCTGGCGGGCCAGGCGGGCTCCAGCGGCAGCGCCGACGGCACGGGCTCGGCCGCCAGGTTCAATCACCCGGCGGGCACCGCCGTGGATGGGGCCGGCAATGTCTACGTGGCCGACACTGACAATGCCACGATTCGAAAAATCACGCCAGCTGGCGTGGTCAGTACGATGGCGGGGACAGCCGGGGCCCGCGGCAGCGCCGATGGCACCGGCTCGGCCGCGAGGTTCAACGGGCCGTCGGGCATCGCGGCGGACACCGCCGGCAATCTTTACGTCGCCGACACCCTGAACCATACCATCCGGAGCGTCACTCCCGCCGGCGCCGTCAGCGTTTTGGCCGGAACGGCAGGCGTAAACGGCAGCGCCGACGGCACCGGGTCCGCCGCCCGCTTCCAGGGCCCCCAAGGGCTGGCCCTAGATGGCGCCGGCAACCTCTACGTCACCGACACCAATAACGACACCATCCGCAAGGTCGTCCTGTCGAGTGGAGTCGTGGGCACCGTGGCCGGACAAGCCGGCGTCAGCGGCAGCGCCGACGGCACCGGCAGCCAGGCGCAATTCTTTTTCCCTTCGGGCGTAGCCATTGGCGCCGCGGGCAATCTGTTCGTCGCCGACACGGACAACAGTACGATTCGCGAAGTCACTCCGTCCGGCGGCGTCGCCACGATCGCCGGACAGGCCGGAACCACCGGCAGCGCCGACGGTGTGGACGGCGCCGCCCGCTTCAATTTTCCCTCGGGTGTAGCGGCGGACAATTCCGGCAATATCTATGTGGCCGACGCCAGTAATCATGCCATCCGCGTCGTGCTATTCCCCGTGGCTCCCGGCATCACAACGCAGCCGCAAAGCCAGACCGTGACGGTCGGAGCCAACGTCCAATTCTCGGTGGCGGCTTCCGGTCGACCGACGCCGACCTATCAATGGAACTTCAACGGCACCGCGATCAACGGCGCCACCGGCAGCTCCTATGGCCTGACAAACGTCCAACCCTCCAACGCCGGAGACTATACGGTCACGGTCTCCAACAACTCCGGCAGCGTGACCAGCGGCAGGGCGACACTGACCGTGAACGCGGCCACCAGTCCGCCCCCCTCGTCTGGCGGCGGAGGCGGTGGCGGCGGTGCGATGGAGGCGTGGCTGATCGCCGCGCTGACGCTGCTGGGAGCCGCGCGGTGGCCGCTGCGGAAGGCCGGCCGCGGCACCACCGACCCTACAAGATCCGCGTAGGCCGCAGCCGGTCCATCTCCGGCCCGTCTTTCGAGCACACCTTCCCGGCGAATTCGCTCACCCTCCTGCGGCTGAAGGCGGAACCGTGAGACCAGGCAGTGCGGTGCTTCAACCCGCACTCTCTGAAACTGAAGGCTGGATATAAAGATGGCCGGGTCTGAGGTTTTTTCCCAGTTGAGGCGGGCCATGGCGGCTGCAGAATGGCGGACCATGCAATCCTGGTATGCGAAGATGTCGTGGACCACGGCGCTGTTCCTCGCCGCCGGCGGCCTGCTCCTGGCGACGGATGGCGCGGAGCCGGCGCCCGCCTTCTGGCAGTGGGCGCCGACGCCGCCCATGGGGTGGAACAGCTGGGACCGCTTCGCCACCACCGTGACCGAGGCCCAGACCAAGGCGCAGGCGGACTTCATGGCCAAACAGCTCGTGCGTCATGGCTGGCAGTACATCACGGTCGACATCCAGTGGTACGAGCCGAACGCGACGGGCTACAATTACCGCAAGGGCGCGAAACTCGTCATGGACGTATGGGGGCGACTGCTGCCGGCGCCCAATCGCTTTCCCTCCGCGGGAGACGGCACGGGCTTCAAGGCCTTGGCCGACTACGTGCACGGCAAGGGGCTCAAGTTCGGCGTGCACCTCATGCGCGGCATTCCGCGCCAGGCGGTCGCCCAGAACACGCCGGTCAAGGGCGTGCCGAGGCACGCCGCCGACATCGCGAACAAGAACAGCGTCTGCTCCTGGAACACCGACATGTACGGCGTCGACATGACGAAGCCCGGCGCGCAGGCCTACTACGACTCCGTCTTCGGACTCCTCGCGGCGTGGGGCGTCGATTTTGTCAAGGTGGACGACATGAGCCGGCCGTATTCCGACCACCAGGCGGAGATCGAGGCGGTGCGAAAGGCCATCGACCGCACCGGCCGTCCGATGGTGCTGAGCCTCTCGCCCGGCGAGACCGCGCTGGCCGCGGCGGAGCACGTCAGGCGGCACGCCAACCTGTGGCGCATCAGCGACGACTTCTGGGACAACTGGCCCGCGCTGAATGAGCAATTCGAGCGGTTGCGCAAGTGGGCCGAGTTTGGCGGTCCCGGACACTGGCCCGACGCGGACATGCTGCCGTTCGGCATGCTCGACCTGGGGCGGCGCTCCACGCGTTTCACCCGCGACGAGCAGCGCACCGTCATGACCCTGTGGTCCATCGCGCGCTCGCCGCTGATCATGGGCGGCGACCTGACGAAGCTGCCCAATTTCACCCTTGAGCTGCTGACCAACGACGAGGTCATCGCCGTCGACCAGCACAGCACGGGCGGCCGTCAGCTCTTCAACCGCGACAATCTCATCGGCTGGATGGCCGAGGCGCCCGGCTCGGCTGACCGGTACGTCGCCCTCTTCAACACCCGCGACAAGCCCGGAGCGCCGGCGGGTGCGCCCGGCGTGCCGGTGCCCGTGAAACTTTCCGAGCTGGGTTTCGCCGGTGCGTGCCGCATTCGCGATCTCTGGCAGACCAAGGACCTCGGTGAATTCACCGGCGAATTTGCGCCGGAGATCCCCTGGCACGGCGCCGGGCTTTACCGCGTGTCGCCGGCCGGGAAGTAAACGGGAACAGCCCTGACGCCGGGACCCCAAGCCGGCGCCTCCTCCCCGCCTGTTCGCTCCCCGCCCCGGGTGTTCTCGTGGGAAGATGCCGCCCGCCGGGAACGAACTGTCAGAACTCCGCAGGCTTGGCGGGCGCATGAAAAAGCGGTGTGCATCCGTGCCATCCGTGGTAAAAGCAACCTTCTTCCCATGAGTACTCCTGATCTGACCAAGGGCGATTTCACCCTGCCGGGCGAGGCCGGTTACGAGGCGCTGACGCTCCGCCTCGCCAAGCGATGGGGCGCGGACACGATCCGCGACAGCGACGGCACGCAGCTGTCGCCGAAGATCACCCGGGCCGGTTACCACATTTACTCGACCCTCTGCCTTGTCCGCTCGGTCAACGCGTGGGCCAAACGAAACCCCGACAAGCTCCAGCAAAACTTCCTGATGAGCTTCCCAGTCGTGGCGGAGCAGGGCACGGTCACGATCGAACTGCTCAAGGGTTATTTCCGCGAGCAGTTCGTGGTGAACTTCAAGGACGACCCGAAGCAGTGGTGGCAGGTCTTCGACCGCACGACCGGCAGGGAGGTCCAGAAGCGGCAGTGGTCCGGCAACGCGCGGCGCGGCACCGTCACCATCCGGGGCGCCGTGCCCGGCCACAAGTACACCGTCAATTTCCTCACCTTCCGCATCTGGGAGGAGATCTCGATGTACAACCACATCACCAACCACTGGGGCGACCGCGATCACCTCGCGGCCGTGGATCCGATGCATCCCGGGACCCGGCGGATGCTGCTGGCCTTCCTCGCGCAATGGCTCAAGGACCATCCCGACACCAGCGTCGTGCGCTTCACGTCGATGTTCTACAACTTCACGTGGTTCTGGGGCGACGATCCGAACCTCCGCTACATTTATTCGGACTGGGGCGACTACGCGATGACCGTCAGCCCGCGCGCGCTGCGGCGCTTCGCAAAAAAATACGGCTACCGGCTCACCTCCGAGGATTTCGTCAACGGCGGGCTCTACAATTCCACGCACAACGCGCCGTCGCGCCGCTACCGCGACTACATGGACTTCATCCACGATTTCGTGATCGGGTTTGGCCGCCAATGCGTCGACCTGGTCCACCGGCACGGGAAGAAGGCTTATGTCTTCTACGATGACCACTGGATCGGCGTGGAGCCCAACAGTCCGCGTTTCGCCGAGTTCGGCTTCGACGGCCTGATCAAGTGCGTCTTCAACGCCTTCGAGGTCCGCCTCTGCGCCCACGCCGCGGGCGTGAAGACCCACGAGCTGCGCCTGCATCCGTATCTTTTCCCCACCGGCCTCAAGGGCGAGCCGACCTTCAAGCCGGGCGGCAATCCGACGCTCGACGCCAAAAACTTCTGGATCGACGCCCGCCGCGGCCTTATCCGCGCACCCATCGACCGCATCGGTCTTGGCGGCTACCTCTCGCTCGTCGAGCCATGGCCCGATTTCGTCAACTACATCGGACGGCTCGCCCGGGAGTTCCGCCTGCTGAAATCCTTCCACCGGGGCGACCGGCCTTATGTCGCGCCGTTCAAGGTCGCCGTGCTCACGGCGTGGGGCCGCCTGCGCTCGTGGATCTGCAGCGGCCATTTCACGCACGGTCTCGAGCTGAACGAGCTCATCGAGTCGCTCGCCGGCCTGCCGGTCGCCGTCGAGTTCCTCAGCTTTGACGACCTCCGGGAAAAGGGCGTGCCGGCGGACGTGCGGGTGCTCGTCAACTGCGGCCGCGAAGGCAGCGCGTGGAGCGGCGGCCATTACTGGGCCGACCCGGAGATCAACCGGATCCTCACCCGGTGGGTGCGGAAGGGCGGCGGCTTCATCGGCGTGGCCGAGCCGTCCGCCGTGCCCGCGCCCGGCCAGCTCTTCCAGCTCTCGCACGTGCTCGGCCTCGACCGCGACCGCGGCGAACGCATCGCCAACGGCAAATACCAGTACGCCGCGCCGGCGCCGCACTTCATCACCGCCGACCTCGCCGGCGCGCCGGACTTCGGGAAGGATGTCGACGGCATCTACACTCTGGGCGCAGGCACCCGGGTGCTCGCCGGGCACGACGGCTCGCCGCGCATCGCGACCCACGCCTTCGGCCGGGGCCGCAGCGTCTACCTCTCGGGTTTCAAGTTCACTCATGAGAACACCCGCCTGCTGCATCGCGCGCTCTTCTGGGCCGCCGCGCAGGAGAGGACATTCCCGGTCTGGAACTGCTCCAACCTCCGCACTGAGTGCGCGTACTTTCCCCGGAAGGGGAAGCTCGTCGTCATCAACAACGCCGGCACGCCGCAGAAAACGGTCGTCATCCTCGGCAACGGCCGCTCGCGGAAGCGGGTCCGCCTCGCCGCCCACGGCATCAAGATCCTCGACCTGTAAGGGCGCGAGATTGTCGCGCCCGTTGCCCGTTCATCACGAAGATCACCAGGAGCTCAGGCAGGCTTTCACTCCCGTCTCCGCCGGGCCCTGACTTCCGACCGCTGTCGTCCGTCAACTGACCTCGGTTCTTTTCCCGCCGCCGTTCAGCACTTCATTCATGCGGTGCACGTCGAGAGCCTTGTCCCACCGCGCGATGGCGAGGGTGGCGATGCCGTTGCCGATCAGATTGGTGACGGCCCGCGCCTCGTTGATGAAGCGGTCCACGCCGAGCAGGAGCACGAGCCCGGCGACAGGAATCTTGTGGAGCGACGCCAGCGTCGCCGCGAGCGTGACAAAACCGGCGCCGGCCACGCCCGCCGAGCCTTTGGAGGTCAGCATCAGCACGCCGAGGACGAACAGCTGGTCGCCGAGGGTGAGCGGCGTGTTCGTGGCCTGGGCGATGAAGATCGCTCCCATCGTCAGGTAGATCGCCGTTCCGTCGGGATTGAAGGTGTAACCGGCGGGCAGCACCAGGCCCACCACGGGCCGGGCGCAACCGGCGTTTTCGAGCTTGGTCATCATGCGCGGCAGCACGGCCTCGGTGGAGACCGTGGCGAACACGATCACGATCTCCTCCTTGATGTAGCGGATGAACTTCCAGAGGCTCACGCCGGTCGCGCGGGCGATCAGCCCGAGGACCCCGCCGATGAAGAGGAGGCACGTGAGGTAAACCGCGATCATCAGCTGGCCGAGCGAGGCCAGCACGCCGAAGCCGTATTTGCCGACGGTAAACGCCATCGCGCCCAGCGCGGCCAGCGGGGCCAGGCGCATGATCATGCCGACGACGGCGAACAGCGCCTGCAGCAGGCTGTCGACGACCTTGAGCAGCGGCTCCGTCTGCGCGCGGAAACGGGCCATGGCGATGCCCAACAGCACCGAGAACAGGATGATCTGGAGCATGTCGTTCCGGGCAAACGCATCGACCACACTGGTCGGGATGAGCTTGAGAAGGAAATCGGCCACCCCCTCCTTCTCCTGGGTGGCGGCGGTGGCCGTGTAGCTGGCGATCGACGAGGCGTCGAGCTCGGACGGATTGACGTTCATGCCCGCGCCCGGCCGGAGCAGATTCACGACGACCAGCCCGATCGCGAGCGCCAGCGTTGAAACGACCTCGAAGTAGACCAGCGCCTTCAGGCCGATGCGCCCGACCTCCTTCAAGCTGTCCATCCTGGCGATCCCGATGACAATCGTGCCGCAGATGATCGGCGCGAGCAGCATGCGGATCAGCCGGATGAAACCGTCGCCCAGCGGTCGGAGCGCCACGCCGAATGCCGGGAAGAAGTGCCCGGCGATCACACCGAGGATGATCGCGATGCAGACCTGCGTGTAGAGCTTGCCGAAGATGCCGCCGCGGGTGGCGGTGGGGGTGGCGGTCACGTGCGTGGGGTGGGGTTGGTGGGGGATGCCGGACGGCGCCGGTTCAATCGCCGAGGGTTTTCAGTTCACGATAAAGCGCGGCCTTCGCCTCAAAGCCGATGCCGGCCAGTTCGGGGAGGGTGACATGGCCGTCCTGCACTTCGACGCTGTCGGGAAATCCGCCGAAGGGCTGGAAGAGATCGGGATACGATTCGTTGCCGCCGAGGCCGAGCCCGGCGGCGATGGCGAGCGACATCTGATGCCCGCCGTGCGGGATGCAGCGCTGCAGCGACCAGCCGTGCTCCTTGAGCATCTGCAGCGTGCGGAGATATTCGACGAGCCCGTAACTGAGCGCACAGTCGAACTGCAGCCAGTCGCGGTCCTTCCTCAGGCCGCCGTAACGGATGAGGTTGCGCGCGTCCGGCATGGAGAAGAGGTTTTCGCCCGTCGCCATCGGCCCGGCATAGTGTTTCCCCAGCTCCGCCTGCAGGGCGTAGTCGAGCGGATCGCCGGCCTCCTCGTACCAGAACAGGTCGTAGCGGGACAGGGCCTGGCCGTACTCGAGAGCGGTGGCGAGATCGAAGCGGCCGTTGGCGTCGACGGCGAGCCTGGTGCCCGAGGGCAGCACGCCCAGCACGGCCTCGATGCGCTGCACGTCCCCGGCCAGCGGCGCCCCGCCGATTTTCATCTTCACGACGGTGTAGCCGCGGTCGAGATAGCTGCGCATCTCACGTTTCAAGTCCTCGAGGCCTTTGCCCGGATAATAGTAGCCGCCGGCCGCATAGACGAAAATCCGCCGGTTGATCTTCCCGTCGTTATAGCGCCCGGCCAGCAGGCGGAAGAGCGGCTGGCCGGCGATCTTCGCGACCGCGTCCCAGACCGCCATGTCGATGGTCCCGACCGCCACCGAGCGCTCGCCGTGGCCGCCGGGTTTCTCGTTCGTCATCATCCGCGCCCAGATCTTGTGCGGGTCAAGATTGTCATGCGCCTCGTCGATCAGCGTNNATCGGTAACGACCGCGACGACCGAGCAGGTCATCTTCGAGAAATCGATGTAGGCGTTGGCGATGGGCGACGCAATCGGGACGGTTTTCTCGCGGATGGCAACGATGCGCATGGCAGCGGGCGATTGGCGATTCAGGCAGCTCTGCCAGGATGACGCAAGACGTCAGGGGACGGAAAGGTGACCTGCGAACCCGGCCGGCCTCCGCCCGGTGTTCCGGATCATCGGAGAAAATGGCTGCATCATAAGTCCGGATCGTCATAAACAACAGATTCCATGTCCCTGCTTACCCGCGCCTGCTTCGCCCCAACCTCGATCGTAGTGTTTGCTGCGATCACCGCCCTGACGGCCGCGGCCGCCGACCAGCCACGCGCCTGGCCCCCGAATCAGTTTGCACCGGTCACGCCGGAGCGCATCGCCGCGCTCCCCGCGGACGAACAGCCGGCCTGGCGGGCTTACTGGGACACCTCCCAGACGCTGGCGCGTCTGGCGCCCGCCCCCGCCGTCCCCGACTTTTCCCCCCTGCAGCCGATCGCCGGTCCGCCCAAGGGCGGCCGGCATACCGAGGGTCTGCGGCTCGAGGCGCCGCCGGCGTGGTACGCCGGCGACGAAGCACGGACCATCGCGGATCGCGTGGTGGCATGGCAGACGCCGGCCGGGGCGTGGACCAAAGGCATCGACTACACGCGGCCGCGCACGGCGGCAGCCGGGGAGAATGATCTTTGGAGCCGCGGCACCTTCGACAACGACGCCACGATCTTCGAGCTGCGTTTTCTCGCGCGGGTGACGGCGGCGGCGACCGATGCGGCCCGCTCCGCGGCCTGGCGCGGGGCGTATTTACGCGGTCTGCACTACGTCTTCACCGCGCAATATCCGAACGGCGGCTTCCCCCAGGTTTACCCCCTCGCCGGCGGATATCACGACGCCATCACGTTCAACGATGATGCGATGACGCATGCGCTCGAGCTGCTGCGGGACGTGGCGGCGGGGAATGCCGGGTATGCGTTTGTTCCTGCCGACCTGCGCGAGGAGGCCGGGCGCCGCCTGGCGCGGGGGATCGACTGCGTTCTGGCGGCGCAGATCAGGACCGCCGACGGCCGGCGCACCGTCTGGTGCCAGCAGCACGACGCCCTGACGCGACAACCGTGCGCCGCGCGCAACTTCGAGCCGATTGCCGCCGTCTCGAAGGAAAGCGCCAGTCTGGTCGGGTTTCTCATGAGCCTGCCGCAGCCGTCG
>PLMW01000065.1:6561-16898 GCA_003142615.1 Opitutia bacterium | reverse complement strand
CATCGTCCCGGCTGATATCAAGCCCTAATCATTTGGACTTCCTCGGACATGGGCCAGAGGCCCATGCCACGTGGCACGTTCTGCTGGCCAGCAGAACGCCCGTGGGATTGGTCCAAAACTCTCGGGCGATTGGTATGATATCCTGCAGCTTTGGCCTCGGACCGCTTGGTTTACGCCTGCAACTGTCGTGCGAGCGTGGCCACGATCGCCTTTTGCACATGGAGGCGGTTTTCCGCCTGGTCGAAGACGATCGAGCGCGGACTGTCGAGGACGGCCTGTTCGACCTCCTCGCCCGGGTGTGCCGGCAGGCAGTGCATGAAGAGTGCGTCCGGCTTCGCCGCGGCGAACAGTTTCGCGGTCACCGCGTAGGGCCGCATCTGGAGAATGCGTTGTTGGGCTGTCTCCTCCTGCCCCATGCTGGCCCACACGTCCGTATAGACAATGTCGGCACCGGCGACGGCCTCGTAGGGATCGGTGGTGAACTGGTGGACGCCGGTAAATCCCTCGGCCGAGAGGAGCGTGTTGATCTGCGCTCCGGGTTCGTAGCCCTTCGGGCCGGCCAGCACGATCTTCATGCCGAAGAGCGCCGCCCCGAGGATCCAGGAGTTGGCCATGTTGAAACGGGTGTCGCCCAGAAATGCGATTTTGCGGCCGCGCAGCGACGCCAGCAGACTGCCCCGGGGTCCGGTCCAGCGTTCCGCGGCGGTGAAGGCGTCGGTGTAGATCTGGCAGGGATGCAGCAGGTCGGTGAGGGCGTTGATCACCGGAATGCTGCCATATCTGGCGAGCTCCTCGACGTCGCTCTGCGCATAGGTGCGCACCACGAGACCGTGCACAAAACGCGACAGGACGCGGGCGGTATCGGCCAGCGACTCGCTGCGGCCGAGATGAATGTCGTTCTTGTTCAGAAAAATCGCGTGCCCGCCCAGTTCGTGGATGCCGACCTCGAAGGAGACGCGCGTGCGCGTGCTCGCTTTGGCAAAAATCAGCGCCCAGGTCTGCCGGGCGAGCACCGGGTCATGCCGGCCACGCTTCCGTTTGAATTCGCGGGCGAGTTCAAAGACTTCCGCGACTTCGCGCGGCTTGAAGTCGGTCTCCTTGAGGAAGTGCTTCATGGGGAAAAAGGTCGCTTTTACGCCAGTGCGCCCGGCGCGGCCAGACAAAATTTACCCCTAAGAATCATGGGGCTGCCGGCGGTTGGTTATCAGGACGTTTCCGCCCCCGGGGATTTTACCCGCGGCGAAAAATTCCCGCGCCGGGCCGGCGGCCCGGCGCCATCCCCGGTGATGGCTGAAGCCGGCGTGCGCGCGTCCGCCCGCCGGCCGTCAGGCTTTCGCCTGCAGCACGCCGCGAATGATCTCCACCGATCGATCCAGGTGGGCGCGCGTGGCAATGAGCGGTGGCAGCAGACGGATGACGTTGTTGCCGGCGCCGGGCGCCAGCAGGCCGGCCTCCCGCAGGGCCGCCTGGTAGGGCGCCGGATCGCCCGCCATCTGCAGGCCGATCAGATAGCCCCGGCCGCGCACGGCTTTGAGCTGCTGGGGAAAGTCGGCGGCCAGCTTCTCCAGTTTCTTCAGCCACGGCCCGCTGTTGGCGGACACCTTGGCGAGGAGCTTCTCCTTGTCGATCACGTGCAGCACGGCCAGCGCGGCCGCGCAGGCCAGCGGCGTGCCGCCGAACGTCGTCCCGTGCGAGCCGGGCTGGAAATACTCGGCGGCATTCTCGCGGATCCAGACCGCGCCGATGGGAAAGCCGCCGCCCAGCCCTTTCGCCATGCCGATGGCGTCGGGGAGGATGCCCGTGTGTTCAAAGGCGAAAAACCGGCCGGTGCGCCCGACGCCGCACTGCACTTCATCGATCAGCAGCAGCAGCTTGTGGCGGTTGCACAGATGCCGCAGGCCGGCGAGGAACTCGTCGGTGCACGGATTGATGCCGCTTTCCCCCTGGATGGTTTCGACAAAGATCGCACAGGTCCGGTCATCGACCAGGTCGGCGAAACTCCGGAGGTTGTTGAGCTCGCCGAACACAAAACCGGGGACGAGCGGCCGGAATCCCTTCTGAATCTTCTCCTGCGGGGTGGCGCTCATGCCGCCGAAGGTGCGGCCATGGAACGCGCCCATCGCGCAGATGATTTTGTGGCATCGGCCTTCTTCGCCGGACTTTTTCACGCCATGCAGGCGCGCGAGCTTGATGAGCGCCTCGTTGGCCTCGGCGCCGCTGTTGCAGAAAAACGCCCGGCCCGGGCCGGCGCGCAACACCAGCTGCCGCGCCAGCTCCGCCTGCAGCGGGTGGCGGAAGAGATTGCTCACGTGGATGAGTTCGCCGGCCTGGCGGCGCACCGCCTCCACCCAGACTGGATGGCAGTGGCCCAGCGCGCTGACGGCGATGCCCGACGTGAAATCGAGGTATTCGCGACCCTCGTCATCCCACACGGAGCAGCCGCTGCCGCGCACGAGCGTGAGCGCGGGGCGGGCGTAGCTTTTCACGACGTACGCGTCGTAGATTTCGGCCGTGCTGGTGCGGATGATGGTGGAATGCATGGGATTTGGGATTGTCGATTGGAGCCGGTCGGCAGCCGCTCCCGCGACAGTGCGGTGAAGCAACCGGCGGTTGGCAATCGGAAATCGAAAATTGGCCTAGCCGTTGACGATTTCAGTTCCGATGCCCTTGTCGGTGAAAATCTCCAACAGCAGGCTGTGCGGCAGGCGGCCGTCGATGAAGTGCACGCGCTGCACGCCTTCCTGCAGCGCATGGATGGCGCTGGCGATCTTCGGGCGCATCCCCTTGTCGATGACGCCCTTTTTCTTCAGATCGTCGACCTGGCTGATCTTGAGCGTGGAAATGAGCGAGTCGGGGGCGGGGGGATTGGCGAGCACGCCGGGCACGTCGCTCATGTAGACGAGCCGGCGGGCGCGCAGGGCGCTGGCGATACGACCGGCGACCAGATCGGCGTTCACGTTGTAGGGCTTGCCGTCGTAAGCCTCGGCCACGGGGGAGATCACCGGCACGAAACCGTCGGCAATCTCCTTCTTGATGAGCTTCACCTTCACCTCGGTGACCTCGCCGACGTACCCGAGATCGACCGGGTTGCCGTCGTCATCGGTGGCGAGCTTCTGGCAGACGAGCACGGTGTCGCCCGGCATGCTCACGGGCCGGGCCTTGGCCGTGGCGATCGCGTCGCACACTTCCTTGTTCACGACCTCGTTGAGCGTCTTCCGGACGACGGCCATGGCGGCCTCGTCGGTGACGCGCAGGCCGTTGACGAAACTGGCGCTCAGGCCCGCGGCCTCCATCGCCTTGGTGATGGCCCTGCCGCCGCCGTGCACGACCACGACGTTGATGCCGACCGCGGCGAAGAAGGCGATGTCGAAGGCCACCCGCGCCCGGACGACCGGATCGGGGTCGTCCATGAAGCTCCCTCCGTATTTCACGACGAAGATCGACCCGCGGAAATCCTGGATGTACGGCAGCGCTTCAAGCAGCACGCGCGCTTTGGCGGTGATCTCTGCAATGTCCATCGAAGGTTAACGCGCGCTGCCGCCGGCCGGGCGGCCGGCGGCGGAATCAGTCGCGAAGATGACGATGGCGGTGTTGGTGGTGGCGCTCACGTAGGCTGGATGGTGCGGAGTGCATACAACAGTTGCGGTGCGCATTTTCCACCAAAAACTTTGCGCGCCCGCCGGCGGGTCCCGCAGTTTCAGCTTCACACCGGCGCGGGTCGGCCCCACTTGTCGAAGCGTGCCCAGTTCCGCCAACGTTTTCTCCTCCCGCCCCGTGCACCGCGCCTGGCTGGCCACGCAGGCCCGGTTGCCGGCCGGCTTCCGCATCGGTACGACGCGCTTTGCCTTCACCCCCCGCGAGGTGCCCAAGCCGGCGGAAATGACGCTGACCCTCATCGCGCTCGACCGGCCGACGCCGGACTTCGCGGCCGTCTACACGAGGAACGCCTTCCCCGGCGCGCCGATTCTCATCGGCCGCCGGCGGCTCGCGGAGCCGGCGCTCGACGCGATCCTGGTGAACAACAAAATCTCCAACGTCTGCGCACCCGGGGGCGAGGCGGCGGCGGAACAACTGTGCGCGGCGACGGCGCGGCTGCTCGGCTGCCGGCCGCCGGAGATTCTGCCCAGTTCGACCGGCGTGATCGGTTGGCGGTTGCCCGTCGAGGAGATGCTGGCTGCACTGCCGCAGGTGGTGGCGGCGCTCGCCACCGGATCCGTGCTGCCCGCGGCGGAAGGCATGATGACCACCGATCTTTATCCGAAGGTGCGCAGCGCCCTGGTCGGCGGCGGGCGCATTGTGGGCATCGCCAAGGGGGCGGGCATGATCGAGCCCAACCTGGCGACGATGCTCGTCTATATCCTCACCGACCTCGCGGTGCCGCGCGATCTGTTGCGCGCCATGCTTGCCCAGGCGGTCGACGCCTCCTTCAACTGCATCTCGGTCGACAGCGACACGAGCACGTCGGATACCGTGGTGGCGCTGGCGTCGGGCCAGGTGCCCTGCCCTGACTCCGCCGCGTTTGCCCGCGCGCTCGCGACCGTGTGCCGCGACCTCGCGGAGGACGTCGTGCGCAACGGCGAGGGTGTGCACCACGTCATGCGCGTCCAGGTGACGGGCGCGCCGGACCCCGCCCTGGCGCGCTCCCTCGGCAAGACGATCGTCAACGCGCCGCTCTTCAAATGCGCGGTGGCCGGCAACGACCCGAATGTCGGCCGCCTCGTGCAGGCCATCGGCAGGCATCTGGGCGCCCACGAACCGGGACTCGCCCCGCCGAACCTCCGCGCCTGCCTGGGCGGCATTGAGATTTTTTCCCGCGGCACCTTCCAGCTCGATGCGGCCAAGGAGAAGGCGCTGGTCGCGCACCTCCGGCAGGCGGAGCTTTACGCGAGCGCGCCTCCGAAGAACGGCGTCTTCACCCCGCCGGTCGACTTTCCGGCACATGAGCGGTGCGTGGAAATCGAGGTCGATCTCGGCCGGGGCCGGGCCGGCGCAACCGTGCTGGGCGCCGACCTCACGCACGAGTACATCAGCGAAAACGCGGACTACCGCAGTTAACCCCATCCACCTTCCCTCGCCCTTCCATCGCAACGGTTCAGCAATCCAGCCAGACGGCAATGTCAACTAATAGTTGACATTTCCGTCTGGGGCACGACCGGAAAACAAGCTCGCCCGATCAGCCGGGAGAGATGGAGCCAGGCTAACCGCCGCCCGCCAGGGCCGGCGGCGCCTACTGGTTCACGTGCACGACCTTCGCGGGCGGGAAGCCGTTGAAGTACGTGGAGGAGGCGTGGCTGTAGGCACCGATGTTGATGCTGTAGACGAACTCGTCCCGCGCCAGCTCGGGCAGGTTTTCCGCCATGGAGACCACGTCCAGCGCATCACAGGTGGGGCCGAAGACGGAGCAGAGGCTCGTCGGGCCCTTCTTGAACGCCCGGATGGGATATTTGCAGTGGTCGAAGATGATGCCGGAATAGGTGTGGTAGACGCCATCATCGATGTAGTAGCAGGTCTTGCCGTCGCGGACCGCCTTGCCGATGACCTTCGCCACCGCGATGCCGGCCGTGGCCACCAGGAAGCGGCCGGGTTCGGCGAGGATCTGGATGTCCGGCGGGAACAGGCGGTCGAGTTCGCCCTTGACCACCCGGGCCAGCTCGCGGAACGGCTTGACCGTCGCGTCATACGGCGCGGGGAAGCCGCCGCCGATGTCGACCAGGTTCATCTTGGTGTAGCCGCGATCCTTCGCCTCCTTGAACACCCCCGCGGTGAGACTGAGCGCCTGCACGTAGTTGGCGAAGTTGGTGGTCTGGCTGCCGACGTGAAAGCTGATGCCCTCGACGACGAGGCCGGCCTTGTCCGCCTCCAGAATGAGATCCACGGCCTCGCCGGGTGAGGCGCCGAACTTGGACGACAGCTCGACCATCGCGCCGGTGTTCGGCACCTGGAGGCGCAGCGCCAGGCCGGCATTCGGCGCGTGCCGTTTGATCTTCCGGATTTCCTCGAGGTTGTCGAACGTGACGAGCGGCTTGTACTGGTTCAGCTGCTCCAGCGTTTCGGTGGCCTTGGTCGGGTTGGCGTAGATGATCTTGTCCCAGATCCAGTCCTGCCGCTGCTTGGCGGGCAGGTTCTTGATGTTCTCATGCACGATCATGAACTCCGGCATCGAAGCGACGTCGAAGCTCGATCCCTCCAGATAGAGCGTGCGGACGATGGCGGGGTCGGGGTTGGCCTTGACCGCGTAGTAGACCTGCACGCGCGGCAGGTGGCGCCGGAACGCCCGGTAGTTCTTCCGGAGGGCGTCGTGGTCGATCACGAACAACGGCGTGCCGTGCTCCTTCGCCAGTTTCTGCAATCGAGTCAACGTGACCATGGCCGTCCTTTCGAATGGGGGCTTCGCCGCCGGCCGGAGCGCCCCGTTCGCCCGGTTCCGGCGGGGTGGCCTGCGATGGTGGTGGCTGCGTTCAACTGCCGTCCTTGATCAGGAAGTTCTTGAACTGCCAGGGATCCTTCCAGTCAAGGTCCGGCTGGTTGTATCCCTGAAAGGCGTTCGTGTAGTGCTGCAGCGGCGTCCAGTCGGCTGGCTTGGAGATGAACCGGCCGAGGTACGGCTTCGCGACTTTGAGGACAAACTCATGCGGCAGGTCGTCGGGCACGCAGACGCCCTGCGCGGGATTCTCCATCATCCACATCGCCGCCGCCACCACCGAGATGGCGACCTGCATGGTGGTCGCGTTCTGATGCGGCACCAGGCGGCGGGATTCCCCGATGCTGAGATCGCTGCCAATCCACCATGACTGGTACGCGTGCCCCATCAGCAGCGCCCCCAGGATGTCGGCGCCGCTGGTGATCTCGTCGTTCATGATGCGCTGGTTCTCCACGAGGCGGTAGTCGTAGCCGCGCAGTTCGTTCAGCGAGGCGATGGCGCAGTCGCACGGGCAGTAGGCATAGTGGACCGTGGGCCGGTAGACCGCCTGGTTCTTTTCCCACACGGTCAGTTTGTCCGAGATGGTGAACGCCTCGCCGTGGCGCACGACCATGCCGTGGATGNNGTGTTGATGCCCATGCGGGCGAGGCAGATCTGGTTGCGCGGCCCTTTCCGGTGGCGGTACGCGAAGTCCGGCAGCTTCTTCTCGTGCGTGCCCCACCCCATCTCGGCGGTGGTCGTGCCCTCCTCGCGGAAGCCCTCGATGCTCCAGGTGTTGACGAACTCGTCCACCCGCTTCGGCCGGTCGGTGATCTGCGTGTCGCGCTCGCTGCAATGGATGACCTTGACGCCGAGTCTTCGCGCGAGGTGGTTGAACTTCTGCTCCGTGATGAGCTGGCGGATCTGCTCCGCGGCCCGCCCCTTGGCTTTCCGGTCCGCGATGAGGCTCTCGCCGATGTCGATCAGGCCCTGCTTGGTGAAATGCGAGATCAGGCCCGGGTTGGCGCCATGCTCGATCACGGCCGTGGGGCCTTTGTTCTTCCACTGGGCGACCAGGCGCCGGACGGTCATGTGCCGCCAGTAAAGCGTCCGCTCGGTCGGGTGCTTGTTGGGCGCCCCGGCATAGGGATCCCACAGCTCGGTCGAGGTGTTCACATACAGCACCCCGTGATCATGGCACCACTGCAGGATCTCGCAGGCGTCGATGTTCCAGGCGAGGTCGATGAGGAGGTCGCCCGCGGCCAGATATTTGCCGAGCAGCCGGCCCAGGTTCTCCTTCGTCACGCGGTCGCGCACAAAACGCACCCCCCGGGCGGTCCACGGCTTCAGCTTCGCCGACCGGTCCTCGAAATCCATGACGGTGATGTTCCCGGGCGGGACCTTGATCAGCTTGAAAATAATCGGGAGCGTGCACTCGGCCACGGCCCCGTAGCCCACGAAGAGGATTTTTCTTTGGAATTCGGTCATGATCTCGGGCGGTGCAGGATCAATTGCCCCGGGTTCCTGCTGGTTCCACTCGCAACTTTGCGGCATGAACCCAGTTTGAAACGCGCGCGAGTGCAAGAGTTTTCAGGGTTCATTACGCGCGTGAGAACGTGCGCCCGGACACGGATCGCCGGAGACGCCCGATCGCGCTGCCTCCGGAAAACCAGGAGCCGCGCGGCGCCTGCCGGTCTTCCCGGTGTCTCAGCCGAGCCCGGCCGTCTCGGGGAAGCCGCACCAGAGGTTCATGATCTGCACCGCCTGGCCGCCGGCGCCTTTCACCAGGTTGTCGATGGCCGAAGTTATCACGAAATTGCCGGTCCGCGCATCGTGGACCGCCGACATATCAATGCGATTCGTGCCGGTCACGTAAGCCGTGTCGGGAGTTTCGCCGCTGGGGAGCATTTGCACGAAGGGCCGGCCTTCATAGGCCTGGCGCCAGGCGGCGTAAAGGGCCTCGAGGGTGGCGCCCGGCGCGGCCGGCACGGTGATGGTCGTGGCGATGCCGCGGCGCATCGGCGCGAGGTGCGGATTGAACTGGATGACCGTCGGCGCACCGGTGTGCAGGGCGAGTTGTTCTTCGATTTCCGCCAGGTGGCGGTGGTGCACCAGCCCGTAGGCCTTCGCATTCTCCGCGCGCTCGACAAACAGGTAGGTCTCCTCGACCTTGCGGCCGGCGCCGCTCACGCCGCTGAAGGCATTGACGACAATGTGCTCGCGCGTCACCACGCCGGCGCGCAGCACCGGCACCAGCGGCACGAGGATGCCCGTCGGATAGCAGCCCGGCGCGGCGATGAGCGGGAATTTCCGCCAGTCGCCGGCGGTCAGTTCGGGCAGGACGAAGCGCGCCCGGGCCAGCAGTTCCGGCGCATGGTGCTCGCCGTAATACTTCACATAGGTGGCGAGATCGGCGATGCGGAAGTCGGCGCTGAGGTCGATGACCTTCTTGCCGGCGGCGACGAACGCCCGGGCGTAGGTGGCGGCGGCGCCGTGCGGGAGCGCCAGGAAGAACAGGGCGAGGTCGCTCGCGGCAAGCGCCGCGGCATCGGAGTCGACAAACCGCAGGCCGCGGTCGAGTCCGCGCAGCGCGGGGATCACCTGCGCCAGCGGCTTGCCCGCATGCTGGCGCGACGTGACGGCCCCCAGCGTGACCTGCGGATGGCCGAGCAGGAGTTTGACGAGAGTTTCGCCGGAATAACCGGACGCACCGACGACGCCGACTTTCATGAGAGGAGGAGGATTTGAGAACAGAAGACTGTGGACGGACATCAGGCTACACAAAAAAAGAGCGGAGGCCGCCGGGGCGCTCCGCTCTTTGGAAAAGATGCGAGGGTTTCGCGTTCAGCGCTTGGAGAACTGGAAGCGCTTGCGGGCGCCCGGCTGGCCGGCCTTCTTACGTTCCTTCTCGCGCGGATCGCGCGTGAGGTGCCCGGCCTTCTTCAGTTTGATGCGGAGCTCCGGGTTGAACTTCTGCAGGGCGCGGGCGATGCCGTGCGCCACGGCCACGGCCTGGCCGCTGATGCCGCCGCCGCTGACGTTGGCGGTGACGTCGAACTTCTCGCGCATTTCGACGGTGAGCAAAGGCGAATAAGCCTGTTTGGCAAAATTCTCGTGGGAGAAATAGTTCTCAAACTCGCGGCCGTTGGCGACGAGCTTGCCGGTGCCCTCGACGAGGCGCACGCGGGCGGTGGCTGTCTTGCGGCGGCCGGTGGCGGAAAAGACGGCTTTGTCAGCGCTCATGGATGGGTCAGACGGACATCTTCACGGGGTTCTGGGCCTCGTGCGGGTGGTTGGAGCCGGCGAAGACGCGCAGCTTGGTCAGCATGCGGCGGGCGAGGCGGTTCTTGGGGAGCATGCCCTTGACGGCGTGCTCGATGATGTATTCGGGACGGCGCGCGCGCATCTCGGACATCTTGCGATAGATCTCGCCGCCGACGTAGCCGGAGAAAGACATGTAGCTGTTCTGCTCCTCCTTCTTGCCGGTGAGCGCGACCTTCTTGGCATTGATGACAATGACGAAGTCTCCCGTGTCGACGTGCGGGGTGTAGGTGGCCTTGTGCCGGCCGCGGAGGAGGTTGGCGGCTTTCACGGCGAGGCGGCCCAACACGACACCATCGGCATCAATCAGATGCCATTTCGGTTGAACCGTCCCCTTCTTGGCAAGAAAGGTTTTCATGTGCAGAAAGGGGGTCATAGGTAGGTTATCGCAGGGGCGTGTCAACCCTTTAGATGGGATGGCGGCGAAAACCGGCAGGCAGCCTGAGATCCATGCTGTCAGCTTCAAGCGTTGCGTCGAAGACCGACATCAACGACGTTGGGACCGGACCGATGGCCGCCGGTCTGTTCGCCGCATGTCGCCAAACCGATTATATTTTATCGCCGGATTGCTGGGCGTGACCGGAGTGATCCTGGGGGCCTTGGGCGCCCATGCGCT
>PLMW01000065.1:0-6555 GCA_003142615.1 Opitutia bacterium | reverse complement strand
TTCTGCTGGATCGGCGGCGTCATCCTCTTTTCCGGATCGCTTTACGGCCTCGCCTTGGGCGCTCCGCGGGCACTGGGACCGATCACACCGGCCGGTGGCCTTGCCCTGCTGGCGGGATGGGTGCTCGTAATGTTGAGCGGCCGGCGCCAGTCTCCCGGACCCACCTCATCCTGACACCGTGTGTCGATCCTGCCATGCAACTGCCCGATGAGTTGCTCGCGATAGTGCGGGCGTTAAGCGCCGTGGGACGGCCCCGCCTCGTGGGCGGCTGCGTCCGCGACTGGCTGCTCGGACTCGAGCCGAAGGACTTCGACCTGGAGGTGGCGGGGGTCGATTACGAGACCCTGGTCCGCAGCCTCGCACCTTTCGGCGAACCCGATCTGGTGGGCCGCAGTTTTGGCATCGTCAAACTGCGCCGGGCGGGCGTGGAGTATGATTTTAGCCTGCCCCGGCGTGAATCAAAGACCGGTGCCGGCCACCGCGGTTTCGCGGTGACGCCCGACCCCACCCTTTCCGAGGCCGCGGCGGCGGCGCGGCGCGACTTCACGATCAACGCCATCGCCTACGATCCGCTGGCCGCCGCGATCATCGATCCGCACGGTGGCCAGGCCGACCTGCGCGCCCGGGTGCTGCGGCATACCGGCGCGGCGTTCGGGGAGGATCCGCTGCGCGTGCTGCGGGCCATGCAGCTCGCGGCGCGTTTTGATCTCACCCTGGCGCCGGAAACGGCGGCGCTTTGCCGAACCATCGCCGGCGCTTATGGCGAACTGGCGGTCGAACGCGTGTGGGGTGAATGGGAGAAATGGGCCGTGAAATCGACGGCGCCTGCGCGGGGCCTCGTCGTGCTTGAGCAGACCGGCTGGCTCGCCCACTTCCCGGAAATCGCGGCGATGGCGGACGTGCCCCAGGAACCCGAATGGCACCCGGAGGGCGATGTGCTCACGCACACCAAGCTCTGCCTCGACGCGCTCGCCCGCCTGCCAGAGTGGCGGGAGAGCGACGCGCGACGGCGGCGCTATCTGATGTTCGCGGTCCTGGCCCATGATTTCGGCAAGCCCGCGACCACGGTGCACGCCGAACGCGGCGGCACGCTGCGCTGGCTCAGTCCCGGCCACGAGGAGGCCGGCGGACCGCCCGCCGAGACTTTCCTCCGCCGCATCGGCGCCCCGCTGGACCTGATCGAGTGGGTGCGGCCGCTCGTGGTGCACCACCTGGCGCACCATCACGGCCAGTCCCGGCCGGATCGGGACCAGCCGGAGTTTTCCGACAGCGCCGTGCGCCGGCTCGCCCGCAAACTCATTCCCGCCACCATCGACGATCTGTGCGCGGTCATGTGGGCGGATCATCTCGGCCGGCCGCCGTTCGTTTCGCGCGAGACCGAGGTCTGCATTCAGGCGCTGCAGGAAAAAGCCCACGCCCTCGCCGTGAGCGACGCCGCGCCGCGTCCATTGATCCTCGGCCGGCATCTGCTGGAACTCGGCCTGCCGCCCGGCCCGCATTTCAAACCCATTCTCGACGCCTGCTCCGAAGCCCAGCTTGAGGGCGCGTTCACCGACGAAGCTGGCGGCCGGGCGTGGCTGCAGGAGTATTTGCGGCAACATCCAGTGGAGAAACCAACGATGATGTAGGTCGGGCTTTACGCCCGACGCGTGTCGGGGATAAACCCCGACCTACAAAATGAAATCCTCGCCGCCTATTCACGCCTTTCAGTGGGATCTCGCCCGTCAGGTGGAGCGACTCGATTTCCTTCTGAAATTGCTGCCGCGCTATGCCGGGTGGGGCTATCAGGAGCTTTATCTTCACCTGGAGGATGCGGTCGAATACCCGAGTCTGCCCGCCGTCGCCCGCCCCGGGGCTTACACCTACGCACAGTTCACCCGGCTGGTGCAGGCGGCGACCGCCGCCGGCATCCGCGTCGTGCCCATCGTCAACCTGCTCGGCCACACGCAGTATCTCATCAAGGCGTCCGGACTGCGCGATCTGAACGAACTGCGTAACGCCGCCGGCCGGCCCCTCGAGCGGGGCCAACTTTGTCCGCTGCATCCGCGCATGCCGGCCATCGCCGAAAAACTCCTGCGCGACATGGCGCCGTTCTGCACCGCCGGAAAGGTGCACGTCGGCCTCGACGAGTCGTTTCACCTCGGCCAATGCCCGCGCTGCCGGGCGGAGGTTGCGCGCGTGGGGCTGGCCGGCCATTTTGCGGCGCACGTCAACCGACTGCACCAACTCACCCAATCACTCGGCCTGCGTCTGGGCCTGTGGGCCGACATGCTGGCGCTGCTGCCTGCGGCCATTCCGCAACTGCCGCGCGAGGTGATTGCCTACGACTGGTATTACTATCCCTTTGCCCGCCGGCCGCGCGTCGAGCTCCACAACTTCGCGGAGGTCGACCTCGCCGCGCCGCTGCAGGCGCGGGGCATCGAGTATTGGGGTTGTCCGATGAACGGCGCGTTCCGCTACGAAACCCTACCGATCTTCGGCGAACGGCTGGAAAACATCCGGTCATGGTGGCGGCGCTGCGACCGCGTCGGCGCGGGCGGCTTCCTCGTCACCTCTTGGGAAGCGAATCGTCTGGCGCTCGAACTAACCACGGTGATCGACGCCGCGGCCGCCTGCCTGTGGCTGGATCCCGGCATCGAGGATCCGCCGGCCATGCTGCGCCGGGGATTTGAACGCGTGTTCGGACCGCACCGGGGAGCCGCCGCGGCCCGGGCGGCGTTGGCCGCCGACACCCATCCCTATTCCGGCTACCACCGCTGGCAGATCAACGACCGGTGGGACGTCTGCGCCGGGCGGGACGGTGTCCCGCCTTACCAGCGGGAGGAGGCGCTGTTTGCCGGCTTGAGCCGCCCGGCGCTGCCGCTGCCGTTGGCGGCGAGCATCGCCTTCCGCCGCTACCTCGCCCAGCGGGATGTTTTTGTCCGGCGCAACGCGCAGGCCGTTTTTCAGCTGCGGCGGGAGATCGCAAACCTTGTAGGTCGGGGTTTACCCCCGACAAACGGCGAAAACGTCGGGCGTAAAGCCCGACCTACACGAACGGTGCGCAATTTATTGGAGAAACTCCAGCACGAAGCCACGATCTTCGCGGCAGCCTTGCGCACCGGCCGCGCCGCCGCCCGGGCGATGTGGAATCGTTCACGCGATCCGCAGGAACGAAGACCCAACGAACTCATGCTCGGGCGCGACGCGGAACGCCTCCGTGAGTGGCGATTGTGGCTCAAGCGTGCCGATCGGAATCTGGACATCATCTGGCAAGCCACGCCGGTCTGCGGGGCCTGGCAACTGCAGTTCACGGTTCATAATTTTGCGCCAGCCTTGCAAAAAGTGGTGGTCGAACAACGGCAGCCCGACGGCTTGTGGAAAACGCTGCACGCGCTGCCGTTGATGGAATTCCGCGCTCAGGCCGCACGCCCGCGGACGAGGATCCGTCGTGAGTTCAGCGTGCCCGTTCCGGTTGACGCGCTGGTAGGGGCGCGATCTTGTCGCGCCCTCGCGGCTGGGCGCAGCAAGCCTGCGCCCCTACAATCGTGTGGCACGGAAGTCCGGACCGCCCCGGCCCAATTCCCACCCCTCCGCCTGGCGGTGCGCGGCGTGGGGCAGGTCGCGGTCAGCCATGTCGAGCTGACCAACGGCGTGATTCGACTTCATCCGTCCGGCTGGTTGCCATTGCGCAAAAAAATTCTCGGCCAGCCGGCGCCCCGCCGGGGATTCCCCGTGATCGATTTTGAAAAAAATACCCGGTCCGCGACTGTGAGTTTTGTCCATTGCGCGTCGTAGGCGCCACGCGGCGCCGCAGTTGCCCTTCGGCTAGACCTTCCCTCTGCAAAGCGATCAACCGACTCACATGCTGTTGATTTATGTTCACTGTCCAGCAGGTGCGCCCCCTGCCGGGCGCACCTAAAAAAAGCGCCCCCCGGTGAGGAGGGGCGCTTTGAGAGGGACGGTCTAAATCCGCTCAGAACCTGATGCGGAGATCCATATAGTAGATCCGGCCAAAGAAGCTGTAAGCACTGCCATCGAACGGCGGGCTGGCGTAATTAGTCCGATCGAGAGGCGGCTTTTGGTTGGTGAAGTTGTTCACACCAAGACTCATGCTGACGCCGTTGAGGCGTGTGTCCAACTTGCCGAGGTTCAAGCGGAATTGGAGGTCGAGCGTGTTATATGGATGGATCCAGTCGCCCGAGAGGTTGTCGACGTGGTTGATGTGGGTGTACCCCATCGTGGCGCCATACGCCTGGTAGTCCCAGTCCACGGTGGTATAGGAGCGGGTCTTCGGGAGCGTGCCGTAGTCGTTAAATCCAGAGTAGTCTGTGCCAGAGTCGGTCGGGCCCGACACAAGGAAGAACTGCTTCAAGATCGCCCATTCCGTGTTGATGACAACGCGGCCGTAGGTCTGCCAGGGCAGCGTATACCGGACGTTGAGGTCCCAACCGTGCTGTTTCTGCGATTGGATATTGACCAGGTTTTGTACTACATAGACGTTCGTCGGGTTCGACGAGAGCTGCCCCGGGGACGTCACCGGCGTGCCGCCCTGTCCGGGGAAGCCGCCCAGCGCGACGTATTGCGTAAACGGTGAAGCCGGTCCGTACTGTTCGACCGACTGCATCATGGTGAGGGTGCCTCCGGGCGAGCCGATCAGGTCCGTTTGCTCGATTTTGTAATAGTCGAGCGTGATTTCCAAACCCTTCGCATACTTCGGCGAGTAGATGGCGCCGACGGTCGTGCTCTTGGCATGCGACGGAGTGAGGAAAGGATTGAAGCCGTTGATCTGCTGGCCCTGCAGGTTGGGGAACTTGGCCCCGGTCGCGACACCGGACGAGTTGTACGCGTTCAGCCCGCCGGGCGAAGAGGTGAACCCGGAGGCGGACGGTCCGTACAGGTCGTACAGTGTCGGGGCGGTGAAGGACTTGGCGTACGTCGCGCGCAGGGCGAGTTGGTCGTCGAACGGCAGATAACGCAGCGAAATCTTCGGAACCGAGGTCTTGTTGCCGTCGCTGTAGGCTTCGTGGCGCCACGCGCCATCGAGCGTGAGGAGGTACAGTCCGGGAATCTTATTTTGCGGGCTGAACAGGGGCACCTTCAGTTCCGCGAACTCGCTCTTCACGTTGCGTTGCCCATTGAAGGGGCTGAGCGACGTGCCGCTGTTCCACAGAGACGTCGATGCGCCCGGCGGAATGGTGCTATTGTAGTCGGCGGTCGAATCCAAGGACTCCTTGCGGTACTCGACGCCGGCCGCGTACTGGAGGGGCCCGGCAGGCAGATCCCAGATTTTGCCGTTGGCGAGCGCATCATAGGTGTACAACTGGCTCCGATAAGAGCCGATCGAAGTGCCGTAGATATTGGCCTGGGCCATTTTCACCGGATCTTGCGTCATGGCGAACAGGTTGATCAATCCGGTCTTAAGCGCGTTCAGGAGAGCCGAATTGAGGATCTGATTGAAGCCATACGCCGTCTGTTGGGAGAGGTTGTAGTTGCCGTAAACCTGCCAATTGAAGTAGTCGTTTACCGTGCCGTCCAACTCCGCCGTCATCCGATAAAAATTGGTCTGGTTATCGTAGATGCGGTTCGGCCCCGCGATGAAGCGATTGCGGATGGTGTAGCCCGTGTCCGTAATCGGAGGAACATATGCAGGCGCATAGGTGAGGAGCGTTGTGCTGGACGCAGTGACCGGCTGGGGATTCAATTGATAGTTCGTCTCCGTGAACCCGTAGAGGAAATCTGATTTCAGCGTGATCTGGTCGTTGATAACGTGGCTGCCCGAGACGGTGGCTATCCGCTTGTTGACGGCGTTCAGAACCGTGGGCTTTTGGGAAAGATTGAAGCCGACGGCCACATTGGAATTCGGAACGTAGATACCTTGGGCGACCAAGTTGGCCACGGTCGTTGGCGTGGTGTTCGTCGGGGCATTCAATCCGGGCGCCAGCTGGTAAAAGACGCCCGCGCCGCTATTGATGATGCCGGGATAGGACGAGGTGCCGAAATACGGATTGTCATAGCTTATGTCGCGCTCCCAAAGCGGCTGGGACTTGGACCATTCGACCGCGAACATCAGATGGGTCTTGGCATCCCCGACGCCAGCCACGGCTGAAATCGAGCGTTCGCGCCAATAGCCACCCGTGTCCTTCGGGGCCATACTCATGTGGAAACCGACCTCCGCGCCCTGGTAATCCTTGCGGAGGATGATATTGATGACGCCGGAAACGGCATCCGTACCGTAGATGGCGGAGGCGCCATCGGTCAGGACTTCGATGCGTTCCACCGCCGAGATGGGTATGAGGTTGAGATCGACGAATTCACCGCCGGTGCCGGCCTCGCCGCTGGCGGCGACGGCGGAAGGGGCGACGCGCTTCCCGTCGATCAAAACAAGGGTATCGATGTTGCGGAGGGAGACCATCGAGCCGCCGTTCGTGTAGGCGCCCGAGATGTTGGCATTCTCGATGCCGATATTATTGCCGCCCTGGATCTGCGGGACCGTTTTCCGCAGCACGTCCATGATATTGGTGTTCACTCCAGACATCTGGATCGCCGAAACATCGATCACCTGGACCGGCAGCG
>PLMW01000060.1 GCA_003142615.1 Opitutia bacterium | reverse complement strand
GCCGGCCGCCGGCCACGCGGACGCTCATGGCCTGGACCGCACGCACCTCCGTATCCAAAAGATATCGCACTAGGTCGATATGGTGCGTCGTTTGTTCGACCAGCTGTCCGCCCGAAAGGGCGCGATGGATCCACCAGTGTCCGGCAAAGGCGGGTGTGCGAGCCAGATCATTGATTACCGCGCCCCGCACCAAGATCGGCGTTTGCCCGGCCAGCGCCTCTTTGGCTCGAATTACTCCGGCGGTGAAACGCGCGTTGTAACCCACCCCAACGACGAGATCCGCAGCACTGATGGCAGCCTCCAAGCGTTTCGCGGACGCCACTTCCAGCCCGACCGGTTTCTCCACCAGGAACGGAATGTGGCGAGAAATTAGTTCCGTTTCAATCGTTCCGTGGGCAAATGGCGGGACCGCAAGCAAAACCGCGTCGGGTCGGACCCGATTGAGCATGGTCCGCCAATCGGAAAACACCTCGCCGCAGCCTGCTTGCGCGCGCCGGGCTTCGGCTGTTGCAATCCGTTGCGACCACCAACCCGTCAGCGCCACCTGGCGCAGCTGCGCCCAGCCCTCGGCCAGGTACCGTTCGACAATTCGTCCGCAACCGATAAAGGCAATTCGCAGCGGTTCTTCCGCGGCTTGGTTGTCTCCGGTGCCGGCCCCGGAGGGCTCTTCCTGCCGCCTCACTATTTCCATTCCCCGGCGCAGCCATATTTGCGCCGGATATTGGCCCCGAACTGGACGGCCGCTTCATTCATCCCGGCCAGGATTTTAAGGAGCGTCTTGCCCGAGGCGTTGCTGCCGGCGGAGATGACCGTGTCGCACTCATTATCGTCCATAAAGCGCGCCGCCGCGAGCAGGCGGGTCTGCGCGTCGTGAGGAATCAGGATGCAGCCATGCTTGTCGGCGTGGATGAGCTGGCCCGGCCGCACCTTGGTGCCGAACACCTCCACCTCTCCGCCCCAGCGCAGCGGCCAGCAGTAGGCGTGGCTCACGGCCAGTCGGCGGGCAAGGGCCTTGAAGCCGGCGGCCCGCATTTCATCCAGATCGCGAATCGCGCCATCGGTGATGGTGCCGACGCATCCGAGGGNNGGCGGTGTTGGCGGCAACCTCGCCCCAAATCGAACCGTGACAAGCCGGCTTGTCGGCATCCTGGACGACCACGATCTTGGGCCCGGGCACGCTTGCCAGGTACCGGCGGAAGAGGCGGAAGTTGCCCGGCTGCTTCTCCTTGGGTCGCGGGTCGCCGCCCGAGATCACGACGGTCATGGCGTAGCCCACCATGGGGCCCATTTCGGGCATGAAATCGCGAGTTTCCTCGAAATTCGCCAGCTTCAAGAGATCGGCCCGGGTGATCGACTCGATCGCATTAGAGATCGACGGAGTGTTCCAGCGCTTGAGTTTCAGGAGGTCGGCATGACTGAGGGACATAGGGATCAGGATTTGGGTTGAACGCGGGTCGAGCCGCGCAAGGAAATTTGCAACAGAAGCTGTACGGGCGCTTGGCCGACGTCCTGGCCGGCGAAACAGCGCAGCAGCAAGCGGGCCGCTTCGGCGTGGAGGACATCCTCGGACGAGCCGACGCAGGTCAGCGGCGGCGCCAGGTAAGGCGCGGCGTCGCTGTCGCCCACGCCCACGAAGCAGATATCCTTCGGGATCGTCAAACCGGCCTCGCGCACCGCGTGGTAGGCGCCGATCGCCAGCGTGTCGTTGACCGCGAAGAATCCGTCGATCCGGATCCGCTGGCCGAGGAGGGCCCGCGTGGCCGCGTATCCCATGCTCTCGCTGCGGTCGACACAGCCCACTTCGATCACCGGCGGCAGGCCGGCCGCCGCCACCGCCGCGGTGAATTCGCTGACGCGATTCTGGCTCGCCTGCGTGCCGAGCCGCGGGGAAAGCACGGCGCAGCGCCGGCAGCCAGACTCGATCAACAGCCGGGCGGCCTCGCGACCGGTCTCCGGGTTTTCGACCACGCTCGCGCAACCGGGCACGCGCCGGCCGATCAGCACGACCGGAAAGGGGAGTCGAGCCTCGGCCAGGAACCGGTCGTCCGCCTCGACCGTGTTGGCGATCAGGGCGCCGCTGAAACGGTCGTTGCCCAAAATTCCCGGCAGGTCCCGCAAATGGCCGGCATGGAACATTTCGATCGAGATCGTGAATTGGGTATACCCCGCGCCATCCCGCTCGATCAGGCGCTGCAGCGCGCTGGCCGCGCGGCTCACAAGCAACAGCGGAGTTTCGAAAGAGGTGATCACCGCCAAAACGGCCTGCGAGGTGCCGACCGTGTGCGAGCGCAGGCGGCGCGCCGTGATATTGGGCACATACCCCAGCGTGCGCGCCGCCGCTTCGACGCGTGCGACGGTCCGCGGGCTTATCCGGCGTTCCACAGCGCGTCCATTCAGCACAGAGGAAATCGTGGCATGCGAAAGTCCTGCAATTGATGCAATTTCTTTTATAGTCAAATAAATAGGAAATTAATCAATGAATAGCTTACACGTGTTAGCTGTTTTTATGGAGCCCCAAAACCAACGGGTTGTCGAGTTCAATTCTCGGGCAGCGTTTTCAACCACTCGTCCACCTCTTTCCGCAGCGGGACACCGGACTGTGCGCCCGAACGCTGAACTTTCAGCGCGGCGGCGACGTTGGCGAAACGACACGCTTGGAAAATGTCACGGGTCTCGAGCCAAGCGCTGATCAGGGCTCCGGCAAAGCAATCGCCGGCGCCCACGGTGTCGATGGGCCTTACGGGGATGCCTTCGATGTTCTGCCGCTGCCCGCCGGCCGAAACGAGGCAGCCTTTCGATCCCCGTTTGATGATGACTTGCCGGGCCCCGCGTCGGTGCAGCGCGTCGGCGGCCGCGGCGGCGGCTTCCGGAGTCAGCGGGTCGATGCCGGTCAGGGTCTTGGTCTCCTGCTCGTTGGGAGTGACGAAATCGGCGAGGGCGAGGAAATGATCCGGGATCGGCTGCGCCGGAGCCGGATCCAGGAGGATCGGCACGCCGGCCCGTCGCGCGATCGCCATCGCCCGCTCGACGACGGGCAGGGAAATCTCCAGTTGCACGAGCAGGGCATCGGCGCCGGCGATGCGGTCCGACGAGCGTTCGAGAACATCGACGGGCAAGTCGTCGTTGGCTCCGCGCATCAAGAGGATCGTGTTTTCGGCGGACGCATCGATGACGATGAAGGCGGTCCCGGTCCGGGAAGAATTCGTGCGGTAAACCCGGTCCGTGTCCACGCCGGATTGCGCCAGAAAAGCCAGCGCGATTTCCGCGAACGGATCTTTTCCCACCGATCCAACGAGGGTCACCGCGCAGCCCATTCGCATGCACGCCACCGCCGGATTCGCGCCCTTTCCGCCCGGGACGATCGCGAAGGACTCTCCGGCCATCGTCTCGCCGCGGGCCGGATACCGGCCACAGTGGGCGACGAGATCGACCATGATGCTGCCTACCACGGTGACGTTCATGGTGAAGCATCTCCCGCCGGTGCGCCGGGCGCCCGGATCAGATCGGCCACTTGATCCAGCTTCGGGAGCGTCGCATCGATGAATTTTTGCTCCGCGAAGCCGGGCTCGACCGCCATGACGCAAATCAGGTCGAGTTGGCTCATCACCGGTGCAAGACCGAAACCGGCGTGGAGGGATTCAGGGCGGCCCCCGCCCGGCGGCCCGACCGCCGGATCGACTCCAACAAGGTGCGCAGGTCGCCACCGGCGGCCTCGGCGTGGACCGTGATCGAGTCGGCCCCGGCATCGACAAAACCGCGGAGATGGCGTTCCGGGTGCACCATCATGAGGTGGGCGTCGAAGGGTTTTTTCGTGGCCGGCCGCAGCGCCTTCATCATGTCGGGGCTCNNCTGGGGACGAAAGTCACGTCCATGATGTCGAAGTGAAAATAGTCCGTTCCCGCGGCGTCCAGTTCGACCAAGGCGGCGCGCAGATTTCCCTAATCCGCGCATATCAGCGAAGGACCTACTTCGGCCGACTGGGCATTGATCAGTTTCATCATGAACGCTAGAAAGGTTTACCGTCCGCGTTCGTGCCGCACAAGCTCACATCCAGGCCCAGTTCGGCGGCGAGCGCCGCCNNCGCGTAGAGCGCCCGATCGACATCTTTGGCCGAGTGGGCGTAGGCGACTTGGATGTGATTCGCCTTGTGCCGGGCCATCATCTGGTCCCGCGTCACCCCATAGGTGACCGCGTGCATGATGAGCCATTCCACGGTGGTCTCCTGCCAGCGGCGTTCGGTCTCGGCCGGCGGGAGCGTTACGACTTTCGCGCGGCCGAGGTCCATCCGGAGCCGGCCGCCGGCGACAAACACGCGGCTCCACACGATTTCGCCGGGCCGGGCCACGCCGCGGACGGTGCCGCCGCCGAGACGGAAATACATCTGCGGCTGACGCCAAGAGTCGGTGCCGGCGTAACCGCCGACGTGGTGCGCGGGCGGCGCCGCGCCGGAGATTAGGAACACCCAGACATACTCGCTGGTCGTGCCGCTCTTGTCCCAATCGCCC
>PLMW01000010.1 GCA_003142615.1 Opitutia bacterium | reverse complement strand
AACGGGCATCGGCGCCACCTGGCTGGATGTCAATAACGACGGCCGGCTGGACTTGTACGTGGCCAACTACCTGAGTTTCGATCCGGATTATCATCTCTTCTACAACCCGACCAGCTATCCCGGTCCGCTGGCCTATAAACCGGAGCGGGACGTGCTCTATATCAACAACGGCGACGGAACCTTCATCAACGCCAGTGAGTCGGCGGGCATCTGGGCCCTGGATCCTCATCGGACCATGTCCGTGTGTCCGTTGGACTACAACCGGGACGGCCATGAGGACCTCTATATCTGCAACGACGCGACTCCGAATATACTGCTCATCAACGACGGCCACGGGCATTTTCACGACGAAGCCATGAAGCTGGGCGTCGCGTTCAACGCCTTGGGCGAGGCGGCCGGCTCGATGACCGCCGCAGTCGGCGACTGTAACGGCGATGGGCTCCCGGACATCCTGGTCTCGCGCCTGGGATATGGCTCACTGTACATGGGCACGGAGCAGGGCGATGGCCTTGATCGGATGATGGCCTCGGGACTCGGCGTGTTGACGGCGCAGTATGTCGGGTGGGGATGCAACTTCATCGATTTCGACAACGCGGGGAAACTGGACGTCTTCATCGCCAACGGTGATGCCTTCCGGATGGTGGGCTGGCAAAGCCTGCTGCTGGAGAACGATGGTCACGGCAATTTCCGTAATGCGGTGGACAAGGGCGGCGCCTATTTCCGAACGCCGGTCCGGGCGCGCGCGAGCGTCGTGCTGGATTACGACAACGACGGCCGGATGGACTTGCTGGTGGGCCTGATGGGGGATCGGCCAGTCCTGCTTCACAACCGCGACCGCTCCGGCAACCACTGGATCACCCTGGCGCTTCGCGGAACCAAGAGCAACCCGGCGGGTTGGGGATCGTTCATCGAGCTGACGGCGGACGGGAAGAGCTACGTTCAGGAAAGCCGTTGCCCCTCGGCCTTCCTGAGCCAAGGGGATCCGCGAGTCCACTTCGGGCTCGGCTCGGCGCCGATCGTGCAGCGGATCCAAATCAAGTGGCCCAGCGGCACGGTCCAGACGCTGACCGACGTCCGGGTCGATCAGATCCTGCAGGTGACCGAGCCCTGACCCCGATGAGTTCGCGCACCAGCGTATTGTTTGGAGCGGCGGCATTCCTGCTGGCGGGCTGCCACCCGGAGGCGCCAGACGGCTCCCTGGTCCTGACGCAAACACCCGTTGGCGTTCCGCCTCCCCCAGCCGCGACGGTTCTCGATGTCCGGTATCCGCCGGGAAGCCGGGTGGTCTTGTTGGTTCCACCGTTTCGCACGGACAAGGTTCGTGAGCTTTCCGGCGGACTGGTCGCCGCCGGTGATCCCTGCGTTTCATGGGACGGCCGCTGGGTCTATTTCGCCGGCAAGAGCTCGGAGGAAGCCGACTGGCAGATCTACAAGGTCAATGCGAGCGGCGGTCGACCCCAACCCGTGACCCGGATGCCTGGCGGGGCGATGGATCCCGCACTCGCGGCCCATGAAGAGCTGGTTTTCAGCTCCCCCGTTCCCAAGGCGGGCCGGCTCTGGACTACTCCAACGCCAGCCGCACTCTACGGGCAGATGCCGGGCCAGGCGCCCCGCCGGCTCACATTCGGCCCGGACAGCGCCGTCGGCGCCACCGTCCTGCGCGACGGACGGGTCCTCTTCGTGACCGCCGGGGCCCGTGACGACCCCCACGCTCCGCGGCATTTATGCCTCTTCACGATCAACAACGACGGCACCGAGGTCACCGCTTATGCTTGCCAGGAAGACGGGGTGGACTTTGTCCGGCGCCCGCGCGAACTCGGCGACGGCCGGATCGCCTTCCTCGCCGCACGCACGGAGGAACCGGGACCCATGGGCTGGGCGGAGTGCGTGAGATCGGCCGCTCCGTTCGCCACGCGCAGCAACCTGTTCGCCTTCCGGAGCGTCGGTTGCCGCTCGGTGGAGCCGATGTCGGAAAACGACGTGCTGACCTGTGTCGAAACGAGCGGCTGGGTCGGGCGTTCGATGATGGGCAACGCGGCGGTTTTTCGGGTCGCAGCTGACGCCACCGCGATCGGCGCTCCGCTCTTTGACGATCCGCAATGGAACAGCATCGAGGCCACCCCTGTCGCAGCGCGGGATGAACCCGCCGGACATACGTCTGCGGTGATGCCGGGAGCGTCCCGCGGCACGGTGCTGTGCCTCAACGTCAACGACAGCAGCGAACCCGCCGCGGAGCTTCGGGTCTTTGCGTTGGCGGGTTCCGGGCAGCAGCGCACCCTGGGAAAGGTGCCGGTGGCCTCCGACGGTTCCGTGCTCGTGTATCTTCCCGTGGGCGTGCCGCTGGGCTTCGACACCCTCGACGCCCAAGGGCATCTGCTCCGGCATCAACCGGCGTTTGTGTGGTTGCAGCCCGGAGAGAATCGCGCGTGCGTCGGCTGCCACGAGCCGCGCAACCATGCGCCGCTAAACATCCGTCCGCTGGCAGCGATGCTCGACCCGGCGCATCTCGAATTCACCGATCAAACGACCGCCCCCCGCGCCACCGCCCCATGAAGCTCAAACGCATCATTCTGGTCGCAATGCCGCTGGTGCTGGCGGGAGCAGGGGCCGCAGTGGGCGGACGCACCTTGGTGCTCGTTCACCAGCGCCGGATGTCGGGCCGGCCCGACCTGGGCTTTGTCTCCTGCAACCATTGTCACAGGGTCAGCTTGGACAAGTTGCCGTGGAAACAACGCCGTCCGCACCATGACGCGCCAGGCGGGATCGTGATCTCCCCGGACGGGAAGACGTTGTTCATCGCCATGGATGATGTGGACGAGGTCGCCGAGGCCGATGTGACTTCGCTCACCGTGACCCGCCGGGCGAAGGTCCCGGGCGGGCCATTCGGTTTGGCGCTGGATGCGACGGGCCAACGGTTGTTTGTGGCATGTCCGCATCAGGACCGGGTCGCGGTGCTCGATACGCGCGACCTCAAGGAGCAGGCCAGCATCGCGGTGGGCGTTCGTCCGACCGACGTCGCGTATTGCCAGACTCCGGTCGGGGAGCGGCTGATTGTTCCCAATTCCGGCAGCGACGACATCTCCGTGCTTTCGGTCTCGCCGTTGCGCGAGTTGGTTCGGACGGCGGGGGGTCGTGAACCGTACGCGGTCGCGGTGTCAGGCGACGGTCGGCACGTTTACGTTGCCAATCGGATGGCGGTCCACGACCAGATGCTTAGTCCGCCCGCCTCCGAGGTGACGGTTCTCGACCCGGCCAACGGACACGTCCTCGACCGGAAAATGCTTCATTCGGCCCACCTGGCTGAAGGCATCACCCCGGTGCCAACGCGGGGATGGATGCTGAATTCATTGGTCAGGGTGCGCAACCTGGTCCCGATCACACAAGTGAAGGATGGGTGGGTCATGTCCACCGGCTTGGCGATCTCCCAAGAGGATGGCGAGGTGACGCAGATTCCGTTGGATGAGGCGAACGCCTACTTTTCCGATCCCTCGGGCGTCGTGGCCAGCCCCGATGGCAAGCGGGCCTACGTGGCCTCCGGGGGCGCGGACGTGGTGACGGTCCTCGACCTCGAACGGTTGGGCGCGTGGCTGACTCAGGCCGATGCAACGGCGCGGAGCGATGCCATCGGAAACATGGCGCTTTCCTTCCGCTACGTTGTCGCCCGGATTCCGACCGGCTGCAACCCCCGGCATCTGGCCCTTTCCCCGGACGGCCGCCGGCTGTTCGTGGCCGAACGACTTGACGACCGGGTGCTCGTTGTGGACACGACCAACTTAAAGCCGATTGGCCGAATCGTCCTGGGTGCCGGCGGGCGGAACGATCCAATTCGGCAGGGCGAGCGGGTCTTTACGCGGGCGCGCTACACGTTCCAAGGGCAATTCTCCTGTCGCTCGTGCCACCCGGACGGCCGCGTGGACGGACTTTCCTATGATTTCGATGGTAGCGGGATTGGCGATAGTCTGCTGGACAACCGCAGTCTGTGCGGCGTGGCCGGCACGGCCCCGTTCAAGTGGAACGGGAAGAACCCTACGTTGCAGTTCCAGGATGGCCCGCGGTTCGCGCGGGTGCTGATGCGGACCGACCCGATCCCGCCGGCACAACTGGACGAGTTGGCGACGTTTATCGAGCATCTCCCGCCGACGCGCACGATCCCGTGGAGCCGGGTGGGCCAGCCGCTCACGCCCGCGGAGGAACGCGGCCGCAAGCTCTTCTTCGCGACACAGCGCCCCGACGGCACGCCGATTCCCCTAGCGCTACGATGCCAAACCTGCCATCGGCCTCCGCTGTTCACGGATCGGCTGCTCCGCTCGGTGGGCACGAAAGCGGCCCGCGATGCATCGGGCAGGTTTGACACGCCGCATCTGCTCGGGATCGGCGCCTCGGCCCCCTATCTGCACGACGGCCGGGCGAAGACATTGGAGGAGCTTTGGACCACTTATCAGAAGGACGATCTGCACGGCGTCAGCAGCTACTGGTCCAAGGAGCAGCTGAACGATCTGGTCGAGTACCTCAAAACGCTTTAGGCGCCCACCATGAAAACCCAAGCCACTCCGTCAGTCCGCGCCATCGCGCGTATTGTGTTTGTCTTCTCGGTCCTCCCGGGGTTCGGCGCATCCGGGCGGGCCGCGTCGCCGCGCACGGAAACAACCGCCCTTCCGTTTCCCCTCGTGGAGCGGTTCGAGAACTTCGGCGAGACGGATGGCCTCCCGTCGCACAAGGTGCATTGCGTCCTGAAAACCAGCGACGGCAAACTGTGGCTCGGCACCACCAACGGGCTGTGCGTGCGCGAACCGGACGGCAAGTTCCGCCGCTACGGACCGGAGGACGGGTTGAGCCATCCGGTGGTGCTGAGCATGGCCGAGGACCCNNAGTTTACCGTGTTCACGCAGACCAACAGCGGCCTGCCAAACAATGTCGTCTACGGGGTAGCGATCATGGACGACACCGTCTGGGCCGCGACCCCCGCCGGCGCCGGCGCGTACCATATCAAGACCAAGAGCTGGAGCATCTACGACCAGAACAACGCGGACATGGAAGAACCCTGGTGCTACGCCGTCGCCCCGGGCGACGGCGTTGTGTACATCGGCATCTGGGCCGGCGGCGTTGTGGAGCACGATCCCCGGACCGGTAGCTTCAAGGCCTATCGCGATCCCGACGGTGATTTTCAGTTCCAGTTGACGCCCGATAGCGGGCCCATCGCTGACATCACCTCCTGGGTCGCATACCAGGATGGCATCCTCTGGCAGGCCACCTACTTCGGGCTTGCCCGGTATGACACGAAGGAGGCGACGTGGCGGACGTGGGTCCAGGACAAGACGCCTTTGGTCTCCAATTTCATAAACACCGTCTTTGCCCGTGGCCGCGTCGCCTGGGTCGCCACCGACCGCGGCGTATCCGTCACCGACGGTACCAACTGGGTCAACTATCTCGTCGATGAGAATGGCCAAGGCGTGGTCCGGACTTATCGGCCAGGACAGGAGCCCGAGACCCGCACGATGACGACGGCGTTGGCGGATGGCTTTGTGATGGCCGTCTGGGCCGACGACCACGAAGCCTGGTTTGCCACCTCCAATGGGTTGAGTCGCGGCATCTTCGCCGCGCCGACCGCTTCACCGACCGTCACGTCGAATCCCTAGGCCCGCACACATCCCCCGCTTTCTTCCACACCTTATGAATAGCTCATCCGCGAACTCCATTGAGCGAGTCATCAACTACACGGACGCCGAGAAGCGCGAACGTCGCGCTTTTGGCCTGCCTGTCGACGAACCGTCCCCCGCCGGGATCCTGCAACGGAAGCCCGCCGGAAGCCGGCCGATTCCAAAGCAGGCGCTGGTCGCCCCCCAAGTCTTGAACGAAGCCCCCGCCTACGGGAGCGCGTTCTGTCGCGGTCTGCGCCTGGAACTGCCCGGTGGCGTCGTCCAGCTGCTCGTCAGCGGCACGGCCGCCGTGAGCGAGACCGGGGAAACGCTGTATCCGGGCGACTTTCGGGCGCAGTGCTGGCGGACTTTCCGCAATATCACTACCCTGCTGGAAAACGGCGGCGCGAGTTGGCAGGACATCGTTCGGACGACCTGTTACCTGCGCGACATTGAGCGCGATTACGACCAGTTCAACAGCGTCCGGAGTGAGTTCTATAGCGCCCTCGGCCTTGATCCGCTGCCAGCCAGCACCGGCATCCAGGCGCGCCTCTGCCGGTCCGATCTATTGGTGGAAATCGAGGCCATCGCGATGTTCATCCGCTAGGAGGCTACCATGAGAATCTTCGGGTTGTGCCTGATGGCTCTTGCCGCCGCCGCTCCCGCTGGCGCCGCCGGGGGAGAAATCGGCGCCGCCCCGGCGGCGGCGTCCGCGGAGGTCCGATCGTCGGAGGCCGCCTCAGCGGCGTCGCCCCGTTTCATTTACGGCACGCCGGATGAGAAGTATCCGTACTACGCCGGGCTGCCAAAGGAGCTCTGGCCGTATCGCAATATCGAGCCTTACGAACGCTTCTTTGTCACCCGCATGCCCTTCCGCGGTCCCGGTCGAGATTATCCGCCGTCACCCGACCTGAAATCGCTCAAGATCGGTCTGCTCGATTCCCCCAAGTACAGCCCCAATTGGGATCGCAGCGTGCGCACGCGCGAGGGCATCGTCCTGGCGATTGAAGAGGCGAACCGGGAACGCCAGGCGGGCGAGCTCCTCTTCGAACTGGTTGAACGGGAAGGCATCGCCCAATGGGGCGGCGCCGGCAATCTCGCGGCTGATCTTGCCGATCAGGGCGTGCTCGGGTACCTGGGCACGATCGACGGAGCCGAAGCCCACGTTGCGCTGCGCGTCACCCTCAAGACCGAAGTCGTCATGGTCAACACCTCGGACCCGGACCCGACGCTGACGGAGACGATGATTCCCTGGCTCATCCGCGTCCTTCCCGATCATCGGCTGGAGGAGGCAAAGCTCGCCGAGCTGATCGTGCACCGGTTCGGTTGCAGGCGCATCGCCATCCTGCGCGCGAGTGACCGTTTTGGACGTCTCGGCGTCCACACTTTTATGAACTTCGCCCGACGCCTGGGCTGTCCTGCGGTGCAGGAACTGCTCTTCACTCCCGGAGGAACCGACATCCACCACCAAATCGCAGCGATCAAGGACGCCCAACCGGACGCGATCTTCTTCGTCGGCGAGCCGGATGATGTCGGCCGTTTCGCCAGGCAGTTTCGCCAAGAGGGTATCCAGGCCCGGTTTTTCGGCACGGACCTTCTAATGGACGATCGTTTCCTGCAGAACGCCGGCGAGGCCGCGGAGGGCACGATGATCACGTATTTCTTCGATTCCGCCCGCAATGACCCCGTCTGGGTCAGCTTCGTGGCTCGTTTTCGGGAGCGCTGGGGCCATGAGCCCGATGCCTATGCCGCCTATGCATACGACGGCGCCCAGATACTGATCCACGCCATTCAAAGCGCGGGCCCGAATCGCTGGCGCATCCGGGATCAGGTGTGCAACCTGGATTTTTATCAAGGCGTCACCGGCTGGATGCAGTTCGACGGCACCGGTACCAACATCGCACCGGTGCGGTTGGTGCGGTTTGATCATGGGCGCCGCGTCTTCGAGCCGGAGCCGGAGTTCTCGCCTTCTACCGCCCAGCGCTTCTAACCCAACGAGTCCATGCCAGTCGGATTGCGCTGCCTGCTCGCTTGGCTGTTCCTCGCCCCGTTTGCCGGCGGCGCCGGGGTGCGCCAGGTGACGCTCGGGCTTGTCGTGCCGCCGTCCGAACCGGATGCGGACAGTCTGCTGCGCGGCGTGCAACTGGCCGTCGCCGAGGCAAACGAAACCGGCGACGCGCCAGTCGGACTTGAAGTGCGAAGCGAGAATGGCCAGTGGGGGACCGTTGGCAACGATGCGGTGGTACTGGTCTGCAACCGCCACGTGGATGCGATCATCTCCCCGTCCGACGGCGCCGCCAGCCACCTCATCCTACAAGTTTCCGGCCGCACCCGGGTGCCGGTGGCCAGCGTCTGCTCGGATTCGTCGGTCACGGAAGCCGGCGTCCCTTGGGCTGTGCGCGTGGTTCCGCGCACCGATCAGGAAGCCGAGGCGCTGTTCGCCGCGGCGCGACGGCCGGATCGTTCTCCGCTCCATTGGTGGGCGGTCGTTCCGGCGGGACGGCCGGGACGTGCGGTCCGCCGCGACCTTGAAACGGCTGCCCGCTTGACCGCAACCCGGCTTGACCGGATCGTCGATGGCGGCGAACCGAAGACGGACCTCGCCTCCCTGGTTCACATGGTCGTCGCGGCCGCTCCGGGCGGTGTGCTCCTTTGGCTGCCGCCTTCGCAGGCGGGAACGGTTGCCGCGGCGTTGCGGGCCGCGGGCTATGGCGGTTGTCT
>PLMW01000026.1:5941-7006 GCA_003142615.1 Opitutia bacterium | reverse complement strand
GAGCCGGAAATCATCTACGGCGTCGGCGATTTCAAGGGCGACTCCTACTCCCTCAGCCTGCAGGCGAAGAAATCGCAGGCGAAAGTGATCGTGTTCGCGGGCGTTGTCTTCATGGCCGAAACGGCGAAGATCCTTTCCCCAGGCGCAACCGTGGTCGTGCCTGACCGCGGCTCGGGGTGCTCCCTGGCGGATTCCATCACCGGCGAAGATGTGCGCAAATTGAAGGCGCTCTATCCCGACGCCACCGTCGTCTGCTACATCAACAGCACGGCCGAGGTGAAGGCCGAGTCCGACGTGTGCGTCACCTCGGGCAACGTTTGCGATATTGTCGCGGCCCTGCCGGCCTGCCGGATTATTTTCGTGCCCGACCGGCTCATGGCGGAAAATCTGCGCGCCGAGTTGAAGCGCCGCGGCGTGGCGAAGGAAGTCATTTCCTCTGACGGCACGTGCCTGGTGCACGACGCATTCACACCAGCGCAGGTCGCCGCCGCGCGCGCGCAGTTTCCCGGCTTGAAAATCGTCGCGCACCCCGAGTGCACGCCGGAGGTCGCCGCGGCGGCTGATTTCGTCGGCAGCACGGGCGCAATGATGCACTACGTGAAGACCACGAACGCGCCCTACTTCCTCATGCTCACGGAGTGCGGCCTCGTCGGCCGGCTCGAGGTCGAGGCGCCCGGGAAAAATTTCATCGGCGGCTGCCGCCTCTGCCCCTATATGAAGCTCAACTCGCTCGAGAAAGTGCGCGCCGCCCTCGCCGCCCCGCGGCCCGACCAGATCGTCACCCTCGACGAAACCCTGCGCGGCCGCGCCGCGCGCTGCATTGAAAGGATGTTCGAACTTGGACCCACGGACTGACCACCTGATCGACCTTGCCCTGGAGGAAGATGCCGGCCTCGGCGATGTGACGAGCCGCGCCCTCGTCCCCGCGAAGCACACTTCGCGCGCTTTCATCGCGGCTGGCCACGACCTCGTTGTATGCGGGCTCGACGTCGCGGCGCGCGTCTTTACGCACGTCGATCCTGCGCTCAAAGTCACGCTCACCGCCCACGACGGCGACCACGTGAA
>PLMW01000026.1:0-5885 GCA_003142615.1 Opitutia bacterium | reverse complement strand
CATGTCCTCATCAAGGACAACCACATTGCCGCCGCCGGTTCGCTCGCCAGAGCCGTGAAACTCGCCCGCGCCGCCGCGCCGCATTTGGCCAGGATCGAGGTCGAGACCAAGACCCTCGCCGAGGTCCGCGAGGCCGTCCACGCCGGCGCCGAGGTGATCCTCCTCGACAACATGGCCCCCGTCCAAATCCGTGCTGCCGTGGCCCGGATTGGCGGCGCAGCGATGATCGAAGTGTCGGGCGGCGTGCGCCTCGAGACCCTGCGCGACTACGCGGTGCCCGGCGTGGACGTGATCAGCGTCGGCGCCCTCACCCACTCGGCTCCGGCGGCGGACTTGAGTCTCACCCTTCTGCCCCAGCGACGCTGACGCCGCGTGCATCTCGTCCAGACAGACTGCCTTGTGATCGGCGCCGGCCTGGCCGGCTCGGCTTATGCGCTGCACGCGGCAAAGCTCGGGCTTTCAACCGAGCTGCTCTCCCTGGCTGATCCGCTCGTGGCGAACAGCGACTGGGCGCAGGGAGGGATCATTTACGATACCACGCCTGACCCGGCCGCGCTCGCCCGCGACATCCTCGAGGCGAGCGCCCACACGTCCAATTCCGCGGCGGTCGAGCAGCTCGTGCGCGAAGGGCCGGGCGCGGTGAAAGCATTGCTCATCGACGAACTGGGCGTTGATTTCGATCGTGATGCCGCCGGCGGACTCGATTTCACCCGTGAGGGCGGGCATGGCACGCGGCGCATCATCCACGCCAAGGACGCCACGGGCCACGCGATTCTCACCGCGGTCGCCCGGCGCGTGGGTGCCACCCCGCGCATTTCACGGCGCGCGGGCTGGGTCGCGATCGACCTGCTCACCCTTTCGCACAACTCCGCCGACCCCGCCGACCACTATCAGCCACTGACGTGCTTCGGCGCCTACGTGCTCGACACCCGCACCGGCGAAATCACCGCCATCGTCGCGAAGAAGACGGTGCTGGCGACCGGTGGACTCGGGCAGATTTTCCTGCACACGACCAACCAGCCCGGCAGCGTGGGCCATGGCGTGGCGATGGCCTACCGCGTGGGCGCACGGCTCATCGACCTCGAATACGTGCAGTTTCACCCGACGGTGTTCACGAAGAAAAACGCGCCGCACTTCCTCGTCACTGAGGCGCTGCGCGGCGAGGGTGGCGTGCTCGTCAACGCCCGGGGCGAACGGTTCATGGACGCGGCGCATCCCCAAGGCTCACTCGCGCCGCGCGACATCGTGGCGCGAGCCATCCAGCAGGAGCTGGCCGCGAGCGGCGAGCCCTGCGTGTTTCTGGACCTCACGGCGATGACGCCCGGCTTCATCCGCGAGCGGTTCCCCAACATNNCATCCGCCACCTGAGCGCCATTGGCGAGACGGCCTGCACGGGCCTGCATGGCGCGAACCGCCTCGCCAGCACCTCGCTCCTCGAATGTCTCACGGGCGCAGAGTTCACCGCGCGGGCCGATGCGGACGATATTGCGCGGGAGGCGTTCCGCCTCCCGGCGCCACACCCGTGGGAGAGCCCCACGCGCGAGGCCGACTTGGTGCTCGTGCGGCAGGACATGCTGCAGATCCAGCACACCATATGGAACTACGCCGGCGTGGTGCGTTCGCCCAAGCGCCTCACGCGTGCGCGGCGCATCCTGCTCGAGCTGCGCGAGGAGATTCAAAGTTTTTACCGCGGCTGCCGGCTTACCCGCGAGTTGATCGAACTGCGCAACGCGGTGCAGACGGCCCTGCTGGTCGTTCATGCGGCCGCGCTCAACCCCGTCAGCAAAGGCTGCCACTACGTCGTCAGCGAGGAGTGATGGTGGATCGAAGCGGCGAATGCGTTGATGTCATCGGTGCGGTGGCAATTTCGCTGGGATCACTCATCGTCCATTGAATTTCTTTCAAAAGTTCAGTGCAGACTATGCTTGGTCAAGCCAGCAGATTACTGGGCTGATCTGCGGGGGTCACTGCCAGGCTTATTGCCGCGGCTAGCGTAGCGTGGACCATATCAACCTCAGGTCACCCAGACTGACACTATGGGTGGCTCGTAAAATTGAGTCCGTTCACGAAGCCACCGCCCATCGTGTGCGCCTGCTGAACATTGCCAGGTCAAGGGGTCGTGGAATAGCAATGGTGATCCACGTGCCAATGCCGAGTTCGGACTTTACGCTCTTGGCGCCAACAGGTACATTCGCAAGCCCGTGGACTTCAATCAACTTGCCGACTCCGTGCGCCAGTTGGGCCTCTACTGGCTGTTGCTCAACGAACCACCGCCCGCGATTACGGGGATGCCATGAACAAGCCGCTGCGCTGTTTGCTGGTGGAGGGCTCGGAAAACGACGCATTGCTGTTGGTGCGCCAGTTGCGCAGCGGTGGCTACGACGTGACGTGGGAGCGCGTGGACACGGCCGAGGCGATGCGCGCCGCGCTGGGCCGCCAGCCGTGGGACATTGTCATCGCCGACTACGAGATGCCGCGCTTCAGCGGGCTGGCCGCGCTGGAGCTGCTCAAGGCGAGCGGCAAGGGCCTGCCTTTCATCATCGTGTCCGGCTCGATCGGTGAAGAGGAGGCCGTGGCGTCCATGAAGGCGGGCGCCCACGATTACATCGTGAAAGGCAAGCTGGCGCGCCTGGTTCCCGCCGTGGAACGCGAGTTGCGCGAGGCGGTGGAGTGGCGCGCGCGCCAGCGGGCCGAAGTGGCGCTGCAGGAGTCGGAAGAACAATACCGCAAGCTTTTTGAGGGAGCGCTGGATGCCATCATCGTCGCTTCTGCTGAGACGGGCACAATAATCGACTGCAATCGGGCGGCCACTCTGCTATGGGGCCGAGAGAAATCGGAACTCGTGGGCCAGCACCAGCGCATGCTCCACCCCCCAGAGGAAACAGAAGGCGGAGTCTCCTCGACCTTTCAGCAGCATCTCCGGGGAAAAGAAGGGCAGATACTCGAAGCGCAGATTGTGACCAAGACCGGGGGAATCAGGGACGTGGAAATCATGGCCAATACCTTTGAACTGGGCGGCCAGCGACTCATTCAGGGGATATTCCGCGACATTACGGAGCGCAAGCGGGCCGAGGAGGCGCTGCGCGCCAGCAAACAACGGTTTCAGGCGGTGTTCGAACAGGCGGCCGTGGGAGTGGTGATTGCCGAGGGCGGACGGGGCCGTTTTGTGAATGTGAACCGACGCTTCTGCGAGATCGTGGGTTACTCCGCCGAGGAACTCTTGCAGCGGACATCCCACGACATCACCCACCCCGACGATATCCCCAATGACACCGCCCAATTGGAGCAAATCAAAGCCGGGATCGTCCAGGAATCTTCATGGGAAAAGCGTTATCGGAGAAAGGATGGCACGATCGTGTGGGCCAGAGTTTCCGTGGCTCCGCTCGATCCGTCCGAAGCCAATCCGACTCTGAGGATCGGGGTGATCGCGGACATCACCGAGCGCAAGCAGGCCGAGGAGGCGTTGAAGCGGGAGCAGGCCCTGTTCACCGACCTGGTCAGTACGATTCCCGACCAAATTTATTTCAAGGACCGGCAGAGCCGCTTTATTCGCATCAATGATGCCGTGGCGAAAAGGTTTGGTCTGCGCAGTCCCGACGAGGCCGTCGGCAAGACGGACTTCGACGTTTTTAGCGAGGAGCACGCCCGGCAGGCTTATGAGGATGAGCAGCGCATCATGAGCACCGGCGATCCGCTCATCGGCCTTGTGGAGAAGGAGACCTGGCCCGACGGCCACGTCACCTGGGACTCCAGCACAAAGGTTCCCCTGCGCGACGCGGACGGCAACATCACCGGACTGGTCGGCATCTCGCGTGATATCACGGAGCACAAACGGGACGAGGACGGCGTCCGCATGAGCGCCTCGCTGTTGCGGGCGACCTTGGAGTCCACCGCCGACGGCATCATGGTGGTGGACATGAATAGCAAGGTCCTCGATTTCAACCAGCAATTTGGGGAGATGTGGCGGCTGCCCGAATCCGTGCTGGCCACCCACCAGGATCAGAAGCTTCTGGATTACGTGATGGAACAACTGGCGGACCCGGAAGGCTTTCTTGCCGGAGTGCGCGCGCTGTACGCGCAGCCCGCCAAAGAGAGCTTTGACACGCTGCAGTTCAAGGATGGCAGAGTCTTTGAGCGTTTTTCCCGTCCCCAGCGGATCGAGGACCAGATCGTCGGCCGGGTGTGGAGTTTTCGCGACGTCACCGAGCGCATGCAGGCTGAGACGCACAACCGCGAACAGGCGGCCCTGCTCGACAAAGCGAATGACGCCATCTACGTGAGGGCGCTCGACCACACGATACTCTATTGGAACAAGGGCGCCGAGCGGACTTATGGCTGGACCAGCGCCGAGGTGTTGAATCGAAAGACCACGGAATTTATCTCCCTTGATGTCGCTGCAACGGAGGCGCTTACCGCGATCCTGCTCAAGCAGGAAAGCTGGTCTGGGGAGCGTTGGCAGATGACCAAAGACGGGCGGAAGGTGGAGGTGTTCAGCCGGCTGACGCTCGTGCGCAATGAGCAGGGCCAGCCGCAGTCGGTCTTTGCGATCAACACCGACATCACGGGGAAAAAGCAGCTCGAAGCCCAGTTTCTCCGCGCCCAGAGGCTGGAGAGCATCGGGGCGCTCGCCAGCGGCATTGCCCACGATCTCAACAACGTCCTCGCTCCGATTGTCCTCGGCGCGCCGTTGCTGCGCGAAATGATCACGGACCAGGCCGCGCGCCACCTGCTCACGACGATGGAAACAAGCGCCCAGCGCGGGGCCGCCATTGTCAAGCAGGTGCTGACGTTCGCCCGCGGAGTCGAAGGGGAGCGCGTGCCCCTGCAGCCGCGACATCTGCTCAGGGAGATGGAAAAACTCGCCGACGAAACCTTCCCCAAAGGCATACGTGTTGAATCTGACATCGCGGCCGACCTGTGGCAGGTTCTGGGCGACGCAACGCAGCTGCATCAGGCCTTGATGAACCTGTGCATCAACGCACGCGATGCCATGCCGGGAGGCGGGGTCCTTACCCTGGAAGGCGCCAATCTCGTGCTCGCCAGGGAGGCGGCGGAAAAAATACCAGGCGCCCAGCCGGGTTCCTATGCCTGTCTGCGCGTCACCGACACCGGCAAGGGCATTCCGCCGGAAATCGAGGAGAAGATCTTCGAGCCGTTTTTCACGACCAAAGGCTTGGGCAAGGGCACCGGACTGGGGCTGTCCACCGTGCTGGGCATCGTGCGCAGCCATGGCGGCTTCGTCCGGGTCGCCAGCAAAATCGGGCAGGGGTCCACGTTTGAGCTGTATCTCCCCGCCACGACCGAGCAGGTGGCCGTTAAAAGCGACTCAGCCACGCCCTGGCCTCACACCCACGGCGAAGGCATCCTCGTGGTCGACGACGAAGCCGCCGTCTGCGAGGTCACGCGCGCGGCGCTGATGGAATTCGGCTACCAGGTGATCACCGCCGCACGCGGAGCCGAGGCCCTCACGATCTTCCAGGAACGCCGGCGGGAAATTCAATTGGTGCTGACCGACATGATGATGCCGGAGATGGACGGACCAACCTTGGTCGCAGCCCTGCGGGTGCTCGACCCGGCGGTCAGGATTGTCGGCATCACCGGCATGAGCGACACGGCGGGTATGAGCGGACTGAAGACGCTGGCGCTGTCGGCCATGCTGGCAAAGCCGTTCACGATCAAAAAGCTCCTTGCGGTCATCCGGGAGGCGCTGCCGGTGACTGCCGGTCAGGAAAGGGCCGTCCCGGAGGGCGGAGAGTCACGGCCGGCGCCGCCGGGCTGAAGTCCGATCCGGCGCGCTATCCGCCAGTGTCGCGTGCTCGAAGAGCATTCGGCAGTGCTGCAGTCCGCCATCCCGCGCAGCAACGTCGCCAGCTTCTCGGCGTCCA
>PLMW01000040.1 GCA_003142615.1 Opitutia bacterium | reverse complement strand
GCGGGCGACACCGCCTGCGGCTTTGGCAACACCGCGATGGTGCTGGCCGAGCAGAAGATGATTCCCCGGGTCTTTGCCGCCGTCGTGCGCGCCGTCACGGCGGTGCGCACCCTCGTGGCGTACGAACATGGTGCCGTTGGCCCGGGCAAGGATTGCGCCTACGAAAACCCTTACCTCAAGGCCATCACGGGCTACCCCGTGGCAATGGAAGGCAAGACTGCCGCCTGCGCGCATTTCAGCCCGCTCGGCAACATCGCGGCGGCCTACGCCGATACGTGGTCCAATGAGTCGGTGCAGAACGTCCGCCTTCTCGCCGGCATGGCCCCGACCTGCTACATGGAGCAGTTGATCTACGACTGTCGTTTGATGAACCGGGCCCTGGCCGAAGGGAAGGCCGCCGCCCTTACCTTGCGGCGCTGGCTGGTCGAGTCCGACGCGGGGCTCGATCCGCAGGCCTGGGTGCTGACACCGGAAAGCGTCCTCGCGATCGCCCGCGCGATCGTGAACGCGCCGGACCATTACCAGGCGGGCGTCGCCGCGGCGCGCTGCGCCGTCGATCTCCTGCGCGCCGGCCACGCCGCGGGCTCGCTCAAGATCGCCCGCCGCGAGCTCGGCTTCCTAGATTCGATGACGGCCCAGCTCGACGAGTTGCCGTCCGACGAGACCGCATTCATCGCCCGGCAGATGTCGCTGGCCGATCCGGCCAAATATCTTCCGGCGGAGTACGGGCTCCAAGTGGCCTGAAAGGGCGGACCGATGCAGGCCGAGCCTTCACCCTCCTGCCGCGAGGCCTCCCCTTTGGACACCCCGCGGCATTGCGTGTTCGTGACCGGACCCCGCGGGGTCGGCAAGACGCGCTGGCTGCAGCTGCAAATCCACGATCTGTCGGAGAAACAGCCCGGCGCGCGTTGCGCGGTCCTGCTCGCGGAGGAGGGGCGCACGCGCATGGAGGGATTTGTCCAGAACACCCCGGGCGTGACCGTGCGGCGGCTCCTCCTGCCCTGCATTTGCTGTCCGGCCCTGGCCGACCTGCCCGGAGCGCTGCGCGCGCTGGTGGCGGCGGCCCGCCCCGACTGGCTTTTTGTCGAAGTTCCGGCACTGGCGGCTGCGGGCTTGGTGGCGGAGTTTGCCCGCGTTCTCGGCTGGCCGCGCGAACTGGTCGTCTGCCTGGACCAGGCCTGGGCCACGGCACGGCGCGAGCACGGCTTATCGCCCTTCCAAATGGTGCTGCTTGAGCTCGCAGACCGACTGGTGTCAAATCCGGCCCCGGGCGGGACTCACTGCGACACGGCGGCGCCGCAAAGTCGTCGCCATCACGCCGCCGCCCTCGTTCTGACGTAAACCCAACTCGCCCTTTCTATGAAAAACACAACCCTTGCCCTCGGCCTTATTCTTCTCGCCGCCTTCTGGCGCATCATGAGTGCGTTTGAACCGTCGCTCGCCAACGTGGCCCCGATCACGGCGCTCGCGTTTTGCGGAGCGGCGTATTTCCGCGACTGGCGGTGGTGGCTCGTCCCCTTCCTGGCGCTCACGTTGTCCGACCTGTGGCTCAACTACTACCATGCGACGCGGTTCGGCTTCACGTGGTCGTTTGGCGAAATCCTGCTCCGCCTGCTCTGCTTTGCCGCGGCGGTGGGCGTCGGCCGACTCGTCGCGCGCCGGCGCAACGGGCTCACCCTCCTCGGCGGCGCGCTCGGCAGCGCCCTGATCTTCTACGTGGGCACCAACACTGTGGCCTGGGCCGCCGACCCCTTTTATGCGAAAACCCTGGCCGGCTGGTGCCAAGCCCTGACCATCGGCCACCCGGAGTATCCGTGCACCCTCTGGTTTTTCCGCAACACGCTGCTGGGGGATCTGCTCTTCACCGGGATTTTCGCCCTGGCGATCAAACTGGCCACCGCCCGCGGCGCCACTGCCGCCGGCCCATACACGGCCGGTCTGGGTTAGCACATCGGAAACTGTCCGACCCTTCCGGGTACTGCCGGCCCTCTCCCCTTATGACTCCGTGTCAACGCCACCTTGCAGTGCTGCACGGCGGCCGACCCGACATGCTGCCCCGGCTGCCCGTCCTGATACAGTTCGCTGCCGAGCATAACTGTGGGTAGCTTCAACTCCCTCTGCCCAGCAAGCTTTCGATTCTCAACGACTCCCAACTATCCTGCGCAACCTGTTTCCCTCTGTCCAGCGGATGCCAACGATAGCCTGAGAACTCAGTTTCCAACCTTATTGTCTGGCCTCCCCTGCCCTAACCTTCGAAACCGACCTCCAGTTGCCAACTTTATTTGTCTTGAGTCAGAATGACCTATACTGGAAATCAACAGGTTAGCCTTGGGTTCAGTTTCCAAGTTTATTATCCGATTACAGGCCCGGCTGCTAGGCCCGCGGTTCTTCGAGTCTGAGGCGATCGTAGAGGGAAAGCTTTCACATGAGACTCGTTCCTCGCTGTTCCGTCTCTTTCTCGCTTCTGACTGGCTTGGCGATCCTCGCGTCCGCGTTGGGCGGCACTTCTCTCCGGGCCGACTCCCTGCTGACTGAAGCACCCGGCCCCGCCGACTTCGTGCTGGCGGCGGAGGGACGGTCCGCGGCCATCTGGCTTGAGTCCGGGACCGACAAATCGATCCAGCGGGCGGCGGGAGACCTGGCCGCGGATGTCGAGCGCGTCACCGGCGTCCGGCCGCAGGTGCGCCAGGATCCCGCGGCCCTGCATGGCCCGGTCGTGCTCATCGGGATGCTGGGGCAGAGCAAACTCATCGACGGGCTGGCGGCGTCGGGGAAGCTCGAGATCCGTGGCGTGCGCGGGGCTTGGGAGAGTTTCGTGGTGCAGGTCGTCCGCCAGCCGGCGCCGGGAGTGGACCAGGCCCTCGTCATCGCCGGCAGCGACCGCCGCGGCACGATCTACGGCATTTACGAGGTGTCGGCGTCGATCGGCGTCTCGCCTTGGTACTGGTGGGCGGACGTGCCGGTGACCAAGCGCCCCGCGCTGGCGATCCGGGCGGGCGCACACCGGCAGGGCCCGCCGTCGGTTAAATACCGTGGCATTTTTCTGAACGACGAGGACTGGGGCCTGCAGCCGTGGGCGGCGAAGACGTTCGATCCGGCGCTGGGTGACATCGGCCCCAAGACCTATGCGCGTATCTTCGAACTGCTGCTGCGGCTGAAGGCGAACACCCTCTGGCCGGCCATGCACGCTTGCACCAAGGCGTTCAATCTCTATCCGCAAAACAAGCAGCTCGCCGACGAGTATGCGATCGTCATGGGCTCGTCGCACGCGGAGCCGATGCTGCGCGACAACGTCACCGAGTGGACTGCCCCGCCCGAGGACTACAATTATGTGACAAACCGCGAGGGCGTGCGCGCCTACTGGGAGCAGCGCGTGCAGGAGAACGGCCGCTTCGAAAACATCTACACCCTCGGCATGCGCGGCATCCACGACTCCGCCATGCAGGGTCCGAAGACCAACGCCGAGCGGATCCGTGCGCTGGAACAGATCTTTGCCGGCCAGCGGGCGCTGCTCGCGAAACACGTGAATGCCGACGTGACGCAGGTTCCCCAGGCGTTTACCCCCTACAAGGAGGTGCTCGACACTTACCGCGCCGGGCTCCCGGTGCCGGATGACGTCACCCTCGTCTGGCCCGACGACAACTTCGGCTATATCCGCCATTTTCCCACGGCGGAGGAGCAGCAGAGGCGGGGCGGCTCGGGCGTGTACTACCATCTGTCCTACCTCGGCAGCCCGCTGTCCTATCTCTGGCTCTGCACCACGCCCCCAGCGCTGGTCTGGGAGGAAATGTCCAAGGCCTACGATTACGGCGCGCGCACGATCTGGATCGCCAACGTCGGCGACCTCAAGCCGGCCGAGATCGGCACGGAATTTTTCCTGCAAATGGCGTGGGACATCCACCGCTGGCGCCGCGGGAATCTGTCCGGTTTCCTGGCTGAATGGGCCGCGCGCGAGTTTGGCGCGGAACACGCGCAGGAAATCGCCGGGATCATGGACCAATACTACCGGCTGAACTTCCAGCGGAAGCCGGAGCATCTGCAGTGGTGGCCGCCGAATGAGTCGCCGCGCCCAAGTCCGTTCACGGCGGAGGAGACGAGGCAGCGGCTCGAAGCCTTGGCGCAGCTGTGCACGCGGGTGGACCGCCTCGAGGCGTCGCTGCCCGCCGCCGCCAAAGACGCCTACTATGAGCTGGTGGCATATCCGGTGCGCGGCACCGCCCTGGCCAACGAACGCTATTTCTCCGGCGAGCTTTCGGCGCTCCACACTGCGGCGGGCCGGACCGATGCGCCGGAACTCGCCCGGCAGGCGGAGGTCGCCGACGCCCGGCTGAAGGAGGCAACGCGCGTTTTCAATGAACAAATCGCGGGGGGCAAATGGCGTCGCATCCTCGCCCTCGAACCGGCCGATGATCAGTGGCGGAGGTTTCGCATCGCCCCGTGGACCCTTCCCCGGTTTGCACCCGCACCGATAGCCGCGGGAAAACCCGCCAGCTCGCCGGCCAGGGCGCCGGCCGGGTTTGATGGTTTCATCGAGACGGACGGCGTCGTATCGATCGAGGCTGAGCACTACCTGGAGAAGGTTGATCGCAGAGGCGCGGGCTGGGAGGTCATTCCCGGACTGGGACGCACCGGAGATGCGGTGGCGGTTTTCCCCACGACCGCGACGAGCATCGGACCGGCACAGCTCACCACCGAGGCTCCGCGGCTCGATTACCGAGTGTATTTATCCACGGTGGGAGAGATCACGACGGTCGTGAATCTCCTCCCCACCCAGCCCATCCTGACCGGCAATGGTCTGCGTCTGGCCGTGGCGCTCGACGACCAGTCACCACAGCTTGTGACCGCCGGCGCCGAGGTGGGCTCGCCGGAGTGGGCCCAAAGTGTGCTCAACGAGGTGCTCACGGCCACGGTGCGGCTCCGCGTGCCCTCCGCCGGTGCGCACGTGCTGAAAATCTACATGGTCGATGCCGGCATTGTGCTCGACAAGATTGTCCTCGACGCCGGCGGATTGCGGCCCAGCTATCTCGGACCGCCGGAAACCCGGGTGCCAAGATAACGGCGCGGTGCGTTCTGCCGTACGGCAGAATGCCCTCCACGCGTGAGCGCCCTTCCTTACTTGTAGCGGTAGAGCTTGACGCGCTGGATCGTCGGTCCGTCGGGGCCGAACATCAGACCGCTCCCCGACTGATTTTCGGCGGCCGCCTCGGCGAGTTTGTAATTCAGCAGGATGTCGTCGCCGCTCAGCTTGCGACCCGGCACCCACTTTCCGTCCACATACCTGCCGGCCCAGACTTCGGCCAGCCCGGCGATCGGCGGGCCCGGCGAGGTCGGGGTGAACGTGACCTGAATGTCGCTGCCCGCCACCAGGTATTCGTCCGGGCCCACCATCAGGAAGAGGCCGTAGCCCAGCGGCGCGACTTCAGAAGGATTGCGCCGGTTGTGCCGCCGATCGACGTTCACGGTGTAGTTGCCCAGCGGGATGTTCTGTGTCGCATGCTGCGCGTTGAGCAAAACGGCGGCGATGGTGCCGGCTGCCTGGTGCTCCAGAATCAGGGGGGTCAGTTGGGACAGCACCGCATACGCCTTGGGCAACGGGAGGTTTTCGACCTCGGCCGGTGGCGTCGCGCCGGCGTCCGGCCGCAGGGCGACCAGCCGCCCGGCGTTGTCGATCCCGAATGGCGAGTAGCCGATCGAGGCGTGCTGCCCGATGGCGTAAAACGCGTTGGCGGCGCCGCCCGCGTCACCCCGGGACTCGGGCACGAAGAGCGGATTGTTGTCGCGGTGAAAGCGCGCGACCCAGTCCGCGAAATTCTGCAGGTAGATGTCCGGCGCGTTGATGTCGATCGACGGCGCCCCGGCCTTCCACACGTCAATGACGAGCGGCTCCGGCCCGCCGCTGGGGTAATCGCCCGGACCGTTGTCCTCCGGCTGGACAATCCAGGTGTTCGTAAACACCGGCAGTGGATATTCGGCCTTCCCGGCCTTCGTGATGTGTTCCATGTAGTGCGCGTAATTCCACGCCATGAAGATCTCATCCGTCGCCGGCCCGGTACCGAAGACTTCCTGCCAGGTTCCCGCGGTCTTGAATCCGGCGGTCTCCCAGAGCTTGAGGAGATCCGGATACAACCGGTCCCGGTTTTTCTGCAGGTAGGCCGTCAGCTCCGGCGGCACGGCCTTCGCAAAGGCCGCCTCGCCCGCGGCCGACCGGTCCCGCGAATCGCCGAGAATGCCCACCTCGTTCTGCATCTGGATCATGACCACGGTGCGCTGCGCGGAATCGACCTCGCGCAGATGCCGCATGAAGGCGGTGTAGGCGCGCGTATCGGCTGCGAGGTTCACCTCGCTCAAGGTGGAGAGGACTTCGATGGATTTGCCACTCTTGATGGTCACGCGCGGAAACCGGTCCTGGTCGGCTTTGACCCAGGCGGGCACGAAGCTGGAGATGCCGTTTTTCCAGCTCCCGAACCACAGGAACATGACGTGCAGGTTGTTCTTCCGGGCGCCCGCGAGCAGTCCGTCCACGAGCGTGAAATCATATTTGCCTTCCACGGGCTCGATCCAGTCCCACGCCACGGCCACCAGGACGGTGTTGAGGTTCATCTTCACGAGCCGCGGCCAGACCGGCTCCATGTAGTCGAGGCTGGAGGAGGCGGTGTTGGCGGCTTCCCCTGCCAGGGCGAGATATGGCTTGCCGTCGACGATCAATTGGGTGGTCGCGCCCCGTTTTTCGAGATGGGGCATGGGCGAGGCGGACTGCCCCTGCAGGCAGGCTGCCATCAGGGCAAACGCACCGATCACAATGCGGCATGACATGGCTGTTGGTTTCATGTGTACACTTTTCTGGGGGAATGCGGTGGAGGAAATCAGAACGGGCGGGGGTTCACCGGTGGCTTCTGCTCCGGCGCAAATCATCATCGCTTGGCGGCCGCACCGGGAGGCACTGCGCCAACCACGATGAACTTGGTTCCATAGGGTTCCAACTCCAGCCGCAGTCTTACAGTTCCATTCCCCGCCGCCGCGTTGTCCGCAGGTCCGATGGTTCCCGCATTTGCATCCCAGACCTGCACCGGGCCGACGCCGGTCAGCGCCGCCTGCCGCGCTTGCGGCTGGCCGCTTTCGTTGAAAAAGAAGTAGAGGTCGGCATCCTGCCAGCGCCGATGGAGATATTTCACCGGCGGGCAGGGCTGATCCAGCACCACATCCGGCGGCGGAAGCGCCTCGATGACGCGGGGCGTCAGTTCGCCCGACGGCTCACGCACGGCCCAGTCCAGTTCCGGCGGCCCGCCGGCCTGCTGGAACGTTTTCCCCACGACCAGCGACGGCTCGCGGCCGAGGAAGACCACGCGGCCGCCCGCTTCGGCGAAGGCCTGCAGCCGGTCCAGCGCCAGCCGGGAGATCGCGCCCAGCGGCGGCACGAGGACGGCACGATAAGACTGGCCACTGAGATTTTTCAGGGCACCGCCGTCGAGGGTCAGGGCCGTGGCGAACGCCTCTTCGCTGATGAAGTCGAAGTCGCGCTGGCGTTCCAGCAACTGCTGCATGAGCGCCAGCGTGCCGGCGTCGGCCGCGGCATCGCCGAGCCACAGGCTCAGGTTCGGATAGTAGACCGCGATCCCGGCCGCGGGCCGGCCCTGCGCCAGCAGATAGGTGGCGCGGTTCGCATAGGCCACCGCCGCCGGGAAATTTTCGTCACCCAGCCAGCCGCGGAAGCCGGTGCGGCCGCCGCTCGAAGCCATGACAAACATGATCTCCTGCAGATTGATGCCGCGGACATATTGCTGGTTCATGACCCATCGCGCCTGGTCGACAGTCGGAGGCGTCCGATAGGCGGCGAAGCTCTCGGTGAACGCGCGCGGCCGGCCGAACACGTGCGCCGCCGAGGAGGCGTACTTCGGGAAGTCGGACACTTTGCCCGGCCAGATTTGATTCCAGATGGTGTCGATGCCCGGCACCTCCACGTACCGCATGTCCTTGAAGAAGTCCCCCTCAGAGTGGACCAGCTTCATCATATCGTCCTCATGATTCAGGTGGACCAGATACTCGACGCCGTTGGCGGCGCACCAGTCACCCTGTACGCGGAAAAAATTGTCGCGGAACAGGTCCGACCAGACGTCCCAGTAGTCCGCCTTCGCCCGTTGCTGCTCCTCCGTCGGATGAGGCGCGAAAAACGAAGCGACATACGGCCGCGCGTCGTAGCCCTTCCGCTGCTCGAATTCGGTGAAAATCGCCGGTGTCCACGGAATGCCGTTGATCGAATAGTCCGGCTCGTCACCGCGGAAACCCAGCACGGTCTCTCCAAACTCCGCGCCCACATATTTTTGATACTGTTCGTGGGTCCAAGCGAGGAACTGCCGCGTCGCCGCCGGGTTGAGGTAATCCTCCAGCGAGTTTTTGTCGTCCTTTCCCCGGGTCGGATTGTTGACGGCGCGCGTCGGCGAGCTCCGGAAAGCATGCTGGATGATGAGCACCTCCCACTTCCCCTCCGGCGCGGTCCACCGCAGTTCTCCGGCGCCCGTGACGAGCGTCCGGCTGCGATTGTCCGCCTGATTGACGGCCAGCGCACCCACGGTCTCCGGCGCCAGCTTGCGGATGAGGGTCTCCCCGGCGGCCACCTCGACCCGTTCCCCGACCACGAGGGCCTGCATGCGCAGGTCGGGACGCTCCGCGCTGAATTTGCCGCCGGCGAAACCGCTCGGATATTTTCCCTCGTCCACCAGCCAGACGCGCATGCCGCGGCGTTTGGCCTGGGCGACGGCAAGCTTGATGGTCTCGAACCAGCCCGGCGAGAGGTAGGAAGCGGACAGGCCATAACCCGCCTCGATCGTGACGACGCGAATGCCTTTCGCATGAAACGCATCCAGATCGCGGTTGATGACTTCCTCGGTGATCGCTCCATCCCAGCCCCACCAGACGGTCAGGCCGTACTCGGGCGGCGGGGTGGAGAAATGAGCCGCCACCTCCGCGGCGGAGGGATCGGCGAGCGCCTGCCACGGGTGTTCGGCGGCGGCGACGGTCGCGGTAATCAGAGGCGGGATGATGAGAGATACTAAGGAACGGCTGGTCATGGTATCGGTGGGGGCGCGACCTTGCCCGCCGTGCCAAAGCCAGGCGAAGGCTGGTCGCGCCCTCCAACATTGGGCTTCAGGGGTGCAAGCTGGGACGCTGGGTAGCGTCGGCCGGTTGCTTGAACGCTGTCTTTCAGGAGAGCCCGGTGATTCTCAGGGCATAGGCGTGGTTGCACGGTTTCTCGGGTGGCAGCTGGACCTTCAGCCCCGTTGCGTCGTGCGTCCATGACAATTTGCCGGGAAAGCCGAGCAGTTCCACGCTGCCGATCTTTCCGGTGGCATGCTGGCCGCTTGTCGCGAGCGGCGCGATCACCACCTCCTTTTCGGGCCAGCCCATGAAGAAGGCGTAGAGCACCGCTCCCTTGGTCGTGAAACGTACATCTGCCGCGGTGAGCTCCTTCCGGCTCTTTTCATTGAATTGCTCGTTGGGGGCCGGCTTGTGGGTGCCGGGACCCTCGCCGAAGATCTTCCAGGGACGCGTGCCGTAGATCGCTTCGCTGTTGACGGCCATCCAGGCGGTGATCTCGGAAAGGATCTTCAATTCCTCGTCGTCCAGCATGCCGCTGTTGGGCAGCGGAAAGTTCAGCATCAGATTGCCGTTGCGGCTCACGATGTCCACGAGCAGGTCGATGACCGTCTTCGGCGTCTTGTATGTCGCGCCCTTGTCGTAGTGCCAGCCGCCGACGCACGTGTCGGTCTGCCACGGGTCGGGCCAGATGCTTTCGACGACACCGCGCTCGACGTCGAAAAGGCACGTCCCCACCTCGGAATCCTCGCGGCGCTTGCTGGTGTACACCGCCTGGACTTCGCCGCCGTGCAGTTTCGCATTCAGGTTGTACAGGTGCGCCACCAGGCTCAGTCCAATCTCTTCAAAGGGAATGTGGCCGTCGCAGTACAGGAGATCGGGCTGATAGTTGTCCACCAGGTCCTTGATCCGCGCGAACCAGTGGCGTTTCCACGACTCCGGGATGCCATTCTCGTTCCAGTCCAGCCTCGTGTAGACCTCGCGCGAATCGCAGTAGAGGTCCACGAACTTCGGGTCCATCCCGTCGTAGGGAATGCCGGCGAGCGGACCATCCTTGTCGGCACCGTGGCTGGTGGAAAACCATTTGTGGGTGATCCAGAGATGATCACTGACGCCGAACTTCAATCCCCGTTTCAGCGCCGCCTGCCGGAACTCACCGACGATGTCGCGCCTCGGTCCCATGTTTGCGGCGTTCCAACGCGTATGCTTCGAGTTCCAGAGGTCGAAGTTGTCGTGATGCACGCCCATGCTCATGAAGTATTTCGCCCCGGCCTTCTGGTAGAGCCCCACGAGATAATCCGGGTCGAACTTGTCGGCCTTCCACGTCGGGATGATGTCCTTGAAGCCGAACTTCGAGGGATGGCCGTAATGCTCGACGTGGTACTGATACTGCCGGCCCCCTTGCATGTACATGTTGCGTGCATACCAGTCGCCCGCCTCGGCGGCCGACTGCGGGCCCCAGTGCGCCCAGATGCCAAACTTGGCGTCGCGGAACCACTCGGGAACCCGGTAGGCCTTGAGCGATTCGCGCGTTCCTTTGAACGGACCGGGCTGAATGTTGAGACCGGCATCGTCCGCGGCCGCGGCCTGCAGCCGCAGCGCGCTGAAGACGGGCACGGCACCCGCGAGAATCTTGATGGCATTACGTCTGGTCATGGACATGTTGCTTACCTCTGGTTTGGGGGGGGTGAGCTGATGGGTGCAGTTTTCACGGCGCGGGCCCGAACCGAAGCGCGGACCGTGGCGGCGATACCGGGCAGCGGGGGCGTTTTCATGGGCAGGGGCAACCGGACGCCCTGAATCTACCGCCACCAACCCGATAATCTCAAGGATGATGACTGTTTCGGGCATCCGGTGGACGACGGGCCGGTTGTCATTCGCCTTGCGGGGCGCGGCGCCCGGCGCATAACCGTTGCCCTCCGGCATGAACATCCAACCGAGCAAGGAAGCCTTTCTGCGCCTGTGCGCTCAGGGCAACGTCGTGCCCGTTTATGCCGATCTCATGGCTGATTTCGAAACGCCCGTCTCGGCCTACGCCAGGCTCAAGGCCTCCGGTCCGGCCTATCTGCTCGAATCCATCGAGGGCGGCGAAACGGTCTCCCGGTACAGTTTCATCGGCTGCCGGCCGCGCAAGGTCTTCGCCTGCTATGCGGAGACCACCGAGATTCGCGAGCCCGGCCGCCCGGTGCAGCGCATCCCCACGCCGCACGATCCCCTCAAGCTCCTTGAGGCGGAGATTTCCGGCTACCACCCCGTCCAGGTCCCCGGCATGCCGCGCTTCATGGGCGGCGCCGTGGGTTACCTCGGCTACGAATACATTCACCGTATCGAGCCGACCGTACCCGAGGCCGCACGCGACGAACTCGGCCTGCCGCTCGTCTACTTCATGCTGTCGGACACCCTTTTGATGTTCGATCGCGCGAAACAAACGCTCCGTCTCTGCGTCAACGCCCATGTGCATGGCGATCCGACCGCCACCTATGCCGCGGCCGTGGCCGAACTGCACAGCCTTTACGACCTGCTGAGGCAGCCGCGCGAACTGGCGTCGTCAGCCCTGGTGGAGCCGCCGAGGATTGACATACCTCCCTCGAACTTCACGCGCCCGGCCTTTGAAAAGATGGTCGAAGCTTCCCAGGAATACATCCGCGCCGGCGACATCATCCAGGTCGTGCTCGCCCAGCGGTTCGTCCGCGAATTCACCAGGACCCCGCTCGACCTCTACCGTGCGCTCCGCACCGTCAATCCCTCGCCCTACATGTTCCTGCTCGACACGGGTGACTTCGCCCTCGTCGGGGCCTCACCCGAGGTGCACGTGCGGGTGACCGACGGTCGCGTCGAAATCCGCCCCATTGCCGGCACGCGCCAGCGCGGCGCCTCCGCGGCCGAGGATCTGGCGCTCGAAAAGGAGCTGCTCGCCGACGACAAGGAGCGCGCCGAGCATCTCATGCTCGTCGACCTGGCGCGCAACGACATCGGCCGCGTCTGCCGCTTCGGCAGCGTGACCGTGCCCGAGTTCATGATCGTCGAGCGCTACTCGCACGTCATGCACATCGTGTCGCAGGTGGAGGGCCGCATCGCACCCGACAAGACCGCCTTTGACCTCATGCGCGCCACCTTCCCCGCCGGCACGGTCAGCGGCGCGCCGAAGATCCGCGCCATGCAGATCATCGCCGAGCAGGAAAAACTCCAGCGCAGTTTCTACGCGGGCGCCCTCGGCTATTTCAGCTACGACGGCAACCTCGATTCGTGCATCACGCTGCGCACGGCCCTCGTGAAGGACGGCAAGGTGTACATCCAGGCCGGCGGCGGGATCGTGGCCGACTCCGTGCCCGCGTCGGAATATCAGGAGAGCATCAACAAAGCCTCTGCGCTGCTCAAGGCCGTGGCCATCGCCGAGGGGCTTTAAGACGGATGATTCAATCGGCCATGGTGGAATCCGCACGCCGTGCGGGTGTTCACCCTGTGGGCGCCGGGTCTGCTCTCCTTTCGTGCGGCGGCCGCTCCTGTCCCGCCATAGCCCGCAAAGAGCGACAGCGGATGTCGGCAGGCCGTTCTTCGCCCGTTGCGGCCCGGTTCTGCTGGCCAGATGAACGCCGGCCCTACGCCCACCAATCGGGGCAAATCCCATCAAGGGTGAATCGGGGTCCGGTTGCGTGATCCCGGCTGAGCCGCTGCTTTTCGAACGCTTGGGCTAAGCGGAAGAACGCGGCCCGCGAGGTACCGTAACAATCGTGTTACGGCAGCAACTGAATCGGGGCGGCGATGTCTACCGGTATGGGTAAGGTAACGCCCCATAGTGGCGAGGCACAGGCACCGTAATCTCCATTCCCCAGCCTATAAGAATCAAAAATCCATCCGCCCTGTCCGGGTTTATCGCCGGCCCCATCGCCCTGCTCGCCGCGGCCGGCCAAGTCTAGAGTGGAAGGCATTACGTTATGGCATACGGGAAACACAAATGATTAGTTCGTGTCATACTTGATGTAAGCAGGCCTCATGCGGCTTGTTTAAGCGTCTAACTATTGAAATTATCACGCCCATGGCATCGTATCGTAGATTCCCTTCCAGGTCGGCTACCCTTTCCGTTGCCGAACCGGCCCATGTCCGGGCCGAAGTATTGCTGCAACCATCCCCCACCCTTGACGCCCCCCCCTCGTTTCTTGAGAAGCCGGAGCCGGCACCAGTCGAGCCTGATCCCCTCGAGCGCAGTGGCCTGCAGCTTTATCTGCAGGAGATCGGCAAAACCCCGCTGCTGACGATCGCCGAGGAGGTGCAGCTCGCACGCCGCATCCGCCGGGGCGACCGGGCCGCCCGCAATCACATGATCCAGGCCAACCTGCGCCTCGTCGTGAAGATCGCGCTTGACTACAAGGACTTCGGCCTGCCGCTGCTTGACCTTATCAGCGAGGGTAACATCGGTTTGATCAAGGCCGTCGAACGCTTCGATCCGCGCAAGGGTGGCAAGCTTAGCACCTACGCCGCCTGGTGGATCAAGCAGTCCATCAAGCGCGCCCTCGCCAACCAGTCGAAAACCATCCGTCTGCCCGTCCACCTCGTGGACAAGATCTCCAAGATGCGCCGGGCCGCCATGAAACTCGCCGAGGAGTACGGTCGCGAGCCGACCGACGAAGAGGTGGCGATGGAGCTCAACATCCCCGTCAACAAGGTCGCCCACCTCAAGTCCGTCAGCATCCGCCCGACCTCGCTCGACGCGCCCATCGGCGAGGATGGCGACTCGGCCACCTTCGGCGATATCGTCGGCGACGAGAATGCCACCAGCCCGTACGAGAACGTCCGGGAGCACAACCTCAAGTCCGACCTCAACCACATGATCAACTCGCTCGACAAACGCGAGGCCGACATCCTGCGCATGCGCTTCGGCCTCGACGGGCATGACGAGCTGACCCTCGAGGAAGTCGGCCGGAAGTTCAAGGTCACCCGCGAGCGGGTGCGCCAGCTCCAGAATCTCGCCCTCCAGAAGATCCGCAAGCTCATGGCCCGGAATGAGGCCCAGCGGAGTGTCGAGGAGATTGAGCAGGACGAACGCCTGCGCAAGCGCATGGAGGTCCTCCGCGAATTCTTCGAAAGCAAGGCGGTCAAAAGGACCGGGAAGAACTGAGACGTTCCTCCCGTTGCCTTCCGAAACGCCGGCCATCCTCTGCCGGCGTTTTCGTCGACCGGATCCGGTCGCGGCTCACGTCAGCCGTTCTGTCTGCTGGACAGCGGCGAGGGAACCTTTCAAATTCCGCCCGCTCTTACTGCTGTCATGTCCGCCTGCTCCCGCGTTCTCCTTGCCCTCGTCTGCGCCGCGTCCGCCGGCATGCTCCATGCCACCACCCTGGCCGAGGCGCAGGAACTTTACCGTGCGAAACGTTACGCGGAGGCGCGCACGGCGTTCGAGCAGGTAGCCACCGCCGATCCGGACAACGCCGAGGCGGCCTACCATCTCGGCCAGCTGGCCCTCAGGCGAAACGAGCAGGAAGAGGCCGTGAAATGGCTGGAGAAAGCCACGACGCTCGCCCCCCAGTCGTCACCCTATTTCAAGGCGCTGGGTGACGCCTATGGTCTCTCGGCGCAAAAGGCCGGCTTGTTCTCCAAGCTTGGCTTCGCCCGGAAATGCCTCGCCGCCTACGAAAAGGGCGTGATTCTCGATCCCCAAAGCGTCAATGCCCGCTACGCGCTGTATGTTTTCTACCGGCAGGCGCCGGCGATCATTGGCGGCGGCGTGGACAAGGCGCGGGCCCAGGCGCAGGAGATGCAAAAGCTCGATGTCGTCCGGGGCACGCTCGCCCTCGCCGAACTTAGCGTGGCCGACAAAAAGTACGAGGAGGCGTTCGAGACCCTGGAGAATTTCCGCCGCAGCCATCCCGAAGTGCTCGACGCCGGCTACCAGATCGGCCGGGTGGCGGCCCTCAGCGGCCTGCGACTCGACGAAGGGGCCGCCTCACTCAAGGACTACCTCGCGCACACGCCGGATGACAACCAGCCCCCGCTCTGGGCCGCCCACTGGCGGCTGGGACAGATTTTCGAGAAAAAAGGCGATCCGGCGGCGGCCCGCACCGAGTATGCGGAGGCGCTCAAGCTCAACCCGACCCAGCCGCAGCTCATCGAGGCAATGAAGCGGCTGCCGTGAATCGTTCCCGCTCGGGACTCGACCGAATATGCCCCGGTGTCTTGCCCGCAGCCCGTGGTCGTGGCATTTTCCCGCATGACAGGAAGCATCAGCCAACCCCGACATGTCGCGCATCCTCCCCCGCTGCGTCCGGTTCTGCTCTTCGACGGCGAATGCGCGTTTTGCCGCCGCTGGGTCGATCGCTGGCGCGAGACGGCCGGTGACGGACTTGATCTGGAATCCGTGCAGACCGCGGCGGACCGCTTCCCGGAGATTCCGCCAGTGGAGTTCGCCCGTGCCGTGCAATTGATAGACACCGACGGACGGGTTTTTTCCGCCGCCGAGGCCATCATCCGCGCCCGTGCCATGGCCACCCATCACACCTGGCTGCGGACAGCTTATGAACGTCTGCCCGGTTTTGCACCGGCCGCCGAGGCCGTCTACCGGTTCGTCGCCCGGCACCGGCTGCTGGGGTGATCGCACGCCGGTCCTTTATTACGTGCCGCCCCGCGCGCTGCGCTGAACGCATTTTTCTCGCCCCCTCGCCGGCTCTGCCTCTCGCTTTCCCTCATGGCCGCCCCTCAAGAGGTCTTCCTCCACCGGCTGGGTGAAAGCGTCACCGCCGGCACGTTCGTCAAGCTCACCCTGGGCCGGTACCGCGGCGCCGACGCCACGCTGCGCAATCTCCATGTGCGTCCGGTCACGCTGCGCGCCGGCCCGCACCTGTCGTTTGTCTGGCGCCATGCGACGCTCGACATCACCAAGAACCATGCGCCGGCCGCCGCCCTCGAACAGCTCGCCCCCCTGATCGGCGGCGACTTTGGCAGCGCCCATCTCTTCACCACCACGCAGGATGCCCAGCTGGAATTCGCCAGCGATGGCACCGCGCGGCTCAAAATCCTTCCCCATGAAGCCGTCGAACCGCCCACGGGCGAGCACGACCGCCGGAAGGACCGGCTCATCCCGCCCGCCAGCCCCTGGCTGCACCAGCTCGGCGTAACGACCGCCACCGGCGCGGTGCGCGAGGGCATGGCCGCGAAGTTCAAGCAGATCAACCGCTTTGTCGAACTGCTTGCCCCGCTCGTCACGGACGCGTCGCTGCCGGCCGATTGCCCCGTCGAGGTGGCGGACATGGGCTGTGGCAAAGGCTATCTCACATTCGCCGCCTGGCAGCTTTTCCAAAAAATCGCGCGGCGACCGGTCCACGTCCGGGGCGTTGAGCAGCGTCCGGAACTCGTCGAGCTCTGCAACCGCGCCGCCCGCGAGTGCGGCTGCGACGGGCTCGAGTTTGCCGCGGGCACGATCGCCGATGCTCCGCTGGCCAAACTCGATGTCCTGATCGCCCTGCATGCCTGCGATATCGCGACCGACGATGCCATCGCCAAAGGCATCGCCGCCGGGGCCGCCCTCATCGTGGTGGCGCCCTGCTGCCACCAGGAGCTGAGCCCGCAGCTCACGGCTCCGGCCGTGCTCGCCCCCGCCTTGCGCCACGGCATCTTCCACGAACGGCAGGCGGAATTTGTCACGGACGCACTGCGCACCCTGCTCCTTGAGTGGGCGGGTTACGAGACCCGGGCCTTCGAGTTCATCTCTACCGAACACACGGCGAAAAATCTCATGATCGCGGCTGTGCGTCGTCCGTCGCCTGGCGACCGCGAAGCCGCCGCCGCGCGCATCCGGGACTTCGCCGTTTTCTACGGCGTGCGCACCCAGCGGCTGGCCAACCTCCTCGGATTCCAGCTCGCACCATGACTTCGATGCCTCGGCGACTTTGTCATTTGATAGATGACATCCTCCTCGGCACAAACCGCCAAGGAGCCGGGGAAGTTTGTAACGTAATACGTTACAAACTTCCGGTCGAACCAGCGCCATGACGTGGAAGGAAATCGACTGGGCGGTGCTCGAACGGCTGCGGGCGCGCTTTCTCTCGGGTGACGCGGCGCAGGGGCCGTACTGGACGTCGCCGGCCGATCTCGCGAACTACGATTTCACCTACGGAAAACGCATCGGCTGGAAATGGGATGCCGTCCTGCAGGAACTCGACCAACGGGGCTGGAAGCCGCGCCCGGCCGCGGTGCTCGACTGGGGCTGCGGCAGCGGCGTGGCCGGACGCCGCGTAACGCGCTGGTTTGGCGCGGACCGGGTGACCCTGCTGCGCGTGTGGGATCACTCCGCCCTGGCGGCCGACTTCGCGGCCCGGACCGCGCAAGCCTGCTTCCCAAAGCTGCACGTCGAGCACGTGACCCCGGGGTTCCTCGCCGGCGGCGAGCCGGTCGGCATGCTGGTCATCAGCCACGTGCTCAATGAACTGCCGGCCGCGGAACTCCTGGCGCTGCGCGGGCTCGCTACGCGCGCCGACGCCATCCTGTGGGTCGAACCCGGAACGCCGGAGGTCAGCCGGGCGCTGATCGAGGTGCGCGAACAGCTGCGCGCCCGCTTCCGGCTGGTCGCCCCGTGCACCCACCAAGCCGCGTGCGGCCTGCTGGCGCCGGACAACGCCCGTCACTGGTGCCACCATTTCGCGCCGCCTCCCCCGGAGATCTTCACCGATTCCGACTGGGTGAAGTTCGGCCGGCGCGCCGGCATCGACCTGCGCAGCCTGCCCTGCAGCTTCCTTGTCCTGGAACGCAGGCCGGAAAACGCCGGCGCCGACACGGACCCGGACCTGGCGCGAGTCATCGGCGAACCGCGCATCTACAAGGGTTACGCCAAGGTGCTGAGTTGCGATGCCACCGGCGTGGCCGAATTCACCGTGCAGAAGCGCGACGCCCCCGGGCTCTTCAAACAGCTCAAACGGCCCGCCGGGGCACTCGTTTACCGCTGGACGCGCACCGGCAACAGGATTCACGACGGCCAGCTGCTGGCCGTCTGACATTCAGCAGCGCGGTATCCGTCAGGATGCACCCGGCCCTGCGCCGTGCTTGACTCGCAGAGCCCGCTTGGGAACATCCGATCCCTCCCCGATTTCATCTCATGAGCCAGCAATACAACAAAGTAATCAAACGAAAGCGCCACTTGGCCTACAAAAAACGCCGGAAGGAGCGCGCCCGGCAGGCCAGGGCCGCCAAGGCCACCAAAGCTTGACGGCAGACGTCTCCGTCTGGCCGCGGCACCCTGCCGCGGCTTTTTTTTCGGCCCATACCACCGGCCTCTTTCCGCGATGATCAAGGTCAGCCTCATCTCCCTCGGTTGCGCCAAGAATCTCGTCGACAGCGAGATCATGGTCGGCCACCTGCACCAGGCCGGCATGCAGGTCGTGCCCGAGGCCGCGCAGGCCGATGTCGTCATCGTCAACACCTGCTCGTTCATCGACTCGTCGAAGGAGGAGTCGATCGGCCACATTCTCGAAGCGCACGCGCAGCGCGGCCTGCGCAAACGCCGCCAGGGACAGAAGCTGATTGTCGCCGGCTGCATGGCGCAGCGCTTTGCGCGCGATCTGCCCGGCGCCCTGCCCGAGGTCGACGCCTTCATCGGCCTCGACCAGATCACCCGGGTCGCGCCGATCATCGAGGAAATTTATGCCCGGGAACGCGGCCAAAAGGAGGCGCCGGAAAGTTTTGTCACGCCGCGCTCGACCTTCATTCCCGACTACGACACCCCGCGTTTCCGGCTCACGCCCCGCCATTTTGCGTATGTGAAGATCGCCGAGGGGTGCAACCATCCATGCACGTTCTGCATCATTCCACAGATTCGCGGCCGGCATCGCAGCCGCACGGTGGAGAGCGTGACCACGGAGGCGCGCGCGCTGGTGGCCGAGGGTGTGAAGGAGCTGAACCTCATCTCGCAGGACACGACTTTTTTCGGCATGGACACCTGGGCGCAGCGGCCCAACCCGCGCACGCTGGTCGACTCGTCCCGCGGCGCCGCACTCACCACCCTGCTCCACCAGCTTCAGACCACCGCGGGTGATTTCTGGATCCGTCTGCTCTATACGCACCCGGCGCATTGGAGCGACGAACTCATCCACACGATCGCCGAGTGTCCGAAGGTCGCCCGGTACGTCGACATGCCGTTGCAGCATATCAGCGACCGCATGCTCGACGCCATGCAGCGGGAAACGGACGGACGACACATCCGCGACCTCGTCCGCCGCCTCCGCGCGGGCATCCCCGGCATCGCCCTGCGCACGACGTTCATCGTCGGTTTCCCCGGCGAAACCGAGGCCGACGTCGAGGAACTATGCGCGTTCATCCGTGAGACGAAATTCGAGCGTCTCGGCGTGTTCCGCTATTCGCAGGAGGAAGGGACGCGGGCGGCCAGGCTGCCCGGCCAGATTCCGGCGCAGGAGAAGGAACGGCGCTGGCGCCGCGTGATGACCCTGCAAAAGGGCATTGCCGCCGCGGTCAGCAAGGGCCAGGTCGGCCGCACTCTCAAGGTGCTGGTCGAGGAGCCGGGCGTGGCCCGGGGCGAGGCCGACGCGCCCGACATCGACGGCCGCGTGTACGTGCCGCGTTCCCTGCCGGTGGGCGAATTTGCCATGGTCAAGATCACCGGCTCCCACGCTTACGACCTGCTGGCCCTGCCCAAGGGCGAACGCCCCGGGAAATTCAAGACCGCCCGGCAGGCGCAATGAGTCTTGTCAGAGGGCCGCCGCCTGGCCGACGATCTCCGCGACGTCAGCGGCCGGCACCACCACAGTGCCCTTGACGACGCCATCGACCACGTACCGGAGGCAGATTCCCAGCACCCGCCCCTGGGCATCAAACACCGGGCAACCCAGGGCGTCGGCGTACCAATCGGTGTTGACCAACAGGAGTCGCCGCGGTCTTTCGATGATGCCCGTGATGGTGCACGGCCGCATCACCGGGGCCCGCTGCATCACCTCGGACAGCCGCGACAAATGGTAATAGTTCCCCAGCAGCATGGCCGCCTCCGGTGCCTCCTTCAGGTTGACCCAGGTGAACGTGTGTTGACCGGCCGCGGCGGCACTCTCGGGCACGAGTAGCGCCAGATCACGGGCCGCATCCTTCCAGACCACCTTGGCCGGCACCTCCGTGCCGTCGGCCAGCCGCAGCCTCACCCCCTTTAATTCCGTTTGTCCGAGTTCCACCGGCAGGTTCCCTGGTGCCATCTGCGCGCGTACGGCGTTGAAGACCATGCGCGGGTCGATCGCGCTCAGCGAGGTGACGGTCAAGCCGCTCGGCTCGATCATCGTGCCGTTGATGTCGACCTTGTTTTCACTCGGCGACATGACGCGATCGCCCACCGTGATCTTCATGAACATCGAGAGTTTCACGACCACCACGGCGTCGGCATACTTTCGGAAAATCAGCCGCCCGGCCGCCGCCTCGGCATCGGACAGGGCCCGGATTTCCGGCGATGCGGCCAGCGCCAAGGCGGTGCAAACAATCAGGGGGCGAATGGTCAGCTTCATGGCTCGGAGGATGAGAGGTTGATTCCGGTGAAAGATAAGTCGACGGTGGTTTCTTGCGCCAGCATCCACGACGGTGGCCGTAGGCGCAAGAACTTGCCGCATCACCGGGGCTACGCCGGAAGTGGGCTCGGCTGTACGGCGGCGGCATACCGGTCGATGATGCCGTCGAAGCTCCCATTGCTGAAGAACACCACCACGCGTGGCGTGCCTTGTGGCGGCAAGGTCTCCCCCATCAACCGGTCGCAGAGCGTCTGGTTGCTCGAGAACCAATGGGCATCCACACCCTGGGTTTCCAATTGCTGGGCGACCGCCTCGGCGTCGAACCGCTCGTCCTCGGTGAGGAGGCCGCTCCGGTTCACGGCGCCGAGATAAACCTCGTCGGCCTGCGCGAGGGCGCGGGCGAAACCGTTCTGCAGGATCCGCGTGCGGGCCGTGTTGCTGCGCGGTTCGAACACGGCCGCCAGCCGCGCCCCGGGATACCGGGCGCGCAGCGCACCCAGCGTCTCGGCCAGCGCGGTCGGATGATGGCCGAAATCCTCGATCACGGTCAGGGCGGGCGTGTGGGCGCGCACCTCCTGCCGGCGGCGGACGGCCCGGAAGCGCGCCAGCGCGTCGAGGCGCAGCACCGCGGGATGGTCCGGATTGAGCGCCAAGCCGGCGGCGCAGGCGGCCATCGCGGCGTTGCGGGCGTTGTAGATGCCGGACAGCGACCAGCGCACCTCCGACCAGGGCGCCCCGCGCCACTGCAGTTTAAAGGCCGCGCCCGCGGCGTCCTCGGCGAAATCCGTGATGCGCAGGTCGTTGTTCTCGCCGGTGCCCACGCGCACGATCCGCGTCCACGGCAGCGGACCGAGGGCGCGCAGGTTGGTGTCGTCGCCGTTCATCACCACAAAACCGTTGTGCGGCACGAGGCGCGTAAAGTGGACGAAGGTCCGCTTGTAGTCCTCGAGGTCGCGGAAGATGTCTGCATGGTCGAATTCGAGGTTGTTGAGCACCGCGATGTGCGGCGCGTAGTGGATGAATTTGCTGCGCTTGTCGAAGAACGCGCTGTCATACTCGTCGCCCTCGATCACGAACGGGTCGGCCGCCGCGCCGAGGTGGCTGCCGGTCGGCGGATCCTGCGGCACGCCGCCGATGAGAAAACCCGGGTCGCGGCCGTTCTCGCGCAGGAGAAACGCGGCGAGTGCGGTCGTGGTCGTCTTGCCGTGCGTGCCGGCCACGACGAGGTTGCGCCGGGTTCGAAGCACGAATTCGTACAGCAAGGCCGGCAGCGAGGTGAACGGCAGCGTACGGGTGTCGAGCAGCCACTCGATTTCAGGATGGCCGCGGGACAGGGCGTTGCCGATGACCACCAGGTCGGGCGCCAGTTTTTCCAGCCGGGCGGGATCGTAGCCCTCGTGGACGGTGATGCCCGCCGCGGCGAGCACGGTACTCATCGGCGGGTAGACGCCGTGGTCGGAGCCCAGCACCTCGTGACCGGCGGCGCGCGCGAGCAGTGCGGCATTGCCCATCGCCGTCCCGCAGATGCCCATGAAGTA
>PLMW01000083.1 GCA_003142615.1 Opitutia bacterium | reverse complement strand
AGCGCGATCAAGGCCGTGATCGAGAACGCCACGCCGGCGTAGACGCCGTAGGGCTTGAGCGTAATGATGACCAGAAGGAAGATAAAGGTGAGCGCCGACAGCAGAATCGTAAGCGCAATTTCGTTGGGCGTCTTCTGGCGTTTCGCCCCCTCGACGAGACTGATCATATGGTCGAGGAAGCCCTCGCCCGGGTCGGCAGTGATACGGATCAGGAGTTCGTCGGAGAGCACCCTTGTGCCGCCGGTGACGGCGCTGCGGTCGCCGCCGGCCTCGCGGATCACCGGGGCGGACTCGCCGGTGATGGCCGACTCGTCCACCGAGGCGGCGCCCTCGATCACGTCGCCGTCACCCGGAATCAATGCCCCGGCGTGGACGCGCACGACGTCACCCTTGCGCAGCTCGGTCGCGTCCACCTGCTCGAAGGAACCGTCCTTGCGGCGGCGTTGCGCGACCAGCTGGCGGCGCGAGGCGCGCAGGGCGCGGGCCTGGGCCTTGCCGCGGCCCTCGGCCACGGCTTCCGCGAAATTGGCGAACAGCACGGTGAAAAACAGCCAGAGCGCGATCTGCAGCACGTAGCCGTGCGGCTCCTTCGTGGTAAAAAGCTGGAAAAAGGTGAGGATCGCCCCGATCAGTGTGACAAACATGACCGGGTTCTTGATCTGCTGCCGCGGATCGAGCTTTTTGAAGGAGTCGACGACGGCCTTCAGCAGGATCTCACGATCGAAAAGGGAAACGGTCTTGGTGCTCATGGTGACAGCAGTGACTGGTGATGAGTGACAAGTGACGGGTGGCTCAGAACAGCGCGCCCGCTTGCATCAGGAAGTGTTCGACGATGGGGCCCATCGCCAGGGCCGGCAGGAAAGTGAGCGCGCCCACCAGCAGCACCGTGCCGACGAGCAGCACGACAAAGGTGAACCCCTCGACCTGGAACGTGCCGGCGCTGGCCGGGATGAGTTTCTTTGAGGCAAGGTTGCCGGCGAGTGCGAGGATGGGCACAATCATCAGGAACCGCCCAATCAGCATCGCGAGGCCGAGCGTGATGTTGTAGTGCGGGTCGCCGTTGGCGGGATTGCCGGTGAGGCCGGCGAAGGCGCTGCCATTGTTGCCGACACTGGAGCTGTAAGCGTAGAGAATTTCGCTGAGGCCGTGCGGGCCGGTGTTGTTGAGCCCGGCTTGGCCCCAGGGGGTGACGGCAGCCCAAGCGGTGAAGCCGAGGATGGTCGTCGCCAGCACCATCAGCACGAGCATGACGAGCTTCACGTCGTAGGCCTCGATCTTCTTGCCGAGGTACTCCGGGGTGCGTCCGACCATCAGCCCGGCAATGAACACCGCCAGCACGACGAAGATGAGCATGCCGTAGAGGCCCGCGCCCACGCCGCCGAAAATGACCTCGCCGGTCTCCATGTTGAACAAGGGCACGAGGCCGCCGAGCGGCATGAATGAATCGTGCATGGCGTTGACCGCCCCGCAGGAGGCGTCGGTCGTGATGGTGGCAAAGAGCGCGGAGTTGAAGATGCCGAAACGCACCTCCTTGCCCTCCAGGTTGCCGTCGGCCGCGGCGACGCCGAGGTGCTGGTGGATCGGGTTGCCGGCGGCCTCGGACTTCCAGGCCACCAGCACGCCGGCGACGAACATCACGAACATGGCGCCCCACACGGCCCAGCCGTGCCGCTGGTTTTTCACGGTGCGGCCGAGGTAATAAGTGAGCGCGCTGCCGATCGAGAAAATCGAGAGTATCTGGAAAAAGTTCGAGAGCGGTGTGGGATTCTCGAACGGATGCGCGGCATTGGCGTTGACGTAACCGCCGCCATTCGTGCCGAGCATTTTGATCGCGACCTGCGAAGCCATCGGGCCCTGCACGATGTTTTGGGTGTCAACGATCTGGTCGACCATGACGGGCTGGCCGTCGGCGGTGATCACGGGCTTGCCGGCATCGTCGGTCTTCGGCACCTGGATGGTGTAGGGTTCGAAAGTCTTCGCCGCCGTGTAGGGCTTGAAGTTCTGGATCATGCCCTGCGAGACGAGCACCAGCGCGAACACCAGGCAGACCGGCACGAGCAGGTAATAGGTGATGCGCGTGACATCGACCCAGAAGTTGCCGATGGTCTGGGCCGTCCGGCGGGCGATGCCGCGCACGAGCGCCGCGGCGATGGCGATGCCCGCGGCCGCCGACGTAAAGTTGTGGAACGCCAGCGCGACCATCTGCGAGAAATACGACATGGTCGATTCGCCGCCGTAGTTCTGCCAGTTGGTGTTGGTGGTGAAGCTCGCCGCGGTGTTGAAGGCGAGCGCAGGGGAGACGCCGGGAAGCTGCTGCGGATTGAGCGGCAGTTTGTCTTGGTAGCGCAGGACGAAATAAGTGAGCAGCATTCCCGCGAGGCTGAAGACCAGCAGCGAGATCGTATAGCCGAGCCAGCCCTGCTCGCGGTCGGGATCGATGCCGCACACGCGGTAGGTGAGGCGTTCCACCGGCCGGACGACGCGGTCGAGCCACGTCCGGCCATTGACGTCGAGCACCCGCACCAGGTACAGCCCGAGCGGCTTGGTGATCAGGAGCAGGACGCCGACGTAAAGCGCCAGCTGGGTCCAGGCGTTGAGATTGTTCATGACAGATGCCGGCTAGAATTTTTCCGGGCGAAGCACCGCGACGACGAGGTAGAGGAGACAGGCCACGGCGATCAGACCGATGATGATGTTTTCCATGGATGAAACGGGTTGAGATTCATGCAGGCGTGGTCAACGCACCTTCCGGCAGAACCAGGCGTAGGCCGCCGCGAGGGCGAAAAACGCCACGGAGATCCCGACGAACACAAGGTCGGACGCGAGCGGCGTGAGCGCGGCCAGCAGCAGGGCGGGTGAGTTCATGCCCGCCATGGTAACGCAGGCCGCCATCTTCCCCTAATTAAAAGGCCCCTTCAGGGCATTAAAAAGGTGCTAACGCGGCGCGCGGCGGAGCCGCGATTAAAGAATCAAGATTCAAGACGCAAGATCGCTGGAAACCGTCTTCTCGCTACCCGCTTTTTCTGCCAGTTCCGCGCTCAGGGGAATTTTTCGCCTTCGCACGCTGCGGTGGTCTTGTAGACTGCGCCCATCGCGTTCACCGATCCTTCGCCGTCTAATACCCGGTCTCCTCCGACGAACAAACCCTACTCGCAATATTTATGACCATGTCTACCCGATCATTTCTCGCCCCCTTGTTCGCCCTTGCCGCCGGCCTGCTGGCGAACGCGTCGGTTCAATCCCAGCCGCCGGTGTCTGGGCCGGACCTCGACCGGCCGGCCATTGAAAAGACCGTGCTGGAGACGAATGCCCGCATGACCGAAGCGGCCAACCGCCTCGATGCCGACGCCTTCTTCGCTTACATCCTGGAAACGGACAAGGGCCTGATCATCCAGAACGGCACGCTCTTCAAGAGCCGGCAGGAGGCCTTGGAGTCTGTCAAACGCGGGTTTCAAGGCATTGCCAAGATGGACCGCCGGTTCGAGAACCCCCAGGTCACGGTCATCTCGCCCGATCTTGCCCTCCTGGTGTCCGAGGGCAGCACCACCGCCACGCTCACGGACGGCCGCATCCTGAACAGCCGGTTCGCCGTTTCCCTGGTTTTCATGCGCAAGGAAGGCCAGTGGAAACTGCTGCATGGCCACTACTCCATGTCTGCCAATCAAGGTCAATAGGAGGCCCCCACCATGGCAGCGAAGAGCAGCGCCAACCAGAGCAGCCAGCCTACTGACCAAGCATTGGCCCGGGCTCTGGGCGGCACCAAGGCCCTCTGGGACGAACTCATCGGCCACATCGAGACCGCGTATGCACCGGTGACGCACCGCTGGAGCCAGTCCAAAGCCACCCCTTTGGGATTCCTTCGTCTGATCCGGAAGGAGCGGACCATCCTGTATCTGTTGCCGCGCGAAGGGCATTTCCTGACTGCGTATGTTTTCGGCGAGAAGGCGACCGCCGCCGTGCGCACCAGTGACGTGCCTGCGGCGGTGGTGACGGCGCTGAACGAGGCCCGGGCTTATGCCGAGGGGAGGGGAATCCGGCTGGAAACCCGCACCGCGAAAGACCTCGCCACCATGAAGAAACTGGCGGCCATCAAGATGGCGCATTAGGCGCGGCGCAGCAGCGCTGCGCCACGATTCAAGAAGCAAGATTCAAAAAGGAAGATCGCCGGAAGCGGCCTTCCCGCTTCTCGATTCTCGGTTCTTCGGACTGCCGCATCACTCTTCCAACCAGACGTACTTGTAGGGATGGTGGTCGAGCACGGTGGGATGCCAGCCGTGCACCGAGGGCTGGAGCAGAAACACGTGCGTGTTGAAATACAGCGGGACGACCGGCATGGCGGTGAGCAGCAGTGACTCCGCGCGCTGCAGCAGCACCGCGCGCTCGGCCGGGTTCACCGTACGCGCCGCGGCCAGCAGCAGCGAGTCATACTCGGAACTGGCCCAACCCGTGTGATTGTTGCCGCTGTCGCCGCGCCACACGTCCAGAAACGTGCTGGCATCGGGATAATCGCCGACCCAGTCGGAGAGCAGGATCTGGTACTGGCCTGTCCGCCGCTCCGCGAGCACCACCTTGAGCTCCTGATTGGCGAGGCGCACCTCGACGCCCAGTTCCCGTCGCCACATTTCCTGCACGGCCTCGGCGAGCAGGCGGTGGTTCTCGGAATTGTTATACAGCAGCTCCAGCGGTGGCAGGCCGTGCCCGCCCGCGTGGCCGGCCGCGGCGAGCAGTCGCCGCGCCGCGTCGAAATCGGCGGTCACCTCCGCCGGCGGCGTGTAGTCGGCCAGCCCCGGCGGCGTGAGCGAGGTCGCGGGCTGCTGCCCGCCGCGCAAGACGTGCTCAACGATGGCCTGACGGTCGACCGCCAGCGCGAGGGCGCGGCGCACCTGCTCGTTGTCGAGCGGCGGGCGGCGCACGTTCAGGCGGAAAAAGTAGGTGTTGAAATAGGGATCGCGGCGCAGGAACTGCGGCGCAGTGCGGCGGTAGGCGTCGACCTTGCCGACCGGCAGCGTGTACGTCACATGCAGCTGTCCCGCGCGGAAGGCGCGCTCCTCGACGTCCTGACTGTCGATCGGATGGAAATGGATCGCCTGCAGCCGGACGCGGGCCGCATCCCAGTAGGTGGGCGATTTTTCCACGATGATCACCTCGTTCGGCTTCCAGGTCTTCAGCACAAAGGGACCGTTGCCGACGAGCCGGCCGGGCCGGGTCCAGGGATTGCCCCGCTGGCCGGCGGCGCCGTATTTCTCGATGGCCGGCAGCGGTACGGGCAGCCAGGGCATCTGGGCCAGCAGGGTGAGGAAATACGGCGCGGGCTGCGCCAGGGTGATGCGCAGCGTGCGATCGTCGTCGGCCGTGAAGCCCACCTGCGCGAAGTCGGCCAGCCGGCCCTGGTTGAAGGCTTCGGCGTTGAGCACCAGGTAGAACAAGGTCGCATTGTCGGCCGCCAGCGACGGCGTCAGGATGCGGCGGAAGGAGGCCACGAAGTCCGGCGCGGTGACCGGGTCGCCATTGGACCATTTCGCATCGGCGCGCAGGTGGAAGGTATAGGTGAGGCCATCGGGCGAGGTCTCCCAGCGCTCGGCCACGCCCGGCACGGGATGCAGGTCGCGCGGATCCTCGGTCACCAGGCCTTCGAAGAGCGCGGAGACGACGCACTGCTCGGCGAGGCCCGTCACGAGCTGCGGGTCGAGGTCACTGACTTCGGAGCCGATGCCGCGGTGGAGGACTTGTTCGCGGTTGCCGCGCTGGACATCGGTCTCACGGCGGGTGCAGGCGGAAATCAGAAGCCAGAGGCCGGAAGCCAGAAGCCAGAAGACGAAAGAACGGCGCATGACATCGCGTGCAAGCACGCTTCTACAGCTTTCGGATCAAGGCCACCGCGTGGGCGGCGATGGCGAGTCCGCGGCCAAGCTCGCCAATTCCCTCGTTGGTCGTGGCCTTCAGGCCGACGGCCTCCACCGGCAGACCGGCGGAATTCGCGAGCGCGAGTTTCATTTCACCCAGACGCGGGGAAATCCTCGGCTTCTCGGCGATCACCGTGACGTCGATGTTCAACGGCGCCCAGCCGCGTTGCTGCAACTCGGCCACGACGCGCTTCAGCAGGAGCTGCGAATCGGCGTCCTTGTAAACAGGATCGGTGTCGGGGAAGAAATGGCCGATGTCGGGCAGACCGGCCGCGCCGAGGAGGGCGTCGCAGACGGCATGGGTCACACAGTCGGCATCGGAGTGGCCGGCGAGGCCGAACTCAGTGTCGAAGCGCACGCCGCCGAGCACAAGGGGGCGGCCCTCGACGAGGCGGTGGATGTCATAACCGTGGCCGATGCGGTAAGGCATGGGATGTCAGGCGTCAGGCTTAAGGGCGCCGGCGCGGCTAAGCAAGAACTCCACCAGCGCCAGATCGGCGGCGGTGGTCAGCTTCGGGTTCGGATGCGGATTTTCCAGGAAGGTCACCGGATGGCCGAGCTGTTCGACGGCCTGGGCGTCGTCGGTGATGCGCAGGCCGCGGCGTTGCACGCGGGCGTAAGCGCGGGTGACAAGGTCGCGGGTAAAAACTTGCGGCGTCTCCATGGCCCACAGCCGCGAGCGGTCGAGGGTGGCGGCGCGTCCACGCACCGGCACTCCGCGGCGCCTGGCGCGCGCCACCTGTTTCACGGTGTCGGTCACGCGGTGGGCCAGCACGACGGCGCCGTCGCGGCGCACCGCCTTGAGCAGGGCGACGAGCTGTTCGGGGCGGATGAGCGGCCGGGCGCAGTCGTGGATGAAGACGAAGTCGACGTCGTCGGGCAGGCCGGCGAGGGCGTTGGCCACGGAATCCTGCCGCTCGCGCCCGCCCTGGACAAAGAGCGCCGGCGTGGGCGCGTAGCAGGAGAGTTCGAGCGACTGGCGGGCGTCGCGGTAGACGACGACGTAGAAGTCGGCCACGCCGCTGGCGGCGAAGGCCGCGGCGGAGTGGGCGAAGACCGGGCGGCCGGCCAGCGGCGCGAGGATCTTGTCGGCCACGGTCGCCTGCATGCGGCGGCCCTGTCCGGCGGCGAGGAGGATGGCGGCGGTGCGGCTCATGCGAAGTGGAGAGTGAAAGTGAGGGTGAAAGTGGAAATCAGGGGAAGGGGCTTAATTCATGGATCCCCGGGGTCCCCAATTTGCTTTATCCCTGATTGCACGAGGCTAGCTCGATGAGGATGGCCTGCGCGGCGGCGGCCGGGTCGGCGGCCTGGAAGATCGGACGGCCGACCACAATGAAGCTGGCGCCCGCGCGCGCCGCCTCGGCGGGCGTCATCACGCGCGTCTGGTCGTCGCCTCCGCCGGCACCGGCGGGACGGATGCCGGGGGTGACCAGCTTGACGGCTGGCGGCAGCTGCGCGCGCAGCGGCGCAATTTCGAGGGGCGAGCAGACGAGCCCGCCCAGGCCGCACCCGACGGCCAGACGGGCGAGGCGCACCACCTGCGCCCCGGGTCCGGCGCCGACGCCGGTCTCGCGGAGGTCGTTTTCGCCGAGCGAGGTGAGCACGGTCACGCCGAGCAGCAGGAGCTGGGGGGCGGCCTGCTCCTGGGCTTTCACCGCTTGGCGCATCATTTCGCGTCCGCCGGCGGTGTGGAGCGTGAGCATCTTGACGGGCAGCCGCGCGGCCGATTCGACCGCCCGGGCGACCGTGTTGGGAATGTCATGCAGCTTGAGGTCGAGAAAGATGTCGAAGCCCATGCCGGCCACTTCGCGCACGCAGTCGGGTCCGCAGGCGGTGAACATTTCGAGACCGATCTTGGCCCAACGGACCTTGCCGCCCAGAAGGCGGAGGACGGGCGCGATGTCGCGCGGGGAAGGGGCGTCGAGGACGAGAATAAGGTCGCAAGCCATCGCGTCACCACGAATGGACGCGAATGGACACGAATTGAAGGAGAAAAACTGCAGCCCGCCCTTTCCGAGGCCCCGGCGGGCGGGTCGGTATCCCGGTCCGGATTAGTGTTTATCAGCGGGCATTAGTGGTTAAGTCCTTGGGCGTGGTAAATCCTTTGCCAACCGTCACCGTCTTCTCACCGGCCAAGATCAACCTCTGGCTCGCCGTCACCGGCCGGCGCGCCGACGGTTATCACGATCTGGTGTCGGTGGTGGCGCCGCTCGAGTTCGGCGATCAGTTGATCGCCGAGGCGCCGGGCAACGGGCGAAGGGCGAAGGACCAATTTGCGCTGGAGTGCGACGACCCCGAGGTGCCGGTCGATGGCAGCAATCTCGTCTTGAAGGCGGCGGCGGCTTTTGTGGGAGCGACCGGCTGGAAGGCGGCCGTGGCGTTTCGCCTGACCAAACGCATCCCGCTGGGCGCGGGGTTCGGCGGCGGCAGCAGCAATGCGGCCGCGACCCTGCGCGCGTTAAATCAGTTGAGCGGCGCCGGACTCGATCGCGCCACGCTGACGGCGCTGGCGGCGCAGGTCGGGTCTGACTGCCCGCTGTTTCTGCCCGGCGGGCCGGTGGTGATGCGCGGGCGCGGCGAGCAGGTGGAACCGCTGCCGGCGGCGGCCGCCGCACGGTTGCGTGGGCGGCGCGTGCTGCTGTTCAAACCGAACTTCAGCGTTCGCACG
>PLMW01000076.1 GCA_003142615.1 Opitutia bacterium | reverse complement strand
GCGAGGCTCACCTGCTTGATGATGCCTCCGAAGCTCACGCGGCCGGTGCGGAAGTAGGGATCCTCACCGATGATTTCGAGGATTTTTCCGGGAACAGCGAGACACATGGCGTGGGGTAGGTTGTCATCGTCAAAGCTACGGACCGGCCTGCCCGCAGCAACCGCAAACACCAGATTTCCGCCGTCGGTCCGGCGCGGTCGCAGCTGCGGCTCAGTCCGGCCTGAATCTGGATCAGGCCTCCGCCGGCTTTTCCTGAAGGAACCGGAAGTAGCTGAAGTCGGCGTGACCGGTCTGCGCCCCGCCGGAGCCGGCGTCCATGGCGAAGAGGCCGACCTTGGCGCCGATCCAGCCGCCTTCCCGCGCCTGGAATGTTTTTTCCAGCGTCGTGAACTGGCCGTTCGGGGAGGCGAAGCAAAAGGTGCATTTCGCCGTTTCATCGACGGCGATCCGGAGGCGCACCTCCCCCGCGGGCGCGGCCGTCTTGAAATACGTCTCGCCGTTGATCTGGAATAGCAGTTGGGTGCCCTCGGACGCATGGGCCAGCGCCAGCGAAGCGTGCGTACCGCCACCTACGACGATCAGGCCGGCCGTTTTCCCGGCCCTGCCGGGAGGAAAATCGAGGGCGGTCTCGACGGTGAACTGCCGCGCCGGAAATTTTTGCATCAGCAGGTTGGGTGCCCTGCCCAGATCACCCTCCGCCGGGGCGGGCTGTGGGAAGAGCCGGAGATAGCCCGGACGCGCAATGAGGGAGCACCAGGAATCCTCGTGGTTGGCATGCCATTGCCACTGAAGGCCGAGCTTCGGCGCGTCAAATTCGTCGCTGGTCTGCGGCACGGCGACCGGGGAGGCCGCCGCGACGGCGGGTTTGCGCGAGGTGGCCACCGGCTCGCCGACGCCATTCTTGTCGTAGTCTACGCCCATGAGCGGCCAGTCGTCCTGCCATTTGACGGGCTGCAGGTGCGTGATGCGGCCGAAGGGACCGGCGTCCTGAAAATGCAGGAACCACCAGTCGCCGTTGGGCAGGTCGATGAGGGCGCCCTGGTGCGGTCCGTTGATCTTGGTGGAGCCCTGCTCGAGCACGATCTTCTCCTCGTAGGGGCCGTAGATGTCGCGCGAGCGTAAGGCCACCTGCCAGCCGGTGGGCACGCCTCCACCCGGGGCAAGGAGGTAATACCAGCCGTTGAGCTTGTGGACCTTGGGACCCTCGAGGCACGGGTGGTGCGGCGCATCAATCACGATCCGGCCCTCGCCGAGGATGCGCGACCCGTCGGGCGCCATGGGACGGACGTGCAGTTTGTCCCGTATGCCCGCCCGGGATTTGGAATAGGCATGCACCAGATAGGCCTGGCCATCGTCGTCCCAGAAGGGGCAGGGGTCGATCCAGCCCCTGGCTTCCTGCACGAGGTGCGGTTCGCTCCATTGGCCGGCGGGATCCTTCGCCGTGGTCAGGTAAATGCCCTCGTCGGGCATGGGGAAGAAGATCCAGAATTTGCCGGCGTGAAACCGGATCGACGGCGCCCACACGCCGCAGCCCGGCTGCACCTCCCGATACCGCGGATGCGGCACGTTTTTGATGGCGTGATTGATGATCGTCCAGTTGACCAGGTCGCGCGAGTGGAGGATCGGCAGCCCGGGCGTGCAGTTGAAGCTGGAGGCGGTCAGATAGAAATCGTCGCCATGCCGGATGACATCCGGATCGGAATAATCGGCGTGCAGGATGGGGTTGCGGTAGGTGCCGTCGCCGGCATCGGCTTCCCAGGGAAAGGAGAAAGGGGTGGGCATTTCAGGCGGACTCAAGAATGAGGTTGGCGTATTGGATCGTATCGCCGGTGCGGATCAGCCCGATGGCTCCGGGAACGCGCTTCTTGAATGCGACATGCGGCTCGAAAAGCAGGGGAATGCCGGCAAGACGCGAGGTGAGCGCCTGCTGCCGCGCCGCGTCGTTGTGGTGCAGGAACTCCTCGGCGGCGAAGACGCGGCCGATCTGGAAGTTGGGCCGGAGCGCGTCGAGCACCTGGAGCACGGTGGGCACGTCGTCGACCAGGGAGAGGTCGACGGTCTCGATCTGCGGCCAGAAGGGGAAGCCGCGGTCGGCGATGACGAGGGTGTTGGTGTGCCGCACGCGCGCCAGCAGGCTGAGGATGGCGGGATTGAGGATGCCGGATTTGAGCATGAAGGACGAAAAGGAGGAGGATACCTCGCGCAGCCCCGGGAAAAAGACAATGCTGGATCGGGCGTGCGCCCGATGACCTTGGTTGCGTCCCACGTCACGGCGGACGCGTTTCCCCCATCCCGGTCAGTCTCCGGACACCCGGATTTTGAGTGCGAATCACCGCTTGGGGGCATCGCGGCATAACGGGATTGACATTGGCTGGGCGGATTTTCTTGTAGACCCTCTTTTGCCGCACTGCCCGGTAGCTCAGCGGTAGAGCAGGTGACTGTTAATCACTTGGTCGCTGGTTCGATCCCAGCCCGGGCAGCCATTTACAGCCAATGACTTACACTCATTGGCTCTCTTTTTGTAATAACGTCTGTCCGGTTTCTGTCCGGTTTCTCAAACGCTCAAGACCAGCTCACACGGGCCGGCCGCCCAACCCTGCCGCCTCTGTTGCCCCACGCTTAACGATCTACCTCCGGCGTGATAGGCGGGCACAGGCCGGTCGAACCTGAGCAAAATGCGGGGCGAACGACTTTCAGGTATGCGCTGCTTTCGCCGCCCGCGCCTTCAAGTGCAGCGCCAACAGCGCGTCCTTGTACCGGCTGTTCCATGCCGGGTGCTGATTCTTCACCGTACCCGCTTCCTCGTAGAACTGCGCCTCGTCCCGGCCCATCGCCCGGCCCTTCTTCGTGTGATTGTCGAATGCGTAGTCGGGGATCTCCGGCCTCTCACTCGGCAGCTTGTCGGCGATCTCCGTCGCCCAGCACATGAATTCGTCGGCCGTTCGATCCTTCGTCGCTCGAGCGAGATTCGAGACCACGCGGTAGAGAAAGCAGGCGGCTGCCCCCTGCACATCGAACGGGTTGTCGGTTCCACGCGCCGCCCGGTACTCCGCCTCGCGGTAGAAAGCCTGCCGGCCGATCTCCACCCATGTCAGGGCGTTCGGCTCACCGACGTCCTCGATCGCGATGATCGCCAGCCGGCCCCACAGGTACTTGTGCCAGCCGACGCTCAGGATCTCCCGCGCCCACCAGAGCGCCAGATGCTCGTCGCAGCGGCGGATCGCTTTTTGCAGGGCCGAGACCACCTCCATGATCTCGTACCCGTTGCGGGTTATCGGCCGGCGACCAACGCGACGGGGAGCTGCCGACTGTGCCGGCTTGGTCTTGGGAAACATATCAGCTTGATCGGCCTGCTTCATCGGTGCGCGGGCTAAAAACAAGCCGGTGACAGAGGTTTCTCTATCACCGGCCTGAGTTCGGGTTCGGATTCGGATTCGGGTTCTTTCTTTCGGGCTCTCTCTTTCGGGTTCGGGCTCAGGAAACTGCGGCAAGCTTTTCGAGCGGCAGGTCAGCCACTTGGCGAATCCCGCGCATGCGGTGCGTGTGCCCGCAGGCGCGACATTCGAGCGTCACGCCGACGAACTCGGCCGGGAGAAATTCGGGCTCGCCGTCGATCTCGGACGGGTCGTGGACGATGCGGAGCACGGCGGACTCGGTGAGGATAACGTGCCGGCTGCCGCAATGGAGGCAGTAGATCGGGTTTGGGTTAATTCTCATGGGCTCTTCGGGGTTGGGTTGAGGGTTGAGGTGTAAGTTGTTGACCCTGTGATACTACGATTTTCCTGCTAAGAAGGAAGGAATATAGTTCGCGCAGTAAAGTATATGTCATTGCTACAGATGTGGTTGGCACATTTTATGAGTCGCCTGAGAAGTTTGTGATGGGTGCGGTTCTCGGGAGTGCAACTCTTTGCATCCAAAATCGCTTACAAGTCGTTGCGCCAGAGAGAGAATCGCCCACTGAACAAAAATGCCAGCCACCAACCGGCGACTTGTCGCTCTTTCGCCCTCCAAAATCGCTGTTAAGTTATTGACCCCGAACGACAAGAACCATTATCATAAAATCCCCAACCGCGTTCAACGGCTGGCACTCAACACATCTCACATCTGCTGATCGCCTGCCTTGGCCGGCAGTTGGTCGTCTTTTCGCTGGCATTGCGCACACCCCGGTCGGCCGGCACGTTCGCCACTGCCCACCGAACAACGCCGCGCACCGCGCCGCCGTGTTCACGCGCAGGTTTTCAAGGCAATCCACAGAGCAATGAGACCGGGCGGACTTTCCCCTTGATACCACATGGAAACAGGAACAAAGGAGTCTTCACGATCATGAAAAAGACAATCGTTATTCTTGCCGCGTTGATCTCGGTGTGCCTTTCGGGCTGCGCCAGCATTGCCACGGAGTCGGCCGCCACGGTGGCGGCGACCTGCACGGTTGCCCACGATGACTTCTTGAAGTTTACGTGCGTCCGCTCGGGGGAAGCCACCTTTGCGTCCGACGACATCGGCGGCGGTGGCGCCTTTTCCTATTTCTTCCGGGCGGACCGGAAGGACGGGAGCGAGCAAATTGTTTACATGATCGGCGTGGATTCGCTCCGCTCCAATTGGGCATTCTGGACAAATGCCATCGACCTGTCGGGCAAGCGGTTCACCTTAGATGAGGCCACCCGCGAGGTGATGACTGGCCCCGGCACGCCCTCGGTGTGGGAAGTTTCCTACGCTACCGTGGACCGCAGCTACCTCGAGGCCATCGCGGAGAAGGGTGGAACGTGGAGGGTTTATGCGGAACATGGCGGCGCCCAGTTCTCGTTCGCGCCGCAGGCCGTGCTTGGTTTTCTCTCTCGGTGCGATCAGGTGTTCGGGAACCCGGACACTGCAAAGAAGCTATAGCCGGATGCCCCGCTGGGCCAGCGATCCCGCAGCCAGCCTGCGACTTTTTTCGGGCCGGTCGGCCGGCGCGTCGTGATACGGCTGTGTATTCACGCGACCCCCGCGCCGGGCAAAAAAAGAGCCGCCCCATCGCTGGAGCAGCTCTCGCAATTCAGACCGTCAGTCGGCGGTCAAGCGGCATAAGCGTATCCAAGACACGCGGCTTTGGAATTTGCTAAGCTCTCGATCGGGATGAACGCCCGACGAAAGGCCGCGCAGACCCACTGCCCTCCGACCCTCGGGTCGCGAAAGACTTCCACGGTAAAGCCCCTTCTCACACCGGGAATCCAGCTCGGGAGGTGGATGAGAAGGATCGAACCTTGGGTGTGGATGCCACCCGTGTCGTAGATGGCGGCTGCCGTCAGGTCCTCGCGGTTGTGCGCGGAGCACACGATCGGAATCCCGAAAATGCTGGGAGCAACGCCCGTGAGAATTCGGGCCAAGTCGCGCCCGCCAACTTTCTCGCTCGTAAGGGTTTCAGGCAACATTACAAGGTCTTGGTAGCCTTTGGGGCCAGCGACTAAGAGTAAATCTTTGGGCTGAATTCCCCACTTACCCAATGCTTTACGGAGCGCCCCGATGTTCGCGGCCGATATGCCGCCGGTTGCGAGCGACACCTTGAGCGCGGCCTGCGCGAGCACGAGCTTGCGGATGCCGTCGAAGACACGGAGGGGATCTCCAGTGGCACCGTCGTTGTCCTGCGTGCCGGAAACATCCCCATTCAGAAGGCAGTCCTCATACGCTTCGGCCGCCGCGTCGCCGAGTTGCTTCATCATCAGCGGGAGAACGGCGATAACCGAGTCATCATCTGCCTCGTCCGACAGAGGAATCATCCCCATTAATTTGGCGGCCGTCAACGTCGGGCGAGCGGTGCCGGGGTTCGACCCGGTCGGGGCAGCCAACTCCGCGATGCCCGAGTAGAAGCGCGGGCGCGTAGTGGCAAGCGGCAGACTGAAAGGCGAGGTAGGCATTTGTATCTCCTGCGCGGCCATGCGCTGCGCGAGTTCGCTCGCGAGGTACAGCCGCTGATACAGATTGCTCGACAGGCTGAAGTTCATGAAGTCGGAACCGGCCCCGGTGCCGCCCATCGTGAAGTCTTTCCGGCCGAGCCGCTGGATGAGCCGCTTTTCAGCCATCTCGCCGCGCGTGTCCGCATCCTTCAGCAAGGACTCGGGAATGCCTTCGTCCATGCTTTTCTTCGTGCAGATGTTGAGGAGCTGCTTCTCGCAGACCGCCAAATTGCCCGAGCGGTGCGCGATCGGAAGGGAAATCTCGGAACCCTCTTCGGAGAATTCCATCCGCGACCGGGTGCGGACGTTCTTCAAGGCTTCGGCGACGGCGGCCTTGGTGGTGTCGGCGACGATCTTTTTGAGATCGGCCTCCGTAATATCGGAGTCGGCCGTGAGTGCGGTGTATTCAGTCTGCTCGGCGTCGGTCAGGGTGGCACCCTTCGCGGCAAGTTCGAGGAGACGGGAAATCTGTAAAGAGGTCATGGGACGTGGAAGTTGGGATCGCCTATGGCGACCAGTTGTGGTTGCCGACACTTCGTCCGAGTTCCCCAACTACTTCCCGCCGGGTTTCGCCGTGTCTCTTGGACACTCCCCGTTCAAGACCTCGCGCCAATTCCGTCAAATTATACACTCAAAAATCTTACTTTGGTGCGCCCTTCGGGCCGGAACGGGCCATCGACCGTCGCTCCGCCATGCGAATCTGGCGCTCCATGTGAGCACATAAAAAGCCGCCCATTGCTGAGCGGCTAGTGAGGGAGTGCGAGAAAGATAGAAAACCCGCCTGACCTCTGAGGCCCGTTCGGGAAACGACTCCGCGCGAGCCCCGATGAGGCCGGCGGAATGAATACCTTAAAGGACCGCCGCCTCACCAAAATGTTTGATCTACGTCTAAGGCGCGGCCGGCGCCTCCTCGAATGCCTCTGGCGGCAGGCACAGCAGGTCAGTTCTGCCGTCAGAAGAAACTACGTGCCAAGCAATCCCAGCTCGTTTAGCCGCCG
>PLMW01000028.1 GCA_003142615.1 Opitutia bacterium | reverse complement strand
TGCCCGATCTGCGACCAGGCCGGCGAGTGCAAGCTGCAGGAGCAGGCCACCGGCTACGGCCGCGGCTATTCGCGTTGCACCGAACAGAAGAACGTCAAACCCAAACGCACGCCGCTCGGCCCGCGCGTCATGCTCGACGACGAGCGCTGCATCCTCTGTTCGCGCTGCGTCCGCTTCTGCAAGGAGATCGCCGGCGACGATGTGCTCGGCTTCGTCGACCGCGGCAGCTACACCACGCTCACCTGCTATCCGGGCCGGAAGCTCGAGAACAACTACTCGCTCAACACCGTCGACATCTGCCCGGTCGGCGCGCTCACCAGCANNCGGCGTGAACACCGAGGTCTGGAGCCGCGAGGGCGTCATCTATCGCATCACGCCGCGCCGCAACGACGAGGTGAACGACACCTGGATGGCGGACAGCGGCCGGCTGCTCTACAAGCAGGTGACCGCCGGGGACCGCCTCACGGCGTCAGCAGTTGAGGGGCAGACCACCGACGCCGCGACGGCCCTGAAGACCGCAGGCGACCTGCTCAAGGCCGGCGACGTGGCCATCGTCGGCTCGGGCCGCAGCAGCGTCGAGGAACAGTTCCTCACCAAAAAACTCGCCGATACGCTCAAGGCGCCGGCATGGCTGGTCAGCCGGGTGGGGCAGGGCGACGGCCTGCTCATCTCCGCCGACCGCAATCCGAACGTCCGCGGCGCGCTCATGACCGGCCTGATCAAGACGCTGCCGGCACCGCAGCTCAGCGCACTCGCCGTGCAGATCGACGCGGGCCGGGTGAAGATCGTGCTCAGCATCGGCGAAGATCTCTCCGCCGCCGGTCTCAGCGAGGCGCAGCTCAAGAAAGTCGCGGTCCTCTATCTCGGCACGCACGCCAACGCCACTAGCGCCGCGGCGAAGGTGGTCATTCCAACACTCACGGTCTTTGAGAAGGCCGGCACGTTCATCAACCAGCAGTTCCGCCTCCAGAAGTTCGCCCCGGCCGTGCCCGGCCCGCAGGATGTGGCCGACGATCTCGCGACGCTCTCGAAGCTCGTTGCTGCCGCCGGCGGCCCGGCCCCGGCCGCCGACATCGATGGCCTCTGGGCGACGCTGGCGGCCGAGGTCCGGCACTTTGCCACGGTCACCTACCAGAACCTGCCGGCCACCGGCCTGCTGCTTGACGCCACCGATTTCGCGGGCCTGCCCTTTCCCGAGGGCGAAACGCTGCATTTCAAACCGGCCAGATCTGATGCCGTGTTCACGACCTGATCTCAAACCATGACCGAGTTTTTCGCCAATCTTCATCCGGTCATTCTGGGCCTGCTCAAGGGCCTCGCGGTGATCTGCGTCATCTTCCCGATTGCGGGGGCGTGCTCGATGGCCGAGCGCAAGGTGTCGGCCTGGCTCCAGGGCCGCTACGGCCCCAACCGGGTCATCGTGCCGTGGTTCGCATGGATTCCCTTCCTCGGGCGGGGCCTCCAGCGGCTCGGCGTATTCAACCTCCTGGCCGACGGCGGCAAGCTGCTCTTCAAGGAGGATCCGCTGCCGGGCCACGTGAACAAATTCTATTTCATGATCGCCCCGGGGATCGCCATGATCCCGGCGTTCACCACCGTGGCAGTCGTGCCCTTCGGGGCCTATCTCGACGCCGCCGGGCGGGTCGTGCCGCTCATGCTGGCCAATGTCGACGTCGGCCTGCTCGCGGTCTTCGCGATCGCATCGCTCGGCATCTACTCGATGATCCTGGCCGGCTGGGCGTCCAACTCGAAGTACCCGTTCCTCGGCAGCGTGCGCGCCTCAGCTCAGCTCATCTCCTACGAGCTGTCGCTCACGATCTCGGTGCTGCCGGTCTTCCTGCTCATCAACCGGCCGGGCATGCCCGCGACGCTCAGCCTGGTCGAGGTGGTCCAGCAGCAGAGCGGCGTTTTCCCTTCCTGGCACGGCCTGTGGCTCGTGTTTGTGATGCCGGTGTCCGCGCTGATCTTCCTCGTGGCGCTCTTCGCCGAAACCAACCGCCTGCCGTTCGACATGATCGAATCGGAGGCCGACCTCGTCGGCGGCTTCCACACCGAGTACGGCTCGTTCAAGTGGTCGCTCTTCTTCGTGGCCGAGTATTCGCACATGACCGTCGGCTCGGGGGTGTTCGTGCTGCTGTTCTTCGGCGGCTGGAACCCGCTGCCGTGGGTGCCGCTCGCGACCGTGGTCCACTGGCTCGGCTTGCAGGGCTGGCCCGTGCTCGTCGGGGCGATTTCCATCGTCATCTTCCTCGCGAAGGTGCTTTTCATGATCTTCTTCTTCATGTGGGTGCGCTGGACCGTGCCGCGCTTCCGCTACGATCAGGTCATGCGCATCGGTTGGCGCGGCCTGCTCCCGCTCTCCCTCCTCAACCTCGTCGTCTACGCGCTGGTGATCGCGCTCCTCCAAAAAGCCGGATAGGACAACCGCCATGGCCGTCATCCACGTCGAACGCAAGCCCCTCACCTTTGCCGAGCGCACCTACCTGCCGCAGGTCTTCGGCGGCTTGCTGATCACGTTGAAGCATTTCTTCGCGCCGCGCGTCACCCTGGAATATCCCGAGCAGCGGCCGGAGATCTCGCCGGGCTACCGCGGCGTGCCCACCCTCGTCAAGGATCCCAACGGCCGCGAGAAGTGCGTCTCCTGCCAGCTCTGCGAGTTCGTCTGCCCGCCGAAGGCCATCCGCATTACGCCGGGCGAGATTCCGGCCGACGCGCCCGCCGCCCACGTCGAGAAGGCCCCGCTGGAATTCGAGATCAACATGCTGCGCTGCATCTACTGCGGCCTGTGCGAGGAGGTCTGCCCCGAGGAGGCCATCGTGCTGCAGAACGTCTATTCGCTCTGCGGCTACTCGCGCGACGAGCTGGTCAACAACAAGGAGAAGCTCTATGAACTCGGCGGCACGCTGCCCGACCGGCACTTCAAGTGGGATAAGAAAAAGGAGGCCGCCGGGCACGGCAACGCGCACGCCTGAAAAGTGCCCTGCCGCCGCGAAGCTGTCACCCGCCCTCCGTTTCCACCAACCCCTCATCCTTCCGCATCACTCATGGCCGATTTCCTCTTCTACCTGTTCGCGTTTCTGACGGTGCTGGCCGCCATGGGCGTGGTCGTCAACCGCAACGCCGTCAACGCCGCCATGTGCCTGCTGTTGAGCTTCGCGGGAGTGGCCGCGCTGTTCACCATGCTGGATTCCGGTCTGCTGGCCTTTGTCTTCCTGCTGGTCTATGCCGGTGCGGTCGTCGTGCTGTTCCTTTTTGTCGTTATGCTGCTCGACGTGCAGGGGGGCGACCCGCGCAAACCGTACCAGCCCATCACCGCCGCGGCGGCGGGCGTGGCGCTGGCGCTGCTCACGACGGGCCTGCTCTCGCTCGCCGAACGGGGCCGGCTGCCGGGTTCCGTCCCCGCCGCGGCGCCCGGCTTCAAGGAGTTCGCCGCCCGGCTGTTCACCACCTACCTGCTGCCCGTGGAAGTCACCGGGTTCCTGCTGCTGATCGCCATGCTGGGCGTGGTCGTGCTCAGCAAACGGCTGGAAACCAGGGGGGCGGTCAAATGAGCGCGCTGCCTTCCCTTCTCGCGGTCGCCTCGCTGCCGGCGGAGGCCGGCCTCAACCACTACCTCCTCGTCAGCGCCCTGCTCTTTGCCATCGGCTTCTTCGGCGTGCTGCTGCGCAAGAACACGCTCGTGATCTACATGTGCCTCGAGTTGATGCTCAACGCCTCGGCCCTCGCGGCGGTGGCCTTCTCGCGGCACAACGGCACGATCGACGGCCTCGTTCTCGTGTTCTTCATCATCACCGTCGCCGCCGCCGAGGTCGCCGTCGGCCTGGCCATCATCGTCGCCCTTTTCCGCCTGCGCCACACCGTGCAGGTGGAGGAGCTCACCCTGCTGAAGAATTGACATGGACCCCGCGCAACTCGCCTGCCTTGTCCTGTTGATCCCGCTGGCCTCCGCCGCGGTGATCGCGCTGTTCTTGCGGCGCCGGGGCGCGCTGGCCTCCGGCATTTCCGTCGCCGCCGCGGCGGGCATCGTGGTGGTGTCGTCGGTTCTGATCTTCGGCGGCCATCGTAATTTTCCCGGCTCGGTGGAATGGCTGCGTTTCGGCGGTTTTGCGCTCTCGTTCGGCGTGAAGTTCGACGATCTCGCCGCCTTGATGCTCTTCGTCGTGAGCTTCGTCGGTTTCTTCATCCACGTCTTCAGCCTCGGCTACATGCACGATGATCCGGCCAGGGGCCGCTACTTCGCCGGACTGTCGGTCTTCATGTTCTCGATGATCGGCATCGTGCTGGCCGACAACCTGTTCATGCTTTTTGTTTTTTGGGAGCTCGTCGGCTTCAGCTCCTACCTGCTCATCGGCCACTGGCACGAGCGACAGTCCGCGTCTGACGCCGCCAACAAGGCTTTCATCGTCAACCGCGTCGGCGACTTCGGCTTCCTGCTCGGCATCGCCATGTGCTACTGGCTCAATCACACCGTCAACCTGACGGAGCTGGCGAGTCAACAGGCGGCCGGAGGCCTGGTGTTTAGTCGGGCCATCCCGCTGCTGCTCTTCTGCGGCGCGGTGGGAAAGTCGGCGCAGATGCCGCTGCATGTGTGGCTGCCCGATGCGATGGAGGGTCCGACGCCGGTCTCCGCCCTCATCCATGCCGCGACGATGGTGGCCGCAGGTATCTACATGCTCTGTCGCATCCAGGTACTCATGGTGCCGGACGCGCTCACCGTGATCATGTGGATCGGTGCCATCACCGCCCTCTACGCCGCGATCTGCGCCATCGTGCAGTCCGACATCAAGCGGGTGCTGGCTTATTCCACGCTTTCGCAGCTCGGCTACATGGTCGCGGCATTCGGGCTGGGATCGCTGGCGCAGGGGCCGGCGGTCAAGACCGCCCTGATCGCCGCCGGTGCCGCCGCCGCGATGTTTCATCTGACGACGCATGCCTTCTTCAAGGCACTGCTCTTCCTCGGCGCGGGCTCCGTCATCCAAGCCTGCCACCACGAACAGGACATCTTCAGGCTGGGCGGGCTGGCGAAAAAGATGCCGTGGACGTTCCTCACGTTCACCATCGGCGTGTTTGCCATCATCGGCATGCCGTTCTTCGCCGGCTTCTTCTCGAAGGACGCCATCCTATACCTGGCCCATGAGAAGAATACCGTGGTTTTCGGCGTGCTCATCTTCACCGCCGTGCTCACCGCGCTCTACATGACGCGCCTCTGGCGCATCACCTTCTTCGGCGAGGCGCGCTCCGAGCCTGCCGCCCATGCCCAGGAGAGCGGACCGGTCATGGTCGTCCCGCTCGTCCTGCTGGCGATCGGGGCGGCCCTCGGCGGCTATGGATTCTTCTACGACACCCTGCTCGGCGGCGCCTTCAAGGGCGTGCTAGAGGCCGTGCCGGAGCCGCATGGCACCAGCCACTGGATGATGGTGACCATCGGTACCGGGGCGATGCTGGTCGGTCTTTTCAGTGCCCTGATGTTCTACCGTCCGGCGGCCATCGACGCGCTGCAGGCCCGCGTGCCCGTCATTTTCGGCGGCCTGACATTTGCCAAGGAGTTTTTCGACCGCCTCTACGACTACTATGTCGCCAAGGTGCAGCAGCGTTTCGCCATGCTGCTGAACCTGCTGGAGCAGATTTTCCTCTCCGGCTGGCTCATCCGCGGCGGGGCCGGCACGGTCGGCCTCCTCGGCATGGGCGCCCGCGTGCTGCATGGCGGCAAACTGCACGTCTACGTCTACTGGTTCCTCCTCGGCGTGGTGCTCCTATGGGGCTTCGCCGCCGGTCTGTTCTAGCCACGCCTGCCCACCATGGACGCCCTGAATTCAAACCTCCTCCTGCTGGCCATCGCCACCCCGCTGGCGGCGGCGCTCGCCATTGCGCTCGGCCTGCAAAAGCGGTTTGCCACGAAGCTGGCCGCCGTGGCCTTCGCCCTGCCGGCGGTCATTGCGCTGTGGCTGTGGAGCCGGTTCCCGGCGTATGATGCCATCCCGGCGGGGCACCTGGGCTTTGCCTTCTACAGCCTGCGGGCGCTGGGACTGGAGAAGATCGGCATCCATTTGACGCTCGGCCTCAACGGGGTCTCGCTCCCGATGTTCGTGCTGGCGGGCATTGTCGGTCTCGCCGCCGGCCTCTACGCGCTGCAATCCGGCGCCGAGCGGCTGAAGATCTACCTGATGCTCCTGCTGATCATGCAGGGCGGCCTGCTGGGCGCTTTTGCCTCCATCGACATCTTCTTCTTCTATTTCTTCCACGAGCTCGCGCTCATTCCAACGTTCATCATGGTCGGCGTCTGGGGCACCCGCAGCGAGAGCGACAACCGCTACGCGGCGATGAAGATGGCGGTCTACCTCACGGTGGGCGCGATGCTGTCGCTGCTCGGCCTCATCGCCCTCTACCAGAAAAGCGGCGTGGAGAGCTTTGACCTCATCAATCTGCGGACCGCCGTGGCAGAGGGCGGCATGCTGCAGGTTTGGCAGAAACACATCTTTGGCCTGCTGCTGTTCGGCTTCGGCATTCTCGTGTCGTTGTGGCCGTTTCATACCTGGGCGCCGCTGGGCTATGGCGCCGCGCCCAGCTCGGCCGCGATGCTGCATGCCGGCGTGCTCAAGAAGTTCGGCCTCTACGGCCTCATCCAGATCGCCTTGCCGCTGCTGCCCGCCGGGGGCACCGCGGGCATTGTCATCCCGCTGCCGTGGCTGCCCGGCATCCACACCACGTGGATCGGCCTGCTGGCCTGGCTGGCGCTGGGCAACGTGCTGGTGATCGGCTTCGTCACCATGGCCCAGCGCGATCTCAAGCAGATGATCGGCTACAGCTCGGTCATGCACATGGGTTATGCCTTTCTCGGCATCGCCTGCCTGTCGGTGCTCGGCGCCGGGGGCGTGGTCATGCTCATGGTCGGGCATGGTCTGTCAGTAGCGCTGCTGTTCCTGCTGGCGACGAGCATCCGCCACCGCACCCAGACCTTTGACCTGGCCGAGATGGGCGGCCTGGCCCGGCCGGCGCCCGTGCTCGCGGCGTTTTTTACCGCGGGCATGCTGGCCAGCATCGGTCTGCCTGGCTTCGCCAACTTCTGGGGCGAGCTCACCATCTTCGTCGCGCTGTGGAAATTTTCGCCCTGGATGACCGCGGCGGCGGTCGCCGGCAGCGTGATCTCGGCGGTCTACGGCCTGCGCGCCGTGGCCCGGGTGTTCTTCGGCCCGCCCACGCCGGAGTTCGCGCGGGTTGCCGCCGGGCAGCCCCCCGTTGATCTGCGTTGGAGCGAGCGTCTCCCCGCCCTCATTCTTCTCGCCGCGCTTTTGTCGATCGGCTTCTGGCCGCGCTCACTCTCGAATCCGCTCAACCAGGTGCTTCCCACCCTCTATCCGGCCGCTGCCACCGCGCCCGCCCAGGTCGCCGCCGTCCGGTAGCCCACCGCCATGTTCGCCGCCATCAACCTTTCCGCCCTGCAGGCCGCCGCCGGCACCAACCAGTGGATGGCGATCTACCCTGAGCTGATGCTCGGCCTCCTCGCGCTCCTCCTGCTCGGGCTCGAACTGGTGCTGCCGAAGGCGCCGCGCGCGCTCATCCCGACGGTGGCCATCGTCGGTCTGGTCATCGTGCTGGTCGGCCTGGGGATCAATTTTCACACGGCGTTTCTCAATCGCGACACGTTTGCCGGCCTGCTGCATCACTCGGACGGCGGACAGTTCATGCGGGTGTTCTTCGTGCTCAGCGCGATTCTCGTCTGCATCCTCGCCACCGTCACGCTGGACCGCCAGCCGGTGTCCAAGGTCGAGTTCTACCACATCGTGATCGTCATCACCGCGGCGCTGATGCTCCTGGTGCAGAGCAATCACTTTGTGATGTTCTTTGTGGCGCTGGAGACGGTCACCGTCGGGTTCTACATTCTCGTGAGTTATTTCCGCACGAGCGCGTACTCGCTCGAGGCCGGCCTCAAATACCTCATCTTGGGCGCGCTCAGCTCGGCGATCCTGCTCTTTGGCATCGTGCTGCTCTACGGCGTGGCCGGCTCCGCCGGCCAGCAGGGCGCGCTGCCCGGCGCCACGGCCGAACCGATGAATTTCGGCGCCTTGCGCGGTTTCCTCGCGGCCAATCCCGACAACTTCCTCGCCAATATCGGTGCCGTGCTCGTGCTCGCGGGGGTGGCCTTCAAGATCGGCGCGGTGCCGTTCCAGGTCTGGATCCCCGACGTCTATCAGGGCGCGCCCACGCCGGTGACGGCCTTTCTCGCCGTCGCCTCCAAAGCCGCCGGTTTTGCGGTGCTGCTGACGCTGGTGCTGAACGTCTTCAGCCCGTTGCAGGAGGTCATCGTGCCCGTCCTCTCCGTGATGGCCGCGGCGACGATCCTGCTCGGCAACCTGGCCGCGCTCTCGCAGCACAACGTCAAGCGCCTCATGGGCCTCTCCGGCGTCTCGCACGCCGGCTATCTGCTCGTGGGCGTGATCGCCGGCTGCCGCGAGCCTCTCGCAGTGGGCGCTGTCTATTTCTACCTGCTGGCCTACCTGCTGGCGTCGTTCGCGGTGTTTATGGTGATGGCGCACGTGTCGGGCAGCGACGACGCCGACCAGGATCTGGAGCATTACGCCAATCTGGCCCGGGAGCGCCCATTTCTCGGCGCAGTGCTGGCGGTGGGTCTCGGCTCGCTCGCCGGCATCCCGCCACTGGCCGGCTTCATGGGCAAGCTCCTCATTTTCATCGCCGCCTTCAAGGCCGCGGCCTATCTGCCGTCCCTCTACTGGTTGCTGCTGGTGGCCGTCGCCGGCGTCGTGGTCTCGATCTATTACTACTTCGGCTGGATCAAGGCAGCGTTCTTCCCGGCGTGGCGTCCACCACCGATGGCTGGAGATGCGGCGCCGCCCGTGATTGCCCGCGTGGGCCTGACCGCCGGCGTGACGATGGTCGTGCTGGCGTTTGCCTCGGTCATCCTCGGTTTCTACCAGGGGCCGCTGGGCGCATGGCTGGTCACGCGTTGAGCGCGCCGACTGTGTTCAGCCCCGCCGCATGAAAGTCACCGGACTCGCCCTTGTCCCGCCCCCGACTGCCGCCGATCTGCCCCAGGTCACGCCGGAACTCCTCGCCTCCGTTCTGGCGCGCTATTCCCGCAGCAACGAGGGCCTCGCAAAGATTTTGGAGAAGGTCGACGTCGCCCATCCCGACGAGTCCATCGACCGTATTTTGAAGTTTGTCGATTATGGCCACGCCTCCATCGGCGGTCTCACCGGCGGCCTGGCGGTCGCCGTCGACAACGTCTCAATGTGGCTTGCCTATAAATTGTTTGAGATCTCGCCGATGGCTGACGGCCAGGAATCGAGCACGCGCTACATTGCGATGGATGCGTCGAACCTGCCGTCGGCCGGGGAACTCGGGATGCCCGGGGATCTCGCGCCGCGCTGGCGGGAGCTCATGGTCCGCGCCTTCGCGGCCTACCACGCCGAGTATGCGCGGCTCGATGAACTCAGCCGAGCCGAGCCGGGCCGCGTGCGCCTGCCGAAGGACGCCCGGCCCGCCGTCGTGGCGCGCATCCGCAAGAACTACGCCCTCGACCGCGTCCGCTACTTCGTGCCACTGGCCACCCGCACCAACCTCGCGCTGGTGCAAACCTCGCGTATGTGGGCGCAGACGGTGACACACCTTGATTCGCTCCCGCAGCCCGAGGCCCACGCCGCCGCCCAAGCCATCCGCGAGGAGCTGCTCAAGCTCTCCCCGCGTCTGATGCGCCACAGCTTTGCGGAATCATCGCACCAGGAGCAGGCGCGGCAGGAACTGGCCGCTTCGCTCCGGCTCGGACTCGAGCGTCTCTCCGCCGAACCCCTTGCCGACGCCGTGTGGGTGAAGGCCGACGGCGCCACGCCGCCGTGGCTGCCGGAGTCCCAGCCGGTTGGCGAGGCCCTGCGTCACCGTGCCAACCGCTATGGGCAGTGCGGCCCGGCCATCCGCCGCATGCGGGTGACGTTCGCCTGGAACAACCTGGCCATTGCCGAACTGCGCGACCTCAACCGCCACCGCACCGGCTATCGCTACACGCCGCTCATCCAGGCCGGCTTCTACCTGCCGCCCGAGGTGCCGCCCGCACCGCACGCCACGCTGCTCGGCGACCAACTCGCCCTGACGCGCGAACTGCTCCGGCGCGGTTCGCCCGCCTACGTTTATTCGCTTTTGCTCGGGGCGCAGACGCCGTTCGAGCATGGCACCCACGCCGACAAATTCATCTACGAGGCCGAGCTTCGCACCGGCATGGGCGCGCATTTTCGCTACGCCGAACACCTGAGTGCCGCCCTCAATGAATTCTTCAAACAGGTTCCCGAGGCAAAGGAGTGGGTGGTGGAGGGCACCGCCGAGCCGGAATGAACAGTCGAAGCGGGATCTTCGTCGAAAATTGACTTGCGAATGGGTGGACGGCCGAAAACATGCCAATCAGCTGTAAATCATGACCTTGCCTGACGCACCCGGATAATTGCGCCGCTCCGGGCATCTCCCTACCAGCCAGGGCCGCCACCCTCCATCGAGTCCTCCTTCTGGCATTAATGCTTCGCCCCATGTGTGCGTTCAAGGTCCTGCAGTTTAATATGCAGTTCGGGCAGAACTGGAATGATGCCAATCCGGATGTCGCCCCGATCAACCTTGACCTGACCATCGCCGAAATCCGCAGCCACGATGCGGACATCGTGTTCCTGCAGGAAGTCGAGCAGGGCCGGCCCGGCGGCGTGCAACCCGAGCCGCCGCCCAACTTTATGCGTCTCCGCGCCGCGCTCGCCGGGTATCACAGTTTTTTCTCTTATCCCAAGGCGGACCCGCGTGAACTGCCCTTTGGCATCGGACTGGCCATCCTCGCGAAAACCCCGCTGAGCGACACCGTGCGCCGCGACCTGCCTTCGCCGGCAGTTGAATTTGATTTCCAAGGCGCGAGGCGGACTCCCACCGACCGCCTGCTCATCGGGGCGAAGACCCGGATTGCCGGCCGGGCGCTGCAGCTCTTCAACACCCACCTGCTTGCCTTCTTCATGCTCAACGCCACCAGCGAGGAGCACAACAGCCAGCGGCAGTTCGTCGTCGACCAGTTGCGCGAGGCGACGGGCCCCACGCTGTTCGGAGGCGATTTCAACGTCAGCAAGCACGGTTCGCTGGTGCAGCAGTTCACCTCGGCCGGGTATCAGACCGTGCAGACCAGCGAGGTCACCTGGCGCCGCCGGCCCTACGTGCTCGACCACCTGTTCTACAACCGTCATCTGCGGCCGGTGCACCATGCGGTGAAGCCCACGCTGGCCTCGGATCATCACGTGCTCGTGGCGGAGTTTGAGTTCGTGGTTTGAACTGCGGGCAGGACCGTGGGGCGCGAGGCCTGGCCGGCCGCCTAGGTCTCCCGGCGGGCTTTTGCCCGGCGCACCTTTTCCTTCTCCTCCTCCTTTTCCTCCGCGAGGCGCGCCTTTTCACCGGCCAGCTGTTTTTTGACCTTCTCGGCCTCCTCCCAATTGCTCGCGGCCAGCAGGTCGTCGAGCTGTTTCGACAAAAAGATCTCCCGCTCGGCGGTCTTGCCCTGATAAATGCGGTCGATCTCGGCAAGCCGTGCCTTCTGGTCGGATGTGAGCGGGGAACCGGCGTCAGGGTCGGTGACCCGGAGACGTTCCATGGCGAGTTCGTAGGCGCTTTTCATGGGAGAAAGTCGGAAACCCTCAGAACACACGGAACCCGCGGCCGAAGCAATGCCGGAACCTTTTCAGACATTCGATCTGCACCGGGGGCGCGTCATCCCCCGAACTTCACTCCGAAGATCACCAGCAGCCCCACCAGGACAAAGGGGGGCCAGAAACCGCCGCGTTCCCGGCGCCAGTGCCAGGCGTAACCCGCCAGACACAGGGCGATCAGCGCCGCATGCCCCGCCGGTCCCAGCCAGGCCGTGCGGAACTGCGCCGTATGATAAACGCCGGGCACCGCCATGGCCGTGCGCAGCAGAAAATCCATCAACCACAGCAGCAGCGCTCCCGCATGGTTGTAAAGCACGCTGCCGGCGGTGAAGCCAGCCAGTCCACACAGGAGCGACAAAAATCCGGCCCCGATGACGAAGGTGGAAATGGGGATCAGCACGAGGTTGACGGCCAGCGCCCCGGGAGTGAAGAGCTGGAAGAATTGCAGGCTCGACACCGTGCTGACCAGCGATGAGGCCAGGCCGATCCCGAGCATGCCGAGCAACCCGCGCCATGCCCAATCAACAAGCCGCCGGTGCCAGCCCCACGTCGCCTCCGGCAGGGAGGCGAACAACGGCCAGCGGGCCTGCAACGCCTCCGCCAGCGGCAGGCCCAGCAGCAGCAGCACCGCGACGATGCCGTACGACATCTGAAAGCTGGCGCTGAAAAGCTGCATCGGCTCGATCAACAGGATGAGCAGCGCGGACGTTACCAGCGCCGCGAGCGCATTGCCGGGCTGGCGGAGCGAGAACGAGGCGATGAACAGCGCGCACATCAGGAAGGCGCGCACCGCCGAGGGGCTGGTGCCGGTGATGGCGACATACAGCCAGAGCGCCGAGAGGCCGGCGGCGGCGGCCGCGAGACGCGGCACGCGCAGGAGGGAAAGCAGAATCTGCACGCTGAGGGCGATCGCGGTGATGTTCAGGCCGCTGATGGCGAAAAGATGCATCGTGCCGCTGTGCATGAAGAGTTCCTGCTGCTCCTCGCTCATCTCCTGCTTCTGGCCCAGCATCATGGCCCGAAGGATGGCGGCGAGGGCCGGCTGGTCGGCGAGTCCGGCGCCTAGGATCGCATAAAACCGCTGCTCCGCCGCCCGGCAGAATCGCTGGTAGCGCGAAGGCGGCGTCACTTCGCCCAGCCACCGGCCGCGGGTGAACTTGAAGGTCATGCCGGCGCCGGCGATGTAGTCGTCGAACCCTTTGTTGCGCCGGTGCCGGGGCAGCGGCTCGAGCAGACCCACCGCCATGATTTCGCTTGAACGCAATGGCGGCGGGGCGCCGGGGGGCAGATTGAGCGAAAAATACAGCCGCTGGCCGGTGAGATCACGCAGATGGGGGTCGGCTCCCGTCACCATCGCGAAGCCGCTGGTTCGCCTCCCTCCGGTCGGCGGCGGAAACGTGCGTTCCACCTGCAACCTCACCCGCGCCTCGCGTGCGGGGAGCGTTTCCCAGGCGGACAGACGGTTGAGCCGCAGTTGGAAATAAGCCATGCCCGCGAGGCCGGCCGTCAGGGCGAGAAAAACGGGCCAGGCGCGGCGGGCGGCCGGTTTCCTGCTTGCGGACAGGGGAATCGCCGCGGCCGCCATCGGGACGGCCAGCGCCAGCAGGAAGACCGGGGACGCATTCCAAACCCTCCCCGCAGCCAGACCCGCCATGAAGGGCAGCAACAGCCACAGCAGGGGTGCGCGCTGGCCGTGGCGGCCGGGGCTCATGATTTTACGGCCAGTGGTTGATGAACCGCCGGCCGCTGAGAACGAGGCTTCGTTCCAGTCCGCGCCGCAGGTAAACGCAGGCGGCCTCCACGGCGTCGTCCAAGCCCAGTCCCTTTGCCAGATTGGCCGCGATCGCCGCCGAGAGGGTGCAGCCGCTGCCGTGCGTGTCGACGCCGGTCACGCGTTGCGCCGTGTACGCCCTGACCTGGCCGCCCGGCCTCGCCAGCACGTCGGTCAGATCCTCGCCCGGCAAATGTCCGCCCTTGACGAAAAAGGGCACGCCGTAGGTTTGGGCGAGCTGCCGGCCGGCCCGGGCCATCGCGGCCGGCGTCGACGGCTTCTCGCCAAGCAGCACCCCGACCTCATCGAGGTTGGGCGTGACCAGCGCCGCGAGGGGCAGGAGTTTTTTCAGCAACGCGGCCAGCGCCTGGGGTTTGAGCAGCACGGCGCCGCTTGTCGCCACCATCACCGGATCGATGACCGCCGGGATTTCGCGCTGGGCTTGGAGGAAATCGGCCACCGCGCCGATGATCCCGGCGGAGTAGAGCATGCCGGTTTTCAGTGCGCGCACCTTGAAGTAGCGATGAACCTGCCGGACCTGCTCCGCCACGAACGACGCCGGCAGTGCCTTGATGGCAGTGACCCCGTCCGGATTCTGCGCCGTCAGGCAGGTGATGGCGGTCGTGCCGAAGACCCCGTGCGCCGCGAATGTCAGCAGGTCGGCTTGGATGCCCGCGCCCGCGCCGCTGTCGGAACCGGCAATGGTGAGGGCGACGGGAGGCTCGGTGGTGGTGGGCATGCTGATTTTCCTAGTCATTAATTTCGCGTAATCGAACACATTTTCAAGAAGCCTTTCCAACGGCCGGAATTCCTGCCATGCAGGGAGGGTCATGAGCGACGGCGAGCAAAGCGATCTGTTTGCGGGGGAAGAGCCGGCGCCGCCGGCCCGCGAACGTTCCGCCCCTGCCGCCACCGGACGACGGCCCGCGACCCAGCCGCTCGCGGCCCGCATGCGCCCCCGCACGCTGTCCGAGATGGTCGGCCAGGAGCACATCCTGCGACCCGGCGGGCTGCTGCCGCGCCTCGTGGCCAGCAACCGCTTCGGCAGCCTGATTTTCTACGGCCCCCCCGGCAGCGGCAAAACCTCGCTGGCCGAGGCCATCGCCCGCGACACGGGGAGCCGCTTTGTGCGGATCAACGCCGTCATGTCCAACGTTGCCGAGCTGCGCGACGTTCTGGCCGCGGCGCGCCGCCGGCCCGAGGCCGCCACGATTCTCTTCATCGACGAACTGCACCGCTTCAACAAGTCGCAGCAGGATCTGCTGCTGCCCGATGTGGAAGAGGGCAGCGTGCGCCTGATCGGCGCCACCACGCACAATCCCGGCTTCTACGTCAATCCGACGCTCCTCAGCCGCAGCCATCTGTTCCGGCTCGACCCGCTGACCTCCGCCCACGTCGTCGCCGTGCTCAAGCGCGCGCTGGCCGATCCGGAACGCGGCCTCGGCGGGCGCGGCTGCACCGCCGCCGACAAGGTGCTGCTCGACCTGGCGAATCTTTGCGACGGCGACCTGCGCCGGGCGCTCAACGCGCTTGAGGTCATTGTGCTCAGCCTGCCCGGGAAGACCGCGGTCACCGCCGCCGAGCTGGAGATCTTTGCCCGTGAGCGCCGCATCCGCTACGATGCCAACGAGGACGAGCACTACGACACGATCTCCGCCTTCATCAAGAGCTGCCGCGGCGGCGATCCTGACGCCGCGCTGTACTGGCTCGCCAAGATGCTCGCCGGCGACGAGGACCCGCGCTTCATCGCGCGCCGCCTGGTCATCCTGGCGTCGGAGGACATCGGCCTGGCCGATCCGCAGGCGCTGCCGCTCGCCGTGGCCGCGCACCATGCCGTGGATTTCATCGGCCTGCCCGAGGCGGAACTCACGCTTGCCCATGCCACGCTCTACATTGCCACGGCCGCCAAAAGCAACTCGGCCAGCCAGGCGCTCGCCGCGGCGAAGGCGGCCCTCGCCGAACAGCCCGTCCAGGCGGTGCCGATCCATCTGCGCGACACCGGCGGCCAGGCCTCGAAGCGCATGGGTCACGGCAAGGACTATCTCTACAGTCACGAGTTTCCCGAGGCCATCTCCGGCCAGGAGTACTTGACCAAGCCGCTCACGCTCTACACTCCCAAGACGACCGGCGCCGAAGCCGCCATCGCCGAGCGCCTGGCGCGCTGGAAGAAACTTAAAGCTGAACGGCAGCGTCAGGGGCGGCAAAAGCCCTGAACGAATGTGCCTTGCCGGTTTTTCCGACGATGCAAAATCCGCGTAAACCTCGAGGTGAGGGGTGATGCGGCTTGCGGACGGGGCTGCATGCATTAGGTTTAGCCAGCCATCTTTCCCCCCATGATGTCCAACGCCTGCTTGATAAAGACGCTGCTGCTGGCCGCGTCGCTGGGAATCGCGGCGCCACTGCCGGCCCAGGATGCCGCCGGCGTTCCACCGCCGAAATCGGTTGCGACGAAAAAAACCGACGTAAACAAAAGCACGCCCGCGACGCCCGACGCTAAAAAGCCCGCGGCGCCGGAACCGGAGCCGCAGATCCCCGGGATCATCATTTCGCGGGCCAAGGGCGGCTTCCTCGGCATTCTCGTGGAAAACGGCAACTTCAAGCTGTCGTTCTACGACGCCAAAAAGAAGCCGGCGCAGGTCGATGTCGCCCGGGCGACGGCCCGCTGGCCGGTGAAGTACAGGCTGGGGGATGAGCGCACCGTGTTGAATCCCAATGGCGACGGCACGGCGCTGACTTCGGGCACCTTTGTCCGCCCCCCCCTCGTTTTCAAACTCTACCTCTCCCTGTTCGTCGAGGACCGCAATGACGCGGTCGAGAGTTACGTCATAGATTTCCGACAGTAACGCCGGCGGTGCCACGGCCTCCCGGGGGCGATTGACACCCGCCAAACTTCGCGAGACCTTGGGCGCCCTTGCACCCCGATTTGGTCGGGGGTTCACCGTGTCCGCCAACACCGCCAACTTGCCGTTCGATTCCGTCGAGTCCGCCATCCAAGACATCGCCGCCGGCCGGCTGGTCATTGTGACGGACGACGAGGATCGGGAGAACGAGGGCGACCTCATCATGGCCGCGGCCAGGGTCACGCCCCAGACGGTTGGCATGATGATCCGTTATTGCAGCGGCATCATCTGCGTGCCCACGGTGGAGCCCCAGCTCAAGCGCCTCGGGCTCGGCCCGATGGTGGGTCACAACCGCGAATCGCGGCGGACGGATTTCACCGTGAGCGTCGACGCCGCCGAGGGCGTCACTACCGGCATCAGCGCCCACGACCGCACGCAGACCATCCGCATCCTCGCCGACCCGCAGGCGCATCCCGAACAGCTCGTGCAGCCGGGGCATGTCTTCCCGCTGCGCGCGCGGCCCGGCGGCGTGCTGGAACGCGCGGGACACACCGAGGCGGCGGTCGACCTCGCCAACCTCGCCGGGTTTTTTCCGGCCGGCGTGCTCTGCGAACTGGTCAACGACGACGGCACCGTGCAGCGGCTGCCGGAACTCGGGGAGTTCAAACGCAAGTTCGGACTGCGGATGATTTCCATCGCGCAGCTCATCGAATACCGGGTCAAACGCGACCAGCTGGTCGAACTCGTCTGCACCAAGCCGTTCCCGACGGAGTTCGGCGACTTCACGCTGCACGTTTTCCGCGGCACGCTCGACAACCGCCAGCACCTGGCGCTCACCATGGGGCAGTCCGGCGCCGAGCCGACGCTGGTGCGGGTGCACAGTGAAAACCCGCTCACCGACGTGTTTCGCGCCAAGGGCATGGGCAGCAGCCGCGCGCTCGCCGCCTCGCTCGAGGCGATTGCCCGGGCCGGGCGGGGTGTGGTGCTTTACATGGAGCCGGCGAACGCCGGCGAGGTGCTGCTGCGCCGTCTCAACGCCGCGCCGGGCGAGGCGGTCTTGCCGATGAGCCTTCGCGACTACGGCACCGGCGCGCAGATCCTGCGCGCCCTCGGCCTCGGCCGGATCCGCCTGCTCTCCAACAGCACGCGCAAGGTCGTCGGCCTCGACGGCTACGGGCTGGAAATCGTGGAGCAGGTGCCGCTGTGACCATCGCGGTCTGCAGTTGCCGGGGACCGGAGCGAAAGTCCGCCGTTCATCCTAGCTTTTTGTTTTGCAGCCGTGCGCAATCCGGTTTCCGGTGTCCGGTTTCCCCATGAGTCGCCTCGCGCCCACTTCCTCCGCCATCGATGGATCCGCCCTGACGGTCGGCATCGCCGCGGCGCGTTTCAATGAACGCTTCGTCGAGGCGCTGCTGGACCAGGTCCAGGCTCAACTGCGCGCCGCCGGGGTGGGGGAGCGCCGGATCGTCCTCGTGCGCGTCCCCGGCTCGAACGAACTGCCGGTCGCCGTGCAGCTGCTTTGCCGGCGCCACAGTCTCGATGTCTGCATCGCCCTCGGGGTCATCATCCGCGGCGAAACCCTGCACTACGGGCTGGTAGCCGAGGCCGCCTCCCAGGGACTGTTGCGCGTGGCCCTCGAGGCGCGCGTTCCGGTCATCAATGGGGTCATCGTCGCCGAAAACGTGCGGCAGGCCCAGGAGCGCTGCTTCGGCCGTATCGACCGCGGCGCAGAGTTCGCCCAGGCCGCGCTCGCCATGGCCGCCCTCCGACGAAAGCTTTCCCGATGAGCAAGGGCCAGTATGCCGAGCGCCGCGACGGCCGCGTGGCCGCGCTGCAATACCTGTACGCGTGGAGCCTCAACCCGCCGGCCGACCTGGCCGAGGATCTGCGGGTGTTTTTTGAGAGTCTCGAGAAGCCGCGCGACCAGTATGCGTTCGGCGAGGAGCTGATCCATGGCACCATCGGGCATGTCGGCGAAATCGACGCGAAGATCCGCGCACTGGCGCAAAACTGGGAGTTCGACCGCATCGCCAAGATCGACCTCGCCATCCTGCGCCTGGCCATCTTCGAGATGCTGTGCCGGAAGGACATCCCGCCGGTCGTCTCCATCAACGAGGCCATCGACCTCTCCAAGCAGTTTTCCAACGCCGACGCCAAGCGGTTCATCAACGGCATCCTCGACCGGCTGAAGGGCGACCTGGGACGCGACGCGCGCAAGGCGGCCACGGAATGAATTTTGACCACGATGGACACGGATAAACACGGATGCGTGATTCTGCATCCGCGTCCATCCGTGGCTGATTCCTCGCGATGCGCTCTCTCCTCAAGAAATTCCAGGATGGTCTGACCAGGACGGCCCGCGGCATCGCCGACAAAACCCAGTCGCTGTTCGCCGGCCGCGCGCTCGACACCTCGTCGCTCGCGGCACTGGAGGAGGCGCTGTACACGGCCGACTTCGGCGCCGCGACCACCACGGAAATCCTCGAGGAGATCAAGCGCGCCCACCAGCAGGAACGGGAACTCCGCGGGCAGGAGGCCGCCGCCATCGGTGCCACCGTGCTGCGGCGCGTGCTGGCCGGCAGCGAAGGCCGGTTGGAGGATGGAACCCGCCGTCCCGGCGGGTCATCCAATCCCGAGGTCATCTGCCTCATCGGCGTCAACGGCTCGGGCAAGACCACCACCGCGGCCAAGCTGGCATGGATGCTCAAGCAGGACGGCCGGTCGGTGACCGTCGCCGCGTGTGACACCTTCCGCGCCGCAGCCATCGAGCAGTTACGGACGTGGACGCAGCGGCTCGACCTTGAGCTGGTCGCCAGCCACACCGGCGCCGACGCCGCCGCGGTGGCCTTCGATGCCTGGCAGGCCGCGAAGGCGCGCGGCCGCGACTGTCTCGTCATCGACACCGCCGGACGCCTGCACACCAAGAGCAACCTCATGGAGGAGCTGGCGAAGATCCGCCGCGTGCTGCAGAAGCACGACCCGGCGGCGCCGCAGCACGCCTGGCTGGTGATCGACGGCTCGCTGGGCGCCAACTCCATCGAGCAGGCCAAGGTTTTCCACCGGAGCTTCGGCCTCACCGGCCTCGTCGTGACGAAGCTCGACGGCACCTCGCGCGGCGGCGCCATCGTCGGCATCTGGCGCGAGCTGAAACTGCCGGTCTATTTCGTCGGCCTTGGCGAGCAGGCCGAGGACCTGCAGCCCTTCAGTGTCGACAACTACGTCAAGGCGGTCTTCGGCCTGGAGGCGTAAGGCCGAAATCCTGAGGGGCACAACCGGTCAGAATGCCAGGGTGAGTCCGCCATAGAGGCCGCGGCGCTGGCCGAACTGCGGCGCGCCCACGCCGATGCCGGAGCCGTCGCGGAGTTCGTAGATTTCGTCGAAGACGTTCACCACGTCGAGGCGGAGGTGCAGCTCACGGGTGCCGGCCAGCTTGAAGGTGTGCTCCACACCGAGGTTGAACGGATGGTAGGCGGGCAGGTGTTCGGTGTTGGCGAAGCCGCGGCGCAGGCCGCTTCCGTAGAGCAGGTCGGCGTAGATCACCGTGCCGCCCAACCGGTAGGATCCGCCGGTGGAGGCGCTCACAGTCTGGTCGTGGTCGAGGGACACGTCGTGCGCGGCAATGTAGGCCAGTTCATCCGGACCGAATTGGAATTCGCCCGAGACGATTGCCCGACCGGTGGCGCGGCTAAGGGCGAGATTGGCGTACGCGGAGAATCCGTCCTGCGTGTAGTTGGTGGTCAGTTCGACGCCGTAGACTCGTCCGCGGCGGTAGTTGAACGGCGAGAAAATGAGCGCCTGGCCGAACTGGCCCTCGTCGAGCTGATTGGTGGCGCGCTTGGCGTAGCCGTCGAGCGTGGCGGTGAAAGCGGACGTGAACTGGTGCGAGAGGCCGGCGTCGAAGTAGTGGGCGCGCTCGGAGCGCACCGGCGAGCTGGCGGCGATCTCCGGCGCATTGGTCGTGCCGTTGAATTTGTTGAGGCTCGACGTCTGCACGAGTTCGAGCGGGGGCGGCGTGAAGTAACGGGCGTAGCCGGCATGCATGCTGGTGGTGTCGGTCAACTGGTAGACGAGGTTCACGCGCGGGCTGAGCTGGCCTTCGGTGACGTAGGCGCGCGAAAGATCGGCGCGCGCCCCGTAGTTGATCGTGAACCCGGCAGCGGGCTTCCACTCGTCCTGCAGGTAGGCGCCATAGAGCCAGCCGAGCTTGTGCTGGTTGTCGGGAATGTCGAAGGGCGTGGCGGAGGTCTGGTCGCCGTTGGCGTCGACCGGAAAGACCGTTGTGGTGGTGCGCGTGCCGGCGTGGGTGCCCGTGAGGAGCAGGCCGCCACGCACGGTGTGCGTCGCGGCGGCGGACCACTTGAGATTGGCCTCGAAGCCGCCGCCGGTCAGGTCGCGATGCACGGCGCTGGCCACGCCGTTGAAAATGAGGTCGCCGGCACGATCGGGCGTGAACTGCACGAGGCTGTAGCGGGCGAAAGCGGAGAGCTGCGCGCTGAAGTTATCCACGGTCTGCTGGTAGGCGAGGATGGCGTAGTCGTTTTCCTCGCGCTGGTTTTCGTCGAGGTTGGCGGAATCGAAGCTGGTGACGCCGGCAAGCGTGAAGGCCGCCTCCTGCCCGGGATTGTTGGGAATCTGGAAACGGGAGGAGGAGCCGCTGATCATGAGGTTGAGGCGGCTGGTGGAGTCGATGACATCGGAGAAATAGCCGAACGCCTTGAACTGGTCTGTGCGATCATGCAGGGGATCGCGGCTGGCGGTGGGATTCTCAATGCCGCTGCCGCTGGTGCTGTCGCTGACGGTGACGTAGGCGTGGAGCTTGTCCTGCGACCCGGTCACTTCCGCGCTGGCGCGCAGGGTGTCGAAGCTGCCGCCATAGAGGGCGACATCGCCCGCCCGGGCCGGCGTGCCGCTCCGGGTGTGGATGTCCACTACGCCGGCCGTGCGGTAGCCGTATTGCGCGGGCAGCGAGCCGGTGAGCACCGAGGCGGTCTGGACGAACCGGGTGTCAAGCTCCTGGCTGAAGCCGCTGATGCCCTCGGGCAGGAGGACGTCGTTGATGCGATACTGGAGGTTGGCGTGCTCGCCGCGCAGGTGGACCTGCCCGAAGGAATCCTGCGCCACGCCGGGGGCGTGCAGTAGCACCCCGCTGAAATTGGCGTTGGCACCGATGACTTGGGTATCGATCTGGATCTTGTCGATTTGATAAACGGTGGCCCCGAGGCTCGGCACGATGTCTTCGCGGGCCTTGTCGAGCTGGCCGGTGATGACGACGAACGGATCGAGAGCCACCGGGGTCTGGTTGACGGGATTGTCGTTGGCATTGTCGTCCGCGGCGAAAGCCGTGGCGGTGAAGAATAAAAATGGCAGAAGAAGACGGGGAGACATGATGCGACTGGGTTGAATTTGACACGGTATGACCCGGACCAGCGGATACCGCCATTGGTCCGATGGGAAAGCGCCGGACGCACGCATGCGTCCGCCGCGAAACGATGATCAACTCAGCACGCCGGCGGGGCGTGCCCGGGGGGGAGCCAGTAGCGCGGCGGAGCGAGGTGCAACGCGGCGGGTGCGGATGCAACCCACGCAAGCAAGACCAGCGCCACCACCACCAGCGCAACTTCGGCCGCCGCGGCGACCACGCCATGCTGGAAGAGGGTGATGACGCACTCGTGGTCCGTTTCGCCGGCGTTGCTGTGCAACCAGGCGTGCAGCCCGGGACTGGCGGCCAGAACGCTGAGCAGCAACACCAGCGCCACACCCCCTGCGGCCAGCAGGCGACGCAGGCAGGGTCGGGAAACGCGCAAGTGAAAGACGGGGGCCGTCATAAGGCGGTTGGGCAGAATCTATGCATCAATGTTGCCGGACGGCAAACGCGCGGGTCAGTTCGCAGCTCCCGCGCAACGCCGTTTTCGGTGACGACAAAACAGCGCCACTCTGCTAGTCATCCTTTCCACGGCGGATTCCACCGCGGCTTATGACAGCGCTCACCCTCCAACAACTCATTCCGGTGATCCAGACAGCGGTCGGACCGGTGATCCTCATCTCCGGAGTCGGCCTGCTGCTGCTGTCGATGACGAACCGCTTCGGCCGGGTCCTCGACCGCGCCCGCCTGCTGACGAGTGACCTGCCCGCGGCCACCGCGATCAAGCGCGAGCATCTGACCGTGCAGCTCGCGATCCTCTACCGGCGCGCGAAGATCATCCGACTCGCGATCATCCTGGCCACGGCGAGCCTCCTGCTGGCCGGCCTGCTGATCATCTCGCTGTTTCTCGCGGCGCTCCTGCAGGTCGAGGCGGCGCTGCTGGTCATGCTGTGCTTCATCCTGTGCATGGCGTCGTTGATCGCCTCGCTCGTCGTGTTTCTCCTCGATCTGCAGGTGTCGCTTACGGCCCTGCGGATGGAACTGACCCAGGCCGGTTTCCGGGAGAAGTGAGCCCGCCGGCGCGTGGCCACGGTCATCGCACGGTGCGAAGCTGGATGCTGTCCACGAGGCGGTCCTGCGAAAGGATGTCCGTGACGACGATGAGCTTGGCGCCCGCGGCGATCCGGCCGAGGTGCCTGAGATGCTGGAGGGCGCTTTCGATCGTCACGTCCGGGTCGGCGGAGAAAGCCATCAGATAAGGCTCGACGCCGCGCAGGAAACGCAGCTGGCGCAGGGTTTCGAGCGAGGGCGTGAAGGCGAGGATCATGGCACTGCGCGGCCGCATGGCCGCGAGGCCCTGCGCCATGAAGCCCTGGCGCGTGAAGGTGAGCAGGAGCGAGCCGGGCAGCTCGTTGGCCAGCACCACGGCGGAATGCAGGAGCTTCACCTTGTCGCCGCCGAGGCTGACGGGATCGAGCACGTCGTCGGGCTCCTCCTGCTCGGCGCGGCAGGCAATTTTGTCGAGGACCTGCACGCATTCGACCGGGTGGCGTCCGACCGTCGTCTCGCCGGACAGCATCACGCAGTCGGCCCGCTCGTCGACGGCGTTGGCGACATCGGTGATCTCGGCGCGGGTGGGCAGGGGTTGCTGGATCATCGATTCGAGCATGTGCGTGGCGATGATCACGGCCCGGCCGTGGTGGAGACAGGCCCGGACGGCGCGGCGCTGGATGATGGGCAGCTCCTCAAACGGGCACTCGATGCCAAGGTCGCCGCGCGCCACCATCAAACCGTCGCAAGCCTGGACGATCTCATCCAGATTGGTGATGGCCGACTGGTCCTCATCTTGGCGATGATGCGGGCGCGGGAATTGCGGCTGCGCAGGAATTCCCGGAGGTTTTCAATGTCCGTCGCCGACCGCACGAAGGAAAGCGCCACCAGGTCGATCCCCTCCTCGAGACCGACGATCGTGTCGGCGCGGTCTTTTTCAGTGAAGGCGGGCAGGTGGACGTTCACCCCGGGCAGATTGATGTGGCGGCGGGAGGTGAGCTGGCCGGGCGTGAGCACGCGGCAACGGATATGGGCGTCCTTTTTTTCCAAAACCTCCAGGCGGATGAGGCCGTTGTCGACGAGCACGGTGTCGCCCACGCTGATGTCGTTGACGAGGTCCTGGTAGTTGACGTCGACCGAGCGCACTTCCTCGGTGCTTTCGCGAGGGCCGGCGGGCTTGACGGTGAAATCGAAAATCTCGCCGGGTTTGAGCTCGATGGGCGCGGCCAGGTCGCCGGTGCGGATCTCCGGGCCCTTGATGTCCATCATGACGGCGATCTCCCGGCCGAGGCGCTGCGAGACCGTACGGATGCGGCGGATGACCTGGCGCGTCCAGTCGTGGGTGGCGTGCGCCATGTTGATGCGGCAGACGTCAGCCCCCGCGCGGATGATGTCCTCCAGCGTTGCCTCGCCCTCGGTGGCGGGGCCGACGGTGAAAATGATCCGGGTGCGGCGGGAAGGCGGGTGCATGCGAAGGGACAGACTAGGCGCACGGAGGGCAGGAAGCAAATTTTGCGCCGGCCAGCCCCGCGGCTCCGCTCAAAACTCGTAGAAGGGCGTGCCGGCGCCGGGGGCGACGATCGAGAAGCCGCACTTGATCGCGGTCAGGACGCCGGCGCAGGCGGTTTCGACGGCCGCGGGGCTGTTGCACTCGCGGCTGAGGTGGGCGAGGAAGACGTGACGCCAGTGCGGCGAGGCCACCGAGGTGAGAAGTTCACAGGCGCTTTCGTTGGAGAGGTGGCCATGCCGGCCGCTGATGCGCTGTTTGACCGACCACGGGCGCTTCGGGTCGTCCTTCAGCATCTGCGGGCAATAATTGGCTTCGATCACAAGGACATCGGCCTCGCGAATGCGCTCCTTGATGTGTTGCGGGGCGTGGCCGAGATCGGTGAGCCAGGCGAGACGGTGCGCCGGGGTGAAGAGATCGTCCGCCCCGTGGGTGAAGAGAAAGGCCACGGGGTCGTGCGCGTCATGCGGCACGGCAAAGCTCTCGACCTCGAGATCGCGGAATCGGAAGCGCGTGCCCGTCTCGAAAAACTGCCAGTCGGGGCGGTGTTTCAGCCCGGCCTGCACCGCGCGGGCGGTGGCGTGGTTGGCGAAGACCTTGATCGGCCGGCGGCGTGTCAGCCCGCCGATGCCGGCGGCGTGATCGCCATGCTCGTGCGTGAGGAAGACGGCATCGATGTGGTCGAGCGACTCGCCGGCGGCCGCCAGCAGCTGCGCAATCCGGCGGGCCGAGAAACCGGCGTCGACGAGCACGCGGGCATGGGGGGTCTGGAGCAGGGCGCAATTGCCCTCACTGCCGCTACCGAGGATGCAAAACCGCAGGCCCATGGAGAGGCATGATGCAATGCCCCGTGGGCCGGGCGAAGCAAGGGGTTTTTCTCCGGAGCGCGGTTGCCCCAGCGGCGCACCCCGCGGCCGCCCGGCTGCCCGCCACCTGTCCCTTCCCCCGTCCGCTCATCCAAAATCACTGCAACTCGACGCGTCGTTAGAGTGTCTTGGAGACACGCCACGCAGTTCGCCGGTGACAGGCCGGCCGTGAAGTCCCTCCCCGCAATTCAACGAATTCTCCACATCAAGGATTCCCCTTGCTTGCTTTGGACGCCCGGATAAGCCAAACATTTCCGCCCTACCGACCAATTTAACCATGAGCTCAGACACCCTTCCACGCTCCGACGCCGCACCTGCGGCGGCGGCTGTTCCTGCACGCAAGAAATCACGCCGCAAATGGTGGATCATTGCCGCCATCGTGTTCGTGATCGGCCTGGTCGTCGTTGCCGTGATCAAGAGCAGAAAGAGCGAGAAACCGACCACGGTCACGACCGACAAAGCCGTCATCAAGACCATCACGCACCTCGTCACGGCCACCGGCAAGGTGCAGCCGGAGATCGAGGTCGGGATCGCTCCCGAGGTGTCCGGCGAGATCATCGCCCTGCCCCTGAAGGAGGGGGCCGTGGTGAAGAAGGGCGACGTCATTGTGCGCATCAAGCCCGACCTCTATGTCGCCCTCGTTGATCAGCAGGAAGCTGCACTGGCCGTGGCCAAGGCCGCCAGCCTCCTCAGCAAGGCCAATCTCGACAAGGCCGACGAGGATTACCACCGGGCCGACGATCTTTACCAGAAGAAGCTGATCTCGGACGCCGATAACACCACCGCCAAAACCAGTCGGGAGGTCGCCCGTGCCAACTATCAATCCTCACTCGCGACGATTCGCCAGACGGAGGGCGCCCTCAACCAATATCGCGACCAGCTGAGCAAAACCACCATCTACTCGCCCATGGATGGAATCATCAGCGTGCTCAACAACGAGGAGGGCGAGCGGGTCGTCGGCACTGGTCAATTCGCCGGCACCGAGGTCATGCGCATCGCCGACCTGAGCCACATGGAGGTGCGCGTGAAAGTGAACGAAAACGACATCGTCAACGTGAAAATCGGGGATCACACGAATGTCGCCGTCGACGCCTTCCCTGGCCGCAATTTTGACGGGACGGTGAACGAGATCAGCAGTTCCGCGCTGTCTACGGGCGCCACCAGCGCCAGCAACAACCAGGCGGCCCTCGCCGCCTCGGCCTCCGACGAGGTCACCAATTTCCTCGTGCGCATCCGCGTCACGGATCATGAAGCCCGGCTGCGTCCCGGCATGAGCGGCACGGTCGACATCGAGACCGAAACCGTGAAGGACGTGGTCGCCGTGCCGATCCAGAGCGTTACCGTCCGGGCCGAGGGCGGCAAGACCACGGAGGAACTCCAGCAGCAGCGGGCCAAGGAGGCCAAGGATCGCACGGGCAATGATCTTGAGCTGGTCAAGGAGCGCCAAGAGGCCAAACGCACCCAGGAGAAACTCCAGCGGATCGTCTTCGTGCGGGAGGGTGATAAGGTCAAGCAACGGCGGGTGGAGACCGGCGTCTCCGACAACACCTACATTGAAGTTAAAAACGGTGTGAAGGTCGGTGAGGAAGTGGTGTCCGGCAGCTACTCCGCCATCAGCCGCACCCTCAAGGATGGTTCCAAGATCCTCGTGGAAAAACCGAAGAAGGAAGACACCAAGAACTAAGGCGGCCCGCCCCGTCCCGCTATCGCTGCGCATCCTTCTCCTTCTGCCATGATCCCACCGCCTCCACCCGCCGCCCATGTCCCCCGTACCGTCCGCCCGCCGGGCCCGCTGGTGATCGACATCGAGGACGTCACCAAGCTGTATCGCATGGGAGCGGAGATTGTGCATGCCCTCCGCGGCGTCGCCCTGAAGGTTCATCGCAACGAGTACATGGCCATCATGGGTCCGTCCGGCAGCGGCAAGTCGACCCTGATGAACATGCTCGGCTGCCTCGATACCCCCACCAGCGGACACTACCATTTCAACGGCAAGGACGTCTCCAGCATGTCGGACGACGAGCTGGCCAGCATCCGCAACCGCGAGATCGGCTTTGTCTTCCAGACCTTCAACCTCCTGCCGCGCTCAACCTCGCTGCATAACGTCGAGCTGCCGCTCATCTACGCCGGCCTGCCGCCCGCCGCGCGACGGGCGCGAGCCCGGGAGGCGCTCGAGAACGTCGGCCTCGGCGACCGCATGCTGCACAAGCCCAACGAGCTGTCCGGCGGCCAGCGCCAGCGCGTGGCCGTCGCCCGGGCGCTCGTCAACCATCCCTCGATCCTTCTGGCCGACGAACCCACCGGCAACCTCGACTCCAAGACTGGCGAGGAGATCATGCAGCTTTTCGACCAGCTCTATGAGCAGGGGAACACCATCATCGTCGTCACGCACGAGGAGGACATTGCCCGGCATGCCCGTCGCGCCATCCGCCTGCACGACGGATTGATCGAGAGCGACCGGATGACCGGCAACTGATCATCAAGCCCCATCCCGCCATGAAAACCCTGGCCCGTTTCTACTACGAGTTCGCCGAGTCCGTCCGCATTGCGTGGGCGCAGATCCGCGCGAACAAGATGCGTTCCGTGCTCACCGCGTTGGGCGTCATCATCGGCATCGTCGCGGTCACGCTCATGGGCACCGCCATCCGCGGCATCGACACGGGCTTTAACGACAGCCTCGCCATGCTCGGTGACGACGTGCTCTACGTGCAGAAGTGGCCGTGGGGGCCCATCGAGGATTGGTGGAATTACGTCAATCGCCCGCCCATTCAGGTCGCTGACGCCGAGCGGCTCAGCCGCGTTATCGAGAACACCCCAAATTCACTGCTGGAGGTCGTCGTGCCGGTGGCGGGACGCGGCGCTTCGGTGAAAGCGAGCGACAGCAGCGTGGATGGCATCTACGTCTTCGGCACCACGGCCGATTACGCGCGTATCAGCGGCGTCGATTACAAGGAAGGACGCCTGTTCAACGAAATTGAATCCAGCGGCGGCCGCTCCGTATGCGTGCTGGGCTACGATGTCGCCGAGGCGCTGTTTCCCGGGCGTTCCGCGCTGGGCGGGACGGTGAGGGTTGGCGGTCATCCCCTCACCATCATCGGCGTATTTGCCAAGCAGGGCGAGTTTCTCGGGCTCATCAGCTTCGACAATCAGTTGGTCATGCCGCTCAACGCCTACCGGAAGATGTTCAGCATCCGCCGCAGCACCGACCTGCGAGTGAAGGTGAAGGACAAAACCCGGTTAATGCAGGCCAAGGAAGAGCTGGTCGGCGCCATGCGCCGCGTGCGGGGCCAGCTGCCCGGGGAGCGCGACAATTTTACCATCAACGAGCAGCAAGCCTTCAAGGCGGTGCTGGATCCGGTGAAAACGGCCATTGCATTTGCCGGCCTGTTCATCACCGGGCTGTCTCTCTTCGTGGGCGCGATCGGCATCATGAACATCACTTTTGTCAGCGTGAAGGAGCGCACGAAGGAGATCGGGACGCGCAAGGCCCTCGGCGCCCGGCGCCGCACCATCCTCCTGCAGTTCCTGATTGAGGCGGTATCCATCTGCCTGATCGGCGGGACCGTTGGCATGATGGTCTCCTACACGGTCTTTCTCGGCATCCAATTTCAGTTCCCCTGGTTCCCTGTCCAGTTCTCGCCCGACTTGGTCGTCATCAGCATGCTGGTCTCGGTGGTCACCGGCATCATTTCCGGCTTCGCCCCGGCCTGGGGCGCCTCGCGCCTCGATCCGGTGGTAGCGCTCCGGTACGAATGAATCCGCCCTTTTGCTCCCAGACCCGGGGTTGTGATCATCGGAGGTAATCGTCCGCCATGCCACTCATCGAAATCCTGAGAATCGCCCTCAGCTCGATCGGGGTGAACAAACTCCGCTCGGCCCTCACCATGCTGGGCATCACCATCGGGGTCTTCTCGGTCATCGGAGTCATGACCACGGTCACCGCCCTGCGCAGCTCGATCGAGACCGGACTCAGCTTTCTCGGGACGAACATGTTCCAATTCGGAAAATATCCGGTGATGGGCGGAGGTTCCAACCGCCGCGAGATCGAGATGCGCCGCGACATCACCCTCGAGCAGGCGACGCGCTTCAAGCAGCTCATGGAAGGCACCGCGGACGTGGTCTGCTTGAAGGTGTTTGATGGTGGTGGACAGGCAGTCTACAACGGCCGCAAAACCACTCCGGACGTGACTCTCGCCGGCACGAACGAATATTTCATCAACGCCAACCAGTTCAGCATTGAGCTAGGGCGCAATTTGCAGCCCGAGGACATCGAACTCGGCCGGCCGGTAATCGTCATCGGCCAGGACATCATCAAGAAGCTCTTCCCTTCCGAGAACCCCTTGGGCAAGACCATCAAAATGAAGGGGCGCACCTATGTGGTCGTCGGCACCTTTGCCGACAAAGGCAGCTCCTTTGGCCAGAGCCAGGACAACATTGCGATGATCCCCATCACGCGCTTTTTCGGCGACTTTGGCGCCGCCCGTCGCACCGTCAACATCGCCACCGAGGCGCCGTCCCACCTGCTCTACAACGAGACGATGGACAAGGGGCTGACGGCGATGCGGATCGTGCGCGGTCTCAAGCCGGAGGACGACAATGATTTTGAAGTGTATTCCAACGAGTCGCTGCTGGGCGCCTTTGCCAAAGTTGCCGACTACATCACCGCCGGCTCGTTCGTGATCAGCGGCATCGCGCTGCTCGCCGCGGGCGTGGGCATCATGAACATCATGCTCGTCAGCGTCACCGAGCGCACGAAAGAGATCGGCATCCGCAAATCCATCGGCGCGCGCAAGCACTCCATTCTGACCCAGTTCCTCATCGAGGCCGTGACCATTTCGCTCGCCGGCGGCGTCCTGGGCATCGTGCTCGGCGTGATCGTCGGCGACGTGGTGGCGATGTTAATGAAAGCCAGCGCGGTCTTTCCGTGGGACTGGGCGGTCCTCGGCCTGCTGGTCTGCTCGGGCATCGGCATCGGGTTCGGCTTCTACCCCGCATGGAAGGCCGCCTCGCTCGATCCCATCGAGGCGTTGCGATACGAATAGCCGGCCGGCCTAGCCGCGGCGGATTTCCGAACCCGGGAAGCGCACCTGGATGCGGAACACTTTTTTCAAACGGCAGGTGATCCGGCCGGTCAGGGGGTCCATTTTTTCCGGCACCTCGATGCGGTGCAGGTCGACCACGGCGTGATAGCCGCGCTCGGAGAAGACATCGATGAGCATGGCCAGGGCGAGCGGATCGTCGAGCAGGGGATCCTCGGTATTGATGAGGGTGAGGCCGGAGATCGCATGGCGCTTGATGATCGACATCATCTTCTTCTCGATGAGCGCCACGACCTTCTGGAAGAGCTCGGGATGCGCGAACTCATAGGTGTCGAGCCGTTTGACCATTTCCTGCCGCGCGTGGACGACGATGTCGCTCGCCAGCGGCAGACGGCGCAGCCGGTCATGCGTGCGCGGGTCGAGTTCGAGCGTGCTCTGGTACTGCAGCTCCGTGAGAATGTTGTACTCGACCTCCTTGACCGGCCCCTGGGCATCGACAAAGTGGTAGTGGAAGATGTCGCGCAGCGACTGGAGGGCGTCCCACGTCTGCTCCTTGAACACGCGATAACGCCGGCGGGCGAGGTTTTCATCGTAGTCGGTGGCGCGCTCCTCCAGCAACTCACCCATGCCGGTGCGCCGCACCTCCTCGTTATGAGTCCGCACCTCGCGGCCGCGCTTGAGCTGGCGTTGCCCCGAAGTGTTCTCGTCGACAAACAGCACCATGATGTGAATCGTGGGCTGGCGGAAATGGATGCTGAGCGGCGTCGATGAAAACTCACGCCACAGCGACTCCATGCGGTCGACGAGCAATTTCAGGCACTCGACCTGCACCTGGGTGCGCGGAAAGCCGTCGAGGATGCAGCCGTCGCGATATTCGGGCTGCAGGAGGCGGCGGAAAAGAATGCCCACGACCTCACGGTCGCCGACCATGTAACCGGCATCCTTGACGCGCCGGGCTTCCGGTGAATCCAGCAGTGAACTCACCACAACCGGGGGGCAGGTGAGTCCGCGGGTTTTGAGGATGAAGGCGGTGTTGGTCCCTTTGCCGGCGCCTGGCGCGCCGCCCAGCAGAATGATCTCCTTGGGAAAGCGCAGGTTTTGCAGACCGAATTCAGTTTCGAGACTCTCCCAGACTGATTCGAAAATGAGCTGTGCGTCCTTGATCTCCAAATCGGAAAATTTGGTCGCAGGGAGCGTCCTCCGGACATGATCATTGTCTGCCGGGGAAGAGGGGGCGGGAGAGTCCGAGGAGCTCATGGACTCAAAGGGTTGTGGTTAATGAATGCGAAGCGCACCGTTTGCGCAAACTTGAGCCAAAAACGCGAGTCCTAGCGTTTCGACCACGACGGCGAATGGTGCGGGCAAGATTGCCATGGCCAGTAGGCCGCCGTCGATGAGTATTTTATTAGCTAATAACCAGTTCGAGGCATGGGGCCGCTCATAAGCCAAGTGTCTGCCGTCTCTTTCCCGTCCCGGGATGGCAGGATAAGCGGCTTATAGCCATTGAGATGAAGTGCATTGATTGGATGCATCGTTGCCCGCAAGGTTCCGGGCAATACCGGGTTTTACTGTGGTGGCTCGCATGGAACTGTTTTCCATTGGAATGAGTCTACTGCCCGTTGTTCTTTGCGATTCTTTTGTTGCTGCACGGATCGCCGGAGGGCCGGAGTCACCCGACTGACTAACAGGAGTATTTGCGGGCCCCGTGAAACCGTCCGCGCAGCTGGAACGTCATTTTATACGCTTCCCGGACTGTGAGCCGTTGCTCAACGACAGCAAGCAGGTCGGGATTAGTTGAAGCTGGACTTGGCGGGGCCGCCTTAGGCGACCCCGCCTTGATTTTTGCGGGGGCCAAGGCGGGCATCAGAGGCGGCAGGGACCATGTTTGGGATTGGCGGGGAACCGTAGTCGCCTTTATCTGACAGTGTCGTAGCTCCATGCGAATCCTCATCGTCGACGACGAAGCCAGCATCCGCCGAACCACCGCCATTGCCGTGCAGACCACCGGCCATGAGGCGGTGGAGGCGTCCAATGGAGCCCGCGCCCTCAAGCTCGTTGAAACCGAAGGGTTCGACGTATGCTTCCTCGATGTGAAACTCGGTGCCGAGGACGGCCTGGTGGTCATGGACAAACTGCTGCAGGTCTCCCCGGGTCTTGCGGTCGTCATGTTCACGGCTTTTGCCAGCATAGCCACGGCGGTCGAGGCCATGCGGCGGGGCGCCTTCGATTTCATTCCGAAGCCTTTCACCCCGGAGCAAATCCGCCAGGTGCTCCAGAAGATCGTCCGGACGCGCTCGCTCGAGCAGCGTGTCCGGCAGCTCGAATCACAGCTGGCCGACGAGTCGCCCGAGATTGATCTCACCTCCCTCGAACCCGCCGTGCAGCGCGTGCTCGAGATGGCCTTCAAGGCCGCTGACACCACCGCGACGATCCTCATCCTTGGTCCGAGTGGTACCGGCAAGAACGTGCTGGCCCGAGAAATCCACCGCCGCAGCGCGCAGCGCGAGCGGCCCTTTGTCACGGTCAACTGCCCGAGCCTTTCGAAGGAATTGCTGGAGAGCGAACTCTTTGGCCACGTGAAAGGCGCGTTCACCGGCGCGGTGCAGGACACCTTCGGCAAGGTCGCCGCCGCCGAGGGCGGCACGCTGTTCCTTGACGAGATCGGGGAGATGCCGCTCGAAATCCAGCCCAAGCTCCTGCGCCTGCTGCAGGATCGCGAGTACGAGCGGGTGGGCGAGGCGCGGCCGCGCCTCGCCAGCGTGCGCGTGATCGCCGCCAGCAACCGCAACCTGGCCGAGGAGAGGAAAGCCGGCCGGTTCCGCGAGGATCTTTTCTACCGGCTCAACGTCATCACCGTCGCCCTGCCCGGCCTGCGCGAGCGCCCCGCCGATCTGCTGCGCCTCGCCGGGAACTACCTCGTGTTCTTTTCCCGCCGTCTCGGCAAAAAGGTGCAGGGGTTCGCCCCCGACGTCACGGCGGCGTTCCGTGCCTACCCCTGGCCGGGCAACCTGCGGGAACTGCGCAACGTGATCGAGCGCGCCGTCATCCTGGCCGGCGGCGACATCCTCACTCCGGCCGATCTGCCGGAGGAATTTTCCCACCGGCCTGATTCATCGATTCAGGTGGGCGCGCGCGTCCCCCTCGACGATTTGGAGGCCGAGCACATCCGGCGCATCCTCGCCATCTCGTCCACCCTCGAGGAGGCCGCCCACACGCTGGGCATCGACCCCGCCACGCTTTACCGCAAGCGGCAGAAACTCGGGTTGTTGTGAATCCGGCCATCCGGACTTTCCGACCCACCGGGGGATGACTGACTGGAAATAACATGCTCCGCACTCGCCTCTACCTCGGCTTGCTGCCGCTCCTGCTGCTGCTCATCGCCATGGGCGGGTATGCGCTTTTCACCTGCCTGGAGCTGAGCCGGTCGGTCGAAATCACGCTCGTGGGCAATTATCGGTCGATGCTGGCCACGGAAGAGATGAAGAACGCGGCGACGCTCATGAACAGCGCGCTCTATCAGGCACAGGGCGGCGATGTTCTGGCGGCCCGGGAACGGTTTTCCGCGCAGCGTGCCCGCTTTGAACGCACCCTGCATGAACAGTCGATGACCGCGGCGGGCACTCCCCGCGCCCGGCCCGTCGAGGCGGTTGACGAAGCCTTCCTGGCGCAGGTGAAAACCGATGAGGTGTTCTTGCGCGAGGGCACGCTTTCGCCACTGGATGCGTTGCGGGAAACCGAGACGGCGCTGTTCACAACGCTCCGGGCGCTCGAGGCCCTGGCCCAGCACGATTATGCAGCCTTGCAGGCCGAGCTGGCCCGTGCCGGACAGACCACCCGCATGACCATCAAGCTCCTCTTGGGGGCGATGGCGGCGGCGATCCTGCTCTCGCTCTATCTTTCCTACCGGCTCAGCCGTTCGCTTCTGCGCCCGATCAAGGCGCTCACCGCGTCGGCCGTGGCGCTGGGGGACGGCGTCCTGGACCGTCCGGTGCCGGTGCTTTCACGCGACGAGCTGGGTGAACTCGCGCGCGCGTTCAACACGATGGCCGGCAAGCTGCGTGCCTTCCGGGAAGCAACGACGGCGAAGGTGCTGCGCGCCCAGCGCACCATGGAGGCCACGCTGACCTCGACGCCCGACCCGGTGTTTGTGGTCTCGGAAAACGGCGACATCGAACTGAAGAATCCCGCTGCAGAGATGCTGGCGGTCGCGCCCGAGTTTGCGGGCGGGTTTCCGGTGCCCTTGCGCCAGCCGCTGGCCGAGGTGCTGGCCTCGGGCAACCATTACCTGCCTGCGGGCTACGACCATGTCATTACCTTGCGTGTCGGACCCGAGGATCGGCACTACCTGCCGCGCATCCTCGCCGTGGGCGACGCGCTCACCGGCTTCGGCGGGGCGGCCATCCTGCTGCAGGATGTCACGAAGTTCCGCCTCCTGGACGACGCCAAAAACAATCTGGTCGGCACGGTGAGCCACGAACTCAAGACGCCGCTGACGGGCCTGCGCATGGCGGTCTACCTGCTGCTGGAGCAAAACCTCGGCCAGCTCACATCCGCACAGCGCGAGCTGCTGGAAACCGCGCGCGATGACACCGACCGCCTGCTGCGCATCCTTAACGATCTGCTCGATTTGAGCCGGCTGGAGGGCGGAGCCGCGGCCTTGAACCGCACTCCGGAGCGCGTGGACGGATTGCTCGCCGCCATGACCGGGGAAATCAGGCCGCTCATCGAGGCGGCGGGCCAGCGCATTGAGGTGAACAACGCCGCGGGAGTCGACACCGTGCCGGTCGATCGTGACCGCATCCGGCATGTGTTCATCAACCTGCTCACCAACGCCAGCAAGTATTCGCCCGAGGGCAGCGCGATCACCCTCTACGCCGGGCCGGCTCCCGACGGCTTTGTGAAGTTCGGCGTGCGCGACCACGGACCGGGTATTCCGCCGGAGAGCCTGCCTCATATGTTCGAGAAGTTCTACCGTGTCCCGGGGCAGACCAAGAAGGGTGCGGGCCTCGGGCTGGCCATCGCCCGCGAGATCGTGGTGGCGCACGGCGGCTCCATCGCCTGTGCCAGCGGGCCGGGCCCGGGCAGCGATTTTCACTTTCTCCTGCCGGGCGTCACGCCTTCTTCTGGATGACCTGCGGCGGGGCCTCCATCTGGCCGCGGGTCACGCCCAGTTGATTGATGAGCGTGAATTCGCGCCAGAGCCCGGCGCCGGTGATCTCCCCGCGCAGGAGCTGCTGGTAGCACTGCACGGTGCGCACCAGTTCTTCGGGCGTTTCATTGAGAAACTCCACGCGGAAGGCGCGGGCGCCAAGCGCCAGCAGCCATGACACATACTCCGCTCCCGTCTGAGCACGGTTGTTAAAGACGGTGTTGCGGCAGCCGGCGTCGGCTTTTACCGGCAGTTCGGCGCCGACGCGGTCGCGCAGGCGCAGGTCGACGCGGTCGCAGGGACGGCCGCAATCACGATAGTCTCTGCCGCTCGTCAGGAACGCGCAGAACAAGCAGTGCTCCATGTGAAACATGGGCATGTGCTGATGGATGGTGATTTCGAACCATCCGGGTGGCGCGGCGCGCAGCAGCGCCTCGAGCTGCTGGATGTTAAGATCGTAGGAGGCGGTCACACGCTCCAGGGCATGGCGCCGGAGAAAGTAATCGGCGGCCAGCGGGTTGGCGATGTTGAGCGAGTAGTCCCCCCGCAGGCGCCGGCCGCGGAAAAACGCCAGGTGGTCATAATTGCGCGCCAGATAGCCGTCGGCCTCACACGAGAGCACCTGCTGCAGGATCCACTCCTCGCCGGGTTTGAAAATGCGCGGCGGCGCAACCCAGATGTTTGCTGGCGGGTGGTCGGACGGTGGTTCCGTCGTTTGGAACTCGCGAAAGCGTCGCACGGCGTCGCGGTAGCGCTTCGGGTCCTCGAACTCGCAGTAGATCGTCCGAACGCCGGTCGCCCACGCCGCTTCGAGCTGTTCAAGCTGGCGGATGACCACGATCAGCTCGGGCCGGGAGGGGGAAGCGGGAGCATCTCCGCGCACGGCAGGGGCCGGGATTGCGCCGGCGGCCGGTTCCTGCAGCTGCCAGCGCAACGGTTGCGACCGCCGCCGTTCCAGTGCGGCCACGACCTCGCGACGGAGACGGTTGAGTTCGCTGAGCGGCAGGATGACGTCACCCTCGAGAAACGACGCAAGACCGGCGAGGTGGAAGGGCGTGCCGCCCAGACGGCCGAGCTGCTCGCACAGCCGCGCGGGCGTTAGCGGCTGGGTTTTGGCCGGCTCGAGGACCACGGCCGACTCCCTTTTAACCACATGGCCGAGTCCGTCGTTTGCGATCAACGTCAGCGGCAGGCCGGCGCGACCGTGGGCCTCCATCGTGAGGGGTCTTTGAAACCGGATTTGTTCGCCCTGGAAGGTCCGCCGGATGCGTTTTTCCAGCGCGGGGTCGCTGGTTTTCCAGACACGGTCGCCGACATGCACCCGTCGGAAATCGATGTCGCCCTGACCGAAGCGCAGCACGGTTTCCGCCCCGCCTGGTTCGACTTGGTAGACGCGGCCGCCTTCCTCCCTCATCTCGGGGTTCCCGGCATCGAACACCACGCCGTCACCCGGTTTCAGCGGCGTGACCGGGCGGAGCGACACGCGGTCGGCGCCCACGTGAATGACCTCACCGAGGAAGACGCCGCGCTTGGTCCCAAAGTTGGCGTGGATGAGTTCCTGGTTGTTGGTGCCCTGAAACCAGCCGGTATAAAGACCGCGCGAGAAGGCCATCTCCATCGTGTAATCGTGTTCGCGATGGAGCCCGGCCAGCAGGCCGGCTTCACGCTCGGCGGACATGCCCGCTTCGGCCAGCACCTGGTCGACCGCCCGCCGGTAGACGCGCGTGATGCTGGCGACATACCCGGGACTTTTCAGCCGTCCCTCGATCTTGAGGGAGGCGACACCCAGGCGGATGAGTTCGGGCAGCACATCGAGGGCGGCAAGATCCTGCGGGCTCAGGAGGTAGCGCCGGTTGCCGAGCTCGACCAGCCGGCCATCGGCGAGCAGCTCGTAAGGCATCCGGCAGGCTTGGGCGCACTCACCGCGGTTGGCGGAGCGTCCACCCAGTGCTTCGCTGGTCAGGCACTGGCCGGAGTAAGCCACGCAGAGCGCACCATGGACGAATACCTCGAGCGGCATGGCCGCCGGCAGCCGCCGGCCGGCCGGCGGTTGATCACCGCCGGACGGTCCGGTCCGGATGGCGGCCTGCGCAGCCTGAATAGCCGCGATTTCCTTGATCGAGTTTTCCCGGGCCAGCACGACAAGACCGGCGCCCAGCTCTTCCGCGAAAGCGACACCGGCTGCGCTGGTGATCGTCATCTGAGTGGAGCAATGGATCGGAAAGTCGGGCGAAAGCGCGCGGATGAGGCGGCAGATGCCCACGTCCTGCACAATGGCGGCGTCGACACCGGCCGCGATGATGCGGCGCAGGTAATCCTCCGCCTCGGCGAGTTCATCCGTAAACACGAGCGTGTTGAAAGTCACATAACCGCGCACCCCGCGGCGATGCAGATACTCCATGAGCTTCGGCAGGTCGGCGGCGGTGAAGTTTGCTGCCCGCATCCGGGCGTTGAAGCGCTCCAGGCCGAAGTAGATCGCGTCCGCCCCATTCTCGACGGCCGCCCGGGCACATTCCCAATCGCCGGCCGGTGCCAGTATTTCCGGACGCCGCAGGGACAAGGAGGGCGGGACGGATTTCTCGGGGGTGGTGTCAGTGATGGACGGCATGGATCACGCCCTCTGCGCAGCTGGCCGCCGCCGGGATTCCGGACACAAAAAGCCAGCCCCCGGAAGTTCGAGGGATCTGAGTGTCAACACCGCGGGGCCGGCATGGTTTGGCAACGGGAAGTTGGATCCGGAGCATTGAGGGGGAGGCCAGGGAGGCTTCCTCACTATTTATGCCGGCCGTGACGAAAAATATCCCAGATCACCCACAGGCCGAGCAGCGCGGAGAGGAGATAACCGATGATGCCGAGGACGGGGTAGCCAAAAAGATAGGGGCGGATGCCGGTCGTGACGATCTGAGACGAGCCGATGATGAGCGCACCGATGATCACCCCGAGCGCGATGCGGTTGCTGGCGGCGCGAAGCGCCTCGTTGAGACCCTCCAGCCCGCGATGCTGGAAGTTCACTGTCAGGTCGTCGTGTTCGAGGCGGCGCAGCAGGCGATCGAGCTCGGTGGGCAGGTCGCCGAGGCGGTTGAAGGCGGAAGCGAAGAGCGTGCGGGTCTTGCCAAGGAGCGCCTTGGGGCTCCAGCGCTCGCGGTGCAGCTCGCGCAACACCGGCTGCGCGATAAGGCGCAGATCAAACTCCGGATCGAGCGTCCGTCCGACCTCCTCGATGGAGAGCACGGCCTTCGCCATCAGCGCATAGTCGCGCGACACGCTGATGCCGTTGCGGCCGAAGATCCCGATCACTTTGAGAATCAGCAGGCCGATCTGCTCATGGCCGGTGGCGAAGTTGAGATTTTCCCGCAGGGCGATCGTGACTTCCTTTTCCATCGTGCGATGGTCGGGCTGGGTGCCGGGGCCGGCGAGGCTCAGACCAATCTGCACGACCTGCTCGGCATCGTGCGCGGCCGCGGCGATGAAAAGATCGGCCAGCGCATGACGCAGCCGGCGCGTGAGGTGGCCGGCGAGGCCCCAGTCGAGCAGGCAGAGGCGGCCGTCGGTGGTCACGAGCACATTGCCCGCATGCGGGTCGGCGTGAAAAAAGCCGCTGATCACGATCTGGTGCAGCAGGGAGGCGGCGCCGGCAGTTGCGAGCGCCTTGGCCTGCTCGGGCGTGAGGGGTGCCTGTTCGATGCGCCGCCCGTCGACGCGTTCCATCACCAGCATGCGGCGGGTCGTAAACTGGCCGACAACCTCGGGGGCGAAGACCTTGTCCGGGGCGGGGTTTTGGGCGTTGAAGTACTGCTGGTTGCGCGCCTCGTGCCGAAAATCGAGTTCCTGGATCAGTCCCGCGCGAATCTCCTCGACGATGGCCGGGAGGTCGAAGGGCCGCAATCGGGCGATGTAGTGGTGGATGCGCGCGGCGAAGAAGGCGATGAGGTCGAGATCGGCCTCGACGGTCTTCTGGAGATCGGGCCGCTGGAGTTTCACCGCGACGTCCCGGCCATCGGCCTTGAGACGGGCGTAGTAGACCTGCGCGAGCGAGGCGGAGGCGACAGGGGTCTCGTTGAACTCGCTGAACACCTCGGCGAGATCGCATTCCAGCTCTTCCAGCGCGACTTTCTGCATCCCGCTGAACGGCAGGGGCTGCACGGCATCCTGCAGTTTTTGCAGCTCGAGCACCAGCGACTGCGGCACCAGGTCGGGCCGCATGCTGAGGAGCTGGCAGAACTTCACGAAGGTGGGTCCGAGTTCCTGGGCGGCGAGGCGGATGCGCTCGTAGGTGCTGCGATGCTCCCGGGGTGCGGGGACGAAACGCTGCCACCATGCGCCCGGCGTTTCGATCTGCTCGATGATCTCGGCGAAGCCATGCCGGACGAGCACAATGGCAATTTCCTTGGCCCGCACGGCGTTGGCCAGCAGGTCGAAGGGCTTGAGGGAGACACCCGGCATGGGAGTGAGCGGGCGGAGCCGGTCAGGCGTTGCGGTCAGGGCCGCGCGCGGCGAGGGCTTGTTCGAGTTTCTTCACGCGTGCCTCCAATGCCTCGATGCGTGCCTTATGCGTCAGGTCGGCCTTTTCCGCGAGTTCCCTTAATTTGGCGGCCAGCTCCGCGCTCATAATCTCGAATTCCTTGCGGCCCTGCTCCGCAATCTTCTCGGCCATGATGCGCGCATCACCAGCCGAGACTTTGCCTTGCCGGATGTAATCCTGCAGCGCCGCCTCGACTTTTTCCTTGGTGATAATCGTTGCCCCTACACCTGCCAGCAGAGTCTTTTTGATGAGATCGATCATAAGGGTGAGGACATTAGTGGCGTGCAGAACCCCGGGCAAACCCGAAAGGGACGGCTGTGCGCGGACAACAATGCCGCCGCCACAGCAGGCAAGTGCCCGACCGCAGGGCGGCCGAGCCGTGGTGGGTGGATGGGCCCGGCGGGTTCAGGTCGCTGGCGACTCAGGGCGCCACCACCGGTCGGCCTTTGACTTCACCCGCAGCCGCCAGTTCGGCGACAGAAGCGCGGAGCACCTTAAGGAACAGTTCCGTTCCTTTGGTTTGATAGCGCTGCAGATGGCGGACAATGACCACTTCACGCATGGGCACACGGCCGGTAAGTTCCCGATAGACGAGGGTCTTTCGGTCCTCCGGCCTGCGGGCGATGCGCGGCAGGATTGAGATGCCCTCGCCAAGGGCGACCAGCGCTTTCACCGTGGCAACCTGCGAGCAGCGGTGCCCGAGCTGTGGAGCAAAATCGTGATCGCCACAAAAACGCTCAATCTCCATCGAGAGGGTGCTGGAATGGCCCAGCAGCACGAAACTTTCATCAGCCAGGTCGCGCGCGGTGATGGCGGGCTTGGTGGCGAGGGGGTGGCTCCGGCGTACGACCAGTAGGAGTGGTTCGTTGAATAAGACTTCCGTGGAAACATGGGGATCCCTCACCGGCTGGGGCACGATGGCCAGATCGAGATCGCCCTCGATGACTCCCCGCATCAAGTCCGGGCGAAAGTCTTCATGGGTGTGAACCAGCAGATTGGGGTGAAGCTCACGGCAGTGCTTGAGCACAGGCGGCAGCAGATAAGGAGCTAGCGTGGGCACAGTACCGACCTTGATGTGCCGCTCCAAAGTCGGGCTGTCCTTTAACTCCTTGGAAGCATCCTCCACCTTGCGGAGTATGTCGCGCGTCCGTTCCAAGAAAACCTGTCCTGCCTCTGTCGGAACAACGCGACGTCCCAAGCGGTGGAACAGCTTGTGGCCAAGCTCGCGTTCGAGATGTATTATCTGCTGACTGAGAGATGGTTGGGATATGTTGCACCTCGCTGCGGCGCGGGTGAAATTTCCCGCTTCAGAGGCGGCCAGGAAGTAGCGGAGTTGGTTCAGTTCCATAGGTAATAGCTATGGAGTTGATAGAAGCATGTTACTTTTATTATCGCAAGTCCGGGGTATACTGTCCGCGGTTCCACAAGGAGCCATTAACCTGAAATAGAAAGTTAACCATGAACCACGAAAGTAGACTGATGAAATTCGTTCCGGCAGGCGTCGTGCTTGCGGCAGCGGTTTTCCTCGGCCTTTCCCAGGAAAGGGTGCGGGACTTCAACCTGTTCTCCATCCTTTTCGGGAGTGGCACAGTAATCGCGCTGCTGGTCCTGGCGGCCTTTGATTACCGCAGCAAACTGCGGATTCAGGGCACCCGCTGAGCCGCCGGTTCGATGATTCAGTAAACATGGAGGCCGGAACCGCAAGGTTCCGGCCTCTTCATTTAATCTGTTTGCCGCGTGGCTGCAGAGACCGTGGAAAGCACAAGCTCACGTCACCGGCGGGGTGACTTCAGCGATAGCTTCCGGCTGGCGCTTTAGGAAGGCAGAAAGGATCAATGAAAGGACCAGCCCGATAATCGGCGAAAGAATGGCGCCCATGACCGCCAGTACCGCGGGTTTGTATATCAGTTGGGTGAATTTCTCAGCTTTCTCCATCTGGTTATCACTCATTCCCGCAGCGGTCCACTGCTGCCGTGCCATATCGATGGCGTAGTCAGCAAAGTTCGGGTTGATAAACGTGAAGTGGATATAAGTATAAACGGCTCCGATGAGACCTGCATAAAGGGCGATGAGCACGCCGGTGCCCACACCTTTGCCATAGCGGAGCGACTTGTCTTTCGCCTCCTCGCGGACAGCCTTGATGCCAAGCCACATCACTATGATCGTCACCACCAGGGGCAGCAATGAGACGATCCATCGGCCTTGCAGCATCTTGTCGGTCTGATAGCCGAGAAAAAAGAAGACGAGCGTGAGCACGATGTTACTCACTGCGAGCATAAGTCCGTAGAAAAACGTAGTGTTCATGCGAGACACAGCATGCAGCTTCCTCCTGTCAGCACAACCCCGCAGTGACGGGCGGCAACCGTGACGGATAAACGGCAGGACGCTGAATCATTTCGGCGGGACCTTCAGCATGACCAGAGTGGCACCCCAGCCGCCGCTGGTTTCATCACCCAGGCGGAAAGACGCCACGAGCGTTGACCGGCGCAGCAGTGCGTGGACGGTCTCGCGCAGGGTGCCGGTCCCTTTGCCGTGAATGATGCGCACTTCGCCCAGTCCGCGTTCCTGGCAGGCGGCGAGATACTCCCCGAGGAGGCTGGCTATTTCAGCGGGCTGGAAAGTATGCAGATCCAGCTCGCCAGTGATGGGAATGCGGACGGGTTGGGACTCGTCAACCATGGGGGTGGATGGTTCCCGGCGCCCCAAGCGCACAAATTGCCGGCCAACCATCCTCTAGGAATAAGGGTTCTCCTCGGGAGGCTGCGCTGGTTCGCTTGATGGAGGTTGGGTGGTGTCCTTCGACGAAAGGTCCGTCCCGGTTGGAGCCGCCGGCCGGCGCGGCTGTGGCGGTGGGGGAGGCGTCTCCAGGGCCCGTTTGAGCTCCTCTTCAAGGCTGCCGGCCGCCTTCTTGAATTCGCGGATGGACTTCCCGAGACTGCGGGCCAGTTCAGGCATCCGCTTGCTGCCGAAGAGCAGCAAGATCACCAGCATGATCATCAAGATCTCGGTGCCCCCGACGTCGAGGATGGCCAGGCTTGGAAACAGGGTGAACATGGCGGGTTGCTGGATGGCGGTGCGGGGGGAGTGTAACGGCCCAGGATAAATCGCCCAGCCAGATTTCACCATGTTTATTGGCGGAATGGATCGCGGTAAGGCGACCGCCGGGTCTGTCCGCCGGCGCGGCCGGCCTGCGAACCGGCAGCAAGAACCCCGGGGACTATTTCAGGCTGACTTCAACGAGGAACGTCTGGGTCTCGCTCGGCGCGACGTGGTAAAGGCCGGTCTTGTGCTCGGGTGAATTGGCCGGTCCCATCCACGGCTCCACGCAGTAGAACGGCGAGTTGTCGTCGGGCGCCCACGTGACCACGACCGCCGGCTTGGGCGGGACGCGATCGGGGCCGATGCGCAGGATGATCTGATCTTCGCCGCCGCGTTCCCCGAAGACGACGGCGTTGTTTTTGAGCGCCGTGTGGAAGACATCAATCAGGTCTTTGTTGGCGAGTGATTCCTCGGGCCCGAGACGGGGGCCGATGTGCAACTGGCCCTGCTCAAAGTTCTGCCGAAGCGTCGCGCGGGCAGGAATCCTGATGAAGTAATCCGCCCGCGTCCGGCCTTCGCCCCATGGCAGGGTGAAATAGAAGTGGTGGCCGGCACTCCAGGGGATGGGTTTGGTGTCGAGGTTGCGCAGGCTCAGCTCCACGAATAGGGCCAGCGGCTCGAAGCGATAGCTGACGGTGAATTCGTAATCGTACGGGTAGGCGGCGCGGGCCTCCTCTCCGGGTTGGAAGAGCGACGTAAACCCGCGCTCGTCGAGGCGCGTGACTTGAAAGTTGCCCTGCCGGGCGATGCCATGAATCGGCATCGCCCGACGCGTGTTGTTTTCGTCGCGCCAGAAGTGGATGTCTCCGCGGTCGAAGGTGCGGCCGCAAAAGGGGAAGAGAATGGGATTCCCGCCGCGAACCTTGGCGATGTCATCGAGCGCCGGCAGCTCGGGCCAGTAAATGACGTCGCGGACGGAACCATCGCCGAGTGTCAGGTGCCAGTTCATGAGGCGCGCACCCTTTTCGGGCAACGCGAGAAAGGTGGAGGGGCCCACCTGCCAGCGGGTCAGGGTGTGGCCAAGGTAGGGAATTTTTTCCATGCGCAACAAGGGTGTAGAGAATGAGTCCGACGTCGACAAAGACATTTTCACGTGCGTTTGAGGGGTGGGAGCAGGTCTGCCAGGGGGCGGGGTGGCCGCCCGGGCCACGGGAGGATGGCCGTCCCGGGCGACTGAATGCGGCGGCCCATGACAAAGAATGGCGCGGGGTGTAACGCCTTGCTCCATCGGGGCGCTTGCGTCGGGGGTTGGTGCTCGTCAGAGTGGCGCACATTTATGCCTGGGAAATTTCTTCAGCTCTGCCTGCTGGGGATGCTGGCCGTGCTGGTCGCAGCGGCTGAGGCGGCGGCGTCTGCATCCCCCACGGCTTCTCCCGCCGGCGGCGGGCCACCGGCGGACCCGGTGGCATCGGAGCGAGGCAAGCAGGCCAGAATGGTCATGGTGTATGTCATGCCCGTGCGCGACCAGATTGCCCAGCCGGTGCTTTACATCCTCCGGCGGGGTCTGAAGGAAGCCATCGAGCGCAAGGCGGACATGGTGGTGCTGGACATGGAGACGCCGGGCGGCGCGCTCGACGTGACCTTCGAGATCATGGAGGCATTGGGGAAATTCCACGGCCAGACGGTCACCTTCGTGGACAAGGAGGCGGTTTCCGCCGGGGCCTTTATCTCGGCCATGACGCAGGAAATCTGGTTTGCACCCGACGGGGTGATCGGCGCCGCCGCGCCGGTGTCAATGACGGGTCAGGATATCGACGAGACGATGAAGTTGAAGATCGTCAGCTACCTGAAGGCCCGTGTGCGGGCGATCTCCGAGGGCAGGGGCTACCGTGGCCAGGTGATCTCGGCCATGATCGACAAGGACTACGAGCTGAAAATCGGCGATGTGGTCATCAAGCCCAAGGGCGAACTGCTTTCGCTCACGGCCAGCGAGGCGGCGAAAACCTACGGCGACCCCCCCCATCCGCTGCTCGCGGCAGGCATGGCGAAGAATATCGACGATCTCCTCCAGCAGAAGTTCGGCGCGGGGGGCTATGAGATCGTCCAGCTCGACGTCACATGGTCGGAGCAGCTGGCCGTCTGGCTCAACACCATTGCGCCGGTGCTCATGGGGCTGGGCGTGCTCTGCCTTTTCATTGAATTCAAGACCCCGGGCTTTGGTTTCTTTGGCATCGCCGGCATCGCGCTGCTGGCGGTCGTGTTCCTCGGCCACTACGTGGCGGGCTTCTCCGGTCACGAGCCGATGATCCTGTTCGCCGTCGGCCTGCTGCTGCTGGCCGTGGAGGTGTTCTTCTTGCCGGGCGTGGCCGTCATGGCGGTGAGCGGGGTGGCGCTCATGCTCGGCTCACTGGTGTGGGCGATGGCCGACATCTGGCCCAACGAACCCGTGACCATTACGACCTCGGGCGATCTGTTTCTCATGCCGCTTGTCAACCTCGGCACCGGCCTCGCCCTGGCGCTCGTGTTGATCGTGCTGCTCGCACGCTTCCTGCCCAAAGGCTGGCTGTGGGACCGGATGGTGTTGCAGGCGGCGATCGGATCCTCGGCGCAGGTGGCGGGCACGGCGCCGGAGGGTGCGGCGAGTGCCGCCGCGCTCATCGGCAGACAGGGCGTGGTGATCACGCCGCTGCGCCCGGGCGGGGAGGTGGAGATCGACGGGCGCCGTTATCAGGCCCAGCTCGAACTCGGTTCCGCCGCGGCCGGCACGCCGGTCGTGGTGATCGGCCGCACGGATTTCGGGCTCAAAGTGGAGAAAATTTCGACATGACCGCGATTCTTCTGCTGTTCCTGCTCGGCACGGTGTTGCTCGTGTTTGAGGTCTTCATGCCCAGCTCCGTCCTCGGCATCCTCGGCGGCGCGGCGATGCTGTGGGGCTGCATTGTGGCCTTCATGCATTACGGCGCGCGTGGCGGCGGTCTGGCCGTGCTGGCCGGCCTCGCACTTCTCGGCCTGGCGCTTTACGCCGAACTCGGTCTGCTGCCCAGGACGCGGCTGGGAAAACGTTTTTTCCTTCACGACTCGATCGGCGCGACCAGCCAGCCTCCGCTCGCCGAGGCGGGCACCGTGGTGGGGAAACTCTGTGAAGCGGCCACCACGCTGGCGCCGTCGGGCTACGTGCTGCTCGATGGCCGGCGCTACGAGGCGTTCTCGCAGAGCGGGCACGTGGCCAGGGGCACCACGCTCAAGGTCGTCGCCGTGGACAACTTCCGTTTAACCGTCACCAAATCATGATCAACCTATCCATTGTATTCTTCATCGTTCTCGGCATCGCGGCCCTGATCGTCATCGGGATCTTTTTCTCCTTTTTCAGCGTGTTCCTGCGCGCGTGGCTGGCCGGCGCCTATGTTGGCATGATCAACCTTGTGGCGATGCGGCTGCGCCAGGTGCCGTATGGCCTGGTCGTGGATGCCCGCATCCGGGCGAAGAAGGCGGGCATCGACGTCACCATCGATGAGGTCGAAGCCCAGTATCTCGCGGGCGGCAACGTCATTGCCTGCGTCCACGCCCTCATCGCCGCCCAGAAGGCCGGCATTGCGCTCGATTGGAAGCGGTCCTGCGCCATCGACCTCGCGACCAAGGGCTCGGGCAAATCCGTCGAGGAGGCCGTGCGCACCTCGGTGGACCCGAAGGTGATCGACTGCCCCAATCCCGCCAGCGGCCGCACCACCATCGACGGCGTGGCCAAGGATGGCATCCAGGTCAAGGTCAAGGCCCGGGTGACCGTGCGGACGCATCTCGACCGCTTCGTCGGCGGCGCCAAGGAGGAGACGATCATCGCCCGCGTGGGCGAGGGCATCGTGACGACCATCGGCACGTCCGAGTCCTACAAGCACGTGCTCGAAAGCCCGGACAGCATTTCCAAGACCGTGCTCGCGCGCGGTCTCGACGTGGGAACGGCGTTTGAAATTCTTTCGATCGACATCGCCGACGTCGATGTGGGCGAAAACATCGGCGCCCGACTGCAGGTGGCGCAGGCCGAGGCCAACAAGAACATGGCCCAGGCCCAGGCGGAGATCCGCCGCGCGGCCGCCGTGGCGCTCGAACAGGAAATGAAGGCCCGGGTGCAGGAAATGCAGGCCAAGGTCGTCGAGGCGGAGGCGCAGGTCCCGCTCGCCATGGCCGAGGCGTTCCGCAACGGCCGGCTCGGTGTGATGGATTATTACCGCATGCAAAACATCCAGGCCGATACCGACATGCGCACCGCCATCGCGCAGCCCGAAAGCGGGAAAAAATGAGCCGGGCTGGAGAACTGGACCGGCGGGTCTTGTTTGAATCCGGCTCCTCCTGATTCGTACACCGCTTCCCATGGACTGGCTGCTCAATCACCCGCAGGCGCTCGTCGTGGTCGCGATCGCGATCGTGGCGATCCTGCAGAAATTCAAGCAGGCCCGCACGCAGGAGACGGCGGGTGAAGCGCCCGCGAGGGACGGGCAGGAGGCGGAGCGCACGCGCCGCATCCAGGAGGAAATCCGCCGCCGGATCATGGAGCGGCGCGGCCTTATGCCAGTCCCACCGCCCGCACCTGATTCCGTCGAAGAGGCTCCGGAGTTTCCGGAACCTCCGCCGATGTTTGAAGAGGTGCGTCCGGTCATGGTCGAGCCGCCCTTGCAGGCCATGGATGCGGCGGCGGCCCCGGGCTACTCGGGGGAACTGGAGCGGCAGCAGCAAATGCTCGCGCGGCTCCGGGAATTGGAGACAGCCCGACCGGCACATGCCAGGATCGCGCCGGCGACCGTCGAGGCACCCGTTGCTGCACCGGCGAACCGGCTGCCGGCGGATCTGCGAACTCCGGCCGGCCTGCGCCGGGCCGTCGTGCTGCGCGAAATCCTCGGCCCGCCGGTCGGGATGCGCTAGCCTCACGCGCCCCGCGTTGCTCCCTCTCGCGAGCCACGCCCGCGCCTAGGGAATTTGCACGCGGTCGTAGCCCGAATAGGGATTGGGCTGGCGCTTGCCGTTGATCTCGATGTCGACATTCTGGAGCGCCGTGGCGGTGAGCAGCAGCGAGCCGCGCTTGGTGAAGGTGCGGGGCTCGCCTTTGATCAGCGGGCCTTGGAACAGTTCGGCTCCATCCAGTTCCTGCACGAGCTTCACGCGCACCGTGTCACGGGCGATAAGGGTGATCGTTTGCTGGGCCGTGGCCTTGATTTCCGCGGTGGGTTTCGCCGGGCCGCTGGAAATCGCCCTGATGCCGAAGATGATCGCGACAACGAAGACCAGCGCGACCACGGCGATGCCGCCCTTGATGAGCAGCGCGGGATCGATGGGTGCGGTGCCGGCGCCAGCCGAGGCGGGAAAACTCGGTCGCGCCGGGGCGGGTGCGGCGGCTGATGCCTCCGTGCCGGCCGCAGCGGGAGCAGTCTCGGCGGCCTGGCGGGCGGTCTGGCTGAGATCCAGGCGGCCGTAGACCTCGCGATTTTCGCGGCGGGAGGTCCGGCCCTCGTTGGGCGCCAGCGTCTTGTAGTCGGCCATAATCTTGTCCGCGTTGAGCTTCAGATAAACCGCATAGTTGCGCAGGAAGCCGCGGATGTAGATCTCGGGCAGATTCAGATCGAAGCTGTTGCTTTCGAGCTTGTGCAGATATTCGCCGCGGATTTTGGTGGCTTCCGCGGCTTCGCGGATGGAAATCCCCTTGCGTTTGCGGGCCTCTTCGAGGCGCTCACCGATGGTCTGCATGACAGTCAGTTATGCAATTTTGCCGAGGATGGGAAGACGGATCTTGCATGGAACGCTCAAAACCCGCCGGGGTGGGTAGGCGCCCGGGCGCCACGGTCTGATGGTTGGCGCGGAGGACAAAGCCTAGAATTTGTCCAAATCCACGAGAATCTCGCGCGGCTGGGCGCCGTTCTCGGGGCCGACGATGCCCTTTTCCTCCATGAGTTCCATGACGCGCGCCGCGCGGTTATAGCCGATGCGCAGGCGCCGCTGGAGCATCGAGGTGGAGGCGCGGCGCGAGACCTTGAGCACTTCGACGGCCTGCTTGAACAGTTCCTCGTCGTCGCCCAGCTCGTCGTCGTCCCCGTCGTCGGCCTCCTCTTCGTCCTCGCTGGCGGCCCGGTCGATGTGAGCCTGCACGTCCTGGGCGTAGGCCGGCGGGCCGTTCCGCTGGAGGAACTCGAGGAGCTTGCTGATTTCCTCATCGGAGACCAGGGCGCCCTGCGCGCGCACCAGCTTGGAGGTGCCGGGCGGAGAGAAAAGCATGTCGCCCCGGCCGATGAGCGTCTCGGCCCCCTTGGTGTCGATGATGGTGCGCGAGTCGACCTGCGAGGCGACCTGGAAGGCGATGCGCGAGGGCAGGTTGGCCTTGATGATGCCGGTGATGACGTTCACCGACGGACGCTGGGTGGCGATGATGATGTGGATGCCGGTGGCGCGGGCCAGCTGCGCGAGGCGAGCGACCGAGTTCTCGATCTCCGCCGGGGCCACCATCATCAGGTCGGCCAGCTCGTCGATGATGGCGACGACGTAGTACATGTGCTCGGGCACCTCGACGTCGCGGGGGAGGGAGGCAACGTCGATCGTGGACTGGGTTTCACCGGCGGTAGCGGCCTCCCGGGCGGACTTCTTCCGGCTGTTGAAGCCGCTGATGTTGCGCACGCCGACCTTGGCAAAGATCTGGTAGCGCATTTCCATTTCTTTGAGCAGCCATTTGAGCGCGGCGGGCACCTTTTTCGCCTCGGTGACCACCGGGATGAGCATGTGCGGCAGGACGTTGAAGATCCTCAATTCGACGATCTTCGGGTCGATCATGAGCAGCCGGACGTCGCGCGGACTCGCGTGATAGAGAATGGAGGCAATGATGGCATTGATGCAGACCGACTTGCCCGAGCCGGTGGCGCCGGCAATGAGCAGGTGGGGCATCTTGGCGAGATCGGAGACGAGCGGCCTGCCGCTGACGTCCTTGCCCAGCGCGATGGGCAGCTCCGCCTTGGCGGCGGCCCAGTCTTCTGATTCGAGGATTTCCCGCAGGCCGACTTCCATCCGCTTCTGGTTGGGCACCTCGACACCGACAGCGGCCTTGCCGGGGATGGGTGCCATGATGCGGACGGACTGCGCGCGCATGCCCAAGGCGATGTTTTTGTCGAGGCCGGCGATCTTCTCAACACGCACACCTGCGGCGGGGATGACCTCGTACCGGGTGATGACCGGGCCGACGTGGATCTCGCCGAGCGTCACTTCGACGCCGAATTCGGCCAGGATGCGCAGGAGGTTCTCGGCGTTTTGCCGGTGTTCCTCTTCGCTGGAACTGACATCGAGTTTATCCGGTTCACGCAGCAGCGAAAGGGGGGGGAACTGGTAGTTTTCGTCGGCGCGGGAGAGGAGGGTGCTCCGGGCTTTCTTGGTTTCCTCGGGTTTGACGATATTGAGTTTGCCCAGCGAACCAGCCACGGCCTTGGCGCCGGGGGAAGCCGGTTCCTCGGCTGAGGCCATTCGGAGCACGGTTTTGGCAGATTCGGGGATGGAGGGATCGACGATCTTCGCCGCCGCGGCTTCCCGCGCAATTTCCTCCTTGGTCTTGGGGATGACGAGCGGCTGTTTCCTGCTGGCGGGCGGCATCAACGCCACGGCGGCCGCCTTGGCTGTAATGGCCTTGCCCTTGGCTTCCTTCTCCTTCCGCTTCAATTGGGCGCGCTCGGCTGCGCGTTGCGCGCGGAGTCCCCGCCAGGTGTGAATGGCAGCGAACATCTTCTCCAGTTCCGACCCGATGTCGCGGGTGAAAATGAACGCCAGGGTCAGGACGAAGATGGTTCCCAGCAGCAGACCCGCGCCCACCACGCCCACCGTGTCTTTGAGCAGCTGATGGTAGAGCAACTGCCCAATCACGCCGCCCAGTCCCTGGGTGAAGTAATCGTTTTTATTGACGACCTTCACCATGGACCAAAGCCCCGATTCCGTCGCGATGCACAGGATCATCGCAATAAAGCGGGTGAGCACGAGACGCCGGGCATTGCGCACCGCCACCCAGGCAAACCAGAGGAGAAAAACCGGCAGCAGCCACGTGCTCAAGCCCAGCAGGTGCAGGGACCACCACGCAATATCCGCACCCCACGGCCCGCCGAGGTTGGGTGATGGCGCGGCCAGATCATGAACGACCCACACCGTTCCATTCCAGGCGCTTTGTCCGCCGATCTGGTATTCATGACTCTGCCGGGGGGTATAATCCAGCAGGGTGACGGCGATCCACGCACCCAGCAGAAAGCAGATGCTGGCCACCAGCCACTTCGGCCGGTAGCGTGGACCCTCGAACGACGGAACGCTCTTTGAGTTTGAAGTCTCCGACTTGGGCATTTGTGTAACGGCAAAAGCGCCAACTGAAGGTCCACCTTACCGGTCCGGCCGGTCAATGTAAATAACCGGTTTTCATATTCACGATCAACCTATAAGCTCTGCATCATGGAGGTCTTGCGATTCGAGTCCATCTATCAGGAACGCGTCTGGGGGGGCCAGACGCTGGCGGGCGCGTTCGGCCGGGCGCTGCCGTCGGGAAGGACGATCGGCGAAAGCTGGGAGATTGTCGACCGCCCGGAGGCCCAATCGATCGTGCACGGCGGACCGTATTCCGGCCTCACCCTGCGCCAGCTCATCGCAGGTCACGGCCGGGACGTGATGGGGCCGCAGTGGCCGGTGGCGCGGGCTTTCCCGATTCTGGTGAAATGGCTCGATTGCCGCGAACGTCTCAGCCTGCAGGTGCACCCGCCGGTGGACAAGACGCCGGCATTGGGTGATGAGCCGAAGACCGAGAACTGGTTCATTGCCGGGGCTGCGCCCGGGGCGTCGCTCATCGTGGGGTTGCGGCCGGGCGTGACCCGCGCGCAGTTTGAGCAAGCCCTCGCCCGCGGCACGCTGGAGGCATGCGTCAACCGGTTTCCGGTGGCGGCGGGCGATTCCATCCTCGTGCACAGCGGCACCGTGCATGCCATCGATGCCGGCAATCTGATTCTCGAGATTCAGCAGAATTCCGACACCACCTACCGCGTCTATGACTGGGGACGCACCGGTCCGGACCGCCAGCCGCGCCAGCTTCATCTGCGCGAAGCGCTGGCGTCGATTCTCTGGGATCAGCCGGAGTCGCGGCCACTGCGCGCCGCCGCCACGCCGGCGGTGCTGGCCGATTGCGCCCAGTTCCGCATCCGGCGCGAACCCCTGGCCCGCGGTGGACGTCTGATGTTTGCCGCCGGGCAGCAACCACGGCTGCTGCACGTGGTGGGTGGACGCGTGCAGGAGGCCGCCACGGCGCAGGCGCTGGGACGCGGCGACAACGCCCTGCTGCCGTATGCCGGCCGGTTTGCCTTCACCGCGACCGAGGACAGCCTTCTGCTGGTGACGGAAAACTTCATTTGAGGGCACCATGAACGCATTGCACACAGCATCACGGCGGGGAGGAGCCGGGTTTAACCTGCTGCTTTTTCTCGCCATTCTCTTCGCCTGTCTCGCGGTGGCGTGGATGATTCTGCTGCCATTGGCCGTGACCAGGCTCGTGCAGGAACGCACGGGTTTCGGCATCGAAATCCAGACACTCTACGCCAATCCCTTCACGGCGAACCTGGAGCTGCGCGGGCTGGTGATCACCAACCCGCCGGCGTTCCCGCGGAAGGATTTTGTCGAAGTGCGCGAAATCCGCGCCGACGCGCAGTTGTTTTCCCTGTTCGGCCGCCGTCCGGTGATCAATTACCTCGTCGTCAATATGACGGGAATCACGCTCGTGAAGGATCAGCGCGGCCTGATCAACACGAGGGCTTTTCAGGAGGGGCTGGCCGGACCGTCCCCCGATCCGAAGTCGCCGGCGGCCGCGCCGGCCCGCGAGTTCCTGATCAAGCGTCTGCAGGTGCGGCTCGACCGGCTGGTCATTGCCGATTACTCGAGACGCAACCCGGACGTGCGTGAATTCACGCTCAATTTCAACCATACCTACGAAAATGTCACGAGCGCGAAGCAGCTGGCCGCGCCGTTCGCCGACATCTTCGCTCCCGTCGCCGGCGCCATCGGCGGCATCCTGCCTGAAACCGATGCGGCGCTGCGCGCCGCCGGCGGCCGGGTCAGGGAAACAGGTCGCAAGACCGGCGAGGCGGTGAAAGGGTTGTTCGACGCGCTTGAGAAAACCCTGAAGAAATAGTTTACTTGCCGTTTCCCATGACCGCATCCTCACCGCAAGACACGCCTGGCAAGACCGGCCCGGACTCCACCGCGGCGGCGGACAGTCCGGCCGCTTCGGCCGGGCTTCCGCTGGAGGAGCAGCTGGCGGCGGCGAAAATGGAGGCGGCCGGCAACTATGACCACTATCTGCGCGCCGTGGCCGATCTTGAGAATTACCGCCGGCGCGTCACCCGGGAGAAGGATGAACTGCGGCAACATGCCGCCGTGAACCTGCTGCAGCATCTCCTGCCGGTGCTCGACACCCTGCAACTCAGCCTGGCGACCGCGCGCCAGCAGCCCGACGCCAAAACCATCACCGACGGCGTGGCGATGGTCCTGGAACAATTCAAGGGCGTCCTCGGCCGCCAAGGGCTGAAGGAGGTGAATCCGGTGGGGCAGAAGTTCGACCCGCATCTGCACGAGTCGCTCTCGCACCAGCCGAGTTCCGAGGTGCCCGAGGAGCATGTCCTGCAGGTGGTGCGCACCGGCTACACCCTCCACGGCCGGTTGCTGCGGGCCGCCAGCGTGATATTGTCCAGCGGTCCGGCGAAGGAGGCCAAGGGCTGAAAGTGCAGGAGCGCGCTTGCGCGCGATATGACGATCGTCAATCGCCCGCCGGCAGGCACCTCAAGCGACACCACCACTCATGGCCAAGGAAGACTATTATGAACTGCTCGGCGTGGGCCGGGACGCCTCGGAGGAGGAGGTAAAGAAAGCCTACCGCAAGAAGGCGATCCAGTATCATCCCGACAAAAACCCGGCCAGCAAGCCGGCCGAGGAAATGTTCAAGAAAATCTCCGAGGCCTACGAGGTGCTCAAGGATCCCGACAAACGCGCCGCCTACGACCGCTACGGCCACGCGGCGTTCTCGCAGGGGGCGGGGCCGCGCGGCGCGGGCGGGCCCGCGGGCGGCTTCCACGATCCGTTTGACATTTTCCGCGGGGCGTTCGGCGGCGGCGGCGGCAGCATCTTCGAGGAGTTTTTCGGCGGGGGCGGGGCCGACGGGGCGCGCGACGGGGCGGACCTGCGCTACGACATCGAGATCGCGCTGGAGGAGGCCGCGCGTGGCGTGGAGAAGGAGATTTCGTTCCGCAAGCTCGCCCCGTGCGACCATTGCAACGGCACCGGCGCGGAGCCGGGCTCGAAACGCGTGACGTGTCCGACCTGCCGGGGCGCCGGCCAGGTGACGACTTCGCGTGGATTTTTCACCGTCCGCCAGGTCTGCCCGAACTGCCATGGCACCGGCACCCGGGTCGACAAACCCTGCCGCGAATGCCGGGGGGAAGGGCGGGTCAACAAGACCGCCAAACTCAATGTGCGCGTCCCGCCCGGGGTCGACACGGGCTCCAGGCTGCGTTCCGTCGGCAACGGCGAGGCGGGCGCATACGGCGGCCAGCCGGGCGATCTCTACATCGTCATCCACGTCAAGGATCACGAGATTTTCGAGCGCCAGGGGGACGACCTGTTCTGCGAAATCCCGGTCAAGTTCACGCTGGCGGCGCTCGGCGGCACGATCGAAGTGCCCACGCTGTCCGGCAAGGCGTCGCTCAAGATCCCGGCCGGCACGCAGTCGGGCACGACCTTCCGGCTCAAGGGCCGCGGCCTGCCCGGGCTGCGCTCCGGCCATCCCGGCGACCAGCTGGTGCGCGTGCAGGTGGAGGTGCCCACGCATCTCACCGCGGAGCAGCGCAAGAAACTGGAGGACTTCGCCATCGTCAGCGGCGACGCGGACGAGCCGGTGGGGCGGAGTTTCTTTGAGAAAGCCAAGAAGTTTTTCTGACCCCGGGTTCCGATCATGAATTTGCCGAACGCCAAACTGATGACCCTCCGGCAGGCGGTCCTGGCGCGCCGGAAACTGCGGCGGGCCCGGGGGACGTTCGTGCTCACCAACGGCGTGTTCGACCTGCTGCACCCCGGGCACACGGCGTATCTGGCGCAGGCCCGGCGACTGGCGGGCCGGCGGGGCCGGCTGTTTGTCGCCCTGAACTCCGACCGGAGCGTGAAGCAGCTCAAGGGTCCCCGGCGCCCGATTCTCGATCAGAAGTCCCGGGCGTACAACCTGGCCCAGCTGCAATCGGTTGACGGCATCGTGATTTTCACCCGCCGGCGGCTCGCGCGGGAGATCCAGGCCCTGCGACCCGACATCTACGTCAAGGCCGGTGATTATACGCTGGCGACGCTCGACCCGGAGGAGCGCGCCGCCCTCGAACGGGCGGGGACGCGCATCCGGTTTCTGCCGTTCCTGCCCGGCTTCAGCACGACGGCGCTCATCGCGAAGCTGCAGGCGGCGGACGGAGCCTGACGTTATGCGCGTGGTCATCCTTGGTTCCGGCCGGGGCAGCAATGCCGAGGCGATCCTCCAAGCCGAGCAGGAGGGGAGGCTGGGTGGCGCCCGCGTGGTGCAGATATTTTCCGACCAGCCGGCGGCGCGCATCCTCGAACTCGGCGCCCGTTTTGGCGTGCCCGCGCAGTTTCTCGACCCGGGGCCGTTCAAGACCAAGTTCGACGAGGCCGGCGAGACGCGCTACCTCGAAACCCTCCAGGCGTGCCAGCCGGGGCTCATCGTCCTGGCGGGCTTCATGCGCATCCTCAAGCCGCGGTTCATCGGGGCGTTTCCGCAGACGATCATCAACCTGCACCCGAGCCTGCTGCCCTGCTTTCCGGGGCTCGACGCCATCGGCCAGGCGTGGCGGCGCGGCGTGAAGGTGACCGGCTGCACGGTGCACTATGTGACCGCGGAGGTGGATGGGGGGCCGATCATCGACCAGCTGCCGGTGCGGATCGAACCCGACGACACGCTGGCGACCCTCGAGGCCCGGGTGCATGCGGCCGAGCACGCACTCCTGCCGGCCGTGATCGCGCGGCTCAGCGGGACGCCTGCTGCCGAAAGCAGGCAAAGGTAGGGCGGGTCATCCTTGACCCGCCGCGGTGACTTGGAGACAAGCCGCCCTACCGCGGCAGGCGGAGCGTCAGCTCGGCATCCTTGTAGCCGAGCGTGAAGGTGTCGCTGGTGATGTGCTTGATCTTAACCTCCACGGTGATCACCCCGTAGAGGAGCGACAGCGTGTCGCCTTCATCGAAGGGTTTCCGGCCGATGATGATGGTGGGGTGTCCTCCGGACTCGACGATGCCGCGAACCTGGACGGCCGGGGCGAGCCGTTCGAGCAGTTCTTGATCCGTAAGGGCGGCCCGCTTGGAGGGATCACCCATGGCGGAGGCGTCCCCGCCGCCGGGGGAACGTTCGCTGGGGCGGCTGAACGGATTGCGCAGCTCGGCCGGAAGGATCGGTTGCGCATCCCGCCCGTGCAGGAGGGCATCGATTCTTTCGTGGGTTTTATCGAAACTGGAGGTCTCAGACGCCGCCGGGCTGGCCGTGCCGGCCGCGCGCAGCACCGGCAGGCAGAGCAACAACAGGGCGAAGATGACGGAGCGAAGCATCATGGAAAGCCGAGCAGTTCGAGGTTGAGCTGGAGGGACACGTCGCTGGACTTGGGATCCTGCCGCTGGAGCTGAAAGGAGTTGATGCGGCCGAAGTGCGAGCCGGTTTCCAGCCGTTGCAGATAGGCGACGGCCGAACGGAAGGAACCGGTGAGCTTGAGCGAATAGGGCACGCGTTTGTAGGTGGTGGGGGCGTCGCCATCCTGCAGGGACGCGGGGCGCTGCAGCAGTTCGGTCAGCTTGACCCGCGTATCCTGCTCGATCTTGTAGAAGTACCAGAAGTTTTCGGGGATGTTTTTCTCCACGACCAGGTTTTCCGTGATGCGCTGCGTGGCCGTGCGCGCGGCGGTGAGTTCCGTCCGCAACTGCGAGCCGCGGGCGATGGCCTTGAGCATGACGTCGCCTTCGCGGGCGCGTTTTTGCTGCAGGGCTTCGAGATCGCGCAAGTCGAGTCGAATCCACTGGCTCGCCCCGGCGAACAGAATCGACAGGACGAGGCAGGCGGCGCAGAACGGATAACGCAGCGCCAGCTGGCCGAGCTGGGCCAGAAACTTGTTGTTCATGGGTGGCGTACGGCGGGTTTGAGCACGATCTCGAAGTTGAACAGGTTGTCCTGCCGGGCGCGGTCTAGGCTGGGGGCGGAGATATCGCCGAACAGCGATTTGACCTGGGCGTCGTTCCGCAGGGTCTCAATGTAGTGGCCGAGCACGCGGCTGGCTTGTTCGGGCGATTCCGCGAGGCTGCCGCGCATGGTGACGGTCCCGTTCGCGTACCCGATGGTGTCGACGGTCATGCGATCGGGGAGCGTGCGGCTGATGTTGAGGACAAACTCGGAGGGGACAAACGGGATGTAGATGAGATCGTAGGCGTCCTGGATCTTGCCCGCTTCAATCATGTAGTCCCGCAGTATGAATTGCAGCTCATCGTATTCCCGGCGGTGCGTGGTGATCTTCTCGTCCCAGAAGCGAAGCTGGCCGGCGACGCTGTGACGCGTGAAAAGCTGCCAGCCGACCAGCAGGAACAGGATGAAGGCCAGCGCGCCGGCGCAGGCGTTGATGAGGAAGCGCACCCGGACCATGCGATCCTCGGGCAGGGTCGTGAGATCCCGGAAATCGGAGTGCCAGTTCGGCTCCAGATCAAACTCAGTCGGGTTTCTTGGCATGGGAGGCCGGGCCGAGCCGGGCGATCAGACTGAACAGGCTCAGCCAGTGCGGGCCGAGCCGGGCGGGAATATCGTCGTTGAACGTGATGCCGAGCGCCGTGAGCCACGCGACGCAATCCACCGGGAGCACCTGCATCTCGATGGAGGCGGCCAGCGTCTGGGCCATCCACGCGAGGCCGGGGGGCAGAAAGGTGCAGTAGAGGTCGTTCACCCGCTGGCCGGTCTGCAGCTCGAAGTAGTCGATGGCCGGCTTGAGATTGCGCACCAGCTGCCGCAGCAGGCGGGGCGCGCGCGCCACGATGTCGGCTTCGCCGGCGAGCAGGCGGGCGCGGATGGTCGTCAAGTCTTCGTCGCCCAGTTCCTTCCGCGCGGTCTCGACGAGGGCGTTGAATCCGAATTCGAGGGGGGCGGGCGTATGGATGCCGTTTTTGCCCAGGATGAACACGTAGGTGCGATGGAGATCGATTTCCACCACCGCGGCCGGCTGGGAATCGCCGATCATGGCCTGATAGCTCAGCACGCCGCCCAGGACCGGCAGCGACGAGATCTCCATCTGCCGGGGGTGCACCCCGAGGGCGAGGAAGCGGCTCTGGGCGGCCTGCAACTCCTCGGCAGCCTCGCCGCACAGGAGCACTTCCTTGACGGGGGGATGCGCGGAATCGAAGGGGGCGCCATCGAAGGGGCTGATGAGGGCGATGCGCCATTTGTCGGCGGGGATCTTGTACTGGCTGGCCAGCAGCGTGGGCAGGTAGTCCGCCTCGGCGAACTTCCGGGGGTTGATTTCCTCGCGCTGCAGCAGCCGCGCGGGCGGAAAGATGCCGCAGATGCCCGGAATGAAGGCCTTGTATTCGGGGAAAAGCGTGCGCAGCTCGCGGTTGACCCCGGCCGGATCATCCGCCGGCAGTTCGACCACCTGCTCGATGCGGATGGTGTCGCCGCCGAGGCGCTCCAGGCGCGCCAACAGCACGCGGTAGGGGTTTACCTCGATGACCACTCCACTACGGGATCTGCGCAGCAACATGACGGGATAAGCCGAGACAAAGCCGGCGGTGGCCGCGGAGGCGGCACCGCCTGCCAGGATGGTTTAATGCAAATGGCGGGACAGGAACAGAAAAACATGCAGGCGAGCCGCGCCAGATGACAATGCTTTTCTAGCCGCCTCCCGCCGCCGGGGCGCATCTCAGTTTTTGTTCATGGGCGAGACGCCCATGCCACGTGGCACGGGCATCCTTGCCCGTGGGATGGCAAAAACTGGGATACCCCCCCGCCGCCGGCCGGGTCAATTCGAGACGAGCCACTGCGAGACGTCGTACGGGGTGTTCACGACGCTGAAGGAGGCTTTCCGCAGGTCGAGGTCGTAATGGATGGTCGGGGTGCCATTGAACGTCACCGATTGGCCGACGAGCGCGCCGTAGATCCTCGGATTGCCATTCACGACCAACGGAGAATTGGGCGTATAAACGGCACCGTAGAAGGGAGTAGTGGTGTTGATCGTGCTCTGAGTGCTGCCATTGCAAAATATCGCCAAATTTCCCGGTCGCTTGGTCAGGTTTTTGAAACCTCCGAGGTCGACCGCCAGACCTGTGGGATTGTTAAACCACGCGGCGCTGCCCGTCCCGTCCGCACTGCCTGCGGACCCCGGTGAACCGGCCAGCGTGGTCACCACCCAAGTCGTGACGCCATTGGTAACGGTCGGTGTGATTTTCCGAATCGTGTCGTTGCCGGTGTCGGCCACATAGACGTTCCCCGCGCCGTCGACGTCGACGGCCTTTGGTGTGTTAAATTGGGCGGCGCCGCCCGTCCCGTCCGCACTGCCTGCGGACCCTGGTGAACCTGCCAGCGTGGTCACCACCCAGGTCGTGACTCCATTGGTAACGGTCGGTGTGATTTTCCGAATCGTGTCGTTGCTGGTATCGGCCACATAGACGTTCCCCGCATTATCCACCGCCACGCCGCTTGGAGAATAAAACTGCGCGGCGTTGCCGGTACCGTCCGTACTGCCGGTGGTTCCTGCCGTGCCCGCCAAGGTGGTAACCTCACCGGCCGCGGTGACCTTCCGGATGGTGTTATTGCCGGTATCGGCCACATAGACGTTATCTGCGTCATCCACTGACACGCCGCTTGGAAAATTGAACTGCGCGGCGCTGCCCGTCCCGTCCGCACTGCCTAGGACCACCGCTGCACCGGCCGGCGTGGTCACCACCCCCGCCGGCGTGATCTTGCGGATGGTATGGTTGCCGGTGTCGGCCACATAAATATTCCCCGCGTCGTCCACCGCCATGCCGCCGGGAGAATTGAACCGCGCGGCGCTGCCCGTCCCGTCCGCACTACCCACGATTCCTGCCGTGCCGATTGGGGTGGTCACCACCCCCGCCGGCGTGATCTTGCGGATGGTATGGTTGTTGGTGTCGGCCACATAGACGGTCCCCGCTCCGTCGACGGCGACGGCTTTTGGTGTGTTAAATTGGGCGGCGCTGCCCGTCCCGTCCGCACTACCCACGATTCCTGCCGTGCCGATTGGGGTGGTCACCACCCAAGTCGTGACTCCACCGGTAACGGTCGGTGTGATTTTCCGAATCGTGTCATTGGCGGAATCCGCCACATAAACATTGACCCCGCCGACCCCGCCTTCGATATCCAAATTGCCCGCCACATAGATCTGGGCAGAGCCATCATGGGCGGGGTCCGCGCCCTTGGTCACTGCGATCTTGGCGGAATCCTGAATGGTAAGATTACCGGAAACATCGATAATCACCGGGCCATTGATGTTCAGGTTATCGGTGCTTGAAAGCAGCGTTAGATCACCGCTTACGTGATAGATGCTGGGGGTTGAGGCGCCTGATGTGCCGAGTTGGCCGCCACTGGTTTTGCTGATCAGGTCGCTAGCATCGATTGCTGTCGTCCCGGCTCCAGTCGGGGCCACAATATCAAAGGCGTATTGGTTGGCATTGTTGGAAATGCGGCTGGGACCGAGGGAAGGGGAACTTGGCAGACGGGAATCCGAGTTGGCGGATGCAGCATAGCCAAGAATATTGGCATCGTTGGTCCGGATATACGGCGCGCTGATGATTGCCTGATCCGTCTTATTATTGTCGATCTGTACTTGGGCGCTGGGATTGACGCTCAACGAAGAGTCATAGCTGTCCATGGAGCCGCCGTTGTCAAAAGACACGTCGTTGGGTGGATTCGGCGAGTTGGCAGGGGCGGTGGAGCCGACGGCATTGCTGAAAAGCGCGGCGGGCTTGACGGTGGCCACGAGCTGTTTGTCGATCGGAATGCCGTCCGACATCTGGGACACCCCGTTGGATGTTATAGTCGGTGGATACGTGGTCTGGTCAGCCTGATCATAGGATCTTCGAGGATCATAGCTGCAGTTCTTGATCTGGACTGTGACTGTACCAGTGATTCCTTTGTTCGTAGTAAAAGGAGGCAGTGTCTTGGTAGCTGTCTTTACACCATTGGCATCCGTAGTAATCGTCCATTGCGCTCCTGGCCAGTCGTAGGAAGAACTGGGATTACTGTTCAGCGCCAGCAGGGCTTGGTTAAGCGACCACAGCGCCTCCTCCATGCCGATCTCGGCCAGTTGCACGCTGCTGGTGGTGCAAAACGACCGGTTGCTCATCTCCATGGTGCGCGCGCACAGCGCGACGTAGCCGGCCACGGCAACGCCGAGAACAAGGGTGAGGCAGAGGGCGACCAGCACCACCGAACCGCGCTGCGCTGTGGAATGGTCCTTCACGTCAGTAGTTGACGAGGTGTTTGCTGCGCAGCACCAAACGCGCGGAGGTGCCCGTGTAACTCGACTGGGTGCCGACGGCGGGGGAGCCGCGGGTGACAACGAAGCTGCTGACTTCGATTTGTTTGATCCGGAGCGGATAACTCATGTCAACCGGTGAACCCTGTTTGTCGAGGTAGTTGAAAATGAAATTGGACACTTTTGTTCGGGCAACACTGGGATCTGTTGGGTCGCCAAGCAGGGTAAGCGAATTGGCATTGAAGCCCGATGGGGGTGTGCCGGAGGAGCTGCCGGAGGAAACTGAAACTGTGCGCGTGAGGGTGCCGGCGTTCGCATCATAAACATAGGTTACGGCGTATATGTAGGTACCTCCGCTGTCGTTGAGCACGCTTAACCGAAATGTAACCTGTTCAGCCGCTGGCATGGTCTGCCAGGTTGAATTTTGTGTTATGTCTTTTGTTGGATCGTAGGTGTAAGCGATTTGGTCCGCCATATGCACATCCTTGGTGAGCATTTGCAGCGCCCGGCGGCTTTGTGCTTCGAGCTGCTGCTGGTTGGACGAGCGAATCAGGCTGCGGACAAGGAAGGTGTAGCTCAAAAGCATGGCGGCAGTCAGAAGCATCGCGAGGGACAGCCCGATCAGCAGCTCCACCATGGTGAACCCCGGGGAATCCAGTGCACCCGCGCTACTATAGTTTCTGGTAGGAGACATTGAGTCCGTATTTTCCAATGTAGGCGTTGCAACTGCGCGAGTGCAGTTTGCTGGAGGTGCTGGTCCACGTCTCGGATGTGGATTTGCCGGTGATGCTGATCCACGTCACAGTCATTGCAACTTGGAGTATCTGATTGGAGCGATCGGGCACGTACGAGACAGTCCGGGAGAACTTGAATAAGTTGCCTGCGAGGGTGGTTAGACTGTTCGAGGCAAATTCAGGGTAGTTGGCGAGATAATCCGCCTCGTGAGTCGTAAGCGCTGAAGAGCCTGTGCCTGTGATCGTGGTCCAAGGCTGCAGACGCCAATATTCGATTTCACTCTGTATGATCTGCGCGGCGATCGCTTGTTTGCGCGCCGTGTCCAGCATCCCCGAGCCGATGATCAGCGCCTCCGCCATCCCGGCAAATCCCACCAGCAGGATCGTGGCCGCCAGCGCGACTTCCACGAGCGTGAAGCCGGCACGGATTCTCAGGGAGTACTTCATGGCGCTGGACTGGAGGGTGGAGCCTTTATGATGGGGCATCTTGCTTGGGAGCATCCCAAATTGTCTTTAATGCCGGCCTTTAACAAGGCGTTTACTCGGGTCTAATACCAACCGCCCTGATCATTTGGACTTCCTCGGACATGGGCGAGACGCCCATGCCACGTGGCACGTTCTGCTGGCCAGCAGAACGCCCGTGGATTGGCCTAAAACTCTCAGGCGATTGGTATAAGAAGAAGGACCGGAATGGTTCAAGCCGGACAAGGACCGGGTAGTGGATCAGTTTGTGTAGGTTGGGCTTTATACCCGACACCAAAACCCTCGACATTCCTCTGTCGGGGATTCCGCCTTCGCACGAGGCTTCGGCGGGACAAGAAACCCCGACCTACAGGTACCGCTCAATTCAGGCAAACGGCACCACTACCGGGGACAAGCCAACGGCAGGGCCTTACTGCCCTTTTCCGAGCAACCGGTGGACTTCACTGCCGGCGAGCAGGAACGCGCCGACGCCGTAGACTTCGGTGGCATTCTCGTCGTATTTCCTCGGATCGGCGCCGATGGGCTGCACGTGGGTGAGCCTGCCCTCCGGCGTCACACAGCCGGCCAGTCCCCGCCAGGCATTGATGACGGCCGGCTCGAATTTGCCGCGGTCAAGCAGGCCCTGGTTGATGCCCCAGGCGAGCGCATAGCAGTAAAACCCGGAGCCGCTCGTCTCCTTGAGCGGATAATTCCCGGGGTCGAGCAGACTGGAGCGCCACAGGCCGTCGGGCTGCTGGCAGAGGAGAATCCGGCCGGCCATCTCGCGATACTGCTGCACGAAACGGGAACGCGCCGGGTGGTCGGCAGGCAGATACTGGAGCACGCGCACGAGGCCGCCCATCACCCAGCCGTTGCCGCGGCTCCAGAAGATTTTTCCCCCGTTGGCCTCCCGTCTCTCGAAGTAGGTGCTGTCGCGAAAATAAAGATGCTCCTCCTTGTCGTAGAGGTAGTCCGAGGTCTGCCACCATTTTTCGACCGCGAAATCCAGGTAGGCCTTTTCGCCCGTCGCCACGTAAAGCCGGATCCACGCGGGCGGCCCCATGAACAGCGAGTCGCACCACGACCACCGGTCGCGGGCGTCCGGATTCCTGGCGGGGTCAAAAACGAGGTTGGCATCCTTGGGATGGGCGAGGATCCAGTCGAAGCGTTCACGCAGCGGCGCGATCATGCGCGGGTCGTGACGGCGGAAATAAAGCTCGGCATAGGTCTGGCCCACGCAGTGGTCATCAGCATCGTAGGGCCGCGGCCCAAGTTGCCACGCGCTGGCCTCGGCCATCGCCAGCATGGCGTCGAGGAAACGCGGGCTGGTGGAAGTGCCGGCGAGGGCCATCATGCCGGCATCGCCGGCGCCCTGCGTCCAGTCGGTGGGACGGTGCGGCGATGGATTGGCGAGCTGCCAGTCGGCCACGCGCTCCATGACGCTGAGCACGGCCGCGGGCGTGAGGTCAGACGATTGAGGCGTGAGGGAGTCGGCGGCGCGAAGCAGACCTCCGGCACAGCCGATTTGCAGGGAGAACAGGGCAAGGAGAAACCTCGGATTCATGGCAACAGCAGGAGGGACCTGTTTCATACGGGCAGGCGGCGGATCATCGCAACAGGTTTTGCGGCATGATCGCGGACGGGCGGCGGGGAGCGAGAACCGGTCCGGTGGAGGGCGTTCTGTTGGCCAGCAGAATCAGCGCCGCTCGGGCTGACGGTTTTCGGATAGCCTCTGCTCAGAACAGATCCGGCGGCGTGCGGCTGAGGAATTCCTCGAGGTAGGCAGTGGTGGCCTTGCCCGCGATGAAGATCGGATCGCTCAAGATCGCCTTGTGCAGCGGGATCGTGGTCTTGATGCCGCGGATGAGATATTCGCTCAGCGCCCGGTACATGCGCTCCAGGGCCGTCTTGCGGTTGTCGCCATACGCGATGAGCTTGCCGATCATCGAGTCGTAGTAGGACGGTATGGTGTATCCGCTGTAAACGTGCGAATCGACGCGCACGCCGTGCCCGCCCGGGGCGTAGTAGAGGCCGATGGTTCCGGGGGAGGGGATGAAGTTGCGGGCGGGATCCTCGGCGTTGATGCGGCACTCGATGGCATGGCCGCGAAACTCGATGTCCTTCTGGTCCATGTTGAGCTTTTCGCCCGCGGCGATGCGGATCTGCTCCTTGATCAGGTCGATGCCGGTGACCTCCTCGGTGACCGGATGCTCGACCTGGATGCGGGTGTTCATCTCGATGAAGTAGAACTCGCCCTTGGCATCGACGATGAATTCGATGGTGCCGGCGTTCTCATACTCGGCGGCCTCGGCGGCGCGCACGGCGGCCTTGCCCATGCGCTTGCGGAGATCGGAGGTGAGGAAGGGCGACGGCGACTCTTCAATGAGCTTTTGGTGGCGGCGCTGCACGGAGCAGTCGCGTTCGCCGAGGTGCAGCACCTTGCCGTGGCTGTCGGCGAGGATCTGAAACTCGATGTGCCGGGGATTCTGGACGAATTTCTCGATGTAAACGGAACCGTTGCCGAAAGTCTTCTCGGCCTCGGCCCGGGCGATGTGGTATTCCTTGGCGAAGGAGACGTCGTTGTGGGCGATGCGCATGCCACGCCCGCCGCCGCCCGCCACGGCTTTGATGATGATGGGATAACCAATCTTGCGGGCAATCTTCACCGCCGCGGCTTCGGATTCGATGGGGCCGTCGGAACCCGGCACGGTGGGGACATTGGCCTTGCGCACGGTTTCCCGGGCCACCGACTTGTCTCCCATGATCTTGATGCTATGCGACTTGGGCCCGATGAACTTGATGTTGCACGATTCGCACTGCTCGGCGAACTTGGCGTTCTCGGAAAGAAAACCGTAACCGGGATGAATGGCGTCAACGTCGGCGATTTCCGCCGCGCTGATGATGCGATCAGCGCGCATGTAGCTGTCCTCGCTCTTGGGGCCGCCGATGCAGATGGCCTCGTCGGCCAGTTGCACATGCAGCGACTGCACATCGGCCTCCGAGTAAACGGCCAGGGTCTTGATGCCCAGTTCGCGACAGGCGCGGACGATGCGGAGGGCGATTTCGCCGCGATTAGCGATGAGGATCTTTTGGATCATAAACAAAGATACCGCCGATGCTCATCTGCGATGCCGCGGGGGATCAGCTGTAGGACAGGAATCGTCAGGATTGGCGGCCGGTTAACCCTGCTTGATCTTGAACATGCGCTGGCCGTATTCGACCGGCTGGCCGTTTTCGACGAGAATCTCCACCACGGTGCCCTTCACCTCGGCCTGAATCTCATTCATGATTTTCATGGCCTCGATGATGCAAACGATGGAATTCTCGGAAACTTTCGCGTTCACCTCGACAAACGGCGGGCTTTCGGGCGAAGGCGCCCGGTAGAAGGTGCCCACCATGGGGGCCTTGATATAGATGATGCTTGAATCTTCCTTCTCCCCACCATTCTGAGAGGACGATGCCAGGGTGGCTGCCGCGGCGGCGGCTGAAGCCGCCGCTGCTTCCGGGACTGCTGTCAACCCGGCGCTGGATGTCACCACCGGCACGCCGTTGGTGCCCCGGCATATCTTGAGTTTGAAGCCCTCTTCTTCCACGGCGAACTCGGTGAGTTCGGAGCGCTTCATTAAATCGATGATTTGCTTGATCTGCTTGAGGTCCAAAACAGGGCCTTGGTTAGGTTAGGCTTACCGGGGTTAGTTGGCTTTGGGGAGCCCTGCGTTCAAAATTAGTTTCCCTCGACTGGCAATCACGGATTTTGAAGTAGGTCTTCTCCGCGCCTTAAAATGGCCTAAAGAAGGCCAAAAGCGGTAAAAATACGCCAAAATCGGCAATAAATCGGCGAAAACAGGCTGTTTTTGAAGTGCCGGCTATAAACGATAATCAACGAGTTGCGTAATGTATAAAAAGGTTGGGCAACCCGGAAGTCAGTGGGGGCTTAGCATCAAATCCGAGATTGCTGCACTGAAAGGCACTCCCACATTTTTCCGGCCCGTATTCCTTTTCCATTATTCCCCGACGATTTTTATAAGCACTCGCTTGCGGCGCAGTCCGTCGAACTCTCCATAAAAGATCCGCTCCCACGGACCGAAATCAAGCCTTCCGGCGGTCACCGCAACCACGGCCTCGCGGCCCATGACCGTACGCTTGAGGTGGGCGTCGGCATTGTCCTCACCGGTGCGGTTGTGGTCGTAAACGGTATACGGTTTCTCCGGAGCCAGTTTTTCCAGCCAACGTTCAAAGTCGGCATGCAGTCCCGACTCGTCGTCGTTGATGAACACGCTCGCCGTGATGTGCATGGCGTTCACCAGACAGAGACCCTCGCGGATGCCGCTTTCGCGCAGACACTGCTCCACCTGCGGGGTGATGTTGAGGAAGGCGCGCCGCCGCGGCACCTCGAACCAGAGTTCCTTGCGGTAGGATTTCATGGCGGATAGAGGTTGTCGGATGTGGAAGTCAGGAACTCAAGGAAATGCGATTCGTCCGCCTGATTCGACGCCTACCCCGTTCCTGCTCTTCACGCGACGATCGCATCCCGCGTGTTTCCCCCCGCCTTCCTAAGATGCGCTTTTACGCCGATCTTCACATCCACTCGAAGTATTCCCGGGCGACGAGTCGGGATCTCGACTTCCATCACTTGGCGCTGTGGGCGAAGAAGAAAGGCGTCACGGTCGTCGGCACGGGCGATTTCACGCATCCCGCATGGATGGCGGTGATCAAGGAGGAACTGGTTCCCGCCGAGCCGGGCCTCTTCCGCCTCCGTGACGACCTGGAGGCTGCCGTGGTCGCCGAACTCGGACCCTGCGCCGCCGCCGCCGCACCCGTGCGCTTCCTCCTGGAGGTCGAGATCTCCACGATCTACAAGCAGGGCGACAAGGTCCGCAAGGTTCACCATCTCCTCTATGCGCCCGACCTCGCCAGCGCCGACCGCATGGTCGCCCGCCTCGCGCGCATCGGCAATCTCGCCTCCGACGGCCGGCCCATTCTCGGCCTGAATTCGCGCGACCTCCTCGAAATCTGCCTTTCCGGCGGCGACGGCTGTTACCTCATCCCCGCCCACATCTGGACGCCTTGGTTTTCCGTTTTCGGCTCCAAGTCGGGTTTTGACGCCTTCGATGAGTGCTACGGCGATCTTTCCCCTCACATCTTCGCAGTGGAGACCGGCCTTTCTTCTGATCCGCCGATGAACTGGCGGCTCTCGATGCTCGACCGCTTCCGCCTCGTCTCCAACTCCGATGCGCATTCGCCCGGCAACCTCGGCCGTGAAGCCTGCCGTTTTGATTGCGCGCTCGATTACTTTGCGATCAGGAACGCCTTGGCGACCGGGGCCGGCTACGGCGGCACGATCGAATTCTATCCCGAGGAGGGCAAATACCACATGGACGGGCACCGGGCGTGCGGCTTCCGTTGCGAACCGGCGGAGTCGCGCCGTCTCGGCAACCAATGTCCCGTCTGCGGTGCACCGCTTACCATCGGCGTGCTCAGCCGGGTGCTCGAGCTCGCCGATCGCACCGGTGAAAAACCGCCGCCCACCGCGGCGCCTTTCCGCAGCCTCGTGCCGCTCCCCGAGGTGCTCGGCGAACTCGCCCGGACCGGCCCGAAAAGCAAGACTGTGCAGGGCAGTTATGAGCAGTTGATCGCGCGCCTCGGCCCCGAACTGGCGATCCTCGGTGATGCGTCGCTTGATGAAATTGGCAGGATCGCCACGCCTCTTCTGGTCGAGGCGGTCCGCCGCATGCGCGCCGGTGAAGTCATCCGCGAAGGCGGCTACGACGGCAAATACGGCACCATCCGCCTTTTCAGGCCGGACGAACTCGATAGCGGGAAGTCCATCAGCCTGCTGTTCGAGTTGCCAGAGGCTGCGCAACCCGTGGGAGCGGCTTTACGTCGCGCCAAACCGTCGCGGGTTAAACCCGTTCCGACCATCGAGGAGGCCGAGCCGGAGCCGGCACCCGAAAAGCCAGCGGTGGTCTCTGTGCCCTCTGGGGTTCAATCGGCTTCTCCCATGCTGGCCGGGCTCGATCCCGAGCAGCGCGCCGCGGCGGAGACCGTCGATGGCCCCTTGCTCATCGTCGCCGGCCCCGGGACGGGCAAGACGCGCACGCTCACCCATCGCATCGCCCATTTGATCGCCGACCACGGCATCGCACCCGAGGCGTGCCTCGCCATCACTTTCACGCGCCGCGCCGCCGGGGAAATGCGCGAGCGGCTCGCTTCGCTGCTTCCCGACGGCCGTGGCCCCCGCGTGCCGGTGATGACTTTCCACGCCCTCGGCCTCGCCATCCTCCGCGAACAGGAGGACCGGCTCGGTTTGGGGGCTCCGCTCCGCGTGGCCGGCGAGGCCGAGGCTCTCGCCGTCGCCCGGGAGACACTCGGCGTGTCCGCGCTCGAGGCGAGCAGGCTGATCACCGACCGGGGGGCGCGCCCCGAAGCTTATGAACGCGCGCTCCACGCCCGCGGGCTGGTCGATTTTGATGATCTGATCGCCCTGCCGGTCGGGCTCCTCGCCACGCAGGCTGACCTCGCCGCGCATTACCGGGCGCGCTGGCCGCACCTTTCGGTCGACGAATATCAGGACGTCGACGCGCAACAGTACCAGCTCGTGCGGCTGTTGGCGACGGGTGCCGCCAGCCTCTGCGCCATCGGCGACCCCGACCAGGCGATCTACGGTTTCCGCGGCACCGACGTGCGCTTCTTCGGGCAATTCCAGTCCGACTACCCGGCGGCCCGCGTCGTCTCACTCACGCGCAACTACCGCTCCACCCGCACCATCGTCGACGCGGCGCTGCAGGCCGTCGCTCCCACCACGCTGGTGCGCAACCGCGTCCTGCGTGCCCGGACGGGCGGTGCCAGCCGGGTCATCCTGCGCGAATGCTCCACCGGGCGCGCCGAGGCGGAGTTTGTCGTCGAAACCATTGAACGTCTTGTTGGCGGCACCAGCCTCACCTCGTTCGACACGGGCCGCGTCAGCGGCGATGCCGCGAGCGCCTGCGCCTTCAACGATTTCGCCGTCCTCTACCGCACCGATGCGCAGACCCCGCCGCTCGTGGAGGCGTTCGCGCGCTCCGGCATCCCCTTCCAAAAGCGGGCCCACACGCCGCTGGCCGGGCATCCGACCGTACAAACGCTGCTGGCCCGGCTCAAGACGCTGCCGCCCGACGCACCGCTGGCCGACCGGCTTGCGACCGTCTGCACCCAGCTTGCCCGGGAGGAGAAACCGGATCCCGACCTGCGCGCCATCACCGATGCGCTCCGGCCGCTCGCCGGGAAGCACGGCGCCAGCCTCGATGCCTTCGTGAGCGAGCTGGCGCTCGGTGTCGACGTCGACCTGCATGATCCGCGCGCCGAGCGCGTGTCGCTGCTTACGTTGCACGCCGCGAAAGGCCTCGAATTCCGCGTGGTTTTTATCGTCGGTTGCGAGGATGGGCTGCTCCCGCACCGCTTCAGCTTCGACGAGGCCGAAACGGTCGACCTCGCCGAGGAGCGCCGTGTTTTCTTCGTCGGTCTCACCCGCGCCCGGGAGCAACTCTACCTCACGCATGCCCGCCGCCGCCACTGGCGTGGTGAACTCCGCGACCGCTCCCCCTCGCCGTTTCTCCGCGCCATCCGCGAAGCCCTGCTTGAGCGGCAGAAGGAGGCGGCTCCCGCCGTGCCGCGGACACGGCAGCTGGAACTCTTTTAAACGCACCTCCAGTGCACGCGGACAGGGCGAGGTTATTTCTGCAGGCGTGCCTCCAGACACAATGTCAACTATTAGTTGACATTGCGTCTGGAGCAAAGTGCTGAACGGCCACAGCGAAATGTGATGGGTGCGTGCTAAACGCACGGCACGCGTCAGACCTTGGCGAGGGCCTGTTCGAGGTCGGCCTGAATATCGACAAAGTCCTCCGTGCCCAGGGATCCGCCTTCGCTCCGCAGAAGCGGAGCTACGGCGAGACCTATTGCCTCACACTTTGGCCAGCGCTTGCTCCAGGTCCGCTTGGATGTCGATGAAATCCTCTGTTCCGAGCGACAGGCGCACGTAGTCGGGCGAGACGCCGGTGGAGACCTGCTCTGCGGGCGTGAGCTGGCTGTGCGTCGTGCTGGCGGGATGAATGGCGAGCGACTTGGCGTCGCCGATGTTGGCGAGGTGCGAGAAGAGCTGGAGCGACTCGATGAGTCTCTTGCCCCCCTCGAAGCCGCCCTTCACGCCGAAGCCGAGCAGGCCGCCGAAGCCGCCGCGCAGGTATTTCTTCGCCGCGGCGTGGTGGGGACTGGCCTTGAGACCGGGATAGTTGACCCACTGGACCTTCGGGTGCGCCGCGAGGAATTCGGCCGTCTTCAGGGCGTTCTGGCAGATCCGCTCCATGCGCAGGTGCAGCGTTTCGAGCCCCTGCAGCATGAGAAAGGAATTGAACGGGCTGATGCAGGCGCCGATGTCGCGCAGGAGCTGCAACCGCATCTTGAAAATGCAGGCGACGTTGGCCCCGCCGGCGGGCGGGAAGCTCTTGAACGCCTCCCAGTGCACGAGGCCGTGGTAGCTCGGATCGGGCGTGGTGAACCCCGGGAACCGGCCGTTGCCCCAGTTGAAGTTGCCGCCGTCGACCACGATGCCGCCGATGGACGTGCCGTGGCCGCCGATATACTTCGTGGAGCTGTGCACGACGATGTTGACGCCCCACTCGAACGGGCGGTTGAGCATCGGCGTGAGGCAGGTGTTGTCGATGATGACCGGCACGCCGACCTCGCGGGCGATTTTGCCGACCTCTTCAAAGGGGAAGATGTTCAACGCCGGATTGCCGAGGCCCTCGCCGTAGAACGCCTTGGTGTTCGGTCGAACGGCCCGGCGGAAGGCGTCCGGATCCTGGGCGTCGACGAACGACACTTCGATGCCGATCTTGGGCAGCGTGTAGTGAAACAGGTTGTAGGTGCCGCCATAGAGCTGCGAGACGGAGACGAGATGATCGCCCGCGCCGGCGAGGTTGAGGATGGCGTCGGTGATCGCCGCCTGGCCCGACGCATGGGCGAGCGCACCGGAGCCGCCTTCGAGCGCGGCCATCCGCTGTTCGAAGACGTCGGTCGTCGGGTTCATGATCCGCGTGTAGATGTTGCCGAGCTCTTTCAGCGCGAAAAGGTTCGCGGCGTGCTCGGTGTCGCGGAAGACGTAGCTCGTCGTCTGGTAGAGGGGAACGGCGCGCGCGCCGGTCGTGGGGTCCGGCGTCTGGCCGGCGTGAAGGGCCTTGGTTCCGAGTCCTTTGTAGTTCATGGCAGGCACAATGGCCTAGGATTTTAAGAAGGTAAGGCAAGAAGACAACCGACGCGCCGGGATAAATCCGTGTCATCAAAGGTGGACCACGCGCCCTGACGTCAGAAATCTGGTCACTCTCCGGCCAGGATGTTTATGTGGACGGGGCTGCCTGCTGGCCGGGCTGCTGCTCTTTGGGCTTCCAAGAAAGCGCGGCTTTCAGCGCCGGCTTCACTTCAGGAGGCGTGTCCTTTGCCTGGAGCAGATAAAGCAGATAGTTCCTGACGAGTTCATGCTGATAGGCGTTGCTGCCGAGCGACCATAACGCGGTACCGAGGATCACATCCTTGTACACTTCCGGCGGAGGGGGCTGCGGTTTTTTCTTCAAGTTTTTGTATGCCTCCAGCTGGCCCTTATACGGCAGGTAGTTTTGCACGACAGTCACGAGATCGCGAATCGGTTGGAAACGCCCGCTGGCGAGGAACCGTCCCCAGTACACATCAAGCTGGCCGCCGTCCATCGGTTCGGTCGACGGTAGGGGAAGCTTGTCGTGTGGGACAGCGGCAAACGCCTGACGCGCCGGCTCGGGCAGGTCGCGCGCAAAGCCGGCATCGTCGCGATATACATAGGCAAGCACCTGCGCGAGCAGGCGGCGTTCATCGTCGTCGGTGGTCGTGGCGAACCGCTGCTTGAACTGTGGCGCCAACCACGGATTCTCGGCCAGCACTTGCTCGTAGAAGCCCAGCAGTGGCCCTTGGCGGTTTGGGACGCGTCGGGAAGCCGGATCATGGCTCAATGCCATCAATGCCGGAAGAGCCAGGTGCGGCTCGGGCCTGCGGTAATAATTGGTCAGCCACCAGATCGGGTCGAAGTTCTCCGGCGGGCCGCCAAGTTCCTCCAATGTCACCACGGTTAGAGCCGTTTCCCATTCGGCCTGACCGCCGCTGACCAAGTCATGCGCCACGAGGTGCACCGTGTACTTGCCGAGCGGGTCGCTGTCATCCGCCGTAAAGCCAATGTAGGCCTGGGCCTTGTTCACGTAGCCGGGAGAGACCTTGCCGCGGGGGATAGCGGTAAGATCTTTCTTTTCAACGCTCACGGTTCCATCGGGTCGTCGAATGGTGAGGTCATAGGAGACTTCGGAGTAGCCTTCGACGTCCACGGCTGGCCCGACCATGGTCACCAGGAAATACGCCTGCTGGTGCCGGACGACTTTGTCAGTGAGGGCAAACTTCGGTCCGGTTTCCGGCGGCGTGTGATACCATATGTCGTCATGCGCGTACTGGATGGTGGGGCCGACTCTCACCTCAAATTTATGGACAGACTCGGTTCCACGCAGGGAACCCAGAACCGCTACCCAAACCGCCACGAGGCGAAGAGGGGTTTTCACGATGGCCGAGGATTCTACGTAAGTGAGGCATGAAGGCAATCGGTTCATCGGGTGCGAATTCATGTCATCAAATCTATAGTCGTTGGCGACGGGGGTGATGGGGGAATGGGGCGACCGCGCCGGCTTTGACCTGCGGATGCATCAGCCTCATCGTGGCGGCATGGGTGACCGCGAACGCAACGCGCTGCGCGCCGAGCCCGCGCCGTGGCGCCAGTGGGGACGCGATCTCGATGCGCAGTCGGTGGAGCAGATGAAGAACGCCTGTGCGCTGCCGGTGAGCGTGCGCGGGGCGCTCATGCCCGATGCACACGTGGGCTACGGCCTGCCCATCGGCGGCGTGCTGGCGACCGACCGCGCCGTGATCCCGTTCGCGGTCGGCGTGGACATTGCCTGCCGCATGAAGCTCTCGGTGCTCGATCTGCCCGTCGCCTGGCTGCGGGAACGCCGGGAGAGGCTCGCGCGCGCCATCGAGGAGGAGACCCGTTTCGGCGTGGGCGTGGAATTCCAGCACCCGCGCCAGCATCCGGTGATGGACGAGGACTGGAACGTCAGTCCGGTGACGCACGCCCACCGGGACAAGGCCTGGCGCCAGCTCGGCACGAGCGGCAGCGGCAATCATTTCGTGGAGTTCGGCCTGCTAACGGTGCTCGACCCTAGGCTCGGTCTGCCCGCCGGCGAGCATCTTGCCCTGCTTAGCCACAGCGGCAGCCGCGGCACGGGCGCACTCGTGTGCGACCATTACAGCAGGCTCGCGATGCAGAAGCACCGCGATCTGCCGAAGGAGCTGGCGCGGCTGGCCTGGCTTTCGCTCGACGAGTCCGAGGGGCGGGAATACTGGGCGGTCATGCAGCTCATGGGGAAATATGCCTCGGCCAACCACGCCTGCATCCACCGGCACCTCGCGGCCAACCTCGGCGCCCGCGTGCTCTTCGACGTCGAAAACCACCACAACTTCGCTTGGAAGGAGACGCATGACGGGCGCGAGGTCATTGTGCACCGCAAGGGTGCGACGCCCGCGGCGCAGGGCGTGCTCGGCGTCATCCCCGGCTCGATGGCGTCGCCGGGTTTCGTGGTGCGCGGCAGGGGCAGCCGTGAGTCGCTCTGCTCCGCGGCGCACGGTGCCGGGCGGGTGATGAGCCGCACGCAGGCAAGGAAGACGCTCGACTGGAAGGCCGCGCGACGCCTGCTCGACGCGGCCGGGGTCACCCTGATCTCGGCGGGCCTCGACGAGGTGCCGATGGTCTACAAGGACATTCACACCGTCATGGCGGCGCAGGACGACCTCGTGGAAGTGCTGGCACGCTTCGACCCGCGATTGGTGAAGATGGCGCCCGCCGGCGAACGGCCGGAGGATTGAGGCGCCCCGCAGGGGACAGGGGGGAAAAAGAAATTTCAGAGGGCCGGGCGAGAGTCAGGCAGGGGTTGGTTACCTCGCCGGTGCGATCATTGGCGATAACAGTCACCATCGCGCGGCGGCACAGCACAGCCATCATCATCATTTCGTCGGCGGCGCGAGGGAGCTGGTCCGGCGGTTGTTGGCGGGGACCTGGTCGACGATACCGCTGGGGTTGACCAACTGCGTGCGGAACACGATGCCGTCGCCCGCCTTCAATTGTTCCTGGTCGACGGGCATTCTGGCCACGTAGATGGCGCCGGGACCCAGCAGGGGAATGGAGTAGGTGCTGGTGGCACCGTCAGCCTCGACGTTCAGCATCATGCCGCCGACGCCCAGCCCGCTGCGGTTCTGAACCACGAATTCCATCTGCCCGGTGGCGGCATCGTAGTAATGGCTGGAGATGGCGGTGTCGATGTAGGTGGGATCATTGCGCGCCATGGCCCAGCCGAGATTGAGAATGCCGCTGCCATAGTCGGAATCCCGCCCCGGGGCGCCGCCGTCGCTGGCGTATTGCTGGAGCACCTGCCACGCCTGCGTCGCGTTCATGCCAGGGTTGGCGGACATCATCGCGGCGATGGCGCCGGCGACAATGGGTGCGCTGGCGGAGGTGCCGTCGAAGTACACCCGCTGGCCGTCGAGCCACGCGGTCAGGACGCCATAGCCGGGCGCGGTGATCTTCAGTTGCGATCCGGAGTTGGAGAATGTCGCCTGTTGTCCGAGCGCATCGACGGCGCCGACGGAGACGACCCGCGAATCAGCCGCGGGCCAGGTCAGTTGCGCCGCCTGGTCATTGCCGGCCGAGGCCACGATGACCACGCCGTGTCCGCTCGCATAGTCGATGGTGCGGGTCAATACGTCGCTGGGATCGTAGCCACCCAGGCTGATGTTGATGAGCTGCGCCCCGGCGTCGACCGCCGCCATGATCGCCTGCGACACGGTGAAAATGTCGCTCTGGGCGTTCGCGTCGGTGACCCGGATGCTGAGGATGCCGACGGCTGGCGCGACCCCGGGCGCGTCCGACGACATTCCCGCGGCCAGTGCGGCCACCGCGGTGCCGTGTCCGTCCTCCGACCCGGTGCCGGCGGCGGTGCCCAGGCCGATGTCCAGATACCGCAGGCGCCCCTGGCCGAACGTGCTGTCGGGCGCCACCCCGCTGTCGAGCACGGCGATGGTCACCCCGCGTCCCCACTGGTTGTAATCGCCGGTGACGCCGAGGAACAGGCGCAGTTTGTCGCCCAGCGGCACCAGATTCACCGTGGCGCGATCCTCCTTGGCCGGCGTTTGCGGGATGTTGATGTAGAAGTTGGCGCCCACCTCGGCGTAGTCCGCGGCGTTGGCCAGCAGGTCGGCCTGCAGGCTGTCAGGTGAATCATAGCGCACCCGCACCGTCAGGAGCGCATCCAGCCGCCCCAGCACGGTGATTCCCAGCTGCGAGGCGCGGGCGAGAAATTTCCGGTAGGCCTCGGCGCTCGTGAATGTCAGCACCGCCTCCTGCGGCCGTGCGTTGGATTGATTGAGCGACTGCTGGAGGTATCGCAGCGCTGGCCGGGTCAGGGGGTTCGCCTGAACCCCCGCGGATGCCTGGCCTGCGGCTGCTGGCGGCGTGCCGGCGACCACTGGTCCCGGGTGGGACGAAGCGGCGGCCGCCGTCGGTGCCGGGCCGGTCGGCTGTGCCCTGTGCCCATGGGTCCCGTCTCGCAGCACCAGCCAGAGCAGGAGCAGCAGGGCGGCGAGGCACCCTCCGGCGAGCGGGACGACGTGAGAGGGCTTTGCGCTCATGTTAAAGGGTCGGCGGATGCCAGATCATGCGGTGGCGGTGCCTGACAAACCTTCCCACTACAGACGCGGGCGCGGCGCCAAAGTTTCATCCCGCCGCGGCCGGCCTCCGCCGGATGGCTTCATTGCGCCGGGGACCGCGGCCTATCAATAAACCTCGAAGGAGGTGCCCTCGAGCGGAAAGACGGGCTTCCCCAATCGTTGCGAACTCAGGCGTTCCACTTCCAGGGCGACCTCGTAGTTTTGCGTGAGGAAGCGGAAAAAAACCATTTTGTCGATGGCCAGGCAGGAGAGCGGCCCATCGGCGATGACACTGGCAGTGGAGGCACTGTATTGCAGCAGGCCAATCTCACCGATGAACCCCCCGTAGCGCAGCCGCGAAATGCGGCGGTTGCCCCGCACGACCTGCGCCTCGCCCTCATAAATGAAGAACAACCCCTGGCTCTCATGGCTCTCGATCAGCACGTAGCCTCCGTTGGCAAACGTCACCATGCGGGAGATGCTGGCGAAACGGGTGATGGCTTGGGGATGCCAGTTCCGGCAAAGAGGATTTTGGCGGAGGAAGGGCACGCGGTGGATCAACGCCTGGCTGGCGACGGTGCCCAGCCGGGCCACGATTTCGTTTACGAAAACCTCCCGCGGCAGGCGCAAAGCAATCACCGGGCCGCGCGCCTTGAGGCGCCAGCCCAGGGGATGGGGTTCGACCAGCGTTTCCGCGCCAACAACATCGCCCTCAATCGCCCGCCAAACGCGGTGCGCGCGGCCTTTCGGGGTGCGCCGGTAGACGTCGATCGCTCCGCTGACAATGAGGTGGATGTGGTCGGCCGGCTGGGAGAAATCGGCCAGCATGCTCCCCCGGGGGAACGTGACCACGATCACCTGCTCCGCCAGCACCCGCCGCCGGTCAAGCGGCAGTTGCTGGCAGACCGACGAAATCGCCAGCGTGCTCGTGATCGTTTTCATGGTGCACGGCTGGTCGAGCGCCCGGAGGCGCTGCCGGCGGACGCGCCAGTACTTTTTCGCCGCCAGGAGCGGCTGACGCATGCTCTCCATGGCGGCGACGCAGGCGAACACGCCGGCCGGAATGGCCATGGTGATGGCATAGACCACGCCGAAGATTTTCCAGAAATGCCAGTCGAAGATCAGCTCGGACACGGCCACGCCCGCGATCCAGCTGCCAAGCGTGGTGATGCCTCCGACCCAGAGGAGGCTCCAGACGAGCCGGGCGGTGACCACCCGCCAGTCAAACTGCAGCCGGGTCGTGCGCCACAAGCCGGCCCAGTTCCGGTTGGCCGGGAAAAGCATGTGGCTGCTGGTGTCGAGCACCGGCTTCCCCCAGTATATGGTGATCGCGCGACAGATGGCCCCGCCGAAGCACGGACGGACCTTCAAGGCAAAAAGGAGGGCCGGCAGTAGGGCGGCTTGCGGCCACCAGAGGCAGAGAACGGCCACCAGCAGGCCCAGGGGGGCCGGTCGTATGAGCTCCATGCCCAATTGGGCGCGGGCATCGACCAGTTGGACGTCCCGCAGATCGAGGCTGAAATGTGGCAACAGCCAGAACCAGCTCAGGCGTGGCCGGTAAGCATCTCCGCCCGCCGCATGCAGCACGGACGCGCCGAGGACATTTCCCAGGCTGACCATGGCCGCGGCGCCGAGATAACCGGCGAGGATGGTATAGATGATGCCGAGCCAGTTGCCTCCGGGCAGACATGGCGGCCAGATCATAATTGCCAGAAGTCCGACGACCAGCAGCGCCCCTCCCAGCCGGCATGCGACGCGCGGCACCAGATTGAATCTCCATCCCACCGGAACCGGTTGTTGGACCGGGCTGGGGGACACCTGCAGCACGCTGGCGCGCTGCGCCTTGACGATCAATTCATAGAAATCGTGCAACGCAGGGCATTTCCGCTCCGCGATCAAGTTCCGCAGAACCTCCGGCACCGTCTTGGGCTGGGCAAAGGCGGTCAGCGCCTGCCACTGCAGTCCGTCAATCGTCAGATAGCCGCCGGTATCCAGGGATTTGACCGTGAACCGGCCCTCCCTGACCGCTCCTTTCGAAAGCAACGGATTCAGCTGAAGCTTTTCTGCGGTAAATAAAAGCTGCAGTTCCATGGGGAAGGTCGTCATCTCCACTCAAGGCGAGTCACGCGTTGGGCGGGGAAAACGGGCCATGGCTTCCTCCACAGCTCCGAGCAGCTCGGGCATGGTAAACGGCTTTGCCAGGAACGGGAGGTCCTGCTGGTCTTCGCCCCAGAGCGCTTCATCGGACAGCCACGCGCTGATCAGGAGAATGGCCACGCGACCCGCCTTTGCCCGGATGGCCTTGGCGAGGGCCAGGCCGCTCCTTTCCGGCATCATGATGTCGGTTACGACCAGATCCACGTCCCAGCGGGCGCCGGTCAACCAGTCCAGCGCCTTGGACGGATCGGTGAAAGTGGTGACTTCGTAATGGCGGCTTCTGAGCGCCGTCGCAATCATGTCGAGTATGGCTGGATCGTCTTCAACGACGACGATCTTTTGAACCTCTTCCGGAGGTGGCGGGATGGGTTGGGATGTCACAAGCGGACTCGGATTGCGAAGGAGGGGAGCGTTGGTTCTGCTGACCTGATGTAGAATGCCTGGCGGAAAACTACAAGATTCTGATCGAGCCCTCTTAATAAATCAATCACACCTGTCTGTTGCCCTGATGACCGGGGTGAAGGGCGTGGTGAGGTCGCGGGCAGCCTGGCCGGACGGGTGGAGGCGCGCCAGCACGGGTCATGTGCTGCGCTCTCCCCGGGGGTTGTTCAGTCCGGCTCCAGATGGCGGCTTTGATGGAGCTGCCAGGAGTTCCACAGGTTGTGCCAGAGCACGTAGCAGGTGGGGCCGAGGGCGACGAGCGGGTTCGCGTAGGTAAGGGCGAGGTAGATGGTGAACGAGGTGTTCTTCTGGCCGAGCGACTGACTGGCCTCGCGGGGAAATTCCCGCCCGCCGATCACCCGCCCGAGCGCGAAGCTGGCGGCGCATACCGCGGCCGTGGTGAGGGCGATCTTGCCGAGCACGCCGGACGGAAGGTCCGTCTGGAGGCGCAGAAAATGCGAGCCGTTCGCCGTGACGAGAAAGAGCGCGAGCACCCACATGCCAAACGACACGTTGCGCAGGTGCTGCGGCCACTCCGCGGCCCGCGCATGCACCGTCCGCAGCAGCCACGCCGCTCCCATGGGGACGAACACCACCAGCCCCACGCTGCCGAGCACCTGGACGAACGCCTCCGGCGTGGCGCGCCCCAGCACGAGCGGAAGCAGTCCGGGCAGCAGCGCCGCGATGACGAGGTTGGTGAGGAGAAACGCCGCGATCACGTACTCCACGCGCCCCCGCAGAAAGCTGACCACGACCGGCGCGGCCGTCGCCGTCGGCGCGATGCCGGCAAAGAACGCCGCCAGCGCCACCTCGCGGCCGCCCGCGAGCCAGCCCAGCCCCCACGCGGCGAAGCCCATCGCCAGATTCGCGGCCAGCAGGACCACATGGCTGCGATGGATGGCCTGGCGTGACAGGCGCGTCTGCAGAAACACGAGAAACAACATGCCCATGACCAGCCAGCGGATGGCCCCCGCCGCGGCGTACGCCTGCGGCAGCAGCGCGCCGAGAACCATACCCGCGACGAGGGCGACAGTACGGAGGAGGCCGGGTTGCATGGGCGAAAGGTCCCGAGCAAAACCGTCCCCGCCCCGCAAGGCAATGGCGCATCACCGTCCGGACCGGCCGGCACCATCCGAAAAGTGAGCATCAGGTTGATCTCATGAGAGGGCCCTGCGTCATCCGCGGCCCCCGTTGACTCTTCCACAAGCTTGTGGATGGATGGTCAAATGATGACCACGAGGCGGCGAAAGATCTGCCGGATCGGCGCAGCACTCGCGATCTGCTCCGCGGGAAGGTGGCTGTACGCGGAGGCGCCGGCGCCGAAAGCCATAGCGCCGGGCCCCGTCATCTGGCCGCTCGACAGTGTGACGTCGGTCGGCGGGTGGGCGCCAACTGTGCTGGGCGCGCCACGGGTGACGGCAGGCGAGTCCGCCGTGCAGTTCAACGGGGTGGACGACGGACTGGTCCTCCCGGTGAATCCCCTTGCGGGACTCAGGGAATTTACGATTGAAATTCTGTTTAAACCCGAAGCCGGCGGACCACCTGAGCAGCGGTTTCTGCACATCGAGGATGAACGCGGCAGTCGCGTCTTGATTGAAATCCGCCTGACGGAGGGCGGCCGCTGGTGCCTCGACACGTTTCTGTTTTCAGGGGCCAGCCGGTTTCCCCTGATTGACCGGACGAAGCTGCATCCCGCCGGGCGGTGGACATGGGCCGCCTTGGTTTACGATGGCGGGAAGATGGCACACTTTATCAACGGTGTGCGGGAGTTGGAGGGGGAGATGGCGTTCGTCCCCATGGCGGCGGGGCGGACGTCGCTCGGGATGCGCTTGAATCAAACGTCCTGGTTCAAGGGCGCCATTCGCGAAGTGCGGTTTCATGCGACCGCCCTTCCGGAGGATCGCCTGCAACGGCAGCCCTGACAGGGGGGCGCCGGGCGCCTCGGGTGAGGTCCTCACTGCGCATTCAAGACAGTCGCCGGCAACAGGACGCGGTTGTTCAGGCGCGTGATCTCCTGCAGTTGGTTCTCCGGATCGACCTCCACGGAGCCGCCGGCAATCTGCGTGCCGTGCGGAAGAGGGAGGACCACTTCGGCCGTCCTGGGCAGCAGGTCAACGGGCGCCGGCAGTGACAGAATTCTGGCCGACACGGCGGCCGAACCGTCGCTGGTTTTGAAGACCAGCGTCGCGGCCGGTGTCGCTACCGCGCCGAGGCTGTGAACGACCACGTGCAGGGAGCCGTCGCGCAATGTCACGTCTTCGCGGCTGATGCCAAGATCGGGGCGCGACCAGTAGGGCGTGCCCGGAGTCTTTAATTTCAGGGTGAGAACGGTGACGGCGCGCGGGGCAAAGGCGAATTCGAGTGAGCGGCTGCGTTCGAATTCGGCGCGGCGCGTTGCGATCGACTGGTCGGCGATGTCGTCATTGTCGGTGTCGACACCCTGCGTGATCTCCCAACCCCCCGGAGCGATGTTCCAGCCGGTCATGGTCGCCTGCACGGGCGTGGTCTCGAGGTTGTACGCAATGACTTTAAAGGAGATCGGCGTGGCATCGGGAATGAGGATCGCCATGCTCTGGTCGCTGGCCGGCGCCGCGAACCGCCAGCTTACCGTGTGGCCCGGGTAAAGCGCGTTGCGCACAAGCGCGATGCCGCCGAGCCGCGCGCGCTGCAACTCGGCGGTGGGCACGCCGACCCGGTCGATCCACAGGCTGCCCTCGGTGTTGATGTAGTCGAGCAGGTCGCACTCCTCGATCTGCCGGGCATAGAGCTGCTCGAGCTGGCTCTTGTCGCCGGTGAGCTGCCAGATGAAATGACTGTCCGCGGAATAACGGTAGGCATTGGAGCGCGCCTGGCCGCGACCGTCGTTGGGGTGGGCGTCGAGTGACCGCCCGCGTTCGCCAGCGAGAATGCGTTGGCCGGTGGTTTCGCGCAGCTCCAGCCAGTCGAGGGCGTTGGCGTTGACCGCCATCACGGCGGAGGTACCGGCATCGAGAATCGGAGCGAGATATTTGCGGTCACCGGTCCATTTCCAGGCGCCCCAAAAGACGTGCCAGGGAAAATAGCTTCGCGTGGAGTTGGCATCCCGATCGTCCGCGAAATGAATCGCGGTGGGCAGGCTGTAGCGGCCATCCGCGTCCTGCTTGCGGTGTGCCAGCAGTCCGTCGGCGAGTTCGAGTAGCACTTTTCTCGCGGCCGGATTGCCGTTGTAGTCGACCAGCAGCTGGCCGGGCTGCAGCACAAGGTAGGAGTAGGCCTTCGCGCAGCCCCACGGATCATCCGTGGCCATCTTGACGCCGTTGTAGTAGGACGTGCGGATGTGGCGGTGGCCCGCGGCGTTGATCCCCGTGATGCCTTCGACTCCGCGCTCGGTGACCATGGCGCGCTCGATCTGCTGCGGATTTCCGTAATCGAGGATCAAGTTCGCGCTGAGGCAATCGATGCCTTCCTCGTAGCTGTGCAGTTCGTCGGCCTGGATGGTCGGCAGGCCGTTCGTGAACATGCCGTTCCTGAACGCGGCCTCGAGGAGGCGGTGCAGGGAGTCGGTCAGCTTGTCCGGGTCGCAGCCCATGAGCGCGACGCCGGGCCAGGTGTTGAGCAGATCCACGTCGTCCGAGATGCCGCCGCCGAAATCGCCATAGCCGACCTGGCGATGGTCGATGTACCAGTTGACGAAGCGCTTCACGCGGCCGAGCAGCTCCACCTGGCGGAACGCCCACAACGGCATTCTGCCGGACGGCAGAACGGGGGGTTCGGGCTGCTGGAACGGCGGACGCGGCCGGCCCAGGCCGACCGCGGCGTAATTGCGGCCGGGAACGTGGTTCGGGTTGACGCGCATCAGGTCGGTGAGGTCGGCCTCGAAGCGGTTCCAGAGGTTGAACTCCGGGCTGTGCGCATGCTCCTCGACGAGCATCGCGTAGCTGTCGCGTGCCTGGGTGAAACGATCGAGCTCGTGCTCGGCGCGGGCGGCCTCGCGGGGTTTGAACACAAGGCGGATCTCCGCGCCGGCGAGCACGGTCGTGGCGAAGTCGGCGCCTGCGCCTGCGATGGTGATCCACATGCCTTTGCCGGCGGGCAGCAGGCGGTCGCGCAGGTCGAGCCACAGCGTCTTCGCCTCGCCGGGCTTCATGCTGAACGTGAAATCGAGCATGTTACGCATGGGCCAGAGCGGATCCTTCACCTGGATGTTCAGCGGGAAGAGACCGCCGTGAGTCGGCTTCACCTGGAGCGGGGGCAGGTCGATCGCGATGCCGTCGAGGCCGCCGTCGATCTTGTCCCACGTGTCGGGCACAAGGATGTGGACCAACGGCAGCATGCCTGACGCTGCGCCTGACGCCGGACTCACCATGGTTGCGCTGGAACCCACAGGCCGGGCTGCCAGCATCGCCCGTTCGTCCGGGGCGAAGCGACCGTTGATGAACGCCACCAGCGGATCGAGATCATGGTCAGCCGGCAGAAGAGCGGTGAGCCGGAAGGCGAGTTTCGGGCTGCCGGCGGGCTCGCGGTCAGGGACGACGTGGTAGGCGACGAGTTCGCCGATGGGCTCCTCCGGTTGGACATTGGTGAAGCGGATCTTCCGGCCAGTGATCGCGGCCGCGAGCGGATGCACGGTTTTTTCCTGCCCTTGCGGGCGTGCGAACAACACCGACTCGGCCGGACCGTCGTTGGCGGCGTCCGGCTTGAGCAATTCCATCCTGCCCCAGGCGGCGCCGGAAAGCTCGAGGTGATTCCACGGCTCGTCGGGCATGATGAAGGTGATGGCCTTGCCGGACTCGACGTAACAATCCCAGTCGGGCAGCTGGAAGTAGTCATTGCGGCCGGGGAGGCGCGAGCGGTTGTAGACGCCGGGCCAGGTGGTCTCCCGGATGCCGTCGCACGCCTTCCACCACCAGCGCTTCAGATCGTAGGCGTCGTGGATTTCGACCTTGCGCACGGTGAGCACGGCGCCGGCGTAGTAGGGCGGAGGATCGTCCAGGCGGTTCCAGCCGTAGCGCAGCCACCATTCGTCGCGCCAGCGGGCGTCGGCGAGGTCGCGGGACGGGAGCGGCGGGAGATCCGTGGGTGCGTCGCCGCTGGCGAGCGTGGCGACGTTGTCGTCCGTGAGCATGCGGTCGTAGATGCGGATTTCGTCAATGTCGCCCCCGCGCACGAAGTTGTAATCGCTCTGGACGTTGTGCGGGCTGATGATGCGCGAATGCGGCCCGAACTGGTCGAGGGCGGTGTTGTAGACGGCCGTCGTCTCGTTCTTCGCCGTGAGCCGGCCGTTCACATAAAAACGGATGCCGCGCGTCTCGTCCCATGACAGGGCGAGGTGCGTCCATTCGTCGGGCCGCGGGAAGGGTTGCACCGTGACCGATACGCGCGTGCGGGCGAGACTGGCGTCGGTCACGAAGGCGTCGAAACCGTGGCCGTTGTAGTCGATACGCAGCCAGACCATGTCCCAGCTCGAATGGTCGCCGAAGCCCACGCGGAAGATCGGGAACTCGGTTGGGCCGACCGCATAGCGTGAGCGCCAGAAGAACGAGAGGGTGCCCCGCTGCGCGTAGATGTTGCCCGGCGCCCGCCACGCGAGCCGCTGCAGGTCGCCGCAGCTCAGGGCCGCTCCTCTGGCGCCGGCGGCGATGCGCGTGATCTCGGCATCGAAGGTGGGGGCGGGCGTGCCTCCCGCGGAATAGTCGGCCGTCGTACCCTGTTCGCCGGACAGGTAGAAGAGCAGTCCGGGGGCCGGCGGCGCCATGGGGCCAGCGGAGGCGGTGCTGCCGCCTGCCAGAGCAAAGCCCAGCAGGCACATCAACCAGAATGCCGGTCGTGGCGGGAGACTTCGGGACAGCATCGGGGCGGTGGGAAGCGCTGGAGTGACGGCCGGGCGTCTAAAACGGTTTCGCGCGCTGGCAGAGCTGGACCGGCACACCCCACGGATCGCGCATCATGATGAGCATCGAGCCGTCGGGTTGCGGCTCCTCGAGAAAAAGCCTGGCGCCGGCCTTTTCCAGACGCCGGCATTCGGCGCGTGCGTCCGCGGCCACGACGGCGAAATGAAACACCAGCGGGTGCCGCGCCGCGTAGTCGGGAACGGCCGCCTGGGGGTTGGAGTAGAGCTCGACGATCACGCGGCCAGTCTCGTCAGCGAGGAAATGCGTGTAGGGAGCGTCCTCGCGTCGGCGCGCGACCTTGAAGCCGAGGTGCTCGACATACCAGCGGCTCATGGCGCGCGCATCGGGGACATTGAGGGCGAAGTGTTCGAACTTCATGACGGAAAAAAGCCACAGACGTTCGCAGAGAACAATGCGGGAAATTGCAGACACAAAATTCTGCGGGCTCCGGACCCGGTGCGCGAGCCTGCAATTCGCGGACCGTGCCGAAGCAGCGGCTTCTCCGCCGGCCGGCGGGGCCGGAAGAACCCGTGATCCTCCGCCCCGACACGGCCTCGGTGTGCGGGACCGCTCGGCGGATCGTGTCGCCCCAGGCCTGCCCGGTGGGGGTGAAGGTGCCGTCCTGCAGGGCGGCGGTCGCGGCGCGGTTCCGCTGCTCAGGGGAGGCACCCCGGGGAGCCTTCCGTCAGGACCTGCGCCCCCCGCGTTTTTCCGGCTCTTCCTCCGGGGGGCTGAGGGCGGGCTGCGGGCTCGGCTTGGCGTTGGGTCGGAAGAGCCCGTCGAGGATGGTCTGCACCATGAAGCGGGGCGTTTTCAGGAAGGCGGTCGGCCGGAAATAAATGGCGTTGGCCAGCATGCGGTCGGAGCTGGTTTCGCGCAACGTGATGCTGAGACCGATCAGGTAATCCTTGAAGTCCCAGTCCCAGTGATCGTCGTAGACGAGGTACGTCTTCGCGCCGGCCGGGATCAGCGTGAGCGGACCGCTCTCGGCCTGGATGCCGCGGGCCTGCAGTTCCCGCACGATCAGGCCATGAAGGTTGTGGTTGTCGTTCAGGTTTTCAACGACGTAGATGTGCTTCAGCCGGCCGAGGTCGGTCTTCGGCTCGACATGGGTGCTCAGGGTTGAACAGCCGGCGAGCAGCAGGACCACCGGCAGCAGCAGGAGGGGAAATTTCATCGGGGACAGGACTCGGAGGACGGCGGGAGGTTTGTGCCTTCCCGATCATCCGGCGAGCATGATTTCTTCAGCTCCAAGACGCGCCGCGACGGGTTATGGTTTCCTTGGTGCGTGGGTGCCGAATCGGCACGTCCGTGGTGCCACATCGGGAAAATGAGATGCACGGGCATCAGGCGAAGGGCAGGGGCGCGGCTTTCCGGGCGACGTAAAGCGGATGCCTGGGCTGGCCGCTCGCGTTGCGTTCAAGGCAGAAGATCTTTTTCGGATTGAGCCCGGCCAGCACCTGCCGGTCGCGGCCCAAGTGCGCGCCGTGCTCGCCCCAGCCGAGCATGATTCCGTCGCAACGAGCGGTCCAATGCGCGATCCAGCGATCGTTGTCGGGTCCCACCGGATCCGCGGCCGCCTTCATCCCGGCAGGGTCAGTGGCGCGCCACGCGAAGAGATTGAGCATGACGAAAAACGCGTAGCCCCACGCGGCGGAGAAGTCGCGGATGCGGCGCAGGGTAGGGTCGAGCTGGTGTTCATCGGCCGTGCTGGGGTTGAGACAGATCCACGCGATGCCGTGGTCGGGGTTCAGCAATTCGTCCCACCGGTGGATAAGCGTGTAGCGGTAGCGGCGATCGGCGGAGAAGACGCACTCGTTGGGCATGATGGATGCCTTCCACCCAAACCGCGCCGGCGGCGGGAATCAATGCTGGGCGCGGACCGCCGCGGCGTCCGTCTGGAACGCGCGCACCGCCAGTCCCAGCGCCGCTTGATGCGGTCCCGCCCGGGGCGCGGGGTGGACGCAGCCCGGGAAATATCAATGCATCCACAGTTGTATATCGGCGTTTGCGGGAGGAAGCGAGAGCAACCGCCGGCGATTCCATTCAGTAGACCCGCTCCTATCCCCTCGTTGCCGTCCATCATGACTGCAAACGTCGCGAAACAGGAACAAGGTAAGCCGTGAAAAAACGTTCCGCAAAAGCACGGTCGCTGAAAACCAGAACGACTTTGTCCAAATCCCGCCTCGTAACCGCCCGAAAAACGCTCCGAAAAAAGGGCAGAACAAGCCGTGCCCGGGCATAAGCGGCCGACCGGCGGACACCGCAGTTGCGCTTCCGCGCAATGGTCCGAAAGGACAGCGCCGTCACCCAGCAAACAAGGCAACCCATGACTGAATTAAAAACTTATCAGGAGTATGCAACGTCCCTGCACGCCGACATCCATGCAGTGGTCAAAGATGGCCTCCCCCGGCGGGAAGTCCTCCTCGATTGGCTCGATGACTTTCTCCTGCGCGCGAAAAAACGGGGATTTCAGATGGTGCAGGCGGACGTGGATGACTTGACCGCACTGGATCAATTCGTGCGCATCAACAGGATCCCAGCCACAGTCCGCACGGCGCTGGAATAAAATCGCCAAATGCGCCGGCCGCGCGCTTCGGCGGCCGCCGCCAGCCATGGCGCGGCGCGGAACGCCTGGGCCGAGCCTCGAAAAAGGAGGCGCTGTTTCTCCGTGCCCCGGCCCTCCGCTCAGCGGGCGGCCATGAACTTGTAGAGCCTGACGCCGTGCGGCTCCACCGTGACGGCCAGTTCAGTGAGCGCTTCGGGCAGATCCTTCTGGCGCCACAGATCGCGCACCCGCTGCCGGCCGCCCAAGCCGATGCGATCGAGCTTGGCGGTCATGGTGTGCACCGTGTCGCCGCGGTTGAAGAAGCCGACCGCGAAGCCGCCATCCTCGAGTTCCTTCCTGAACACATCGATGGGTCCGGAGGTGGCGACGCGCCGGGCGGACCGGCCGAGCGCATCCTGGTCGACGGCCAGCACCTCATCGTTGGTGAGCAAATTGAGCGTGAAGGGATCGAGTCGTTCCAGGTCGCAACCGATCAGAAGCGGCGCGGACAGGAGGCACCACAGGCTGAGGTGCGAATATTGTTCAGCCGGCGTCAGCCGGGTGGCATGCAATTGGGGGCCCCAACCGACATGGCCGATCACCAGCATGTCGGGATCATTCCAGTGGCCGGGCCCGCCAAAGGCCGCCCAGGGATCCTGGTTGAAGCCGATTTCCGAGACGCCATTCTGCCAGGGCCCCGGGAGATCCCACGTGTCCCAGATGTCGCCCGTGGTCCGCCAGCAGTTCGCCCAGCGGGAGAACTCGGTGACCTGATCCATGGGGGTCGAGCACGACAGGCTGAACACGATGTCGCGGCCGGTGGCGCGCAAGGCCAGGGACATCTCCTTGACATGCTCCACGTCATTGGGAGCCCAGTCGTATTTGAGGTAATCCATGCCCCATTGGGCCAACTGCGCGGCGTCCTGCCTGGCAAAGGAGTATCTGCCCAGGCGTTTGTTGGGTTCGTAGTTGCCCAAGCGCTCCCAGGCGCCCTTGGCATCATCGCTGGAGCCGCCGGGGTAGCCGGCGAAGGTGGTGATCCAGGGACTTGAATAGATGCCCACCCTGAGTCCCAGCGCATGGATGTCAGCGCACAGCTTCTTCATGTCCGGGAATCGCTCGTTGGGCTGCAGTGCGAGGGTAGATCCGTCCCGCTTGCCTTGCCACGTGTCGTCGATGTTGACGTAGGTCCAGCCGTGCTGGCTGAGCCCCGAGGCGACGAGACTGTGCGCCGAGCGGAGCACCTTTTCCTGGTCGACGGCCTGGGCCCAGCAGTTCCAGCTGTTCCAGCCCATCGGCGGCGTGAGGGCAATGCGGTCCCCGCAGGCGATCTTGAATTTCTTCTCGGTCTGACCCTGCGCGTTGTGGGCGCGCAGCACCACGGCGTACTCGCCGGCGGTCTTCAGCACGCCGGTGATGCGGCCGTCGGCTCCGTTCACCGCCAGCCCCGCGGGCAGGCCATCGACGCTGAACTCCATCGGGCGTTCGCCGGTCGCCGGAATCGTGTACAGAAACGGCGCGCCCGGGGTCACCCCGAAAACGGACGGACTGTTGATGCGCGGTGCGGGTGGGGGAGGCGGCGTGAGGATTTCTCCCGGTCCCTCCGCGGCCGCCACCGCATCGCTGTTCAACGCGAGGCAGCCCACGAAAAATATCCCGTGCCACCAGCCGTGAAACGCTTTCATGGGGTCACCATCATGGTTGGCGGCGCCGGCGCTCCTCAAGCACTATTCGCCGGGCGGCATCTGCCACCGACAGTTCGGACGAAACGAACTGCCGGACAAGTTGGCCATGCTTGTTCGACGCTCCCGAGTCGGGCACGGTGCCCCCAGCAGCTGCGCACAGAAGAGGCCTTACGGTGTGTCTTGGAAAAGCAGCGAGGTGAATTGAACGAGGAGGGGCCGCCAGGTCCGGAAACTGTGCGCGCCGGGGAACTGCGTCCACGTGTGGCGGACACCCTTCTCCTTCAGCCATGCGTCCAGCTTCTGGTTGATCGCCAGCAGGCTGTCCTGCTCGCCACAGGCAAGCCAGAGCAGGCGCAGTTGCGCGTTGGTGGCTTCACCCACGCCGGGATAGGTTTTGGCAAAGTCGGCATCGAGACCGCCCGAGCCGAAGGCTCCGACCCAGGCGAAGCGCTCGGGCGCATTCAGGCCGATGTAAAGCGATTGGGTGCCGCCCATCGACAGCCCGGCGATGGCGCGCGCAGCACGATCGGTCGAGACGCAGTAGGCCTTTTCCACCTGTGGGATCACTTCATTGAGCAGCGCATCGCGGAATCTGGCATGGCTGTCCTCATAGATTGACTGGAATTCAGGGGTGCGGAGGCGGGCCCAGCCGCCGGCGATGACCTGTGCGTTGCCATAGCCCAGCGGCATCACGACCAGCATGGGCTTCGCCAGTCCGCGGGCGATGAGGTTGTCGAGGATCACGTTCGCACGCCCCACCGTTGTCCAAGTGTCCTCGGCGTCACTGTAGCCATGCAGGAGGTAGAGCACCGGGTAGGGCGGGTGGGCGGCGGGATCGTAGCCGGGCGGCGTGTAGACTAGGAACGTGCGCTCGTCGCCGACGATCGCGGATTTGTAGAAATGGCGGTGGATCACGCCGTGCGGCACCTCGTTGATTTCCCACGGCAGCGTGGCCGGGCCGGGCACGTGCACCTGGTTCTCCGTGCTGAACAGGTTGTATTTGAGCACGGGATTGCCCGGGTCGAGGACGCGGATCCCGTCGACGGCGAAGGAATATACGTAGATGTCCGGCGCCAGCGGCTCGGTGGTGATCGACCATACGCCCTTGTCATCCTTCTGCATGGACGCGGGTCTGACGCCTTCGCAGCGCAGCACGACATCCTTCGCGTTGGGAGCCTGCAAATGGAAGGTCACCCGGCCGTCGGCATGGACCTCGGGCGATACCAGACTCTGGGGGAAAGCCGGTGTGGCGAAGGCGACCAGGAAAAGGACGGCGAGGTGTTTCATGGAATGAGTGGGTCAGGCAGGTTATTGCAGGGATATCGAATAGTGGAAGCAGGAAGGCGGTTTTCAACGGTCGTAATCCTCCGGGTCTACCGGGGTGTGGTTTGCCACAGGGATTTTGCGGCGCCACGGACCGAGCTCCGGCACTGCCTGGCACGAATTTCGTCCGGGCGTGAAACATTTCCGGCTGTTTAGGCGTCTAATCCGGTAACAGCCCCCATCACAACCAAGGCTCATCCATGAAGACTCCTCCTGCTTCCCTCCGGATTATATTGCTGGCCGCGGCCGGCGCCGCCGCGCTCGCCGTGCCGACATTGCGCGCGGACCCGCATGTCGACATCGGGGTCGCGCTTGGCATCCCGCTGCCGCACGGCTACCTCGATGTGGTCGTCGGCCACGACCACTACTACTCGCATCGCGGCACCTTCTACCGCCGGGGTCCACACGGCTTGATGGTCGTCCGCGCCCCGCGGGGCGCCATCGTCCGCGAACTACCTCCGCACTGTGCCCGCATCTATGTGGGTGACGTCATCTATTACCGTTACGGGGATGTCTACTACCGGACGGTGCCGCAGGGTTATGTGGTGGTTGATGCGCCGACGGTCGTCAACGTGCCGCCGCCACCCCCGCCCGCGGTCGAATATCAATCGGTGTGGGTCGGCCCGACGGAGTACCTGTTCAAGGACGGACAATTCTTCCAGAAGACGCCGGAAGGCCTGGTGTGGATGGAGGCGCCGCACGGCGCGATCACCAAGACGCTCCCGTCCGACGCCACCTCCGTCTGGTATCAGGACAACGAGTATTTCGAGTGCGACGATGTGTACTTCCGCAAGACCCCGGAGGGCTACAAGGTCGTGCCCACGCCTTTCCCAAAGTGATTCTCCCGCGACCCGGCGGCAGTGACACCGCCGGGTTTCTTGATGGCAGAATTTGCGGTCAGGGGTCCAACGAGAAACCCACCATCTGTCCGCTCGCCGCGTCGGGCGCGATGACCAGCTCGAAGCGACCAGCCTCGACCACCCATTTCCCGTCGACGCTCCAACATCCCAGATCCTGCGCAGCCAGGGTGAAGGAAACGTCCTTCGTCTCGCCGGGCTTGAGCGTCACGCGCTGGAACCCCTTGAGTTCGCGGACCGGCCGGGCGCCCACCGAGCAGGCGGGGTCGCGCAGGTAAAGCTGCACCACCTCCGTGCCGGCACGCGGGCCGGCGTTCGTGACGGTGGCGGTTGCGGTGATCGCGCCATTGAGGACGCGATCGCTGGAAAGGCACGTCGGGCCGTATTCGAACCGGGTGTAGGTCAGGCCGTAGCCGAACGGCAGCAGCGGCTCGCGCGAGCCTTCCTTGTAGTTGTTGCGCGGCCGGCCGGTGGCGAGGTGGTTATAATACACCGGCACCTGTCCGACGCTGCGCGGGAAGCTGGCGGTGATCCGGCCCGAGGGACTGACCACGCCGGTGAGCACGTCGGCAATACCCGGGCCGCCCTGCACGCCGGGATGCCAAGCCATGAGCACCGCCGCGGATTTCTCCAGAACGGCCGGAACCGCCAGCGGCCGGCCGGCGAACAGGACCGTCACCACGGGCCTGCCGCAGGCGGCGATCCGGTCGAAGAGCTGCTGCTGCGATCCCGGCAGCCCAAGGTCCGAGCGGAAACTGTTTTCGCCGGAGAACGAGGCTGGTTCGCCCAGGGCGAGGATGACCACGTCGGCCTGCCGGGCTGCGGCCACCGCCTCGTCGAGGCCGCTGGCGTCGTCTGTCGTCAAATCACAACCCACGACCACCTGCAGCTTCGCGCCGGGGAGAGCAGCGGCCAATCCTTCCTTGAGCGTCACGACATCCTCATCGCGGCCCAAACCTGACCAGCAGCCGAGCAGGTCATGACGGTTGTCGGCCATGGGACCGATCAACGCCACCGTGCCGCCGCCGACATGCAGGGGAAGGATGTCGCGGTCATTCTTCAACAACACGCAGCAGCGCGCCACGGCCTCGCGGGCCAACGCCACGGCCGCGGCTGCGCCGAGTTTCCCCGGCGTGGTATAGGGCCGGTCCAACAGTCCCTTCACGATCTTGATGCGCAGGATGTGACGCACCGCCTCGTCGAACGTCGCCGCGGAAACCTTTCCTGCTTCGAGCAGCGGCGGCAGGCTCGTGCGGTAGCAATCGCTGACCATTTCCATGTCGACGCCGGCGTTCAGGGCCAGGGTGGCGGCTTGGGCCTTGTCGGCGGCGTAACCGTGATGGATCAACTCATTGACCGCGGCCCAGTCGCTCACCACGAAGCCCTTGAAGCCCCACTGGTCGCGCAGCACCTCGGTGAGCGTGAAACGGTTGCCGGAGGCGGGCACACCGTTGAGGCAGTTGAAAGCGCTCATCAGCGTCGCGGCGCCGGCGTCGACGCCAGCCTTGAACGGCGGCAGGTAAACGTTGCGCAGCGTAGGCAGGCCGATCTCGGTGGTGTTGTAGTCGCGGCCGCCTTCGGCCGCGCCGTAACCCACGTAGTGTTTGAGGCAGGCGGCGACGCGGTCCTCCTGCGCGTAACTGGCTCCCTGAAATCCGCGCACGGCGGCGGCCGCCATCCGGCCGCCGAGCCAGGGATCCTCGCCGGCCCCCTCGGCGATGCGTCCCCAGCGCGGGTCGCGGGCGATGTCCACCATCGGCGCGAAGACCCAGTCGACGCCGGCAGCGGCCGACTCGGCGGCGGCCACGGTTTCGACGCGCTCGATGAGCTGCTCATCCCACGCACAGGACAGCCCGAGCGGAATCGGGAAAATCGTGCGGAAGCCGTGAATCGTATCGAAGCCAAAAATCAGCGGGATGCCCAGGCGCGATTCTTCGACGGCCAGGCGTTGCAGCCGGTTGCGCAATCCGGCATCGGGAGCCGCGCCGAGAAAGGAGCCGAGTCCACCGGCGGCGACAAGGGCGCCGTCCTTTTCGTCGATCCCGGGCCGCATTTGCTGTTGCCAAAGCTGGCCGAGGCGCTCCTCGCGCGTCATGCGCTTGAGCAAATCCTCGACGCGGGCTCCGACCGGCAGGGCGGGATCCTCGTAAGCGTCCTTGAGGCCGTTCTTGTTCAGGTCCAGCCAGCCGTGGTGATACATTTCGGGCCGCTGGATCTTGAAGCCGCCGCCGCCGGCCACGACGGGTGATTGGGGACCGGCATCCTCGCTCATGGCGAGAGTCGCAAGCGTGCCTGCGGCAAACAAAGCGATGATCAGTTTTTTCATAGGTGCCTACGAGCCATGTTTCATTTCACATTCATCATGCGTCCAAAGCAGGTTCTCCAAGGCAGGGCAAGTCACGCCGACAGGAAATGTCTGTTGGAGTGATGCAGACCCGGCGCAGGGACGAAGACGGTCGGCTGCCCGGATCGCATGAAGCGGGCAGGAAAACAGGGTTCACTCCGACCCGTTGACAGCAACCCCCTATTCCCTGCTGTTCAATCAACAGGATTATGGTTTCCGGCGGACTGCTGCAGACAACGCCCGAGTTGGAAGGCAATCCGGCGGGCGCGGCCGGCGCCCGCCGCAAAACCGTCGCGTCCGCCAATCCGACGGCTATCTTGGAATGACTCCGAGTTCCCGGAGCGCCGCTCCGGCGGCCGCCAGGTTCTCCGGCTTCATTTCCGTGTAGTTGCGCGAGAGGATGATGCCCTGGGCGCCGCCGCGGAACACCGCATTCACCGCCGCTTGGACGCCTTCCGGCGTGCAATGACTCGCGCCGGCGGCCACGGGCACATCGATGTCGATGCCGGGCCAGATTTGCGTGGCCGTGCCGCCCACACCGTCCACGGCGCGCCGCGTCTCGCGTTCGATATAATCTGCCGATAATCCCGTCGCGGCGAGGTGGGCATGGGGCGCTTCCGCGTGATAGTTGAGCTGCTGATAAAGGACCTCGAGCGTCGCATCCGGCGGCAGGTCGCCGAACACACTGTGACGGGCGCCGTCCACGAAACTCACGAAGCGGCTGCCCGCGACATTATTGTAGAGCGCCGGCCGGAGGAAATCCGCGTAGGCGGTCATCCCGGCGAAGTCCTCCTCGGCCCGCTGGAACGGGCTGAACGACAGGTTGTGCCAGACGTGCCAACCGACCTGCAGCGCCGGGTTGACGGACTTCACCTTGCGGTAGATTGCAGCCTGAAGGGCGTGCCGGCTGCTCACCCAGAGGTTGGCCCAAGCCAGCACCTCGGGGTAGGCGAGGAGAAGGCGCCAGGTGGCCGTGAAATACCCATCGCGGGGCCGCTCGCCGGCGCGGCTGGCCTGCACGAACTTCTCGATTTCGCCGAAACCCTGGCGCGCCCGCTCGACGTCGATGCCAAGATCGCGCCCCTTCTTCTGGCAGAACTCGCAGAAGCAGGTCGTCCGGCCCGGATCGACGCCGTTGCTCTGGGAGAGATTAAGCGCATTGAGCAGCCCGCTCTGGCGCTCCGAGCCCCACATGATGCCGCCAAGTTCGTAGGAGCGGGCGTAGTCCTCGACGAGCCCCAGGGTGAAGGCTTGGTAGTACGGATTATTGTGGCACGGTCCACCCGGCTGCCGGTCGGAGCGGCGGCCGTGGTGGTCGACGGTGTAGAGCGCCTCCCAGTGCGGAACCGCGGCCGGCCGGACGTTATCCTCGAGGATGAACGCGAAGGTCGCGATGCCATGCTTGCGCGCGGCGGGGATCACGCGGGCCAGCACGTCAACGTCACCGAATTCCGGTGCGCGCATGTCGGCGTAGGTCAGTGGCGTGTCGTGGTAATACTGCAGGTGCGGGATGCCGTAGTTGCCGCCGTGGAATCCCGCGGCTGGCGGCACGCCGCACCGATGCGGCTCATGGGTGTACGCAAAGGGGAACAGCGCGGTCACGCCGGCCCGCTGGCGCATGTCGTCAAACAGTGCATCGAGGTCCTGCCGGGCCAGCGGCGCGATGCTAATGGGCATGCCGATCATGGAGGCCTTAGCGGCGAAGGACTGGGGCGCAGCCGGGCGCGTCGGTGCCGGCGCGGGTGTCGCAGGGGCGGCGGCCAGTTGGGGCAGGCGGGACATGGCGACCGTGATACCAGCCGCGGCCGCGGCCTTCAGGGCTTCACGACGAGTCGGGAGATGGGATGACATGATGAACTCCTGGTTGATGGGGACCGAGCCATGGGCACGGGATGTAGCAGAGACTGCCGGCCCTGCCGCCGCTCATCAAGGCTCGTAGTCCAGATATGGCGCCAGCCATTTCTCGGCCTCGGCGACGGTCAGACCCTTGCGCGGCGCGTAGTCCTCGATCTGATCGCGGCCAAGCTTGCCCACCGCGAAGTATTTTGAGTCGGGGTGGTTGAAATACAGTCCGCTCACGCTGCTGGCCGGATGCATGGCGAAGCTTTCGGTGAGCGTGATGCCGGCGGCAGCCTCGGCGCCAAGGAGGTCAAAGAGCGGGCGTTTCTCCGTGTGGTCGGGACACGCCGGATAGCCGGGCGCGGGGCGGATGCCGCGGTATTTCTCGCGGATAACCTCCTCCATCGTGAACTTTTCCGCTCGACCATAGCCGCAGAAGACGCGGGCACGTTTGTGCATCAGCTCGGCCAGCGCCTCGGCCAGACGGTCGCCCAGCGCCTGCGCCATGATGGCCGAATAGTCGTCGTGCCGGGCGCGGAACTCCGCGGCGAACTGGTCGGCCCCATGGCCGGCGGTGACGGCGAAGCCGCCCACATAGTCGAGCCGCCCGGTTTCCTTCGGCGCGATGAAGTCGGCGAGCGCGTGATTGAACTGACCGGCGGGTTTCTCCTGCTGCTGGCGCAGACAGTGGAAAGTGGTCAGCACGCGACTGCGCTGCTCGTCCGCGTAGATCTCGATATCGTCGCCGATGGCATTGGCGGGCCAAAAGCCGATGACGGCTTTCGCGATGAAGCGCTTTTCAGCGACGATATGTCCAAGCAGGCTCTGCGCATCAGCATACAGCTTGGTCGCCGCGGGGCCGACGGTCTCATCCTTGAGCAGGTCGGGAAAGCGGCCGCGCAACTCCCAGGCGCTGAAGAACGGTCCCCAGTCGATGTAAGGCACGATTTCATCGAGTGGCACGGGATCAAAGACGCGCGGGCCGAAAAACTCCGGACGCGGGATGTCAGTCTTGGTCCAGTCGACCGGCGTGCGGCGGCGGCGGGCCTCGGCCAGCGAAAGCAACGGGCGGCGCGACCGGCGCGCGGCGAATTCCGTGCGCTGACGCTCCTGCTTCTCACGGACCTCGGCGAAGAACCCGGGCTTGTTTTCCGGGCTGAGCAGCGAGCTGGCGACGTTGACGACGCGCGAGGCGTCGAGCACGTGCACCACGCCCGGCGAATATTCGGGCGCGATCTTCACGGCGGTGTGCGCCGGGCTGGTCGTGGCGCCGCCGATCAGCAGCGGCACTGTGAAGCCGCCGCGCTGCATCTCCCGGGCGACGTGCACCATCTCGTCGAGCGAAGGCGTGATGAGGCCGGAGATGCCGATGAGGTCGGCCTGTCTTTCGCGCGCCGTGGCGAGGATCTTCTCGCACGGCACCATCACCCCGAGGTCGATGACCTCGTAGTTGTTGCAGGCGAGCACGACGCCGACGATGTTCTTGCCGATGTCGTGCACGTCGCCCTTGACGGTGGCCATGACGATACGGCCCTGGGCGCGGGTGGCGGTGCCGGCGGCGGCGAGGCGTTTTTTCTCTTCCTCCATGAACGGCGTGAGGTAGGCGACGGCCTTCTTCATGACGCGGGCGGATTTCACGACCTGTGGCAGGAACATCTTGCCGGCGCCGAAGAGGTCGCCGACCACGCGCATGCCGTCCATCAACGGCCCTTCGATGATGTCGAGCGGACGCGGGTATTTCCGGCGGCACTCCTCGGTATCGGTCTCGACATAGGTGTCGAGGCCCTTGACGAGGGCGTGCTTGAGGCGCTCTTCGACCGGGCCATCGCGCCAGGCGAGGTCCTCCTTGGTCTCGATCCTGGAGATGCCGCCCTGCCGGGCCTTGAGTTCGTCGGCGAAGGTGACGAGGCGCTCGGTGGCGTCGGGGCGTCGGTTGAGCAGCACGTCCTCGATGCGCTCGCGCAGGTCTCCGGGGATCTCCGCGTAGACGCCGAGCATGCCGGCGTTGACGATGGCCATGTCGAGGCCGGCCGTGATGGCGTGGTAGAGGAATGCCGCGTGCATGGCCTCGCGCACGGGATTGTTGCCGCGGAAGGAGAAGGAGACGTTGGACACGCCGCCGCTGACCTTCGCGCCGGGCAGGGCCCGCTTGATGAGACGGACCGCCTCGAGGAAATCGACCGCGTAGTTGTTGTGCTCCTCGATGCCGGTGGCGACGGTAAGGATGTTGGGGTCGAAGATGATGTCCTCGGGGGGAAACCCGAGCCGGTCGACGAGGAGCCGATAGGCGCGCGTGCAGATGCGGACCCTCGCGTCGCGGTCGGCGGCCTGGCCCTGCTCGTCAAACGCCATGACGACCGCGGCCGCGCCGTAGCGCCGGACGAGCTTCGCGCGGCGGAGAAACTCGGCCTCGCCGTCCTTGAGGGAGATGGAGTTGACGATGCCCTTGCCCTGAAGGCACTTCAAGCCGGCCTCGAGCACGCTCCACCTGGAGCTGTCGATCATGATCGGCACGCGGGCGATCTCCGGTTCGGCGGTGATGAGGTTGAGAAACCTTGTCATCGTCGCCTCGCCATCGATCAGCGCCTCGTCGACGTTGACGTCGAGGACGTTGGCGCCGCTCTCGACCTGCTGGCGCGCGATGGCGAGCGCGGCGTCCCAGTCGCCGGCCTTGATCGCCTTGGCGAACTTCGGCGAGCCGGTGATGTTGGTGCGCTCACCGATGACGACAAAGCTGGCGGCGTTGACGGAGGGCTGGTTCACAGAAGAAGTGTCACCACGAAACACGCGAATGGATTTTCGCAAGCTCGGGGCTGATCTGGGTTTTCGTATATTGGGTGCATTTCGCGGTGACTCAAATCGCGAGCGGTTCGAGGCCGCTGAGGCGGAGGACCGGGGCGGCGGACGCCGGGAAGGGGCGCGGCTTCAGGCCGGCGACCGCGGTGGCGATGGCCTTGATGTGCGCCGGCGTGGAGCCGCAGCAGCCGCCGAGCAGGTTGACCCAGCCGTTGGCGGCGAACTCGGCAAGGGCCGCGGCCATCTCGGCGGGCGTCTCGTCATAGCCGCCGAAGGCATTGGGCAGGCCGGCGTTGGGATAGCACGTGACGAAACATCCGGCGATCCGCGCAAGTTCCTCAATGTAGGGCCGCATCTGCTTTGCGCCAAGGGCGCAGTTGATGCCGACGCTGAACGGACGCGCGTGGACGACCGAGTTGTAGAACGCCTCGACGGTCTGGCCGGAGAGCGTGCGGCCGGAGGCGTCGGTGATGGTGACGGAGATCATCACCGGCAGGCGGGCGGGCAGCTCGTCGAAAAGGTTTTCGATCGCGAAGAGGGCGGCCTTGGCGTTGAGCGTGTCGAAGATGGTTTCCACCAGCAGGATTTCCGCGCCGCCCTCGACCAGCGCCTTGGCCTGCTCGTAGTAGGCCGCGACGAGCTGGTCGAAAGTGACGGCGCGGTAGTCGGGCCGGTTGACGTCCGGAGAAAGGGAGGCGGTGCGGTTGGTGGGACCGAGCGTGCCCGCCACGAAAATGCGCCGGTTGAACCGGGCTTCGCCCCAGCGCGCGGCGCGGACGCAGATTTGCGCGGCCGCCCGGTTGATCTCCGGAACGTAGGGTTCGGTCTGGTAGTCGGCCTGGGAGATGCGGGTGCCGTTGAAGGTGTTGGTCGAGACGATGTCCGCGCCGGCCTCGACGAAGCTGCGATGGAATTTTTCAATCAGGTCGGGACGCGTCAGGCAGAGAATATCGTTGTCGCCCTGGAGGTCGCGCGGGTGGCGGCGGAAGCGCTCACCGCGGAAATCGGCCTCCGCGAGCTGGCGGGCCTGCGCCATCGTCCCCTTGGGGCCCTCGAGGATGACGATGCGCTGCTCGAACAAGCGGCGCAGTTCGGCGTAGGCGGGCGAGACCGGCTGGGCGGGAGTGATCATCGTTGAATTAGTATGTATCGACGCATCAAGATATGATGATATGATAATGGCAACACCGGAAAATGGGTCATGGCAAAAGCGGATGGGGAGCCAAAAGACGGACAAATATTGCACAGGAAACGCGCTTGCCGCGAGCCAAGAGCACCGTTCATATCACCGCGTTGGTTCTTTGCATCGGTTCCGGAGACGCAGGGAAGGCCGTGAGAACCGGCCACAGTAGCGCTGCGGTATCGCATCACAAACCCCGACTGTCGGGGGAGAACCCGACAGACAAAGCCAATTGAGGCGCCAGCCTCGGTGAAGGCGAGGGGCGAGTAAGCCTTTGGGCATCCCGACTTATCCAGGATCGCCCAGGGCGGGAAATGCGGAGTCCGAATATCTGGCTCTGGAAGCTCACTACGCCGACGCTGATGCGCGCGTTGGCGAGAAACCTTCATCGCATCAATGAAGGGTGAGAGTAGAAGTGACGGGCGTTTGCGGTCCGCGACCGGCACCCACGTTTCTGCTCTTCCCACCCAGCCTACAGGAGCAGATATGAACACCCATCCGCCGGCGCCCCTTGCGCGCCAGAGCCTCATCCCGCTGGCAGCCGTCCTTGCGGCGCTGCCCGCCTTGGCCGTCCGCCTGGCGGCCCAATCGGCGTCGGAGCCCGTGCAGCTCGACGAAATCATGGTCACAGCCACGCGCACGCCCATGCCCTTGAGCGCGCTGGGCAGCAGCGTCGACTTCATTTCCGGCGAGGAACTGGCCCGACAGCAGGTCAGCTCGCTGCGCGGGGCCCTGGGGGGCCTGCCGGGCCTGCCGCTTTTTGCCAGCGGCGCCGCCGGTGCGACGACGTCGCTCTTCCTGCGCGGCGCGAACTCCAACCAGACGCTGTTTCTGGTGGACGGCCTGCGCTTGAACGATCCGAACACCGACTATGCCGTGTTTCTCGGCGGGGCGGGCGTATCGGTTTCCGACAGCATCGAGATCGCGCGGGGTCCGCAAAGCACCCTCTATGGCGGCGAGGCCGTGGGCGGCGTCGTGGCCGTGCGGACGCTCAAAGGCGAAGGCGCGCCCTCGGAACGCGTCGCGATCGAAGGCGGTTCGTTTGGCACGGTGCAGGGGACGATCAGCGCCCAAGGGGTGCGCGACGCCTGGGCCTACAATGTCACGGTGCAGGACGGCCGCACCCAAAACCAGCGGCCGAACAACGCCTTTACCGGCACCAGCTACGCCGCGCGCCTCGACCGGCGGGTGAGCGGGCAGCTCACCATCGGCGCGACCCTCCGCGGCTTCATCGGCAAGTACGGCTCGCCGGGCGACCGCTTTACCAACGATCCGGACAATCAGGAGCGCGAACAGAATCATCTCGCGACGATGTTCGCGGAGTACACGGTGTCGCCGGCCTGGTCAGGCCGCGTGATCCTCGGCGGACAAAACCGGCGTTTCGTCTCGGAAAATCCGACGCCCGGCCTGCCCACACAGGTCACCGTCGTCACCAATCGCCGCGGCATGCTCGACTGGCAGAACACCGTCGCGCTCGGCGAGCAACACCGTCTGACCGCCGGTCTCACGGCCGAGCGGAACCGGACGCGCAACAACGGCTTTGGCGACATCAACAAGCAGGAGAGCCTGCTGGCCTTTTTTGCGCAGGACGAATGGACACCCGCGGATCATGTCTTTCTTACCGCCGGTCTGCGCAGCGACGACCATGACACCTTCGGCCGTGCCACGACCGGACGCGCGACCGCCGCATGGCTGCCGGTGCCCGGACGGGTCAAGCTGCGTGCCAGCTACGGCACGGCGTTTCGTTCGCCGAGCTTTCTCGACCTCTACGGCCAGAGCACCTACTATCAGGGCAACCCCCATCTGCAGCCCGAACACGCGCGCGGCTGGGACACCGGCGTTGATGTCTATCTTCCGCAGCACCGGGGCACCGTGAGCGCCACGTGGTTTGACACGCGTTATCACGATCTGATCGTGTATGATTTCTCCGTGTTTCCCGGCACCACGGCCAACGTCGATCAGGCGCGCACCCGCGGCCTTGAGCTGTCTGCGCGCGAGCGGCTGCGCGGTTCGTGGGAAACGCGGGTGGCCTACACCTACCTCGAGGCTGACAACCTGACGCAGCACACCCGGCTGCTCCGCCGGCCCCGGCACATGTTCTCGGCCGATGTCTGGCGGGAGTTGGGCCATGGCTTCAGCGTCGGCGCAGGCGTCGCACGCGTGGCAAAACGCCAGGATGTTGATGCGCTCACCTTTGCCATCATCGATGCGAAGGATTACACTGTGGCGCGTCTCTATGCGGCATGGGCCTTGAATGCCCGGGTGACCGTGAAGGCGCGCGTCGAGAACCTCTTCGACACGCATTATGAGGAGGTAAGCGGCTATCCGGCTCTCGGCGCCGGGGTCTTCGCCGGCATTGAGGCGAGATACTGAGGCGGTAAGCCGGGACCAGGTTGTCAGCGCCTCGGGCCGTCGCGTACGCCGGCGGCCCGAGCGTGTCATGATCTCAATCCGAGAAACCGGGCGAGCTGCCGGACGGCCGGCGCGACCTGGTGGCCGCGGCGGACCGAGCGTGACAGCAGGCGGAGACGCCGCGCCCCGCGGTCGATCCTGGGGTTGACGTGGCCGACCAGCTCGGTGCCGGCAAGCACGGGCAGCGCGTAGTAGCCCCGTTTGCGTTTGGCGGGCGGTGTGTAGGCCTCCCAAGTGTAGTCGAAACCCCAGAGTTGCCGGGTGAGGCGCCGGTCGTAGATCAGCGGATCAAGCGGGGCGAGGAGCGTCAGGTGGAGTGGATCTTGCAGGTCGGTTATTCCCTCACCACCGGCGGTCAGCAGCGGGACGTCCTCGCGCAGACAGTAAAGCGGAGGGCAGCCGTCGATCACGACGGGTTGCACACGGTCTTCGGCGAGGGGTAGTTCATCGCGCTTAAGCGCAACGAGCCGGCGCTGGCGAAGACGCTGCAGGAGAAGCCAGCAGGCGGTCTCCGCGCGCGCCGGCTCGGGGACGTGGAGGATTTCGGGCGGGAGGATACGCTCTGGCAGGTCGTACACGCGGCGGAGGCCATCGCGGTGGGAAATGAGCACGCGGCCATGGAAGAAGAGTTTTTCGAGCATGGTCTTGGCCATGCGTCCGCGCGTGCCCCATGCCGTGAGTGCGCGCGAGTCGTGGTTGATGTCGTCAGAGCTGAGCGGACCGCGGCCAGCGATTTCGCCGAGGATACGCTGGGCGAGACGTTCCTCGGCGGCGGAGAGCCTGCCGGCGTAACCGCCGGGTGTCGTGCGGCGATGGTGCATGCGCGCGAGGAGGTGCGGCCAGGCGGCGAGCGGAAGCACAACCAGAACGCCCGCACCGGGATGGTACTGCTCGAATGCAGTCCGGAGGTGGTGGCGAGAGGGCGGGGCCGGCAACCGGCTGTTCGTATCTCCGTACAGGTGGCGCAGCAGGGCACCTTCGCGATAGCCGGCCACGCGGTTACGAAGGATCAAGTCATGCATGCGACCGCAGACATTGATGGGATCGATCTGCACATAGCCGAGGTGTACGAGGGCCTCGCCGACCGTGGCCGCCGGCTGGTCGAGCAGGAGCGCCTGCCGCAGAAAACGGCGGGCGGCTTGCGGGGTGATGCGAATGGCGGCAGGCATGGCGGGAAGTGCATGGATTCCGCCGGTCGCGGGCAAGCTTGCGCGCGCAAAAAAACCGCGCCAAGAGTGGCGCGGTTGGGCGGGGCGAAGACGGTGGCCGACCTGGTTCAGACAGCGGAAACGGCAGGCCGACGGCGCGGCCATGATCGGCTGGTCACCACGGGGTCCACTCGGAATAATCTGTCGCGATCGTCTCGACCCAGCGCAGGGGGCGATGGGTGCGGAACCAGGCGGCAAATCGTTGGTAAAGGCGGGATGTCTTCATGGTGCTTGGTCGGTTAAGTGATTATGTCAGGCGGCGGGCGTAAAGGTTCCGGTGGTCAGGCATAGTTGATGGCGGGCTGGCCATGGATGGCCCGCGTCGTAAGGAAGAAATCGGCCACGGACAGGGCCGGCTTGAATTCCGGGTATGACTCCGCGAGCAGGATGCGCAGGTTCTCCCGGGCGCGGGCGATGCGGCTTTTTACGGTGCCGACGTTGATGCCGAGCGAACGCGCGATCTGCTCATAGGACAGGTCGAGCACATTGCGCATGGTGAGGATTTCACGATGCCGGCGGTCGAGGCGTCCCATGCACGCCGCGACGAGTTCGGTGAATTCGCCGACGACGGTCTCCTGTGCCGGATCGTGGTCCGGGGCGGCAACAATGTCGGCGAACGTCGCCTCCGAATCGTCGCGCAGCGGACGCTCGAGCGACACCCAGTGATGCCGGCGGCGGCGGAAGAAATACCAATAGCGGTTGCGGGCGAGATTGAGCGCAATGCGGTAGAGCCAGGTGGAGAGGGAGGAGTCGCCGCGGAAACGGACGAGCCCGCGATAGGCGCGGATGAAGGTGTCCTGCGTGATTTCCTCGGCGTCGGCGACGTTATGCAGGAGATTGAGTGTCAGGCCATAAATCTTGCCTCGGTAGCGGGTCACTATCTCGGTGAAGGCGGATTCGTCACCGGTGATAAACCGGCGCACCAGGCTGGCATCGACGGCAGCCTCGCCGGCCGGTGCCTCCGGGCTGGAAGGATCTTCAGAACGCGGACGGGAGTGGACTGAAGGCGTGCGAGTAGGCATGACAGTTGAAGTGTTGTGGTCGAAAACACCTTCCCTTCACCTAGAACGATGCCAGCCAGGGGGAATATGTGATAATTTGTTTTGGAATAATGAGATAAAATATCGCGGGTGATTTTCGATTGCTGCCGGCTGTTGCATAATGAGCGAACCGATGGGGTGTTAACCTGCAGAATGCATGCCCGCTGTGCGGTGGGCATGGCTACACCGTGTTTGCTACAAGGCGGCTGAACGTGCGCTGGTCAGACCGAGTCAGAGAGCATGCTTAAGGCATGAACGCTGATGGATGCTGTACGAGAGGGTCGTCTTGAACCCGGGCCATTTTTGCGGCTCCGTAGGTGCCGCGGCTTTGCATCGTTTTTGTCGGTCAGGAACCGGGGCAATATCAAATATGACAGCCAAGGCAGGAATTCGGACGGGACATATGTGGGCTGCCGCCAGGTCGGATGCTCTCAACTTGTGCTGGAAGCGCCGGACCAAAAAACGCGCGTGAGCGCAGGGACGCCGCGATTGATCCCGAGTCATGCTCGAACAAACATCTGCGCAGCGGGAGTTTTTTCTTGCGCCGACATTTTGCGACGCGAAGCATCGGCGCGCGTGTTCTGGATCAGCAAGACCATCCACTCGATCAGGAGATTCCGCCGTCGGACCTTGCTGCTACCTGCTACCATGGATCCAGGCAGCACTCCCATCGCCGTGGCCCTCGACGGCTTCAGGGAATTTCGGTGGGTGATCGCCGGTATCACAGCGGTCGACCGCCAAAGCTTGTTCCAGCGCTCCACAGGGCCAACCCATCGAATCAACCGCAGCCTGGACACTCCGCTTCTCCTGCATCTTCGCGGCTATTCACCTTGAATCTGTGCAGCGAAGCGACGACCGTCTACGTTCGATTTTGCCCTCCGATACAACCCAATACACCATTCCTGATGCGGAGCTGCTGAACCGTCTGGGCAGTTCCAGCAACGGGTTGTCCTCAGAGCGGGCGGCGAAGGTTTTGGACGAAATCGGACCGAACACGGTGGCCGCGGGCAAACGGCCTTCGGTCTTGCGTGACCTATTGGAACGCTGCCGCAATCCGCTGGTCGTCCAACTCATCGTCATCGCCATCGTGTGCTACCTGACGGGCGACACATCCTCGACTGTCATCGTCGGCAGCATGGTGTTTCTCAGCGTCTTCCTTTCCTATTTCCAAGAGGCGCGGTCGTCGCGGGCGATCGAAAAACTCCAGAAGCTCGTGAAGACGACCGTGACGGTGCTGCGCGATGGCAAAGAAACCGAGGTGCTACTGGAGGAGGTGGTGCCCGGTGATGTGGTGGTCCTGACGGCCGGCAGTCTAATCCCGGCGGATTTGCGCATTCTCTCGGCCAAGGACTTTTTCGTCACCCAATCGGCGCTGACGGGGGAATCCATGCCCGTGGAGAAGAGCCCCGACACCAACCAGCCGGTGGGGCACGCGGCCTTCGAGTTTTCCAACGCCTGCTTCATGGGCAGCAATGTGCTGAGCGGTGCCGCGCGCGGTGTGGTGCTGGTCACGGGCGTCCACACTTACTTCGGCTCGCTCGCGGAGAAACTCATGTCCAGGCGCGAGGCCACGAGTTTCGACAAGGGCGTGCACGACTTCACCTGGCTGATGATCCGCTTCATGATCGTGATGGTCTCGATCACTTTCCTCATCGTCGGTTTGCGAAACCACAACTGGATCGAGGCGCTGCTGTTCGCTCTGTCGGTGGCAGTGGGGCTGACGCCGGAGATGCTGCCGATGATCATGACCGTCTGCCTCTCCAAGGGCGCGCTCATGATGTCCCGCAAGAAGGTCATCGTGAAGCATCTGCACGCCATCCAAAACTTCGGCGCGATGGACGTGCTCTGCACCGACAAGACCGGCACGCTGACCCAGGACCATGTCGTGCTGGAACGCTATGTGGACGTGACCAACCGGTCCAGCGAGGACGTGTTGCGCTACGCCTACATGAACAGCTTTTACCAGACCGGCCTGCGCAACCTGCTCGACCGGGCAATCCTGGCTCACAGCGAACTCGATGTCGAACGCAACTGCCGCAAGGTCGATGAAATCCCCTTCGACTTCAAACGGCGCCGAATGTCCGTGGTGATCGATTACGAAGACCGGCATGTGCTCATCTGCAAAGGGGCGGTCGAGGAAGTAACCGCTGTCTGCGAAAACTACCAGGTGGACGAGGACATTAATCCCCTCATCAAACTCATCCGTGACGACCTCATGGATGAATATCGCAGCCTGAGCGCCGAAGGGTACCGCGTGCTGGCCATCGCCTACCGTGAGTTCGACCGCTCCAAGCAAACGTTCTCGGTGACCGATGAAGCCGAGCTGATCCTGCTGGGCTACATCGCATTTTTCGATCCGGCCAAGGACACCTCGGCCAAGGCCATCGCGGCGCTCTCGCGCTCCGGCGTCACCGTCAAGATCCTCACCGGCGACAACGAACTTGTCACGCGCAAGGTCTGCCGCGACGTGGCCATGCCCATCACCAAGGTCGCCACGGGGCCCCAACTCGCGGCGCTCGATGATGCGGCTTTTGCCCGGGAGGTCGACGAAGCCAATGTGCTCGCCCGCCTTACCCCCGACCAGAAGGAGAAGGTCATCAAAACCCTGCGGGCCCAGGGGCACGTCGTGGGTTTCCTCGGCGACGGCATCAACGACGTGCTCGCGATGAAAGCCGCCGACGTCGGCATCTCGGTGGATACGGCGGTGGACGTGGCGAAAGAATCGGCCGACATCATCCTCCTCGAGAAAAGCCTCCTCGTGCTGGAAGATGGCATCATGGAAGGCCGGAAAGTCTTCGGCAATATCATCAAATACATCAAAATGGGGGCCAGTTCCAACTTTGGGAACATGTTCAGTGTCGTCGGTGGCGCCTACTTCCTCCCGTTTCTGCCGATGGCTCCGATTCAGGTGCTGGTGAACAATCTTCTCTACGATTTCTCGCAAATCGGCATTCCACTCGACAACGTCGACCAGGAATACCTAACCAAGCCACGCCGGTGGAATATCCGCAGCATCCGCAATTTCATGGTTTTCATCGGCCCCATCAGTTCGATCTTCGACTACGCCACATTCTTTCTGATGCTCTATTTCTTCGGCTGTATCGCCTTTGGTTCGCCGGGAACCTCTGCGGTCGACAAGAGCCATCTGGAAAAACTCTTCCACACGGGCTGGTTCGTCGAATCGCTGCTCACCCAAACGCTGATTGTCCACATCATCCGCACCCAGCGCATTCCGTTCATCCAAAGTCGCGCCAGCAAACCCATGCTCTTCATGACGCTGGTCATCATGGCCCTTGGAGTCTGGCTGCCGTTTTCTCCGTTGGCGCAATTTCTCGGTTTCACCCCGCTGCCACTGGTTTTCTTCCTGTGGCTGGCGGGATTCCTTCTCGCCTACAGCGTCTTGACCCACACCGTGAAGATGTGGTTCATCCGACGGTTTGGAATCGATTAATCCATGCGTAGCATTTTAACCGCGCTCCAGGAAGGACGGCTCTTCGAATTGCCCGAGGCGGGCAAGGCGCGGGCCTTGGAATTCCTCGCCCGCATTCTGGACGCCAACCCGGACATCGAGGTTGGCACCGACACGATTGAGGAGATCAAGAATCGCGAACAAGAGTGCAACACGGGCATCGGCATGGGCGTGGGCGTTCCCCACGTCCGCGCGCGACGGGAGGAAGGTGAGCTCTTTTGCGCCATCGGCTGGTCGTCGCAGGGCATAGCCTACGACGCCTCGGACGGTAAGCCCGTGCATCTAGTGGTGATGTATTACATCCCGGGCGCGCAAAAGAACGTTTACCTCAAGGAGATCTCCAGCCTGGTCAAAGCCATCCGCAAGAGCGGTGGCATGGATCCCATCGCGCAGGCTCCCGACCTGAATGCCGTGCGCAACCTGCTGTTGGATTGGGTGAGCGCGGGGCTGGGCGACACCGGTCCGGAGGCCGTGGCCCGAATGATCAAGCTCGAGGTCAAACAGGCGCAGACCGCGGCAGTGCCCGCGGTGCCTGGCGCAGTCGCCGGCCGGCCGGCGGCCCGGGTCACGGTGTTTTCTGTGTTGGTTGCACCGCCGAACGGCGTTTTTGTCCTCGCCCAGGATGCGGACTGGGTGACCGCGTTGGAAAAAGAAACCGGGCTGGCGCAGGGTCTCTCCGGGAATGCCATTTTGAATGCCGCCGGACACCAGCTTTTCGTAACCGGTTCGACACCCTATCCTGGCGGACGTATCCTTTACCAGTGCGTGGCGATTATGAACGGGTCGTAAGCAGTGGGGGAAGGGCGGTAAGATAAACGCGGAATTTCCGGGCCGCCATCCGCCCGGCCCGTTGCCTCCTTCCGCCGTTCCGTGCATTCGGCAAACCTGCCATCCGGCAGGACAACACACGCGGCGATCACCTTGCCAAGTGCAGTTTCCGGAAGCGTCCAGGCGCGGATATATGAGGGGAGCGAGCAGGCTCGTTGCCGGGCGCGAAACAGATCCAGAAAGAGCAGGCTGAAGGCAGGAAAAAAAGCTACGCGCCCTGGGCGCGCAGCTTTGAATTCCAATAAAGAGAGGGAAGCAGGAGAATTACTTTTTCGGCAGCTGCGCCTCGATGTCAGTCAGGCGCTTCTGCAATGCGTTCATTTCGCCTACAAGGCGTTCTTCGGTCTGCTTTCGTTCAGTGCTGTCAATGATGCTCAAGTGGGCGGCATCGCGTACAACGTTGGCCGGCAGTGTGAGGAGGCGGGTGACCAGCGACTGGTCCTTGAAACTGCTGAGATAAAGGGCTGTGACCTCCTGTGACAATTTGAGTGAATCGCGGGCGACCGCTTCCGTGGCAATCAAGTTGTTGTTTAGTTGCTGCTTGGCGGCGAGTTCGGAGGTCAAGACGTTGCTGATCTGGTCGGAGATCTTTTGGCTATAACCGGCGATTTGTTCACGCGTGAGGTTCTGATCCTTGGCCATGTCCGCGAGGATGGGTTGAATACGCTCGGCCAAACGGGAAGAAACCTTGTCGACCTGTTCATTTTGCTGGTGTTCGGCTTCTTCGGGAGTCTTGGGCAGAGGATTGTAAGGCTGGATTTTCTGGGCGATGGCCGCAGCCAGCTGGTTCACGCGCTCGGTGTTCATCTTGGCCACCTCTTGCTCTGTCATGAAGACATCGGCCGCCCGCTTTTGAATGGCATCTTTGAGCAGGGTGTTGACGGCGTCGATCTGGCGGCGGGTCTCCTCGGCCGTGGCCTTGAGCTCCGCATTAGTCTGTTCACGCAGGGTGTTTATGTCCTGCTGCTGACGGGCCGCCATGTCATTCACCGTTTTCAGGTGGAGCCAAAAGGCGGCGCCAACCACGACGAGAGCGGTGAGAATGACAGCGGGGAGTTGCTCTTTCAATTTTTGCCACATGGGGGAAGCTGGGGGTTAAAAATTGCGTGAAGCGTAGCAACGCCATCTGTAAAAGCAATGCTGCTTTCGACCGGGCATCCGGGGTTGTTTTAACGACCGGATTCCCGCAACGTGCGCAGCATGAGCCTTAACCGCATTGAGCAAATGTTGTTCGATTATTTGCAGCGTCACGCCGAGGAAAGACACTTCTGGCAGGCCAAAGTTCACGAATTGATGCAGAAGACTGAAAACGATTTTGCGGCTGCAACGGCATTGGCCGACGGGCTCCGGATGTACTACGAGGAGCGTTGCCGGGTCGTTCCACTGTTTCATGAAGTTTCTGCACGGGAAGGGCTTCGGCGGATCAGCCTCCGCAATCTGGCTGAGCATCTGATGAGGATCTGGGGACCAATACGACCGGCAAATCGCAGCAAACGCATCGAATCAGAATGAGATTACGTAATGATGCGCAGGCTAACTTATAATCATGACGATTAGTGCTTATATTGGAGCGATAATTGAAGTCTTTGCTTTAATGTGGCGTCTTACATTTACGCTATAGCTACACTCTCTCCCGCTTAGCGGGAGATTTGGGGTAACTAAAGAAAGCAAATGGCGGGCCGCTTAGGGGTAGGCGGCCCGCCTTCTTTTTTCAGTCAAATGCAGCGCTCGCAGTGGCGTAAATCCTGCAGGGGTTTATGTTATGGGAAAAATGCGACAGGTGGTGGGCTTGGCAGCGTGGCCGCAGTGATCATGTGATGTTCATTCGCAATGAGGCGAACTCCGGTATCGACAATCTGCCAAAAACTTACACAGTTCTTAACAAGATATCCACATCGATGGAACACCTGAGCGGGGGCATCACCCTTCAACCGCAGCTCAAGGTCACAGGGAAAGTAAAGACCTTCGTCCTCGATACGAACGTCCTGCTGCACGACCCACAGTCGATCTTCAAATTCGAGGACAATAACCTCGCCATCCCTGTCGAGGTTCTGGAGGAACTCGACACCATTAAGGGCGAGCAGTCCACCGAGCGGGGTCGCAATGCCCGCCGCGTGCATCGGATCTTGCAGGAATTACTGCCCGACTCCCGGACGATGCTTGAAGGCGTCAAACTGCCCAACGGCGGCACGCTTTCGGTGATCATCAACCGCTACTTGGTTGAGGATAATCGGGCCTCGCCGGCGATGCAGCGGCTGCGCACCATCCTGCCTGATCTCGCAAAAAAGGACAACCGCATCATCGCGTGCGCCCTCTTTGTTCAGGAAACTTTCCCTCCGCCGACTATCCTGGTGACAAAGGACGTCAACGTTCAGCTCAAGGCCCGCGCGGTCGGTCTCGAGTCGCAGGATTACCTCAACGACAAGGTTCCGGAAGATCCGGACGAAAACTCTTATCGACGCATTCCGGTTAGCGTCTACGAACTGCAACGCTTCGCGTCAGAAGGCGAATTCGAGCTGGAGACTGAGATCGCGGAGTCACTCGCCATCAACGAATATCTGTTGCTGGTCTCTTCCGAGGGCAAGACCATGCCTGCCCGGTATTATGGGGCCGGTTTTGTGCGGCGGCTGCGGCTTCCGGAGTTTGTGAAAGCGCCAGCTGGAATTCCCATCCGCGCCCGCAACCTGGAGCAGCAATTCTTCATGGACGCGCTGCTCGACGAGAGCATTTCGCTCATCACGTGNNCATCAGGTGTGCGATGAGCATGGGCGCTACGACGGCGTGGCGATTTCGCGCCCGATCATTGCACTCGGCAAGGACATAGGTTTTCTGCCCGGTTCCTTGGAAGAAAAGATGAAGCCGTGGCTCCAGCCTTACTATGATGCGCTCGAGGTGCTCATGCCTTCCAAGCCACCGAAGGAGCCCCAGTTTGTCGGCAAGAAAGCCAGCAAGAAAAAGAAGAAAAAAGAGGAGGCCCTGTTGCAGGCTTCCAATCATGCCCAGATAAACGGTCACACCAATGGTGCCACGGTCAAACCCTACGAGCGTCTCATCAAAAATGGCATGGTCGAGATCGAAGCGCTCTGCTTCATCCGGGGCCGCTCCATCGCCCGGCGGTTCTTTATTCTCGATGAGGCACAGCAGCTCACCCCCCATGAGGTGAAAACCGTCATCACGCGCATCTCGGAAGGCTCGAAGATCGTGCTCATCGGCGATCCGGCGCAGATCGACAATCCCTACGTCGACTCAAGAAGCAACGGTCTTGTCTTCTGTCATAACCGCATGAAAGGCCAGCCGATCGCCGCCCATATCAAGCTCACCAAGGGCGAGCGCTCCAAGCTGGCCGAGCTCGCCGCGGATTTGTTGTAGGGCAGGCGGGCCGCTGGATCGGCGGACAGAAGCCGGCGCCTGCCCCTCGCATCCTTCGCGCGGGGGAAATAGCTTTTTGCCTGCTCCCGCCGCCGTTCTTTTGCCTCGCGCTCCCGCCTTTCGGTTGACTTAACTTCCCGGCTTTGGCCGTTCTCAGGCCGTCCCAGCCAGCGCTGCTTTTTCCATCCCATGAATTACGGCTACTTCGACGATGCTGCCAAAGAATACGTAATCACGCGCCCCGACACGCCCCGTCCGTGGAGCAACTACCTCGGTGCCATCGAGTATGGCGCCATCATTACCAACAACGCCGGCGGCTACGGCTTCTACCGCAGCGCCCTCAATGGCCGCTTCCTCCGCGTCCGCTCCAACTCAGTCCCGATGGACCAGCCCGGCCGCTATTTCTATCTCCGCGACAACGAGAGTCGCGATTATTGGAGCTCCTCGTGGCAGCCCGTCGGCAAGCCGCTCACAAAATACCGGAGCATCTGCCGCCACGGCACCGCCTATTCCATCATCACCTCGCGCTATGCCGGCATCGAGACCGAGTCGACCTACTTTGTTCCGCTCGGCCAAGTCTTCGAGTATTGGCGTCTGAAGGTGGCCAACAAATCAAAGAAGGCGCGCAAGCTCTCCATCTTCACCTATTGCGAATTCGCCAGCTGTTGGAACATGCCCAACGACCTGTCGAATCTCCAGTATTCCCAGTTCGTCATCAAGGCCGACATGGTCGACGGCATCCTCGGTATGTCGTCGCATCCCTATATCAAGTTCGACCCCAAGAAGCTCGATGAGTGCGGCCGCTCCTGGATGACGCTCCTCGGTGCGCCCATCGCCGGCTACGAGACCGTGCGCGAAAACTTTTTCGGCAACATCTACCAGACCTACGCCAATCCCCGGGCCGTGGCGGATGGCAAGTGCTCCAACTTCCTTGCCGAGGGAGAAAACGGCTGCGGTACGTTCCAGGCCGACATCACGTTGCAGCCCGGCGAGACCCGTGAACTCATCGTGCTGCTCGGCATCGGCACCCCGGACTCGCACGGCAGGGCGGCCGTCGCCGAATTCGGCAACCCCGAGCGCTGCGAAGACGAGTTCCAGAAGCTGAAGAAGCAGTGGCACGGCCTGCTCGAGGCCGTGAAGGTGAAGACGCCTGATCCGGACTTCGACCACATGGCCAACGTCTGGGGCGGCTACAACGCGCTCATCACCTATGCCTGGTCACGCCACGCCTCCATGATCTACAACGGCGAGCGCGACGGCCTGGGTTTCCGCGACACCGTGCAGGACTTCCTCGGCGTCATGCCGCTGATGAAGGACAAAATCCGCGAACGCCTCGAGCTCATGCTTACCGGCCAGGTCGCCTCTGGCGGCGCCATTCCCGTCATCAAGACCTTCGGCCACCGCCCCGGCCAGGAGAAGTCACCGAAACCGGAGGAGTTCCGTTCCGATGATTGCCTCTGGTTCTTTAACGCCGTGCCCGACTACGTTGCCGAAACCGGCGACCTCGATTTCTACAAGAAGGTGCTGCCTTACGCCGACCAGGGCGAGGCCACCGTGCTCGGCCACCTGCGCCGCGCCCTTGAGTTCAACCTCGAGCGCTCCGGCAAGAATGGCCTGCCCTGCGGCCTCCACGCCGACTGGAACGACTGCGTGAAGATGGGTTACCAAGGCGAGTCGATCATGGTCGCCTTTCAGGTCCGCTACGGTCTCGACGGCTACGCGAAAATCGCCGACCGCCTTGGCCTGCCCGCCGAAGCCGCGTGGGCCCGCGCTGAGTTGACCAAACTCGAGACCAACATTCAGAAAGTCGCCTGGGACGGCGAATGGTTCCTCTGGGCCATCGGCGCCGACGGCCACCGCTACGGTTCCAGGCAGGAGACCGAGGGCCAGATCTACATCAACACCCAGGTCTGGGCCGTCATGAGCGGCGCGGCCACCCGCGAGCAGGGCCGCAGCGCGATGGACGCGCTCAAGGAACGGAGCGCCACGCCCTACGGCATCATGCTCAGCGCGCCGCCGTTCACGGACACTCCGCCGACCGTCATGCGCGGCGTGATCTACAACCACGGCATCAAGGAAAATGCCGGCATTTTCTGCCATACCCAGAGCTGGGCGGTGATCGCCGAGACCCTCCTCGGAAACGGCGACCAAGCCTACGAGTACTACCGCGCGTTCATGCCTTCAGCCTACAACAACCGCGCCGAGCTGCGAGAAAGCGAGCCTTACGTACACTGCCAGACCACCTACGCGACCTGCAACCGCAATGCCGGCAAGTCGCGCGTGCCGTGGCTGTCGGGCACCGTCTCGTGGAGCCACCACACCGCCTTCCAATGGATCCTCGGCGTGCGTCCTGAGATCGACGGTCTGCGCATCGATCCTTGCATTCCGAAGAGCTGGCCGGGCTTCACCATGCGCCGGGTCTTCCGAGGCAAGATCTTGAAGATCGAGGTTAAGAATCCGCAGGGCGTCTCCAAGGGTGTCACAAGCCTCACGGTCGACCGCAAGATCATCGAGGGGAACCTGATCCCACTGGGAAAGCTGAAGGACGGTTCCAAGATCGTCGCCATCCTCGGCTGAAGCGCGACCGCCGCCGGCCGTGCCTCGGGGGGAAGCTGAGTGATGACTCGTTCGAGAGAAGCCGGAGCCTTCGACAGGTTCAGGCGCCCAGGGTGACCTCGACCTTCACGGCGGTGCGGCCGCCGCTGGACGGAGGGAGCAGGTTGCCGGCGACTTTCTTGCCGTCGACGACGAGGGACTTCACGCCCTTGGAGACACCCTGCGGGTTCTTCACTTCGATGGTGTACTCCACGCCGCGGAACCTGCGTTTCACGGTAAAGCTCTTCCACTTTTTCGGGATGCAGGGATCGATGCGCAGGCCGTCGTAATCGGGCCGGATGCCGAGGATGTACTGGCTGGCCACGACGAACGACCAGGCGGCTGTACCGGTGAGCCAGGAGTTCTTGGCCTCGCCCGGCGTGGGTGACAGGTGGCTGGCGGTCATCTGCGCGAAGACGTAGGGCTCGGAGCGGTAGACGTCGTAGTCCTTCTTCGCCGAGGGGCAGATGCTCAGGTAGTAATCAAGCGCCTTCTCACCCTCGCCAAAGAGCGTCCAGCCAATGTGAATCCAGGTGTTGTTGTGGGAGAACACGCCGGCGTTTTCCTTGTAGCCCGGTGGGTAACTGGAGACTTCGCCGAGCTCGAGGTGGTATTCCGAATAAGCGGGATATTGCAGGGCGCAGCCAAGGCCGGGGCGGTAGAGATATTTGTCCACCGCCTCGAGCGCCTTGCGGGCGCGGCCGTTGTCCCGCCCCGCGCCGCCCAGGACGCACCAGGCCTGGCTTTCGATGTAGATCTTGCCCTCCGCGCATGCCTTGGAGCCGATCGGCCGGCTCTCGGCATCGAACGCCCGAGTATACCATTCGCCGTCCCACGCCTGCGTTTCGATGACCTTGAGCATCCCGGCATAGGCCGCGTCGATGCGGGTGGCATCGGGGCCGCGCTGGAGCCAGCGGTAAAGCGCGGCGAGATCTCGCGCGGCGTAAAGAAAGAGCCCGGCGATCATCACCGACTCGGCGACATCGCCTTTGCCGGCGTTGGCTGTGGTCTGGAACGGCTCGTTGGGCTCCCGGGAGAAACAGTTGAGGTTGAGGCAGTCGTTCCAGTCGGCGCGGCCGATGAGCGGCAGGCCGTGCGGGCCGCGGTTTCTCAGCGTATAGCCGAGGGACGTCTCGAGGTGATCGAGGAGCGTGTTCTTCGAGCCGGGTTTGTCTGCATAGCCGATCTGCTCGTCGAGGATGGTGGCGTCGCCGGTCTCGCGGAGGTAGGCGCAGGTGGAGAGAATGAGCCAGAGCGGGTCGTCGTTGAAACCGCTGCCGGCGTCGGCATTGCCCTTCTTGGTGAGCGGCTGGTACTGGTGGTAGCAGGTGCCGTCAGCAAGCTGTGTGGCGGCGATGTCGAGGAGGCGCTGGCGGGCGCGATCCGGCAGGAGATGAACAAAACCGAGGAGGTCCTGGTTTGAGTCGCGGAAGCCCATGCCGCGGCCGATGCCCGTCTCGTAACCCGAGGTGGAGCGCGAGAGGTTGAAGGTGGCCATCACCTGGCACTGGTTCCAGGTGTTGACCATGCGGCGCAGGTGCTCATTGGGAACCTTGGGCGCCTGATAAACCGAGAGGAGCTCACCCCAACGGCTCTTTACAGCGGCGAAGGCCTGATCGATGGTGCTAAGGTCGGAGAACCTGGCGAGAATCTCGCGACCCTGCGCTTTGTTGATCACGAAGGGTGCGGTGAATTTCGGCCGATCACCTTGCTCGACGTAAGCCAGGATGAACGCGAAAGTCTCCTCGGCCCCGGGTTTGAGACGGAGATTGATCTGATGGGCCCCGACCGGATTCCAGCCGTACGCGCGGCTGTTGCGGCATGTGCCCTCGAGGACGGCCTGCGGGTCATGCAGTCCGTGGTGCACACCAACGAACTGGTCGCGCGAGGTGTCATAGCCGTCGACCGGACGCGTGCAGCCGAAAAGGGTGTAATGGTTCCGGCGCTCGCGGTACTCGGTCTTGTGGTAGATGGCCGAACCCTCGATCTCCACCTCGCCGATGGAGTAGGTGCGCTGGTAGTTTGTCATGTCGTTCAGCGCCTCGAAGAAACAGAACTCGACGAACGAGAACAGGGTGAGTTGCCGGGGCTTTCTGGTCCGGTTGCGCACCGAGACCCTCCAGACCTCGAGGTTCTCATTCGGCGGCACGAACATCAACTGCTCCACCTCGATGCCGCCCTTGCGGCCGGTGATGCGGGTGTAGCCGAGGCCATGCCGGCACTCGAAGGCATCGAGCGGCGTGCGGGTGGGCTTCCAGCCAGGATTCCAGATGGTCCTGCCTTGCTTTACGTAAAGGAAGCGGCCGTCGTTATCCAGCGGGTTGTTGTTATAGCGATAGCGCGTAAGGCGGCGCAGGCGCGCATCCTTCCAGAACGAGTAGCCGCCGGCCGTCTGCGTGCAGAGGCCGTAGAACTCGTCCTGGCCGAGCATGTTCAGCCAGGGCAGCGGAGTGTCCGGGCGGGTGATCACGAACTCGCGGTTCTTGTCGTCGAAGTAGCCGTAGGTGGACATGGGAAGGAGGTGCGGCCCGGGGCGGTGATCGAGACGGGGACAGGGGTTTGGGCGTAGGACGCGGGTGTAGCTGGAGGTCCGGAAACGAGCAAGCCGGGCGAGGTGCCCAGCTTGAGGCGACCCATGGACCTGGATCAGACCGCCCGCGCGACTTCGTTCCTCAGCAGATTCGGCTGGCCGGCGCGGAGCGCGGCCCATTCCATCGCGAACACATAGGCGCCGGTGAAAAACAGGTCACCCACCAGTGTGTTGCGGAGGAAGAACAGCGTCGGGGGGAATTCGGGGTGGCCGATCGTCATCGCCTGCCACCAGCCGGCGAGCGTTTTGGCATAAAAGGCGTCGCCCAGAAACGAAGCCGTGTTGGTGGCGAAGTAGAAAAGCAGCGAACCGCCCAGGCAGCCGGCGAGGAGATTCAGCCAGTTTTTGCGCTGGGAGACCATCCAGCCGAGCATCAGCGCCGCCACAAAGCACACCGTGCGCACGAGCACGCCACCCAGGTCCCACGTGTAGCCGAAATGCGTGGCGTGGTAGTGGTCGAGGTAAATGTCGGACGCGCTCAACGCGATGAAGGGGATGAGCCACATCCAGCGGTTGCGGAAGTAGACGGCGCCACAAAAGGCCAGGGCCATGAGCGGCGAAAAATTAACCAGGTCCGGATTCCAGGCCGCGACGATGCGATAACCCGTGGCCAGAAGAATGAGGGCGAGGGCGGTTCTCATAAGTGAAGTGGCGCGATTGTGGCGGTCGCTTTTCGAAAGGACAGCAAAAACTATCCGCCGGTCATTGAGGGATTGGGGGCGCTTCAGTGCTGAGGGGGATTTCCCGACGTGGCGGGCGTGGATGACGGCATCCGGCGGAGCTTCAGTACTTGCGTCTCCGCTTTGCCGCCGTTCTTCAGGGTCAGCGTGACGTCGAGCTCTTCGAAATTGTTGTCGAACGCAGACAGCATGGGATTAATCGAGCCCTCCTGGCCGGGGGCGAGGGTGAGGGTTTCGGGACGGGGCGCAAAATTGCCGAGCAGCGAGTTCACCTCGGCGATGGCCAGCGTGACCGTCCGGGAACTCGTGTTGACAAAGGTAAACGTCAACGCGAGGCGGGGCGGCAGGATGTACTGATAGTTCACCCGGCCGTACATTTCGTCGATCTCTTCTGCCGAATAGTCATTGGCCCCTTGTTCAAACGGAGCGTAGGCACGGTCAAAAGAATCCGTTGGTTGTGACGACGAGCCCTCAAAGTGATCCCGGCGTCCCCCGGCGCGTAGTCCTTTCTCCATGGCGTCCGGCTGCCCCTCGGTCTTCCGCAAACGCACGGACGGACCGAGCCAGGCTTGGACCGCCAGAGTGCCTTCCCCATATTTGGCGCTGGCGGTCAGGAGAGGCTGGGGCGGGGGTACTCGCTCGAGCAGCCTTTTCTTGTTTCCGCGCTCCGTGGCGCAGGCCGTGAAACCGATCATGGCGACCAACGTCAGGTGAAGGACGACGACCGAACCGCGCCAGGCGGGTTCATGAGCGCGTTGGCGGAGCGCCGGAAAGGGTGAAGAGCAAGGAGAGCGTTTGAATTGCACGGCATGAGTTTTGCGGACTTCCCCCGCCCGGTGCAATACTGGTCAGCACCGGGCTTGGCACGATGATGCCGGCCACGGATTGTGGCGTGAACGGGTTGCGAACCCGCGGCTTGCTGTGTCGCCGCCGGCTGCTTTTTCGCATGACAACAAGGCGGTGGCGCTTTGTGATCGCCATCCGCCTGTAGCACCGGCTGCGCGCAGGACTGTCCACCCCGACCCCGACCATATCTTCCCTGAGTGTCATGCCGCCTCCCGCTTCAGAACCCTTCACGACCGATGGAGAGGTGCTTCTCACGGTTGAGGACCTCCATGCGCATTTTTTTACCGAACAAGGCGAGCTGCCCGCCGTGGATGGCGTGTCGTTCTCGATCAAGCGGGGCCGTATGCTCGCGCTGGTGGGGGAATCCGGCTGTGGCAAATCGGTCACGGCCCATGCAATCCTCCGGCTTATTCCCAACCCGGGCCGGATCGTCCGCGGCCGGATGGTCCTTAACTCCCGGCGTGCCGGTATCATCGACATCACCGCGCTCGACGAGGGCGACGCTCCGCTCTACCAAGTGCGCGGCGGGCTGGTGAGCATGATTTTCCAGGAGCCGATGACAGCGCTCTCACCCGTGCACACGGTTGGCAGCCAGATTTCCGAAGCCATCCTGTTGCACCGGGAGGTCACGACGGCGGCGGCGCGTCGCATGGGCATCGATATGCTGCGGAGGGTTGGCGTGGCCGCACCGGAGCGTCGTTACGACCAGTTTCCGCATGAGATCTCGGGTGGCATGCGGCAGCGCGCTGTCATCGCGATGGCGCTGGTCTGCGCTCCGGAGCTGCTCATCGCCGACGAGCCGACCACGGCGCTTGATGTGACCACCCAGGCCCAGATTCTCGGCCTGATCAAGGCGTTCCAGCGTGACACCGGTTGCTCGGTGCTGTTCATCACTCACGATCTCGGGGTCGTGGCGCAGACCGCCGATGATATCGCCGTGATGTATCTCGGCCGCATCGTCGAACACGGGAATGTGCGCGACATCCTCAAACGCCCCGGGCACCCGTATACGCAAGGATTGCTCAGATCGTTGCCGAGTCTGAACACCGGCGACCGCCTTGCCGCCATTCCCGGGGCCGTGCCGTCGCTCACCGCCATCCCCACCGGCTGCGGCTTTCATCCCCGGTGCCCGCACGCCAGGACCGGCCTCTGCGATATCGGCGGCGCCCCGGCGCTGCGCTCGCTCGCCCCGGGTCATTCCGTAGCCTGTGTCCGGGCGGAGGAGATTGCGGTCGGAAATAACATGCAGGGTGAACTCCCATGAGTCTGTCCGTTTCCGCTCCTGGTCCTGCCATGTCTCCCGGTGACGCCCAGGAGCCCCTGCTCAGCGTGCGGCACCTCAGCAAGCATTTTCCCGTCCGCAGCCGGGGCTTTCTGCAAAAGGCGGCCGGCACCATTTGTGTGGTGAATGACCTGAGCTTTGACCTGCATCCGGGCGAAACGCTCGGACTGGTGGGCGAGTCCGGCTCGGGTAAGACCACGGTTGCCCGCTGCATTCTGCGGGCGCTCACCCCCACCGCCGGCGAGGTTTGGTTCCGCACCAACGGCCGGAGGGTGGACCTTGCCAGGCTTTCCGACCGCGCCCTCAAACCGCTGCGTCCGGCCATGCAGTTGATCTTTCAGGATCCCTACTCGTCGCTCAATCCGCGCATGACCGTGAGCCAGATCGTCGGCGAGCCGCTGATCATCCATCAGCTGGCCAAGGGCGCCGAGCTCGATGACCGCGTGGCTGACATGCTCCTGAAAATTGGACTGAAACCCGAGCACCGCACGCGCTATCCCCATGCGTTTTCCGGCGGCCAGCGCCAGCGCATCGGCATCGCCCGGGCCCTCATCATGCGCCCATCCCTGGTCGTGGCCGATGAGGCCGTGTCAGCCCTTGACGTATCCGTGCAGGCTCAGGTCCTCAACCTGTTGAAGGATCTGCAGGAGGAGTTCAAACTCACCTGCATCTTTGTCGCCCACAACCTCGACGTCATCCGTCATGTCTGCGACCGCGTGGCCGTGATGTATGCCGGCCGCATCGTCGAACTTGGGACGACGGCCGCGCTGTTTAAGGATCCCCGGCATCCCTACACCAGGGCGTTGCATTCGGCCGTGCCCAGGCCCGATCCCGACCAGCGCATGAATTTTGAGATTATAGGCGAAGCAGCTGATCCGGGCAGCCTGCCGTCCGGCTGCGCCTTCCATCCGCGCTGCCCGCAGTGCTTCGCACCGTGCCAGCAACACCGGCCTGAATTGAAACCCGCCATCGGTGAAGCAGCCGGCCAGACCGGCGATCATCTGGTGGCATGCCATCTCAATGACGAGGCCTGCCCCAAGGAGACTCAATAAGGCCGGACCAGGAAGTTCTCGTGGATCCGCTGCAATCACCCGGATAGATCCCTTTTCCCATGCTCATCCACACAGTCCTCTTCTGGCTGAACCCCGGACTCACTGAAACGCAACGCGCCGACTTTCGCCGCGGCGTCGAGTCGCTGGCGGCGATCAAACACGTTGAAAAAGTCTACGTCGGCGCACCCGCCGCCGTTCCGGACCGGCCGGTGGTCGACAAAACCTTCGCGGTCGGCCTCACGGTGATCTGCCGCGACGTGGCGGCCCACGATGCCTGTCAGGCCGACCCGATCCACCTGGCGTTCATCGCGAAATTCAAGAGCTGCTGGACGCATGTGCAAATCTACGACACGGAGTAGGCACGCGCTTGGCAAAACCCGGCCGGAACCGGGGCGCGCCGGACAGGGACGACTGAGGCTTGCCCGGCGGAGAAATTGATCAATCCTCCTCCCGTGCGCTGGAACCAACCGGTTCGCTCCTTGCTGGCCGCCGGCGAGGGATTGCTCGATCGCCTGCTGTGCGTCGTGGGGGCCGTGCTGTTCTCGCAACTGCCGGAGTTCATCCAGCAGTATCTGCAACGGCTGGGCGGGCATCTCGATGAGGCGCGCCGGCAACTGGAACAGTTCCGGGCGGTGGCGGCGCAGTCGGACCTCTCGCTCGACCAGTTGATCGCGCGGAGTCTGGGCAGCGGCGAACCGACGGTGGCGCGGCTCGGGCGGGTGATCCAGGAAACGATGACACGAGTGGACGCACTCGCCGCGGCGGACACGGCCATCCGGCAGGCCTCGATATTAAGCCGGCCGTTCGTTTTCCTCCGGCACCTTGATTTTTCCATCGTCCACGCAACATGGACGATCTTCAAACCGGCGGTGCCAACGACGGTTGAGGGGCTCTTTTACTCCGCCTGCGGGGTGCTGCTGGCGCTGGCGTTCTACCACTGGGGAGTGAAGCTCACCATCCGCCGCGCCTTGCGCCGCCGGGCGGAACGGCGCGCCGGTGCAACTGGGCTTGCGACTGCCGCCCCGCGTCCGGAATTACCGGGCCATGATCCTTCCGGCCACGGACCAGCCGCGTGAATCGATCGCCGGGGACATGAAAAGGGCGCGGCTCCCGGCCGCGCCCGGAAGAACCATGACTTGGGAGCCGGCTTAGCCGTGCAAGTACTGGTTCAGCAGGTTTTCGAGGTACTCCTGCCGTCCGCTGTGCGAAAGGGGTTCGCCTAGTTTGAGTGCGATCTTCTCCAACTCCTTGAAGCCGACCCGGCCCGATTCGATGTCGCGCCCGAAGCCCGCGTTGTAGCTGTTGTAACGGGCGGCAACGAACTGGGTGAACTTGCCCTCGGCGAGAATGCGGCGCGCGAGCTTGAAGGCCAGCGCATAGGTGTCGAAACCGCCGATGTGCGCGTAGAAGAGGTCTTCGAGGTCAATGGAGGGGCGGCGCAGCTTGGCGTCGAAATTGAAGCCGCCCGCGCCAAGGCCGCCGGCGCGCAGAATGGAGACCATGGCGAGGGTGAGTTCCTTGACGTCAGTGTTGAACTGGTCGGTGTCCCACCCGAGCAGCAGGTCGCCGGTGTTGGCGTCGATCGAGCCGAGCATGCCATGCGCCGCTGCGGTCTCGATTTCGTGCTGGAAGGTATGGCCGGCCAGGGTGGCGTGGTTGGTTTCAATGTTGAACTTGAAGTGCCTGTCGAGACCATGGGTCTTCAGAAAGGCGAGGCCGGCGGCGACGTCGAAGTCATACTGATGCTTCGTGGGCTCCTTGGGCTTCGGCTCGATGAGGAACTGGCCCTTGAAGCCGATGACCTTGGCATAATCGACCGCCATGTGCAGGAACGCAGCCAAATGTTCCTGCTCGCGCTTGAGGTCGGTGTTGAGGAGGGTCTCATAGCCTTCGCGGCCGCCCCAGAAGACGTAGTTCTCTCCCCCCAACTCCTTGGTGACCTCCAGCGCCTTCTTCACCTGCGCGGCGGCATAGGCGAAGACATGGGCATCGGGGTTGGTGGCGGCACCACACATGTAGCGTGGATTCGAGAAGAGATTGGCCGTGCCCCACAGGAGTTTTACGCCCGTGGCCTTTTGCAGTTGTTTCGCGTGGGCGACGAGCCTATCGAGGTTCCGGTTGGACTCGGCGAGTGAGCGTCCCTCGGGTGCGATATCGCGATCGTGGAAACACCAGAACGGCGCTTGAATCTTCACGAAAAACTCAAAGGCGGCGTCCATGCGCGTCCGGGCGACAGCGAGGGGATCGCGGCCGCTCTCCCAGGGACGGACGATGGTGCCCCAGCCGAACGGATCGGCGCCGACTCCGCGAAAGGAGTGCCAGTAGGCGATGGAGAAGCGGAGGTGATCCCTCAGCGACCTGCCATCGATGATCTGGGCGGGATTATAGTGCCTGAACGAGAGGGGATTCTCCGATCTCGGGCCTTCGTAGGCGATGGGCGGGATTTTAGGGAAGTGAGCCTGGGACTTTTTCATGGGAATGGGGCGTGGAAATAAGCCTCGCATAATGTGGGGCTGCTTAGAAACCAGATTTTATTCTCACAGTAGACAGTGCACTCCGGCCCCCCCGAGCGGCCGGCGGCAACAAACAAAATTCCCGCACAATGCTGGCGGGGGACAGAATGGACACCATGGGCAGGGTGTTGGGGGCACCCGGCGTTGCTACTTGGAGAGTTGGGCCCTCAGAAATTCGACGCTGCCGCGGACGGAGTCGTCCTGCTCCATCATGTTCTCGACGGTTTTGCAGGCATGGATGACGGTACCGTGGTCGCGCCCGCCAAACGCGTCGCCAATCTCCTGCAGCGAATGCTTGGTAAGCTGGCGGGCCAGGTACATGGCGATCTGCCGGGGCAGGGCGATGTTGGCGGGGCGGCGTTTGCTCGTCATGTCGCTGTGGCGGATCTGGTAATGGTCGGCCACCCGCTTCTGGATGGTCTCGAGGGTGAGCAGGTTTTGCGCCTGCTCCATGAGCACATCCTGCAGCAGCATCTCAACGGTGGGCAGGTCGAGGGCCTTGTTGGTGAGGGCGGAATAGCTGGCCACCTTGATGAGCGCGCCTTCGAGGCGGCGGATGTTCTTGGAGATGTGCTGGGCGATGAAATTGATTACGGCCGGAGGAACGTCGAACTTCAGGCAGGCGGCCTTCGTGCGGAGAATGGCGACGCGCGTCTCCAGGTCGGGCGACTGGATGTCTGCCACGTAGCCCCACTGGAAGCGCGAAACCAGGCGTGATTCGAGCTTGGCGATCTCGCTGGCGGGACGGTCACTGGAGAGGACCACCTGCTTGCCCGATTCGAAGACGTCGTTGAAGGTGTGGAAGAATTCCTCCTGGATGCGCTCCTTGTTGCTGAGAAACTGCACGTCGTCGAGCAGGAGCACGTCGACGTTGCGGTAGCGCTGGCGGAAACGGGTGAGGCTGTTTTCCTGCAGTGCCTGAATGAACTCGTTGGTAAATTTCTCAGTGGAGAGGTACGCGACCTTGGCGTCGGGGTTGTTGCGAAGAATGCTGTGCCCCACGGCGTGCATCAGGTGCGTCTTGCCGAGGCCGGTATCGCCGTAGATGAACAGCGGATTGAAGGCTTGGGCCGGCGCCTGCGCCACGGCCAGGGCGGCGGCATGGGCCAGCTGGTTATTGGCGCCGACGACGAAGTTTTCGAAGGTGTTGCGGGGGTTGAGCGTGCCGGCGTTGGGGCACTTTTCATCGTAACGGCCCGCCCGGCGCGGCGTGGCCCGCATGCGATTATGGTGCGCGGAGGCTGACAGAGTGTCATGGTTGCCGTTGCCGGCAGCCAAGGAGCCGGGGGTGGGCTTGGTCGCAGGCCCGGGATGATGAACCTTCAGGGAAACGTTGATCAGGCGGCCGGCAGTGAGGCGCAGGCGCTGAGTAATGAGGTCGAGGTAGTTGTCGTGGATCCAGATCGCTGCGAAGTCGTTAGGCACGCCGAGCGCAATGGAGTCCTCGGTCGTCTCGAGGCAGACGATGGGCTCAAACCACATCTGGAAGACATCCTCAGGGAATAGCCCTTTGAAGTCACATTTGACGGTTTCCCAAAGGCTGGACGGGAGGGTCAATGAGGGCATGGAGCAGGCAAAGGAAAGAGATTATTCACACGGCCTCAAGAGAGGCTCTTTGCACGCGTCCTGCAGGGCAGAATTCCCTCGCTCGCTCAGAGGAGAAAGGCATGTCCGGTCTTGGTGGGTCTGGAGGCAGGCTAATCGTTAGAATAAAACATTGAAGACCAGAGGGTAGGGGAAACTCCCCGAGAGCTTGCAGAGAAAAACGGACTGCGGACGTGGGAAAGAACAAATGAGGTACCGAGTAATAGAACCGATTTGCGCAGTAACGTGAATCACAAAATGCATTTCAAGAGCAACTTTCCCACAAGTTATTCACACCACCTCCGCATTTGCTGTTTTAAACAGACTGAGGCCCGAATGCTCAGGCGGCGTGGCAGGCGTAATAAGACAGCCACTACGCGATCGCGGCGCACCGGCGAACGTCACGAATCAGTCACGGTCATGTGACAGTAGTGACGATGTCGTGACGCGGGGTGGCTGGTAAGGGAAGCCTGTCGGCGTACTCGCAGGGGGGCGGTCATGGTGCCATGGGCAATGAGGGCTCCAGCCATTTGCCGTGCGCTTTGATCAGAGCGATCAAACGGTCGTCCGCTTCGGCCTGCGGAATGTTGTACTGCACGCAGCTCTTTCCGACGTAGAGGTTGATTTTGCCGGGCGCGCCGCCCACGTAGCCAAAGTCCGCATCGGCCATTTCACCCGGGCCGTTCACGATGCAGCCCATGATGGCAATCTTGACTCCCTTGAGATGACCGGTCTTTTCCCGGATGCGCTGGGTGGTGGTCTGCAGATCAAAGAGAGTGCGGCCACAGCTCGGGCAGGCGACAAACTCGGTCTTGGAAATGCGCGCACCGGCGCCCTGCAGCACGTTGTAGGCAAGTTTGGCGGCGCGCATCGGGTCGGCCTCGGTTTCAATGCTCACTAGATCACCCAGGCCGTCGCAGAGGAGACCGCCCGTGAGAATGCTGGCTTCAAGCAGCCGGCCGAGAAAACTGGTGTCATCACGCGTGGCGGTGGCGGCGGTGTTGCGAATCCAAAGCGGTGCCCGGAAACCAAGGCGGAGCAGGTATTCGGCCAGCTGGCGATAGGCACCGAGCGCGTGGGAGCAACAGGCGGCAGGCGCACCAACGGAGGAGAGGGTGAAGATCAGGCGGTTGTCACCGAGCGACCGGAAAGTGTCGGTGAACGCAGGAAAATCGGCGACCGCCATGTCGATGGCGAGGAAATGGCCATGGCGGCGCGCGAGTTCCGCCATGCCAGCCAGCTGCCTGCCCGCGGAGGGCTGGAAACGCCGACACAGCACCAGGCGGCCACGACTGGCGGAAACGAAACCGGCCAGGTCGGTGGGCGCAAGGGTCTCTGCCAGATCGAGCACGAGAAAATCGACCGGGAGTTTCACCTCGTCCAGGATCCGGCGAAGCCCGGCCAGCGTCTCGGCGTCGGCCACCGGCACCATCAAGCCTTCCACGGGTGTATCCTTGAGCGAGGGTCCACCCAGTTCCATGGCGGCCTTGGCGAGATGATCCGGTTCCGGAACCCGCACGATGACGCGCGGCGGCTGCTCCGGGCCGACACTGCAACGATCCGAAAGAGACAGGACATGCGTCTCGCGTCGTGTGAAATGAAAGGGATCGATGGAGTCTACGGATCTCGGATCGCGGATACCGGATACCGGAGAGTCGATTGATTCAGTGGTTTTACTATCTGGTCTCCGCTTTCCGCTTTCTGCTATCGTCCACAAGCTCATCGCCTTTTCGGCGATCGCCCGGGCAACCGGGATTTCGTAGACCGAATCCTCGGTGAGCGAGACGCGAATCGTGTCGCCCAGGCCGTCGAGCAGGAGGGCGCCGATGCCGATGGCGCCCTTGATGCGGCCGTCCTCGCCGTCGCCAGCCTCAGTGACGCCAAGATGTAGCGGATAGGGACGATGCGCCGCGTCCATCTTTTCCACGAGCAGCCGGTAGGCCTGGATCATGATCTTGGGATTGCTGGCCTTCATCGACAGGATGATGTCGTGAAAGCCTTCAGACTCGGCGATGCGCACGAACTCGAGCGCGCTTTCGACCATCCCGAGCGGCGTGTCGCCATAGCGGTTCATGATGCGGTCGGAGAGCGAGCCGTGGTTGGTCCCGATGCGCAGCGCCCGGCCGAGTTCCCGGCAGCGCCGCACGAGCGGTGAAAACGCGTCGTGGAGCCGCTGCAATTCCTGCTCGTACTCGGCATCGGTGTACTCGCGGGTGGCAAACTTTTTTTTGTCGGCGTAATTACCGGGATTGACGCGCACCTTTTCAACGTGTTCGACCGCCTCCATCGCCGCCGAGGGGAGGAAATGGATGTCGGCGACCAGCGGCACATGACCGAAGCCGGCGGCGGTGAATTTTCCCCGGATGGATCGCAGGCATTTCGCCGCCGGCACGTTGGGCGCGGTGATGCGGACGATCTCGCACCCCACTTCGGCCAGCGCGATGCACTGCCTTACAGTGGCCTCGATGTCCTGCGTGTCGCTCGTGGTCATCGACTGGAGGCGGATCGGATTCGACCCGCCGACGCCGATAGCGCCCACTTTCACCTCAACGGTGGGGCGGCGTACGGTTTGGAAACGAGACGCGCAGTAGGACATCATGGTCCGCGCCAGGCGCGGGGGCTCTCCTAGGGCGCCGCCGGTGCGGGCGCGGGTTTCGCCGTTGGTGCGGCCTGCTGCTGGGTCTCAGCACGTTCGCTGCGTGCGTCGCGGACAAGGCGGCGTACGTCGAAGAAGCTGACGTAAAGAATGAGCGAGAAAAGCAGCACGATGAACACGCTCTGCGTGGTCATGATGAAGCTGGCCGGGAGCGCCCGGCCGCGCAGCCGGCCGATGGTGGCGAAGAGCATGTGGCCGCCATCGAGCACCGGGACGGGCAGCAGGTTGAAGATGGCGAGGTTGACATTCACAAGAATGGTGAACCAGAGCACGACGCGAATATCGCTCTGTGCCGTGGCGCGGAAGATGCGCACGATGCCGACGGGGCCGCTAAGATTGGATACACCAAGGTCGGATTGGGGGTTGATGAGCCCCGCGAGCACGCGGAACGCCATCACGGCATTATCCGCGATCTGGGTGAAGGGATCGGGATACACGATCTTGAAGCCCGATTTGAATGTGAGACCGAGCTCGGCGGGATTTTCCGTCCGGGTGCGGGGCGGCACGGTGAGCGTGGTCCGCCGGCCCGCGCGAAGCACGGTGAGTGTGATGGGCCGGTCGACATTTTTGCGCAAGTGATCGACAAAGACGCTCGAGTGGAGCACCGGCAGGCCGTCAAGGGCGACGATCTGATCGTTCGGCCTGAGGCCGGCGCGGGCCGCCGGCGAGCCCGGCGTGACTTCATAGACGATGAACTCCTCGGCCGGGACGATGCCGATGCGCCGCATGCGCTCATCGCCGGCGAGGCGTGGATAGACGGTGAGCTCCAGCGTTTCACCGCCGCGAGCGACGGTGAACACCGCCCGGGGCCGGCCGTCGGCAGAACGCCCGCCGCTGGCAAAGAGCGTCTGCTGCAGGTCCGGCCAGTTGGTGACCCGGCTGCCATCGATGGCCAGGATGACGTCGCCGGCCTGAAAGCCGGCTTCAAACGCCGGACTGGGCACGCTCGATCCGTCAGGCAGGGCGATCGCCGGCATCACCAGGCCGATCCTCGTGGTATCGAGTTCGGCGCTGGTCGGTTGGCCGACAAACCACACGATGCAGGCGAGCAGAAAGGCGAAGACGACGTTGAAGGCCGCGCCAGCGGCAAACACCAGCATTTTGGTGCCGTAGCTGAGAGGGGGCAGTTTCTTCACGTCGACATCCGCCCCGCCTTCGATGGCGTGCATGTCGGCGAGTTGCGGGAGCGCGACATAACCGCCGAGCGGCAGCCAGGACAGACGGTACTCGACGCCATCCTTGCCCCGCCAGGCGAAGATCTTCGGCCCGAAACCGATGGAAAAACGCGCCACGTGCACCCCGCGGCGCCGCGCGGCGAGGAAGTGGCCGAACTCGTGCACAAAGATGGAGCCGCCAAAGAACAGGATGATCAGGAAGATCGACCAGAGATTCGAGGCGATGGACTGGAGCAGATCGGAGGACACGTCCTAAGTCAGGATTTTATGCTGGTGATGATGGACCGGGCGGCGCGGCGGGCGGCCAGGTCGGCCTCCAGGACAGCGTCGAGATCGGCCGGTTCAAAATTGGAACCGGATTGAAGAGTCTTATCGATGACCTCTGAAATGGCAAGGAAGGGCAGCCGGCCAGCGAGGAAAGCCGTCACGGCGACCTCGTTGGCGGCATTGTAAACAGCCGGCGCCACGCCACCCGCGTCCATCACCGCCCGGGCCAGCCGCAGGCAGGGATAGCGCGTCTCATCCACCGGGCAAAAGTCGAGGGTGAACAGCTTTTGCAGGTCGAGCGGGGCATCGATCCCCGGCGCCCGTTCCGGGTAGAGCAGGGCGTGCTGGATGGGAAACGTCATGGAAGGCGGCGCCAGCTGTGCGAGCATCGTGCCGTCGGCAAACTCCACCAGGCAGTGCACGATGCTCTGCGGGTGCAGCACCGCCTGACACTGGTCGGGACGCAGGCCGAACAGCCATTGCGCCTCCATGAGTTCGAGGCCCTTGTTGGCCAGCGTGGCTGAATCGACGGTGATTTTGGGCCCCATCGACCAGTTGGGATGCCTCAACGCGTCGGCGGGAGTCACGTGGGCGAGCGCGGCGGCGGAGAGATCGCGAAACGCGCCGCCAGAGGCGGTGAGCACAATCCGGCGCACGGTGGCGGGCGCGTGGCCCTCGAGACACTGGAAGACAGCGTTGTGTTCGCTGTCGACCGGCACCAGGCGGACACCGCCGGCGCGCGCCGCGGCCATGACAAATTTGCCGGCCAGCACCAGGATTTCCTTGGAGGCGAGCGCGAGGGGCTTGTGCGCGGCGAGGGCGGCCAGGGCGGGCCGCAGACCAGTGGTGCCCACGACCGCCACGAGCACCAGGTCGGCTTCGGGCAGTTGCGCGAGTTCGACGAGTCCGTTCAGGCCGCCGGACAGCCGGGTGTCGGGGGGGAACGCCGCGGGGTTGGCGCGGGCCTCGGCCAGCGCACCGTTTTCGAAGATCGCCACATGCCGGACGCCGAACTGCCGCGCAATCTCCGCGAGCCGCCGGTGGTTGGCACGCGCGGCAATGCCCACCAGTTCCAGCCGGTCACGGTGCGCAGCGATGACCCGCAGCGTGTTCTCGCCGATGGAGCCGGTGGCGCCCAAAAGGACAATGCGTTTTCTGGAAGGAGAGGGGGGCACTTTCGTGGCAGATTCCTGCACTCGTCCGGCGGGGAGGGGCCGGTGGGCGATTTCGGCAGGCGCCGGAGGCTATAGCAAGTGAAACACCACCCAGCCAATGGGCGCGGTGAGGATCAAGCTGTCGGTGAGATCGAACATTCCCCCGATACCGGGGATGGTGCGGCCGGTGTCCTTGGTGTCGGCCCGGCGCTTGATGATTGATTCGACCAGATCCGACACGATGGCGAGACCGGCCAGGGGGACCGCTGTCACGGCGCCAAGGAGCGGGGTGAAGTTTGCCGGCAGGTAGGCACGGCAACCCCAGGCCAGGGTGGCCCCTACCACCACGGCAGTGAGCATGCCGCCGACCACCCCTTCCCACGTCTTTTTCGGACTGATGTTGGGCGCCATCTTGTGCCGGCCGATGGCCAGCCCGGTGAGAAACGCGCCCGAGTCGCAGAATTTCGTCACGGCGATGAGCCAGAGGCCGAGCACAAGGCCGCTGTGCTCATGCGGGCTCGTGATGAGGATGATGCGCACGAGAAAATGCAGCATGAACGGCACGTAGACGAGGCCGAAAAGGGTCCAGCCCAGCGTCTCGACCCGGTTCTGCGGCTCACGCTCGCCCAGGATGCGCACGGAAAACACGATCACCGCCAGGGCCAGCAACTCTGTCGGCGTGAAGTACGGTTCAAAATAGTACGGGGCAAGCGTGATGGCCGCTCCGAGGGTGAGACCAAGGCGGTTGAAGGGAGTAAGTCCCATACGCCTGAGCATTGCGTAAAACTCGTTCAGGGTGAGCACGCTGATGACGGTGATGAGCCACACCCCACCCGTGGCGCCGAAGTAGCGTAGGCATACGAGCACCAGGCTCCACAGAATGAGCGTGCTGAACGTCCGTTTTAGCACAGGCAAGGGTGAGGGTTGGAAGGGTTAGGGGGTGTCGGCGGGCGGGCGCGGCGCGGCGCCGGTCTTGAGCTGCTCGCCGGTGAGGCCGAAGCGGCGCTCGCGGCGCTGGTATTCCTCCACGGCCGCGGCGAGCTCGGCTTTTGAGAAATCGGGCCACAGCAAAGGGGAGAAAATCATCTCCGCATAGGCGCACTGCATGAGCAGGAAGTTGCTGAGGCGGGTTTCGCCGGAGGTGCGGATGAGCAGGTCGGGGTCGGGGATGTCGGCGGTGTAGAGATAACGGCTGAACGTGGACCAGGAGGCGTCGCCCGGTTGCTCGCGCCCGGCGGCGACGGCGGCGGCGTAGGCGCGGGCGGCATCGACCAGCTCGGTGCGCGAACCGTAGTTAAGCGCGAGCACAAGATTCCAGTCGGTGAAGAGCCGGGTGGCCTCGATGGCGTGCTGCAGCTCCCGGCACGGTCCCGCCGGCAGTGCCTCGATGTGGCCGATCGTCCGCAGGCGGACGCGGTTCTTGATGAGCACCTTCGTCTCGCGGCGCAGGAAATGTTCGAGCAGCCCCATGAGCGCCGACACCTCGTCCGGCGGGCGCTGCAGGTTTTCGGTCGAAAGGGCGTAGAGCGTCAGGTAGCGGATGCCCAGCTCGCGCGCCGCGTCAATGATGGCGCGCACCGTCTCCACCCCCCGGCGATGACCCTCGAGGCGCGGGAGCCCGCGCTGCTTCGCCCAGCGGCCGTTGCCGTCCATGATGATGGCGACATGGTTGGGAATATTGGCGCTGGCCGTCTGCATGCGTGGATTCTGGCCCTTTATGAAGCGGCCCCATCGTTTGACAAGTGCAATGACCGGCCCATCATCCCGCATGGCAACATCCCTGACACTGGCGGAGGTTCAGCAGAACCTCGGGACGCTGCCGGGTTGGAGCCACGAGGGCGACGCGCTCGTCAAGACTTTCACGTTCGGCAGCTTTCGCGAGGCGTTTTCGTTCATGACGCGCGTCGCCTTCGAAGCCGAGGTACTGGACCATCACCCCGACTGGAGGAATGTCTATAACCGCGTATTCCTGCGGCTCAACACGCACTCTGCCGGCAGCAAGGTCACCGCCAAGGATATCGAACTCGCCCGGAAAATTCAGCAGATCTCGTGGGTGGGCTGAAGATCCGCGCGAGGGGAGAGCCCATCGGTCCCGCGGGATCTTGGAATCCGTGAAGAGCACCACCCCTGGGGCCTTCGCCTGCCGCGCGCAGCCGCACCGTCTCCCAGAAAGCGGTTGCCTCGGCGTGCCGGCGGGCGCGTAGTTGCAGGCATGAAGGTCGCGTTTCTCAGTGGTACCAGCATCGTCAACAGCACGCTTTACGCCGCATGGGAGGTTCGCACGATCGAGACGCGGTACGGCCCGGTGACCTGCAAGCAGCGCGGTGACTTTGTGCTCATCAACCGTCACGGCTATGGCTTCCCCGTGCCGCCGCACTCCATCAACTATCGCGCCAACATCCGCGCGCTCGCCGATCTCGGCTACCAGGATGTGCTGTCGGTCAACTCCGTCGGCTCGCTCAAGCCCGAGCTGCCGCCCGGCACCATCGTTTCGTGCAGCGATTACGTCGGACTTCAGCAGGGACCGGCGACCTTCTTCGACACGGAGCTCAAAGGCGGCGCGCCCGGCATCGCCAACAACCTGATCCCGTTGCTCGTCGAGAAGCTGGCGCCCGAATTCAAGATCCACCCCGGCAAGGTCTACGTGCAGATGCGCGGCCCGCGTTTCGAGACCAAGGCGGAGATCCGCATCGTGAAGGAGTGGGGCGACGTCATCGGCATGACGGCCGCGCACGAGGCCGACCTTTGCGGCGAGATCGGGCTGCGCTACAACAGCCTCGCCATCATCGACAACTATGCGAACGGCCTGATGGCCACCGAGATTGACTTTACCAAGTTCAAGGAGCTCGTGGAGGCCAACCAGGAGAAAGTGAACCGGCTCTTCACGCGACTGCTCGAAATATTGGCGTAGTTTTTGCCCACGGAACACACGGAAAGGCACCGATGGGGTTGATCCGCTTCCGCGTATTCTTTCTGTATGTTCCGTGAGCCAGGCTTTTCCATGAAAACCATCGGCGTCATCGGACTGGGCATCATTGGCAGGGTGTGGACGCGGCATTACGCCGCGGCCGGCGTGCTGGCCGGCTGCTGGAACCGCACGCCGCGGCCGGCGATGCCGCAATGGAAGGATACGCCCGAGGCGGTCGCCGCGGCGGCCGACGCGGTGCAGATCGTCGTGGCCGATCCGCCTGCCGTGCAGGGCGTACTCGACCGCATTCTGCCGCGGCTCGGCCCCGGCAAGGTGGTCATCCAGTCGACCACCATCGACCCGGAGAGCAGCGACCGCTTCCGGGCGCAGGTGGAGGCGCGCGGAGCCCGCTACCTCGAGGCGCCGTTCACCGGCAGCAAACCGGCGGCGGAACAGCGGAAGACCGTGTATTATCTCGGCGGCGCGGCTGACCTCATCGCCGCTGCCGAGCCTTTGCTCAGCCTTGTCTCGGAGACGCGCCTGGTTGTCTCGATTGAGCCGCGGAAGGCCGCGGCGCTCAAGCTGGCGATGAACCTCAACCTCGCCGTGATGCTCGAGGGCTTGTGCGAGGCCCTCACCTTCACGCGCCGCGCGGGCATCAGCGATGACCTGTTCTTCGAGGCGCTCTCCCGCAACGTCGGCGCCTCCGGCCTCTCGAAGCTCAAGGAGCCGAAGCTGCGCGCCGGCGATTTCTCGCCGCAGTTTTCAGTGAAGCACATGCACAAGGACATGCGGCTGGCGTCCGCCACCGCAGGCGCAGGCCGGCTGCCGCTGCTGGAGGCCGTGCAGGAGCGCCTCCGGCTCGCCGAGGCGCAAGGAGCGGGCGACGAGGATTTCAGCGCGCTGCTCAAACTGCTGTAGCCGGACCGGATTCGCGGCGCATCCCCGGCGGCAGGCGCGTTGACGCCGCGGCCATCCTGTCTAGCCTTGGGAGCCATGAGCGAGTTCATGCATACCACGCAGGTGGCGGAGGCCCGGCAGGCGCTCAGCCTGCTTAAGGCCAACATGCGTGTTGCCGTCAAGGGCAAGGACGACGTCATCGAGCACACCCTGGTCTGCTTCGCCGCGGGCGGACACTTGCTGATCGAGGACCTGCCCGGCCTCGGCAAGACCACGCTGGCCTACTCGCTGGCGCGCTCCATGGACTGTTCGTTTTCGCGCATCCAGTTCACCAGCGACCTGCTGCCGAGCGATGTCACGGGTGTTGCCATCTACGACGAGCACGTGAAGGAGTTCGTGTTCAAACCCGGCCCGATCTTTGCCAACATCGTGCTGGCCGACGAGATCAACCGCGCCACGCCCAAGACGCAGTCGGCGCTGCTCGAGGTGATGGACCGCGGCAAGGTCACGATCGACGGCGAGGCCCACGCGGTCGGCGCGCCCTTCATGGTCCTGGCCACGCAGAACCCGGTCGACTACGAGGGCACCTTTCCCCTGCCCGAGAGCCAGATGGACCGCTTTCTCATGCGCATCCGGATGGGCTATCCGCAGACGGCCGATGAGTTGGAGATCCTGCGCGCCCCGCGCATGACGTACGACTCGATCCAGCTCAACCCGGTCGTGATGCGCACCTACGTGCTCAAGCTGCAGCAGCTCGTCACGCAGGTTTTCATCGAGGAGAGCGTGTTCGACTTCATCCTCAAGATCGTCTCGGCCACGCGCACCGAGGCGGAGTTCGAGGCCGGGATCAGCGTGCGCGGCGGCCTCTCCCTCAAGCTGGCCGCGCAGGCGCGCGCGCTGCTGAATGGCCGGGACTTCGTGGTGCCCGAGGACGTGCTCGACCTCGTGCAGCCCGTGCTCGGCCACCGGCTGTCACTGGTGCGGCAGACGTCCGACGCGCTGGAGGAACGCAACGCCATTGCGGCCGTGCTGCGGAAAATCACCGCCTCCATTCCGGCGCCGGTTTAGCGCCCGTGACAGGACAAACGTCCCACTCCTCAACTTTGAACGTCCCAGGTTCCAGTGGCTTCGGCACCCCTAGGCGGTTCATCCTTTTCAGCGGTGGAGACTGAGCGCTGGCGGTTGGACGCTCAGCAGGCGCAGACCTGGCATGGTCCCACTTTGCGCGACCGGTCGCGCTTCCGCTGGAACGAATTTCTCTGGTCGCTCATCTATCCGGTCAGGAACCACCGCATCATGCCGACCGTGCCCGGCCTCGTCCTGATCGGCCTCGCGCTCGGCATCGGTTCGGCGGCCTACAATACGGCGAGTAACATTCTTTTCATCACGCTTTCCCTGCTGCTGGCGTGTCTCATCCTCAGCGGCGTGATGTCGTCGCTCAATCTCCGGGGCGTGTGCTGGCGGCTGCTGCTGCAACCGCCGGCGCGCGCGGGCCAGAAAACACCGGTGACACTCGAGCTGTGGAACCGCAAGACGTTGCTGCCGACCTACGGTCTCTGGTTTGAGCTCACCGCGCGCCCGGTGGCGGCGGGACCGCAGCGGGCGGAGGCGACCATCCGGGCGTCGTCCGCCGAAATCAGGGCCGCGTTCGCCCGGATCGAACAGGCCACGGCGCGCGCCATCCTGCCGCTGCGTGAGCGGCTTGATCCGGGCGGCCAGGCGCGGCTCGACTGGCTCTTCACGCCCCAGCGCCGCGGCGTGGTGCGGGTGGAACTGGCGAGCGTGGGTTCGCTCTTTCCGTTCGGCTTTCTGCGCAAAAACCACGGCACCCGGCTGCGGCGCGAAATCATCGTCTGGCCGGCGCCGGTGGAATACCGCTTCACGCGGACCGCGGCGGCCGCGCGCCAGACGGAGGGCGAGCGCGTGGCCCGGCCCGGCGCCAGCAACGACCTGCTGGCCCTGCGGCGCTACCAGACGGGCGATTCCCACCGGCTCATCCACTGGAAGGCGAGCGCGCGGTTGCGGCAGCTCATGGTCCGTCAGTTCGCGGCGGAGATCGCGGAGGGTTTTTTCCTGTGGATCGAGACGTCGCCAGGCGGGTGGACGCGCGAAGAACAGTTCGAGCTGCTGTGCCGTTTTGCCGCGACGCTGGCGGAGGATTTGTTCACCGCCGGCCGGCTCACCGGGGCGGCGGTGAATGCGGAGGAACCGCTGGTCATCCGCCGGGTGCGCGATCTGGAGTCGTTCCTCGACCGGCTGGCGGTGCTGGAGTTGCCGCAGGAAATCCATCCTTCACCCGCAAAAACCGACGTGACGGCCCGGACGCGCCGCAATGTGATCACCTTCGCCCCCGAGGGCGTCCGGGGCGTCGCGGCCTACACCGATGGAGAAAAAACGGCCACAACTTAGCCTCGACGAGCTGCATCAGCTCCGCTGGCTGCTCGGCGGCGGGCTGGCCCTGATTTCGGTCTGGACCGTGTTTTATCTTGAGATCGATGCGTGGGTGCTGACGGGCATCGCCACCGCCGCCATCCTCGCGGTGCTGATGCGCCCAAAACTGCCGGCCCGCCTGCCACCGCTGGCGCACAAGCTCGCGTTTCCTTTCATCGTGGCGTTCTTTGCCTGGGATCTCTATTCCACGGCGGAAGTGCTGCCGGCCATCATCCGGCTCGACATCCTGCTGCTGCTCTACCGGGGCGTCAGCTATCGCAAGAAGCGCGACGACCTGCAGATCATCGTTCTCGGTCTGTTCCTCGTGATGGTGGCCGGTGTGCTCACGGTGTCGCTGGCGTTCGCGGTGCAGATTCTCGTGTTCACGGGCTGCACACTGGCGTTCCTGTTCGTGATCACGCTGGCTGAAGCCGCGGAGGGCAGGGAGGGGCCGGGGCCCGGGATCCGGGGGATGGAGCACGGGCGGCTGCCGGCATGGGCCGGGGGCAGCTGGCGGCGGCTGGTCCGGCGCCTGCGGGAAGTGGCCGACTGGCGGCTGCTCGTCCTGGGCGGCGCGCTGTTCGTCGGCGTCGTGGCCGTGTCCTCGCTGCTGTTCATGGCCATTCCGCGGTTCCAGCTCGAAAACAGTTTTTTTCTTGATCGTTTCATCACCAAGAAAAGCCGCACGGGCTTTTCGGATTCGATCAGTTTGGGCGACGTGATCGACATCCAGCAGGATAACTCGGTGGCGCTCCGCGTCGACGTGTCGGATCCGGCGCGCATCCCGGCCACGCCCTACTGGCGCATGGTGGTGCTCGACGAATATCGGGCCGGCCTCCTCCGCACCTCGCGGCGCCTGCGGAACGACATGGTGATGGCGGCGCAGATGACTCCTTTTGTGACGGGCCTGTTGCCGCCCGCGCGCGGGGCGCCGGTTTACTGGACCTTCTATTTCGAGGCGGGCATCAGCCGGCATCTGCCGGTGGTCGGACCATTTTACCTGCTGCGCTTCCGTGAACCGCAATGGGTGGAGCAGCAGAGCAGCCTGCGCATGACCGCGCTGCGCAATGAACCGGTGACGATGACCGCCTATCGCGTGGAGGGCATGTCGACGGACGGCTTTGTGCCGGACCGCCTCTTCGGCGCCAAGCTGCGCAGCGCCCAGCGCGGCCAGGTTGCAGACAAGCCCGAGCGTAAGGAGGCCGATGAGCACGGCCCGCCGCGTGTCGTGTATCCGCTGACAACCCTGCAACTCCCGGAGCGGACTGATGACCGGCAGGCCCTCAACCAGATGGTGGACAGCATCACCGGCGGAGTCAGGGTCAGCGCGGAAGAGTTTGCCACGCGTGCGAGCCGCTGGCTGACGGAGATGCACGGGTATTCCCTGCAGGTCGTGCTGCCCGAAGGCAATCATGACCCGGTGGTGCTGTGGATGGAGTCCAGCCTGCCCGGTCATTGCGAGCTGTTCACGGCCGCGTTCACGCTGCTGGCGCGCGCGGCGGGTTTCCCGACCCGCGCCATCACCGGGTTCAAGGGCGGCGATTGGAATGCCTACGAAAACTACTTCATGGTGCGCAACTCACACGCCCACGCCTGGTGCGAGGTCTATGACGGCGGCACGGGATGGTTCCGGGTCGATCCGACCATCGGCGCGGCGGCCATGACCACCTCCCGGCAAAGCTCGGCCGCGGAAGCCGCGCTCGGACGGCGGCTCGACCGAAGCTGGCAGGCGCGCCTCGACGCGATCCGCATCCTCTGGTACCGGCGCATCGTCAGTTTCGACCAGCGAACGCAGATGGCGCTCCTGCTCTCACTCAAAGAAACGACGGGCACCATCGGGGTGGCGCTGCGCGAGGTCCTCGGCGCGGCGGGCGCCTCGTTGCAGCACTGGTTGCAGCGTCCCTGGAGCGTGCCGCGCGTGCTGGACTGGTTCGGGGCCGCGCTCGGCGGGGTGACGGCGGTGGTGCTGTGGTGGCGCCACGGCCGGTCGTGGTGGTGGCGCGTCCGGGGCACGCGGCGCCACGGCAGAACCGATCCGGTGAGACGCGAAGCGGGGCGCTGGTTGCGCAAACTGGTCGAAGGGCGTACCGAGCGTCAGCGACATTCCGCCACGTCGAAAGTCGAAGACTTGGACATGTGGGCCGACCTGCAGCGGCTGCGCTACGGGCCCCGCGACACCTGGCCGGAGCCGCAGGCGGTGTTCCGCCGCGCCCGGCGGGCGCGGCGGGCGGCGCGGCGGACGATCAGTTGGCGGTGAGGCGCGCCGCGGACGCGCCGGCGTGCTGGCTTTTTTCAAACCACGTCTTCAGCACGGCCTGGGTCACCGGCGCGGCATAACGTCCGCCGCCGAAGCTTTCGCCCGGAGTGTCGCCCTCGATGGCGACGGCTACGGCGATCTGGGGATCATCGATGGGCGCGAAGCAGACAAACCAGGCGATGTTGATGATGGCATTCTGCGGGCCGACCTGGGCGGTGCCGGTCTTGCCGGCGACCCGCAGGCCAGGAATGCGCAGGAAGTTCGTGGCGAGAATCTTGGCGGTGCCGCGCGTGGTGCAGCCTTCCATGCCATCGAGGATGGCGGCGTACTGGCCGGGCGCGAGGCCGATGGGTTCGGTGTGCTGGGGCAGCCGTTCCGGATCATGAACGAGCGTGGGCTTGGTAGTGGTTTCACCGCGCGCGAGCGAGGCGACAAAGCACGCCATCCCAAGGGGCGTGACCCCCATGAAGCCCTGACCGATGGCCATGTTGGCGGTGTCGCCGGCAAACCAGGGGTCCCCCGTCGTACGTTTCTTCCATTCCGGATCGGCGATGAGCATGCGCCGGACCTCGTGGGGCAGGTCGATGCCGGTGGGCTGGTCGAGGTGAAAGCGGCGGGCTTCGGCGGCGATCAGATCGGGGCCGATCTGCAGACCGCAGGTGTAGAAGAAAATGTCGCAGCTCTGGGCGATGGCCTCGCGGAGGGCGATGATGCCGTGGTGGCCACGGCCGTTGTCGCAGTAAAAGGTGCGGCCGCCAATCCGCATGGTGCCGTCGCAATCGGCGGGGGTGGCGTCGGACGTCAGCCGGCCGCTGCGCAGGCCGGCCAGGGTGGTGACGAGTTTGAACGTGGAGCCGGGCGGATAGACGCCGCCGATCGCCCGGTTGGTCCAGGCTTCACGCGCGTTGATGTCCTCGGCGGCGGCGGCGCTCAGGCGCGGCGAGAACGCATTCAGGTCATAGCCGGGTTTGCTCGCCAGCACGAGCACTTCGCCGGTGCGCACGTCAAGGGCAACCGCGGCACCCTTGAAATCGCCGATCTCCTGCATCTGTCGCTCGGCGGCGAGTTGCAGGTCGATGTCGAGGCTGGTATAGAGATTGTGCCCCTGAACGGGGGCGCGCTTTTCCTTGGGCTCATTGACGCGAAAGCCGGCCGGATCGACCCGGTAGATCGCGCCGCCGGTTTTGCCCTGGAGCAGGGAGTCGAACCGCAGTTCGAGTCCGTCGCGGCCGACCGTGCCCTTGAAGGAATAGGTCTTGAGGTCCTCGCCCGGCAGGTCCTCCACGGAGATTTCCTCGCTGGTGCCGATATAGCCAAGCGTATGCGCGGCGGCGGAGCCATAGGGATAGAAACGAATACTGGAGGTGTAGACTTGCAGCGGCGATTCGACGGGGAGCCGCTCGATCAGGCGGGCGAATTCCTCGGGCTTCAGGTCGTCAAGCAGGATGTAGGGCAGCAGGAGCTGCTGCTGGAAGTGGCGGTTGAGTTCGCGCAGATCGACCTTTTCGTCACGGCCCAACAGCCGGTTGATCTGGTCCAGGTAGCGCTGGACCACATGGGCGCGGGCAATCTGCTCAAGCTGGCCGGGCGACGGCCGATCGCTCCGGGCGATGTCGCCCTCCGCCTCGCTCTCGCGATAATGGCGGACGGTCTCGATGTACTCGGTGCGGAATTCCCGGCGCAGCTCGTCAAGATAGAGTGTGACGGCGAACCGTGAACGATTGCCCACGAGCAGGCGGCCGTGGCGGTCGTAAATGTTGCCGCGCGGTCCGGGCACCAGCACGCGGCGCTGGTTCTGGAGGCGCTCGCGTTCGCCGTAGGCGCCCGCCCGGAGGAGCTGCCGGTAGGCGAGCCCGGCCGCGAGGACCAGCACCATCCCGCCGATCAGGAAATGAAAAAACAGGAGGCGCGGGCGCTGCGGTTTGTAGGTTTCAATGACGCTCACGGTACGGGGGGCGCGGGATGAAGGTTGCGCAGGGCAGATTCAGGATGGGCAGGGCTCCGTCAACATCGCGGTGGGGCGGCATGTCCGCGGGCGGTTTCAGAAGGGCCGGCGGCTTTCCTCGGCGAGGTCGACCCGGCCGAGCTCCAGCGCACGCTCCTGGAGGGCGAAAAACCACGGGGCGATGGCGACGATGAAGAGCTGCGACCAGCCCAGATCGGCGAAGATCCGCATCCAGGCGGCGCCGGCCGCGGGATGGTTGCCCAAGGTCACGAAGGAAAGGCCGAAAATGAGCGCCAGGTTGGCCAGCAGCGCGACGACCACTCCGATGACCGTCTCCTCGCGCGGGATCCGCGTCCGGAGGCGAAAGATGACGATGTGCATCACGGCGAAAAGCAGGAGATGCGTGCCGAAGGGCACCGGCTCGGCCGCATCGATGCTCAGCCCCATGAGCAGCGTGGCCGGGAGACCGTTGCGCAGGCTCAGCCGCAGGGCGGCGAAGGCCACCAGCAGCCCGTCGACAAAAAGATAGGCGCCCAGCGGCGCCAGATAATGGTTGAGCTGCACCACCACCGACCAGAGCAGGAAGGTGGAGGCGAAGGTGATCAACCAGCGGCGGTGCATGGGATGAAAGTCGGGGGCGAAAAACAAAAGGCGCTAACCGGAAAGGCGAAGGGAGAACGCGGCGATCATTCCGGATTCAGCGGCACGAGCACGGTGACCTCGGTGAGTTCGGACAGGCGCGGGTCGAGCGCGACCTCGCCGCTCTTGAACAGGCCGTCGGTGCTGGCCTCGAGCCGGGTGATGTAGCCGATGGTCAGGCCGGGTGGAAACATGCCGCCGAGGCCGGAGGTGACCAGCCGTTTGGGGTCCTTGGCGCTGGTGAAAATGTCCGGCGGCACGAACTCCACGATGCCGCGGGCAGGGGCCAGCGGCGGGTTGTCACCGCCCTGATAACTCACGGGACGACTGTCGTTCTCGATGGTAGCCGCGAGGCGCACGCTGGGACTCGTGACAAAATCGACGTCCGCAGTGTAGGCATGGACCGCGCGCACGCGGCCGACGACGCCGCCGCTGTAAACAACGGGCGCGCCCGCCGGGATGCCGTAATTGGCGCCCTTGCGGATGACGAGCTTCTGCCACCACCCGGAGAAGTCGCGCTGCGCGACGCGCGCCGGTTCGAACCGGTAGTGGGGATTTGACGGCAGGCGGAGGAGCTGTTCGAGGCGCGCGATCTCGGCGCGCAGGGCCTCCACCTGCTGGGCCTGAAATTCGTAGCCGGCATAGACATGCCGGAGTTCGCGTCCGGCCTCCATGAGCTCCTTGTTCGAATGCGTGCGCTCCGCCCAGTACTCCTGCAGGTCGCGCGCGTAGGAGGCGGTGACCTGGATGGGCGCCTGCAGCTCGTAGAAGCCCGCCCGCAGAAACGATTTCACCGCCACAGGGATCAGGATCCAGGTGAGCACGACGATCCCCAGGACGACAAAGGGCTTGGCTTGATCGAAGCGTTTGGAGGGCACGGTCAGCGGGAGACGTTAATTCGCGGAGTGCGCGAATCGATCCGAATATTTTATGGCCGGAGGTGGAAGGGAGGGGGGTGGGGCGGACACCAGGACCCGGCCGGCCATGCCCGCCCGGCATGACACGCAAACGGGCGCGGCATCCATGGAACCTCTTTCCCGCCGGCCGCGCGGCGGGTCAGTTCTTCGCCTCGCTCGTGAAGTGCGGCAGCAGGAAGTTCAGATCGCTGATCACCGTGCCAGTGCCGTTGGCGACGGCGCTGAGCGGGTCGTCGGCGACGGTCACGGGCAGGCCCGTCTTGTCGCTGAGCAGGCGATCGATGCCGCGGAGCAGCGAGCCGCCGCCCGCCATCACGAAGCCGCGGTCGACGAGGTCGGCCGAAAGCTCGGGCGGGCAGCGCTCGAGGGCGTTGCGCACGGCATCGACAATGGCGGCGATGGTGTCGCCGAGGGATTCGCGGATTTCCTGCGAGGTGATGTGGATGGTCTTCGGCAGACCGGCGACGGAGTCGCGTCCCTTGACCTCCATGGTCAACTCCTCCTCGAGCGGATAGGCGGAGCCGATCTTCATCTTGATCTCCTCGGCGGTGCGCTCGCCGATCAGGAGGTTGTAGGCCCGCTTCATGTAATTGATGATGGCGGTGTCGAGCTCGTCGCCCGCCACGCGGATGGATTTGGAGAACACGACGCCGGCGAGGGAGATGATGGCGATCTCGGTGGTGCCGCCGCCGATGTCGACGATCATGTTGGCGGCGGGCTCATCGACCGGCAGGCCGACGCCGATCGCAGCGGCCATGGGCTCCTCGATGGTGAGCACCTCGCGGGCGCCCGCGTGCGTGGCCGACTCCTTCACGGCGCGCTTTTCGACCTCGGTGATGCCCGAGGGGATGGCGATGATGACGCGCGGCGCCACACGGAAGGAGTTGGTGTGCACCTTGCGGATGAAGTAGCGGAGCATGGCCTCCGTGATATCGAAGTCGGCGATGACGCCATCCTTCATCGGGCGGATGGCCTGGATATTGCCAGGCGTGCGGCCAAGCATGCGCTTAGCCTCTTCGCCGACAGCCAGAACCCTGCGGGAGGCAGTGCTGATGGCGACCACCGAAGGTTCGCGAAGGACGATGCCCTTGTCCTTCACGTAGACGACAGTGTTCGCCGTGCCGAGATCGATCCCGATGTCGTTCGAAAAATAACCAAACAAATTGCTGGCCATGTCGTTAGGGTGAAGCGGCGGGTGGGTGCGGCCCAATGAAAGCAATCGGCGGCGCGGGAAATTGTCAAAGGCATTTTCGGCCGGGCGCCCCCGGCAACAAAACCGGCGGCATCACGCGCCGTTGATCGGGTGACAAACCCAAAGGGGACCAGCCTAGCTCCGGTCGCGGCCGCTGCGACGGCGCGGGCTCTCTCCCTCCTCGAGATCGTCGTCAGCTTCCTCCTCGTCGTCCTTTCCGTCCTTGTCTTTGTCCTCCGGGGCGCGCTTGTGGCCTTCCGCATCAAGCTCGTCATCCTTGAGGTCCTCTTCGTCCTCGTCCCATTTGAGCGACTGGTCGTTCTTGAGACGCTCCTCCTCCGCCTCGTCGAGGGCCGGCAGGTCCGCATCATCCAGTTCGTCCTCCTTTCTGGCGGGGCGCTCGCCCTCTTCTTCCCCCTCCCAGCCGGCGGGCGCGTAGTCGAGAATGGCCGTGATCTCGGTGAACACGTGCACGGCCTTGCCCTCCATGAAGTCGATGTTCCGGGCCTCGCGAATCTCGTCCTCCACCTCGTCGACGCTGAGCTTCTGCTCAAAGTCGAAGAGATCGTTGAGCATCTTCACACGCATGCGGGTGATGTGATCGAGAAAGTCGGCATAGGGTCCGTTTTCCTCGTCGAGCAGGTCGGGCAGGGCGAAAAGCTTGTCCTCCGACTCGAAGAGCGAGTCCTTCACCCGGGTCAGGTGCACGCGGCCCGCCCCGAGGTCCCTTTCGATACGGAAGGGGAAAAACGCCCGCTCCATGACATCCTGGTCAAAGCCATAATCGCGCATCGGCTCGATGAGATCGATGATGTGCTGCACCTGGCGCGGATCGATGAGGCTCAGGCCGTCCACGTCCCAGCGCACGGGATCACTGACTTCTTCGACCCACCAGTTGTGGTCTTCGCCGAGGCGGACGATGCACCATTCGAGTTGGGGAGCGGCTTTGGCCATAAACAGGAGGAAAGGAGAGCGTTTGGTTTTGTGCACCAAAAAGCCCGCTTGACGACGGAGTCAACCCCGCAGCGCGAAAAAAAACGGTGCCGGCTTTGAGGACGTCCTTCCCGCGGGTCTTGGGGACGAAATCGGTGCGCAGGGTGTGACGGGTGGGACAAAAAACAAGCACAAAATCCGGGTGGAGGACAGGGTCCGGGGCAGGCTTGAGTTTTACGGTGCGGACTGCACCTTGGCGGACATGGGATTCATCTACGAAAAACTCGTCCGGCCCGCGTTGTTCACGCTCGATCCGGAGGCGGCCCATGAGCGGGGCGTGCAGGCGATGGCGCTGCTCGGCTCGGTGGCGCCGCTTCGGCGCGCCCTGGAGGCGTGGGCGCAGCGGCCGGCGGCGCATGCGCGGCCGATCGAGTGCTTTGGCCTTCGCTTTCCCAACGCCGTGGGGCTGGCGGCGGGTTTTGACAAGGATGGCGTGGCCTGGCGCGGGGCGGCGGCGCTCGGATTCGGTCACGTCGAGATCGGCACGGTGACCTTGCTGCGCCAGCCGGGTAACGACCGGCCCCGCGTCTTCCGCTATCCGGAGCACGAGGCGGTGATCAACCGCATGGGTTTCAACAACGCGGGCGCCGAGGCCGTGGCCCGCCGCCTTGCCGGGCAGATCCCGGCCGGCGCGCGGCGCATCCCGCTCGGCATCAACCTGGGCAAGTCCCGGGCGGCGCCGCTCGACAAGGCCGTGCAGGACTACCTTGGCAGCTTCGAACTGCTCGCCGATCACGCCGACTACCTCGTCATCAATGTCAGCAGCCCCAACACCCCTGATCTACGCCGGCTGCAGGAGGAAGCCTGGCTCCGGGAGCTGCTTCCGGCCCTGGCGAACGCCAATCACGCGCGCGTGACGGCCCGGAAGCCGCGCCGGCCGCTGCTGCTGAAGATCGCGCCGGACCTGGATTTTCGCCAGATCGACGCCGCGCTGGCGGTCATCGCCGAGTTCGGTCTCGACGGCATCATCGCCACCAACACCACCCTGGCGAGACCGGGACCGTTCGCCACGGTGAACCAGGCCGGCGGCCTGAGCGGCCGCCCGCTGGCGCGGCGTTCGACGGAGATCATCAACTACGTGGCGCGCGCCACGAACGGGAAGCTGCCGATCATCGGCTCGGGCGGAATCACGGATGCCGCATCAGCCGGCGAGAAACTCGACGCCGGGGCCACGCTGGTGCAGGTCTACACCGGCATGATCTATCGCGGACCGTTTTTTGCGCGGGACCTGGCCGGCGGTCTCGCCGCCCGGCAGGACCGGATCTTTGGGTTCTAGGCCGCCAGCGGGGCGGCCCCTTCAAATCACCCAATCGGCCCCGTCCTTGAGATCGGCGGCCGTGACGACGGCGGACTCCTTCTTCCGGCGCGGACGAATGACCAGACCCTCGCCTTTGTTATAGGCGATGCTGTGCGGAGGCACGGACTGGCCGACCAGCCAGACATTGCCCGCGACAATGGAATGGGCGCCAATGCGGACGTCGCCGCCGAGGATGGTGGCGTGCGCGTAGATCGTCACGTGCTCCTCGACGTCCGGGTGGCGTTTCACGCCCTTGACCGGGTTGCCGTCGGCATCGAGTTCGAACGACTTCGCGCCCAGGGTGACGCCCTGGTACATTTTCACATGGGCGCCGATGCGCGCGGTCTCGCCGATGACGACGCCGGTGCAGTGGTCGATGAAGAAGTGCGGGCCGATCTGCGCGCCGGGATGGATGTCGGCGCCGGTGCGCTCGTGGGCGTATTCCGTGAGCATGCGCGGCAGGAGCGGCACGCCGAGCTGGTACATCACGTGGGCAAGACGCTGGAGGGAGATGACAAGGACGCAGGGATAGGCGAGGATGATTTCCTCGATGCTGCGCGCGGCGGGGTCGCCATGAAAGGCGGCGGTGATGTCGGTCTGGATGATCTGGCGCACTTCCGGCAGGCGGCCGAGCGTTTCCATGGCGAGCTCGCGCGCCCGCGTGCCCGGCTGGGGATCGCGGGCAAAGCGCAGGCACTTCTCGATCTCGGTGGTCATGCGCGCGGCGATTTCCCCGAGGCGCCGCTCGACGAGGGTCCCCACACTCCGGCGGGTGACGGGGCTCTGCTCGAAAAAACCCGGGAAGAGCACGTGCATCAGGTCCGAGGCCAGCCGGTTGACCGATTCCTCGGAAGGCAGGTTGGTACCGTCGAAATGATTGATGCCGCCGTGGGCTTCGTACGAAGCGAGGAGGGCTTGCTTGATGGAGTCGAGGGACATGGTTGGGCGCCCACCACTTTCCGCGAGGAAGCCCGGCGGGTCAAACCGGATAACGGCCCATGGATGCGCGGGTTAACAACCACCGTGCACATGCCCTTCGCAACCCTGGCGGAAGGAGGCAGCTTCGGTGCATCGGTGTTTTCCTCCGCAGCAACCACACCGTTCCAAGATGGTGCTCAGGGCGGGACTCGAACCCGCACGCCTTGCGGCACACGCCCCTCAAACGTGTGTGTCTACCAGTTCCACCACCTGAGCGTTCTGACCGTGAGGAGGACGGATAAGTAGGATCATGGCGGCGAATGTAAAGCCCTGAATTGGGCGGGGAATTCGCGCGCCGGGAAATCGCTTGCCACGCCCCGGCGGGTGGCAAAACTCACCCGCTTGCCGCTCCAGGCGCCTGCGGCCCGCAGCGACTCTCTCTCTTGCCGATACGCTTTTTCGCGGGCTCGCGCCCGCTGTGCCGACTTACTCATGGAAGAACCGCCTGCCAAGGAGACTCCCGAACAGGGTCTCAACAAAATCGATCTCAGCCAACTTCAGGACTTCCGCTTCGGGACGCAATGGACCGAGATCAAACCGGTTCCCGGACCGCGGCGGGAAGGGGAGCGTGAACGCGGCCCACGCCGCGAGGGTCCTGATCGTGGCGACGGAAGACCGCGCAGTGCCGACGGCGGCGATGCGCGTCGGGACCGGCGCGGGTTCCGCAAGCCGGGCGGGACATCCGCCGACGCGGCTCCAGCGAGAACCGAGGGCCGCCCGGGTTTCGAACGCGGTGGTCCCGGCCGGCCGGCCGGTGAGCCACGCCAGGGGGAGGGGTTCCGCGGGGGACGTCCGCCCGGGCGTGAAGGCGGTGGCGAACGCCAGTGGTCAGGCTCGCGCCCGCCGCAGGATTACCGCCCCTACCAAAGCCTTTATTTCAATGTAGCCTTCTATCCGGAGGACGCCGGGTTCTCGGCGCTGGTGAAAGCCATGCGGGCTTCGTGCCGGACCTTCGAATTGTTCGAGATCGCGCGCCTGATCCTCGGCAAATACGAGCGCTTCGTCGTGGTGGTCACGCGCAAGCCGCCGGAGACGGCGGCGACGGCCGACGCGCCGGTTGCCGCACCCTCCACCGCGCCGGCGCCGACCCGGTCCGCCGGCCCGGTCCATGTGGCGATTCCGGACGGCATGCCGTTCGAGAGCGAGGAGGCGGCCGTCGCCCATGTGGTGGGCAGGCATCTCGATAAATTCTTCGAGCTGGCGATCGTCGAGGTGGAGCCGCCGAAGGGCAGCTTCCCGTTCGTCAACCGCTGCACGCTCTCGGGTGAGCTGCTCGGCCCGCCCAACTATCACCGCTACCAGCAGATCGTGCAGCAGCATCATGCGGCGCGCTTTCCGCGCATGCCGTTCGAGAACTTCCGCGAGCGCATCGAGACCGTGCGCGATCCCGAGATCGTCAATCAGTGGCTCGAAAAGATGAAGAAGGCCGCGCGCTACACTTGGAAACTCGGCGCCGAGGGAGAACCGCCGGTGGTGTTCGACAGTCTGGAGGACGCGCGCGCCCACCTGCTGGCGACGGCCAGGGACCGGATGGTGAAGACGGTCGAATCGGCGCGCTTCCATGCCAAGCTTATCGAGTCGCTGCCGCCGGGCGAAATCCGCCGCGCCATCGAAGGCCAGTTCGAGCGCCAGCGCCGTTTCCCGCTCGACACGGCCAACGCCCTGCGCGGGCGGCTGCGGCGGGAGGGGTTCACGATCTTCAAGAAGGGGGCCAAGGGCATTTCCTACGTGTGTGCGGTCAAACGCAAGTTCCGCGTGCCGGGCCAGGTCTTTGCCGAGAGCATCGGCACGCTCATCGCGTTCCTCGAAGCCAACCCGATGATCACGGTGAAGGCACTGCCGGTGAAATTCCTCGGCATCACCCCGCCGTCCGTTCCGTCAACCCCGCCGCTGTCCATCCCGTCGACTCCGCCGCTGCCAGTGCCGGCGCCCGCGGAACCGGCCGCGCCCGTGGAACCGACCGCGCCCGCGCCTGCGGCGGGCGAACCCATTCCCGCAGCCGCGCCGGTGGAGTCGCCGCTCACGCCCGAGCAGCAGGAAAAATTTAGGCGTCTGACGATGGATCTGCGCTGGCTCGTGCAGGAGGGGTACGTGACCGAGTTTGCCGACGGCCGTCTGTTTGCGCCGCCCCCCATGGCCGAGACGCGCGCCAAGACCGCCGAGGCGGCGGAGGGCGAGGAACACGACCTGGAAAATTTCCCGGAAGCCGCGGCCCCCACCCAAACGCCCGACGATGCGGCAGCGCCGCCGCCCCCCGCGGCCGCCGAGCCGGAATCACCCGCGGATCCCGCCGACGCGGCCGCCCCCGCAGCCGACACGGCGAATGCTCCCGAGCTGCCGCCCGGCAGCGATGCACCCATCCCGGATCCAGCCGAAGCCGGTAGTGCCCCGACGCCCGTGACGGATTCCGCGCCCGCGACTGCCCCTGAAGGCGGTACGCCCCCATCTGCCTGACGGGTAGGTGCAGGCTGGCCTGCGCCACCGTTGACACGGACGGTGATCACGCGCTTTGCTTTCCATCCCCGTTCAACCCCATGCCTGCCGCCGGCCAGCCCGTGCTTAGCTTTGTCATCCCGCTTTATAACAGCGCCGGAACCATCAAGCCGTTGGTCAAGGAGATCGAGGCCCTGCGCATCGAGGGCGGACATGAGATCGTGCTCGTCAACGACGGCAGCACCGATGGCACGTGGATGGCCTGCCGTGAGCTGTTGCGCGAGGCTGGCGCGCCCATGATCCTCGTCAACCATGCGCGCAACTATGGCGAGCACAACGCGGTGCTTTCGGGCTATCGGCACGCGCATGGCGCCTATGTGGTAAACCTGGACGACGACGGACAGAATCCGCCCGTGGAGGCCGTGCGCCTGTGGGAGCATGCGCGAAGCCACGATCTCGATGTGGTGTTCGGCCACTACACCCGGAAGGAGCATTCGTTCTGGCGCAACCTCGGCAGTTGGTTCACGAATCGCCTGGCCGACTGGATGCTCGACAAGCCCCGGGGTTTCTACCTGTCGAGCTTCCGTTGCGTGAGCGCGCTGGTGGCGCGGGCCGTCGCCGAACACACCGGACCGTTCCCCTACATCGACGGACTCATCCTGCAAGTCACGCAGAACATCGGTTCGCTGGAGGTGCGCCATGCGGCGAGGCAGGCCGGACAAAGCGGCTACACGCTGCGCAGATTGTTGCGCCTGTGGCTGAGCACCTTTGTCAATTTCTCGGTGATGCCGCTGCGGCTGGCGACGGTCCTCGGTTTCGTCATGGCCGTCCTCGGGCTGGCGGGACTGGGCGTCGTCGTTTACTGGCGGTTCACCAACCGGGGGCCCGCCTTTGGCTGGGGATCGCTCATGGCGGCGCTGCTCATTTTTTCCGGCACCCAACTCGTCATCCTCGGCCTCCTTGGCGAATACATCGGCCGGATGTTCCTGACCGTCAACCGCCGGCCCCAGTCGGTCGTGCGTGAAGTGGTGCGGAGCGGACCGGCCGGCTAGCCCACATCCCTCTCTCGCCCGGCAGTTCTCCACGGCGGTCTCGAGGGCAATGTCAACTAATAGTTGACATTACGTCCGGAGAAAATGGTTGGAAAACGACCTCTTCTGGTCAGTAAGTGATGAATCGGAGCTAGGCGTTGCCGAACATTTCCCGCCAGCGGGCGAGTTCGCGCTCAATGGCGCCATGCACCGCGGCATGAACCACCGGCGGGATGCGGCGGCGCAGGCGCAGGTGATACCCCAGGGCCGCACGGGCCAGCTGATAATCGATGACGAACGACCGGCCGAAGGGATGGGCGATGAAATCGCGGCACCACGCCCGCGCGGCGAGCGAGGCCAGCATGTCCCGCCAGACACGCGTCAGCCGGAAGCAGTTCTCCTCGTCGCGACGCTGACGCCCCCGCGAGGCGCTGATGTGATGGCCGATGACACTGCGCAGGGCGACGTAGTGGCGACGGCCGGCCAGGCGTGCCCGGAGACAGAGGTCAATATCTTCACACCCGTTGACGTAGCGTTCGTCGAAACCCCCGAGATCGAGGTAGGTCTGTCGCGGTACAACCAGACAGGCGCCCGTGAGGGCGGCGACCTCCCGGTAGGCGCGCAGGCGATGCAGGCAGGGCAGGGTCCGGTCGTGCTCGGGCTTGCCCTTGCTGTTGATGAAGACGCCCGCATGGTCGAGGACGCCGGTGCCGGCGTCGCGCTGGAGGTTGCCGACCAGGCCGGCCCGGGGGAAGCGTCCGAAGGCAGCCAGCATCGGCTCAAGCCATCCGCGGGTCAGGACCAGATCGTTATTGAGCAGGACAAGGAACTCCCCCGCGGCGGCGCGCGCCCCACGGTTGTTGCTCGCGGCGTAGCCCAGGTTGCGTTCGTTCAGAATCACCCGGGCCGGTGGCGGCAGCGTACCCAGCCAGGCCCGCGTGCCGTCAGTGCTGCCGTCATCGACGTAGATCAGCTCCCAGGCAAGCTCCGCCGGCAGGGTGCGCGGAAGTGACGCGTGAAACTCCTGCGTGAGGTCGAGGCGATTGTACAGGGCTACGATCACGCTCACGCGCGGCGGTGCCAGGGACGAAGTCCGGTGGGGGAAAGAGGGATTGCTCACACGCTGAAACCAACCCTCACACGTCATGTCCCACACCTCAAGCCTTGCCGACGCCGGCGGAGCGGACAATTTTTCTGGATGGCATTCCGACAGGGCCCGGCGCAGCATTTTTCCAGCATGGCAGTGTCGTTTGCGAAAGTCTTCGCCGCCCGACGCGTACTCATCACCGGAGGAGCCGGCTTCATCGGTTCGAATCTGGCGCGGCGCTTGGTGCGGCTCGGTGCAACGGTGACCTTGGTGGACAGCATGATCCCCGAATACGGCGGCAATCTGCGCAACCTGGCCGGCATCGAGCGGAAGGTAAGCCTGAACGTCACCGACGTGCGCCAGGCACATGGCCTGCCGGACCTCGTCCAGGGGCAGCACTTTCTTTTCAATCTTGCCGGCCAGACGAGTCACATGGACTCGATGACCGATCCGCAGACGGATCTGGAGATCAATGCCAAGGCGCAACTGTCGATCCTGGAAGCCTGCCGGCGGCATAATTCCAGAATCCGGGTGGTTTTTGCCAGCACGCGCCAGATTTACGGACGGCCCGACTACCTGCCGGTTGATGAAAAGCACCCGGCGCGGCCCGTGGACGTAAACGGCATCAACAAGCTGGCCGGCGAATCCTATCATCTTCTCTACCACGAGGTGCACGGCATCCGCAGTTGCGTGCTGCGGCTGACCAACACGATCGGTCCGGGCATGCGCGTGAAGGATGCGCGCCAGACTTTTCTGGGAGTCTGGCTTCGCTGCCTGGTGGAGGGATGTCCGTTCGAGGTCTGGGGCGGGGGGCAGATCCGCGACTTCACGTATATCGATGACGCAGTCGACGCCTTGCTGCTCGCCGCGGCATCGCCGGCGGCGGCCGGCCGGGTTTTTAATCTGGGCGGCCGGGAGCGGATCAGCCTGCGCGGTCTCGCCGACCTGCTGATCGAGATCAATGGCGGCGGGCGTTACGTGACCCGCACCTATCCGCCGGACCGCCGCAAGATCGACATCGGCGACTTCTACGCCGACTACGGTTTGATTGAACGCACCCTCGGCTGGCGGCCGCGCACCCGGCTGCGCACCGCGCTGGCGCGCACGCTGGCCTACTACCGCCGCGAACTCCGGCATTACGTATGACACTTCCCCATCCCTTGCAGACCGCCGATCCGCGTGCGGCCTATCAGGCCGCGGCCGGCGAGATCCAGGCCGCCATCCGGCGGGTGCTGGAGAGCGGCCACTACATCCTTGGCCCGGAGGTCGAGGCGTTCGAGCGGGAGTTCGCGGCCTATCTGGGCGCGGCCCATGCCGTGACCGTCGCCAACGGCACGGATGCGCTTGAACTGGCGCTGCGGGCGGTCGGCATCAAATCCGGCGACCGCGTGATCACGGTGGCCAACACCGCGACGGCGACGGCCGCGGCCATCGAACTCACGGGGGCCACGGCGGTGTTGGTCGAGATCGACCCGCGCACCATGACCATGGACCCAGGTGCGCTGGAGCAGCGGCTGGCCGGATCGCGCGATCCCCGGTTCAAGGCGGTGGTGCCGGTGCACCTCTACGGGCATCCGGCGGATCTGCCCAGGATCATGGCGATCGCCCGCCGGCACGACCTCGCGGTGATTGAGGACTGCGCCCAGGCCCATGGCGCGAGCATCCACGGCCGGCGGGTGGGAACCTGGGGCGATGCGGCCGCCTTCAGTTTTTATCCGACGAAGAATCTCGGCGCCATCGGCGATGGCGGCGCGGTCACCACCAACGAGGCGCGGCTGGCGGAGCAGGTCCGCCTGTTGCGCCAGTATGGGTGGCGGCAGCGCTACGTGAGCGAATCGCCCGGCAAGAACAGCCGTCTCGACGAGCTGCAGGCGGCGATCCTCCGGGTGAAGCTGGCCCAGCTCGACGCCGGCAATCAGCGGCGGCAGGCGCTGGCGGGGCAGTATCTCCGGCGCCTTGCCGGCACGCGGCTGACCCTGCCGGAGACGGCGCCCGGCTGCCAACCCGTCTGGCATCAGTTTGTCGTGCGCACGGCGGCGCGGGAATCATTGCGAATACAGCTCGAAGGCGTGGGGGTGCAGACCGCGGTGCTTTATCCGGTGCCCATCCACCGGCAGCCGGCATATCGTGATGACAGTCTTCAACTGCCCGTCACGGAGCAGGCCTGCCGCGAACTCCTCTGCCTGCCGATCCACCCGGGACTCGACAACGCCGACGTCGACAGCATCTGCCAGCATATTTTGAGCTGGAACGCCGGGCAGGGCTGACGGCCGCCTCTTGAGCGGCGGCTGTCCGGAGGCCGGGGTTCGGAACAGCCGGCTACCAGAGGGTAAACGAATCCAGGCGTCGCAGGTACTTGCGGCCGATCGCCTCTGGCGAGAAACGGCGGCGAATGTCCGCGGCCGCCTGCGCGCCCAGACGCTCGCGCATCGCGCGGTCTTCGATCAGACAACGCATCCAATAAGCGGCATGATCCACGTCGGCGTCGGCCCAGGTCTGCCCGCGCGGGTAGGGACCGTGGTCGCGGTCGAGTGTCACCAGCCGGTAGTTGACGGGGCAGCCGTTGGCGGCGCTGACGAACTCGGCCGTGCCGGACCAGTCGGTGGCGATGACCGGTTTGCCGAGGAACATGGCCTCGGCGATGTTGAGGCCGAAGCCCTCCGCCCGGTGCAGCGAGACAAAGCAGTCGCAGGTCTGCTGCAGCTCGCAGATCGCCGCGCGCGGCAGGGTGTCGCAGATGAGGTGGACGTTGGACAGCCCGGCCAATTCCGCCTGCAGCTCGGCAAAGGCGGCGGCCTGCCGGTCCGGGTTGTGGGTCTTGATCACCAGTCCGACCGGGCCGCCCCCGGGGAAGGCTTTCCGGAAAGCCGCGACCACCGCCCGGGGATTCTTGCGCTCCTGGGTGGAATTGAGGTCGTAGATGAAGAGGAAGAGGAAGCTGCGCTCCGGCAGTCCGAACTTCGCACGGAAATCACCCTGCGGAACGGGAAAGTCGATCGCATGCGGCATGGCCAGCACCGGCTTGGGCACCTTGGCAGCGAGGGCGGCGCGGGTGAATTCGGACGGGCACCAGATTTCGTCGAAAAAGCGGTGCTGGTACACCCAGCCATCCGGGAATTCCGGCAGCTCCCACGCCCAGTAGGCGATGTTGTATTTGCCGTGCCGGAAATGCGGGCCGTGATGATGATCAATCTCCTCCGACTGCGGGGCGTCGAGGTGAAACACGTTCACCGGGTGGGGATTGTCGGACTGGAGCCGGCTGACATAGGTATCGTCGGCCGCCGGGTTGAGGCAGTTGAGCCGCAGATCGATCAAGGCGACCGGCAGGCCGACGGCGTCGGCGGCGCGCACGGCGCAGCGCACGGACTCGCCGACGCCCAGCGCCGCCCGAAAGAAGCCCGCGAGATTCAGCCCCGGCTTCCAGCTCTGCGCAAGGAGGCGGGGAGTGGGGGCCAGATGCTGCTGGCGGAAGCGGATGATGACTTCGCCGTCGACGGCGATCGTCTCGATGCGCAACTGGCGGTTCCGTTTCTGCAGGCGGTATTCCTGCAGGCGGTCGCGCCAGCGGCGCGACAGCGGAATCTGCCGCGAAAGGCGCCCCATCCACGCCAGAAAGTTGCTCCCGGCGACCCCGAGCAGCTCCAGGGACAGCACGGCATGCGCGGGCACTCCACCCGGGGGCAGGGGAAAATGCCAGGAGAACGGTCCGGGTTGCGCCGGGTGGACTTCGCCGAGCACACGGCCGTTGAGCCGCACGCGCAATCCGGGAAAAGGACGCGCAGTTGGATACTCCTTAGTGAAGTCCAGCAGCTCGCCGGTCAGTTCGAGCCGGCTGCCCTGCACCGCGACCGGCAGGGCGATTTCGCCGCGGTCGCGCAGCCAGATCGTGGGGCCGTCAAAAAAGATCCGTCGGTGCGACCAGCGGGCGATGGGAAGCACCTGCCAGCCGGAGGAGGGCCGCCCGTCAGCACGAGGTCTGGTGGTCCAGAGGGACATGGAGGCCGGTCACCCGGGGCTTCAGGCTCCCGGCGCATCCGCCACGATGCGGCGGAGATAGTCGGCGTAGCCTGATTTGCCGAGCTTCTTAATATTGGCCTGCATCTGGGCCTGATTGATCCAGCCGTTGTGCCAGGCGATTTCCTCGAGACAGGCGATCTTCAGTCCCTGGCGGCTTTCGATAACGTGCACAAACTGGGCGGCCTCGATGAGCGAGTCGTGCGTGCCGGTGTCGAGCCAGGCGGTGCCGCGGCCCAACAGTTCGACATGCAGCCGGCCCTGTTCGAGGTAGAGACGGTTAAGGTCGGTGATCTCAAGTTCGCCGCGGGCGGAGGGCTGGAGCGAGCGGGCCAGCTTCACGACCTGCTCATCGTAGAAATACAGGCCGGGCACGGCATAGTTTGACTTGGGCTGCCGCGGCTTCTCTTCGATGGAGAGCACGCGGCCGTCGGGGGCGAACTCGACCACGCCGTAGGCGCCGGGATTCGCGACGTGATAGCCGAAGATCGTGGCACCGGTGGCGCGGGCACTGGCGGCCTGCAGCGCCCGGGCGAAGTCGTGGCCGTAGAAAAGATTGTCGCCGAGCACGAGGGCGGAGGGATGGCCGGCCACGAAGTCGGCGCCGATGTGAAACGCCTGCGCGAGACCCTCGGGCTGCGGCTGCGCGGCGTAGGCGAGCTTGAGGCCGAGCTGCGAGCCGTCCCCGAAGAGGCGCTGGAAAAGCGGCAGGTCCTGGGGGGTGGAGATGATGAGAATCTCGCGGATGCCTGCCAGCATGAGCACCGACATGGGGTAGTAGACCATGGGCTTGTCGTAGACGGGCATGAGCTGCTTCGACACCGCGATGGTCAGGGGGTAGAGCCGCGAGCCGGAGCCGCCGGCGAGAATGAGACCGCGGCGCAGCGCAGGCGAAGGGCGAGGGGCGAGGGGCGAGGGGGGCATGTCGTGGCGAGGTGCTGCAGACAGTGGTTAGATGCTGTGGTCTGAACGTGTTTTGATGAGGGCGCCGAGGCGGCGAGCCAGGCTGGCGGCACTGGACAGCAGGACCTCACTTTTGTCGCGAGGCAACAATTCAACCTCAATGGCAATTTCTAGCTGCGTGCGCAACTCGGCGATTGAACCTTTGGCAATGTAGAAGAACCGAACCGAGTCCTTGTCACTACTGCGCTCATCGCCTTCGGCGATATTCGAGGCGATGCTAACTGCGGCCCGGCGGATTTGATCGCGCAGAGCAAGGTCACGCAGTGTAGCGGTTGCATGATAGACGTCCACCGCCAACGCTTTGGCCTCCTGCCAAACTTGTAAATCATGGAATCCGGTACCCATGGCCCATTGCCCTTTGCCTCTAGCCAGGGGCAACGCCAAGCCGTTGCCGCGCATAGCGCTGATTGGTGATTTCGCGGCACCAAGACAGGTGGGCGAGATACCAGTCGACGGTCTTTTCCAGGCCGGTGGCGAAGGACTCGCTCGGGGCCCAGCCGAGCTCCCGCTGGATCTTGGCGCAGTCGATGGCGTAACGGCGGTCATGGCCGGGACGATCCTGCACGAAGGTGATGAGGGCGGCGTGGGGCGAGCCGTCGGCACGCGGAGCCTTGCGGTCGAGCAGGGCGCAGATGGTCTTCACCAGTTCGAGGTTCCGCTTTTCGCTGAGGCCGCCGATGTTGTAGGTCTCGCCGAGGCGACCGCGCTGGAGCACAAGCCAGATGGCCGTGCAGTGGTCCTCGACGTAGAGCCAGTCGCGGATTTGCCCGCCGTCGCCGTAAACCGGGAGCGGCTTGCCGTCGAGGGCGTTGAGCGTGACGAGGGGAATGAGTTTCTCTGAAAACTGGTAGGGTCCGTAGTTGTTTGAGCAGTTGGTGGTGAGCGTGGGCAACCCGTAGGTGTGACGGAAGGCGCGGATCAGGTGATCGCTCGCCGCCTTGGACGCAGCGTAAGGGCTGTTGGGCTCGTAAGGGCAGTTCTCGTTCCACGGAGCGCCGTCGGGCGCGAGCGTGCCGTAGACCTCGTCGGTCGAGACGTGGAGGAAGCGGAAGGCACTCTTGCGGGATTCAGGCAGCTTCGTCCAATGCTGGCGCGCGCCGTTGAGGAGACGCAGCGTGCCGACGACGTTGGTCTGGACGAAGGGCTCGGGCGAGTCGATGGAGCGGTCGACGTGCGTCTCGGCGGCAAAGTTAACGATCGCGTCGATGGCATGCTCCGCCAGCAGGCGCGCCACGAGCGCGGTGTCACCGATGTCGCCCTGCACGAAAACATAGCGCGGATCATGCGTGCAATCCGCGAGGTTGGCGGGGTTGCCGGCGTAGGTGAGCTTGTCGAGGTTGACCAGCGTGTGCAGCAGCGGGTCACTTCCGGCCAGCCGCTGCCGCACGAAGTTCGAACCGATGAAACCGCAACCGCCGGTGACGAGTAGGTTCATGACGAGGAAGGGGACGGTTCAGCCAGCGGTCTTCCGCCACCGGTGCAGGTCGCGTTCCACCGCCGCATGGATCTCGGTGAGGCGGATGCCGGCCGCCGCCAGCTTGGAGGAATCCATGATGCAGTTGGAACGCGGGGTTTTTGCCGCCACGCGCATGAATTCGTCCTCGGAGGCAAAAAATCTGAACTCCTTCGTGCAGACGCCGCTCCGGCGGATGAGCTCGACGATCTCGCGGGTGGTGATGGTGCCGGGATTGGTCACGTTGTAGGTGCCGAACGGCACGCGTTTCTCCCAACAGGCAAAGGTGGCTGCGGCAAACTCGTCGAGCTGCGAGATCGAGTTGGCGGCATCGAGCAGCCGTTCGTAGCGCATGAGCTTGGTCAGGTAGTTGCGCGGGTGGTCGACCTCGTTGAAGGGAATGCGCAGGCGCCAGAGATAGACGCCTGCGGCGCCGGCCAGCACCTCCTCGCCGAGGGCCTTGCTGCCGCTGTAGAAACTGCAGTGATTGCTGCGAAACGTGAAGTTGGGCGTGTCCTCCTCGTGAAAACCGGAGCCGTCGGGACGCGCGCTGTTGTAAATGCAGCCAGACGAGACATGTCCCCACGGCACGCCCGCCTCGGCGCAGACTTGGGCGATGAATCCGGGCAGGACCACGTTGCCGAAGAGGCACTCGGCCTTGTGAAGCTCGCAGGCGTCGACGTTGGGCTTGCCCGTATAACCGGCGGCATTGATGAGGAAGGCCGGCCGCTCGTGGCGAAGCAGATCACCGAGGACGGAGGGATTGGTATAGTCGACCTCCGCACGGCGCAGGTTGCGGAAGGGCACCGCCTTGCGCCGCAGCAGCGCCTGATAAGCCTGGCCGACGTAGCCGGAGCCTCCGAGCAGGTAAATCATAAGCAAGGTTCAGCGTAGGAAGGGAAGATCGGGCAACAAGCTATTTACCCTGGTTCCGCCGCCGGGGGTTCATTTGCGGCGGTAGTCGCCGCGGCTGAAATATTTCTCCAGCCAGACATACATGCAGATGAAGAAGTAGCGGCTGCCCATTTCCTTGATCTTGAGCTTGGCTTCGCCGTGCCGGCGATTCTGCCAGGTGATGGGTATCACGGTCCACGCATACCCGCGCACGATGGCCTTGAGGGGGATTTCGACCGTGAGATTGAAGTGGGGCGAAAGGAAGGGCCGGCAGCCCTCAATGGCGCCGCGGCGGTAGGCTTTGAAGGCGTTGGTGGTGTCGTTGAGGGGAATGTGGAAGAGGGTTTTGATGAAAAGATTCGCCAGGCGGTTGATGAAGAGCTTCACGCGCGGATAATCGACCACGCGGCTTCCCGTGATGAAGCGGCTGCCAAACACACACTCCCACCCCTCGTTGAGAAGGCGCCAGTACTTGACGGCGTCGTCGGGGGAATCCGAGGCGTCGGCCATCATGATGACGCAGGCATCGCCTTTGATGTGGTTCAAGCCATGCACGACGGCCCGCCCGAAACCGTGCGGTCCGGGATTTTGCACCGGTACGAGCACGGGTATCTTTTGGCGCAGCGTCTGCAGCACCTGCCAGGTCGAATCCCGGCTGCCGTCGTCAACCACGACGATCTCGTGCGGCACGCCCTCGCGCAGGAAGGTCTGGTGGATGTCACGTACCGTGGCCGGCAGCGAGGCCTCCTCGTCACGGGCCGGTATGATCACCGAGTAGAGGGCAAGAGGGGATGGCGCGGAATCAGGGGCGGCGGACATCGAAAAAACTGAATAAAGGCGACGCTTCAGGCTTACAGCGGGGCCGAAAGGTCGAGCCAGTCGGGGTGTGATTCCGCGTGCGCGGCGATTTCGTCAAGAATGGCCGGGACCGGCGTCTGCGGCCGCCAGTCCCACAGACGCGTGGCCTTGGCGTGGTCGAGCACGATCCAGGGAATGTCAAACGGCCGCGGCGTGCCGTCCGCCACGACCTCGTGCGCGCCGACGTGCATGGCGCACCAGTCGCTCAGCTGCCGCAGCGACATGGCCGAGGTCATGCCGCCGGAAACATTCGCCACGCGGCTAGCGGTGGCGATTTTCGGCGCCGCGAATTGCTTTTCGAGGAGCGACAGCAGGTCGCGCGGATGCAGACAGTCGCGCACCTGGTGGCCGCGACCGTCAAAGCCGAGATAGCGCAGCGGGCGCCGCCGCCGCCATGAGTTGATCCAATAGGCATAGATGCCCTGGTCGGCCCGGCCGAACTGGCCCGCCCCGGCGAGCACGCCGCAGCGATTGACAAAAACCGGGAAGCCGAAGGTTTCGCCGTATTCAAGGGCGAGCGCCTCGGAGGCGAGCTTGGTCGCGCCATAGAGGGAGACCGGGGCGGTGGTGGGGAAGGTCTCGTCAAGGCCGGCCGTGGAAACGCCCGGAGGCAGCGCCCGGCCGGGGTCGGGCTTGAAGGCGTCCTTTTCGACGACCACGGGCAGTGACGTGAGCAGTCCGATGGAGTAAACCCGGCTGGTGCTGAGCAGAATGCAGCCGGCGCGGCGCAGCTTGCAGTATTCGAGCAGGTTGACCGTGCCGCCGAGGTTGTGCTCGACCAGCTGGCGGCTGCTGGTGCGGCCGTCAATCCCGGCCAGCACGCTGGCATTGGCGGCGGCATCGACGACCCAGTCGGCATCGGGCAGCTCCTCGAGGTCGCTGGCGGTCCGCAGGTCGGCGTGAAAGAGGCGCACGCCGAGCTTTTTGAGCTCCGTCCGGTTGGTCTCGCTGCCCGGACGGATGAAATTGTCGAAACCGAGAACCTCATGGTTTTTCCCGGCGCCCAGCAAGGCCCGGGCGATCGTGCTGCCGGCAAAACCACACACGCCGGAAATCAGGATTCTCATGACGGGCCAGCAAAGCAGGAGAGCCCGACCAGGGAAAGTGGGAAATCGTCAACCGGTGCGGCGGCGCTGCTGCCACGCCGCGGCGATCTGGCGGATGGTTTCCCCGAGGCTCACGCTGATGTTCCATCGCGGATAGTGGGCGCGCATCTTGCGCAGGTCGGAATAGTAGCAGATGTGGTCGCCGAGGCGGTTCTGCTCGACGTACGTGTACACCTGTTTCCGGCCGCTGAATTCCTCGGCGAGCTTGAACGCCTCAAGGATCGAGCACGAGTTGGTCTTGCCGCCGCCGAGATTGTAGACCTCGCCCGCCCGCGGTTTCTCCACGAACGCCGCCATGAAGCGCGCCACGTCCAGCGAGTGGATGTTGTCGCGCACCTGCTTGCCCTTGTAGCCGAAGACCCGGTATTCGCGGCCCTCGAGGTTGCACTTCACGAGGTAGCTGAGGAAGCCGTGCAGTTCGACGCCGCTGTGGTTCGGGCCGGTGAGGCAGCCGCCGCGCAGGCAGCAGGTGGGCAGATTGAAATAGCGGCCGTACTCCTGCACCATGACGTCAGCGGCAACCTTGGAGGCCCCGAAAAGGGAGTGTTTCGACTGGTCGATCGTGAAGGTCTCCGGGATGCCGTGGGCGTAGGCGGGGTCGGCGTAATCCCAGCGCGTCTCCAACTCCACGAGTTTAATCAGGTTGGGGGCGTCGCCGTAGACCTTGTTGGTTGACATGTGCACGAACGGCGACTCGGGGCAGGCCTGCCGCGCGGCCTCAAGAAGGTTCAGCGTGCCGCCGGCGTTGGTATCGAAGTCATCAAACGGAATGGCCGCGGCGCGGTCATGGCTGGGCTGCGCGGCGGTGTGCACGATGACGGCGGGCTGAAGCTGCCGGACCAGCGCCAGCACGCCGGCGCGATCACGAATGTCGAGTTCGTGATGGACGAAGCCTTTGAGGGTTTCCTGCAGCCGGTGCTGATTCCAGCGCGTGTCGCCGGGAGGGCCGAAGAAGACGGCCCGCTGGTTGTTGTCGACGCCGTGGACCTGGTAGCCGAGCTCCTGCGCGAAATGGGTGCAGACCTCCGAACCGATGAGCCCGGACGAGCCGGTGACGAGGATTGTTTTTGACGGCATGGCTGGAGAGGAAAGAGCAAGTCCGCGGCAATGAGGCAATCACAACGAGCCGAAGCGCGCCCGAGCCCAGGCGACCAGCCAGGTGAGCGGATCGTAGAGCAGGCGGATCTTTTTTCCCTGCTTGAAGGAGCGCGAACGGTAGGTGATCGGGATTTCGACCGGCCGGTAGCCCCGGCGGATGAGTTTGATCAGCAGCTCCCAGTCGAAATCGAAGCGGTTGCAGGTGAACGTCAGTCCGTCGAGGCATTCGCGGCGGAAAACCTTGTACATGGTGAAGGGATCCATCAGCCAGATCCCGAGGGAGAGATCGATGAGCAGCGTGAAGGTCCAATGGGCCGTATTCAGGACGAAGGCCTGCACCGGCTGATCGGAGAACTGGCGGATCGCCCAGCCGGCGCGGCCGTGACGTGAGCCAAGCACGAACGTCTGACGACCGGCGACGATGGGTGCCAGCAGTTCCTCGTAATCGTCGAGGTCGTATTCAAGGTCGGCATCCTGGATCAGCAGGATGTCGCCCGTGGCCTGGGCCAGGCCGGCGCGCACGGCGTGGCCCTTGCCCTGCGGTTGATCCTCCAGAATGAGCTTCACGCGTGGGTGGCCGCGGTAACCGAGCACGATCTCCCGCGAGCCGTCCGTGGAGTTGCTTTCGACCACCAGCACCTCGATGTGCACTCCGGGGATTTCCTTGGCCAGCAATGCATCGAGTGCCTTCCCGGCGGTGGCCCGCTCGTTGAAGACGGGCACGATCACGGAGAGAGTGCAGGGGACGGGCAGCGGCTTCATCGCGAAACCTGTCGCTATGCCCCGGTCGGGACCGGGAGGCCACTCCTTTTTTCGATCATGCCAAAGCCGGCGATGCCGGCGGCCACCAATGCCAGCCCCAAGCCCGCCAGGGTGAGCGCGAGGGTCCAGTGCCGCGGCCGGTAGGCGAAGGTCACGCGATACAAACCGGGGGCTTCGACCACGATGCCCTTGAAGGCGTGGTTCACGCGGAAATCATCGACGGGCTTCCCATTCATCGTGACGCGGAAATCGCCGGGAAAATATGACTCGTGCAGAACGATGACCCCCGCCTGGGGGGCGTGAATGGTGAACGAGGTGGTGTTATTGGTGAGGCGATAATCCGTGGCTGGCACGACCAGGCGTTGTTCATAATCTCGCGGCAGCCGGTCCAGGGTCGCGAGCGCAGTCAGGTCAGGGGCGGCCATGGCCGCGAAGGGACGGCCGTCGGCCCGGTTGGCCAGGGCGACGAGTTCCTTAGGTTCACGGATGGCGATGACGGTATCCGTGAAAAACGCGCGCGGCCAGACGGTGGGGCTGGCATAGATTGAAAGATCGAGATCGGCCACGCGGGTGTAAGTGCCGCCCGGCGGGGCGGCGCCGGGCTCGATGGCGCAGAACCGGACGTTGAGCAGATCAAGCATCGGCTGGATCTGTGCGAGCATGGCCGGCGGCAGCACCATCCGCCATTCGTTGGATCGCAACAGGCCGCACGCCTCCATCAGTTCGACGTAGGCGCGATTCATGACGGCGTCAGGGCCGTTGATTCCTTCGAGGCCGTAGACGCCCGTGAAGCCCGGAAACAAGGTGTTGGCCGTGCCGATGGCGCGGAAAGGCTGCCCGCGGGCCGACGTTTTCATAAACTCCACCGCGGCCGAGGGAGCCTGCAGATCCGCGCGGATGGCGGGTGCGGTGAAATACACTTCCTGATAGGTGGTGGAATAGTGCGATCCATTGCGGCCGAGGAGAACCCCGAGCGCGAGCAGCGCAGCGAAACCCGCCAGCGCCGGCAACTGCCGCCGCCGCAGATACCAAGCGGCGACGAGGGTCAATGTCACCATTGCGGCCAGCATCAACGCCAGATACTCAAAAAAGAACCGGTGCACCGGCACAATCAGGAGCCATTGCCGGAAGGCGTCGCGGCCGGACCAGTAATACGCCATGCCGTGGAAATAGGCGAGGAACAGGCCGCCCAGCAGGAGCAGGGTGACCAGGGCGGGCCGCCACCACTTGTTTACAGCCAGCGCATCCCGCGCGGCGCGAAAGCCGTATCCCGCGAGCACCGCTAGGAAAATCATGGCCACGCAGGAGAAGGTGTTCGCAATGTGGATGACATTGCGCAAAACCGGAAGCCTGACGATCAGGCTGCCGGGCACCCACGCGAAGACGAGGCTGATGGCCGCCAATGCGCCGGCCGCCAAGATCAGCGCAAGCGAGTCCCGCCGGAAGCGAGGGAGGCGCGCGCAAAACCACAGCACGCCCAGCAGCAGTAGGAAGTTGAGCGACGGGGCGACCACGACGTGCTCGGATGAAAGCTCGCGGTAAAACAGATCGTCAAAGAGGCCGATCAACCGGTTGAACGGGAGTTGCCAGGCCTGCGGCTGGTCGGAGCTCGTACTCGCCACGGCAAGAGTGTCGAGAAAGGTCAGCCAGACGGGAGCGCTCACCAGAATCAGGATTAATCCAGCGGCGGCGGCGAGCATGCCTTTGCGCCATTTCCGAACGGGGGCGTCGGAGGAGAGAAGCAGCGCCAGACCGCCGGCCAGATTGAGGGCCAGCAGCAGCATGTAGGCCTCTTTGACGGTACCGCTGGTGAGCAGGGAAAAATTGGCCAGGAGCAGGCCGGCGCACCACCCGGCAGACTCGCGCAGTGTAGCCGCCTGCGCCACGCGCACCCAGCACAGCAGCACCCACGGCGCCACCCCGATGCTGAAAATGGCCGGGTGGTTCAGGCGATAATTGAAGAATCCGGCAAAGGCCGCCGCGAACGTCACCAGCGCCGCTGCCGGGAGATGGCGGACTGCCGCCCATACGGTGAAGCCCAGTCCGGCGGCGAAAAGCGCCTTGGCCAGGACGAACTTGAGGTCAAAAGCCCAGGCGGCGCCGCCCGCCAGCAGGACGGGAACGTGCAGCGGATCGCCGAACATCGACTGGCCCTGGCCGAGCAAGGGAACACCACAAGAGTTGTAGCGATTCCACAGCGGCAGCTCGCTGTCCCGGAAAAGCGCGCGGTGTTCCACCACGGTGTACGGCAGGTGCTGCCACATCATGGCGCCAACATCGGCGCCGTGCACGTTCTCCTGGCGCCAGTCCGCGAGGCCGGGGACCGTTGGCACCGCGTCGTAGAGGAGGACGGTGCGGTTGTTCGGCGAGACAAAACTCCGGCCGCAGAAAACCACCGGATAGGAGGCCAGCACGGCGGCGGCAGCGGCGGTGGCGGCGAGGAAGGTATGGGGGTGGGCCAAGGCCCGGCGCCAACCAGCTGCCATCGCGGCCGCGTAGTACCGCTGCCCGCGGTCACCCAGGGCGGCGAAGCACAACAGGCCAAGAAAAATTGCCGCAAAGCGGCCGGCGGCCCCCAGCCAGCGTTGGAAGGACCGGTGAGCGAGGGCCAATGGCTGGGCCAGGGGAATGATGTAATACGGATCGTTGGCGCCTGCGACCGTCGACATGCTCACGTGATCGTCCTTGATTATACTCTCCGCAATCTGTGCGTTGGGATGGAGTTCGTCGGGGGCGACACGGCGCACGATGGCGCCTTCGGGTGTGACGATGCATAGGTCCGAAAACGTCACCGACCCATTGCGATCGATTGGGTCGAACCGCAGCGCGCGATAAGTGCCCTCGGGCAGCGGAAAGCGACAGCGAACCGATAGGTTGCCTCCCGGAACCGAGATGCGGAATGAATCCGCCTCATTGAAGCCTTGGCCCCGGTCAAAAAACACCTGGCTGGTGGCGGACACCGATGAGCCGAGTGTTACCTCCACGGCGAACGACGCCGGCCGCCATGCCGACCACAGCCAACTCAACAACAGCGCGATGGCCGCCGCGAGCAGGAGTGTTGATGGCCGTGGTCGGGACAGCATGGGATACGAAGTTCAGAGGCTGGCGTCGGGCGCGGGGCGCGTCCACGCGCCCACCGTGTCGAGAATAACTGCGGCCACAAACAAGAGGAGCAATGGATAGGCGGGCGCGAGGTAGACTTGCGTAAGCGTGGGGAAGGAGGTCACCTGCACGAGGGCGCACACCAGCAGGCAGGCGGCGCAGCCGCCCCACGCGGCCAGCGCCAGCACGAATGGATAGGTGAGGCCGCGCTGCCAGGCCAGCCACGCGCCGCGCACGAGCCATGTCACCTGCGCAGCCAATACCAAGGCAAACAGCACATGGCGCAGGGTCTTGCCGATTCCCTGGAGGATCTCGATTTTCCATCCGTCCAGCCTTTGTTGATAGGGCAGGGCATATTCCATCGCGCCTTCGACTGGATGCGAGAGCCTGGAGCCGGTCAGGTCCCGGAAGTAGTCCAGTTGCGCGCTAGTGCCAAAGCTTCCCGGAGAGTGGGCGGAAAAACTGCGAAAAGACACGAAGAAATCGACGAATTCCACCAAAGTGCGTGCCAGCGCCGGAGCCTGGCCATCGCGCCACGGCGGCATGAAACCGCTGCGGTGCGGTCCGGCCGGCAACCTCCCGTCATCGCAGGCTTGGTTAACCTCGCGGGCGATCTGTTCGTAGAATGCCAGGGCGTCACGCGCGTTGCGACCGTGGCCCGCCTCTTCCACCGTCTGACGCAGAGCCCACATGAACCACCCGATGGCGATCTCGCGTTCTTCCGGACGCCGACGGGTGAGAAACGCGCCATTGGCGGCCCAAACGCGGCCAGTATTGCCCTCCAGATAGGGCTTCAGCTCGGCAAAGGCTGGACTCACGGCGTAGATCCGTTCGCGCGTGGCACGGGTCACCGGGATAAAGGGAATCTCCTCCTCCGGGCGCACCCGCAGCAGCGCGCCAAAGGCATCCTTGAACGCACCGGCGCGAAATTCCACTGTCCCAAACCAGCCGTAGTAGCGGGCGTTGAGAGCGCAAACGGTCAGGATGGGCGCAAGGGCACAGAGGGTAGCGATCACGGCGACACGGCCGACGTTGAGCAATGCGGCGTGCGAGTGCTGCCAGGCGCCAATGATCACGGCAGCTCCCAGCAGAATCAGGCTGGGGGCAATCCATATGCTTTCCTCCCGGGTGAGCCAGAAGGCCGCCCAGGTCAGGCCCAGTATGGCCGCCCACGGAGCCAGTCCCCGCCAGGACCCGCCGCGTCGAACATACAGCGCGATCATCGCGGCAAAAAGAATCAACGTCAGCGAAGCATAGATGCTCTGTCTGAGCACGCGGCCCGAGCCCTGCATTTCGAACGACATCGGATTCCACAGGAGCAGCGCATAGAGGCCGAGCCGGCCCCAACCGTTTTTCACGATTGGAGCCACTGCGCGCACCGTCAGGGCGCAGGCGCCAGCATAAGCCAGTTGCTGCGACAGCAGCAGCGGAATGCCGAGCGCAAAAACAAAGGCGATCCAGATGGGATAAAACGGCCCCTTGGCCAGGGTAAGGTTGTTGTAAGGGCCCAGCCATTCGCCGCGGAGGATCGATGCGGCCAGATTCAAGAAATGCTGGTCATCATGGGTGGAAAAACCGAACGCGAACAACGGCTGCCCGTTCGTCAGCCACAGCTTGAGGATGGTCAGCGCACAGGCGGCCCAAAACCAGGCGCTCAGGCGTTTGGTACCGGGGCGGATGTTTCCAACGGGTGGGTTCAAAGCAACGTCGCTCATGGGGGAGTTCCTCGATCGCTCGGTTTGGTATCTCCGGCAGCAGGGTAAAGGTGGCGGCTTAAAATCCCATGATTAGCAATGAGCGGCTGAAAATGGCAACATGGCAAAACTCGGTGAGGCGGAATCCGTGGACGGAGGACGCGTGAAGCCAAGGGGGTGATCATGCCGGCTTGCGCGCGATGGCAATCACCTGCCAGCCCAAGGGAGAATCCATCAGATTGAAGATAAACAAGGCGCGAAACAGCCGCATGGTCACGGTGGCGAGACTAGAGGCGCGTGATGCCGTCTGTTCGTTGACATCTTCGATCAGTTTGCGTCCTCGAAGGATCACTGTCAGGCGGTAGAGATTAAAAAAGGGAAAGCCGGTGAGACATACCCGCTCGACGGCGAAGCCCGATCGCTCCAACAGCCCTCTGATTTTTTCCCGATCAAAATGTTGACGGTGACCAAGGTGCCGATCGAACGCCGACATCGGCCCGCCTGGCACCGTCACAATCAACAATCCTCCCGGTGCGAGGTAATTTGCGGTTGCCTGCAAAAAGATCAAGGGATCGTCCACGTGTTCGAGCACCTCCGAGCACACGGCGTGCGTGGCCCATGCGCGCAGTCCAAAATCCTCCGCTTGGGAGTGGCAAAGGTCCGCGATGTGGAAACGGGCTGATGGCACTTTGCGACGTGCAATCTCAACGCCAGTGGCGCTCAGCTCCAATCCAACAAACTCGGCCTGGGGAAGTGCTCGCGCCAGTGCCGCAATCAAGTCGCCCTGGCCGCTGCCTATGTCGCAGATCCGGATCCGGATCGGGCTGTTCGACTGTAAGATCAATCTTTCGATGAGGCGGTGCCGCATCCGCTGCGCAGGATTTAAGCTGGCCGCCGCCGCATAGTTCTCCCAATGCCGGTCCCAATCATCTTGGGGGGGTGCGGGCATGTTCACTTGATGGCGGTGGCGAACAGATTCAGACCGAACTTGTGATAGTGCAGATGGAGGCGGCTGGGGCGAAATCCTGCCTGCACGAGCAACGGCCATAGATCTCTTTTGGAGTAATACATCTTGTGGTCATCCATTTCGGGCTGGGGGCTTAATCCGAGCCTGAATGCCGAAAACTCCAGGAAGAATTTTCCCCGCCAGGTCGGTACGTTGACGAGTACCTTTCCCCCCTCCTTGAGCAGGCGGTGAATGTCCGCGAGAACCGCGCCGGGATGTTGCAAATGCTCAAGCACCGAGATCAGCAACACCACATCGTACACCCCGGGCTCCAACTGCGGCAGCACCTCTTCGATAGCGCCTTCTTTCAGTGTCAGCCGCTCCCGGTGTCGCAATTCCGGCGCCAGGGCAAAATCTACCGCCACACCCTCCGCCAGGCGGTCATAGAGGCTTACAAGATGAAAGGCATGGTAGCCGCAGCCCAATTCGATGACACGAAGACCGCTGCGAGCTGGAACCACCCGGCGGATCGCGCGCGCCGAAAGCCACCTCCCCCAACGGTCCACCCACGTCAGCCTCTGCTGACCATACGATTCATTTGAGCGGGTGCTCATGGGTCGTGCCGCGTGTGCCGCCTTGGGTCATTTCCAGCAGCAGCGTAAATCCGAAGGTCTGAAAACCGACGATGATTAGCATCAGACCAAGAATTGCCGGGTAGGAAATCTGTGCCAACTTGAGTCCTCCCTCAATGTAACGCCAGATCAGTGCGCTCTCCAACATCAAGCCGACGGCCACGCAGACGCCCGCTGCAATCATACCGCGGTTATACGTCAGTCCGCGTTGCACGGCAGCTGCGACTCCCAAACGCAGATCATGCATGATGCGCGCCAAGATGCCGATCTGGATGCAACTGTAGCCAAGCGACACCAATGTCATGCCGAGCAGCATCCAGTACAGGTTGAAGCCGATGCCGCCGATGGTGATCGGACCGAAACCCAGAGGGATCGATAACAGCAACCCGAAGGTCAGCATCGCAACTCCAGGCTTCAACAGAAACGAATCCGGCGAATAGACGAGCATCACGCGCAGGTTCTGCCAGCCCGCGATCCAAGGGGACATCCAGCCTGCCCGGCGATGATGACTCAAGCGGCCCTCCCGGTCCCGGTAAAACCGGACCGGCACTTCTGCGATCCGCAGTCCGATCCGGGCGGCTTTCAGCACCATTTCCGACGCATATTCCCAAGACTGGGAGTGCAGCCTGATGCGGAGCAAGGCGGCGCGCGTCAGGCCGCGCATGCCGCAATGAATGTCGGAAAAGTGGCTGCCATAGAGGCGATTGAGAAACCAGGTCGTCAGCGGGGTGCCGAAGTACCGGTGCAGGGACGGCATGGCGCCATTCTCGATCTCACCCTTGAACCGGCTGCCCATCACCAGTTCGTAGCCCGCCCGGAATTTTTCCATGAACGGCGCCAATTCCCGGAAATCGTAGGTGAGATCGGCGTCGCCCATGATCACCCAGTCGCCGCGAATGTAGGGAATGGCGTCGATGTAGGCGCGGCCCAGCCCTCGTTTGGGCACGCGCAGCACCTCGGCGCCGTGGGCCAGGGCCAAGTGCGGGGTTTCGTCGGTCGAGCTGTCCACGATCAGTATCTGTGCGGTCACCCCCGCGTACCGGATGCCTTCCTTGCACCAGTCCACGAATTCACCGATGGTGATCTTTTCGTTGAGCGCCGGCACGACGATGCTCAGTTGCACGGGCTCCGGTTGAACGCCCGGCGGCAGCCAGTGTTCGATCGTGGCGGGGGCTTCGGTCATGGCGCGGAGGTCGGTCAGGAGCGCGCGTCCCGCAGGGCCAGCATGGCGTCGCGCATCGCCGCGGCGGAGGTCCGTTGGCAACGCCAGCTCAGGGCGGTGATTTTGCTGCAATCGAAACGCACCACGGGCACGTCTCCCTTCCACCCCCGGTCGCCGCCCGTGAATTCGAATCGGACGTTGCGCGGATCCAGGCCGCAGACCTCCAGCGCGATCCCGGCGATCTGGCGGACCGTGATATAGTCACCTGTCGCGACATTGAACACGTCATAGCACTGGTTCCCCTGGCGCCACGCGAGGAAGAGGGCGTTGAGGATATCGTCGATGTGAATGTAGCTCTTGCGCTGGTTGCCGTCGCCTAGGATCCGTAGCCGGCTGGGGTCGGCGGCCAGGCGGCGCACAAAATCATACCCTACACCGTGGGTTTGCCGCGGCCCCACCACATTGGCGAAGCGAAACACCCGCGCCCGCATGTCGAACATGTGGCAGTAAGCGGCGATGAGCGCCTCGCAGGCCAGTTTGCTGGCCCCGTAGGTGGAGATGGGGATGCAGGGCCCGTGATCCTCGCGGAACTCCACGCCGGAATTCTCGCCGTAGATGCCGCTGCCCGAGGTGTAGATCAGATTCTTCGTCCCGCCCTGGCGCATCGCCTCGATCATGTTTTGGAGCAGGAGCGTGCCTTCGCGGAAATCGATGTCCGGCTCGGTGATGGCCCGGGCGATATCTGGATTAGCCGCGAGGTGGAACACCATGTCGGCGCCGGCCAGCGCGGGCTTGATCTGCGCGATTTCCTTCAGATCCCCGCGGACCACCTTCAGCCGGGGATCGGCCGACGGTTCGCGCAGATATTCTTCGCGACCAGAGCTGAAGTTGTCGAAGACCACGATCCGTTCGATCCCCTTCGTGCGCAACAGCCGCCGCACGAGATGGCTGCCGATAAAGCCCGCGCCTCCACTGATGAAGACCGATTTCATTCGGCTAACTGGTATGTAGGCGGCAGATTGATGCCAGGAGGCAATCGTCCGGAAAAACGGAGCGCAAGCAAGCTTCTAGCGCGCTCATAACGATCGCGAGGGACATGCCTTCCGACGGAACTCATACGAGGTCAGCGGCTATGCAGCGGAATTTAGACTTCCACCCGCATACGTCTGACCTGCTCAAGGTCGTTTGCTCTTTGGGGTGAGGCCATCGTTCGACATGAGCCCATTTCTCCTCGCTGTCTTGCCTGCCAGAACACTGATCCTGTTGCAGACGCGGCAGTAGTCGTGGCGGGGCCCGAAGGAGACTTCTCTTTGTCGGGAATTGGAAACCAATGAAGACGGATGATCAAGAGAACAGCCGCCACGCCTGGTAAGATGGCGATTAATGGCCCGCGCGAAACGGGATGACATGACGGGATTCTTCTTGAATGGGGGCGCCTGGTCAACGGGCCATTCGCCACCCCGGTCACTCTTTCCGCCCGGCCAAGGCGCCCGGCGCGCAGGATCCCCCCGGCCTTACTCCAGGCGGCCCTCGCCGATCTGCCACGGCTTCCAGGTGCGCGGCAGGGCGGCGAGCGAGAAATCGGTGAGCTCCAGCGTGAGGTTGGGATTATAGGCGGGATCGCCGGCCAGTTCCCGGCCCCACCGGGCGAGCATGGTCTCGGTCTCGCGGCGGAAGCGCTCGCGTTTTTCCTCCGTGTCATCGGCCCCGCGGCTGGCCGACTCATGGTGATAAAACTCCGCGAAGGGCGTCCAGAGATTGCGATAGCCGGCGGTGCGCACTTTCAGGCAGAAATCGATGTCATTGAAGGCGACGGCCAGCTCCTTCTCATCCAGGCCGCCCACCTGTTCGTACACCGCCTTGCGGATGACGAGGCAGGCGGCAGTGACGGCACTGTAGTTCTGCACCAGCCGGGCCCGGTTGAACCGGCCCTCGCTCCCGCGTTCCAGGTCGCGAAACGCGTGCGCCGCGACGCCCCCCACGCCGAGAATGACGCCGGCATGCTGGATCGTGTTGTTGGGATAGTAGAGCATCGCGCCGACGCACCCGATGCCGGGGCGGACCGCCTGGCTGGCCATCTCGTCGAGCCAGTCGCCGTTGATGACTTCCAGGTCGTTGTTGAGCAGGCCGACGATCGTGCCGCGCGCGTGCCGCACGGCGAGGTTGTTGAGGACGGAGTAATTGAAAGGCGAGTCATCGCGGAGCACCCGCACGACGGCTTTCTCCGTCGGCACCCCCTGCAGCGCGGGCGCCGTCCGCGACTCGAGGGCCTGGAAGTAGGCGAGGGTCCCGGGGTCGTCGGAACCGTTGTCGACGAGGATGATTTCGTAGGCGGGATAGGTGGTTTTCTCGAGGATGCTGTCGACGCAGCGCTGGAGCAGGTGCAGGCGGTTGCGCGTCGGCACGATGAGCGACACGAGCGGGGCGGGGGAGGGCAGCAGATGCTTCACCCGCCAATGGCCGCCCGCGACCTGCAGGATTTCCACCGGCTCGCCGCAGCGCGCGAAATGCTCGCTGAGCGCCTTGCGGGCGGCCTCAACGTAGTAGGTTTTTTCGCCCGGCCGGAACGCCGTCGAGCCGGCGACGGCGCGCCAATGATAAAGCACCTTCGGGATGTGGCGGATGCGCTCCGGTTTCGTGCGTTCAATGAATCGCAGCGCCAGGTCCCAGTCCTGGCTGCCTTCGTAACCCACCCGGAAACCGCCGAGCTCGCGGACCAGGGCGGCACGATAAACCGTGAGATGCGAGATGTAATTCTGCCCCGTGAAAAGATCGGGGAGGAAATCCGGTTTGCAGTACGGGTTGTGGCGGTGGCCATCCGGGTCGATCTTGTCCTCGTCGCTGTAGACGAGGTCGGTCTCCGGGCACGCATTGAGCATGGCGGCGACCTCGTAGAGGGCATGCGGCGCGAGTTCGTCGTCATGGTCGAGCAGAGCGATCCATTCGCCGGTGGCCAAGGCGAGCGCGGAATTGGAAGCGGCGGAGATGTGGCCGTTTTCTTCACGGAAGACGACCTTGATGCGCCGGTCGGTGGCGGCGTACCGCTCGAGCAACGGGCGTACATGCGGCTCGGTGGAGGCGTCGTCGGCGATGCATAATTCCCAGCGCGGATAGGCCTGGGCGGTCACCGACTCGACGGCCCGGGCCAGTAATTTTTCCGGAGTATTGTAGACCGGCATCACCACGGAGATCAGCGGCTGGCGGGCGAGGCTGCCGGCGTTGACGGCGAGCGCACCGAGCGATTCGGGCGTATGGCGGTCGTAGACGTTGATCCAGTTTTCATAGGCCGTCAGCTCGCGCTGCCCCGTGTCCTTGTCGACGTGAAGACGCGCGGCAAAAAAACGATGCCAGGCGCCGGCTTCGTCGCCGACCTCGAGGACCAGTTCGGAGTCGCCCTGCCGCAATTCCACCTCGACCTTGAAACCGCAATATTCGGCCTGCGCATGCTCCTTCCGCAGGGCCAGCACATCCATGCGCTTGAGGCCGTAGAGCCCGGGGTAAATTCGTCCGTCGATGATGGCGCGCACCATCTTGAGCGGGCGATGGGCGAGGGAGAGGCACCAGCCGCGGATGTTCAGTGTGCGCGGCGGAAAGCTCCAGGTGTTGGGGTAATCGACGCTCAGGTGGAATTCGGAGACCTGCGGATGAAAGTCGGCCGGCCGGAAGTCGAATTGGACCTTCGGTATGGCGGAGAAGTCGTAGGAGGGCGCGCCGGCCGGCTCGGCCGGCACGCGGCGCCGGGGGTCGACGAGCTTGCGACGCAGGAAGCGCAGCGGCGCGGTGATCCGCCAGGAGAAGGACGCCTGCATCTGGCGGATCTTCTCCTCGCGCTGGAAGATCCGGTCTTCCTTTTGCCGGATGGTTTCGCGCAGGAGGTCGCGCAGGCGTACCAGTTCCTGCACGGAGGATTCGCCCAGGACCAGCGCCCGGGCGCGGGTCTCCGCGAGCTGGTAATGGGACTGGGCGACTTCGGCTTCGAGCCGGGCGCGGGTCAGTTCCAGGCTGGTGGCGTGCTGGCGGATGGCATCGATCACCTGGTGGAGTTCACCCCGTTCCGCGCGCTCCTTCTCGAGGCGCTCGATCGCCGCGCGGGCGGGGGACTCGCCCGCATCGGCCTGCAGCTGCCGGCAGAGCAGGGCCACGTCGTCGGCCAGACGGGTAAGATCGTTCCAGGCAGCGCGGGCTTCAGACGGAAGCGCTTCACCGAGGGCGGTGATCCCACGGTGCAGTTGCTTGGCGAGGAGAAAGACATCGCCCATCGGCGTCGGGGACACGGCGCGCCAGTCGGTGCGCGGGGCTGCGGCGATGAGGGCATCGTAGAATCCGGCCAGCCCGGTGGTATTGGCGGCCAGATCGAAGTGCTGCCGCGCGAAGGCCAGCGCCCCGTGCCCCAGCCGCTCCGCGAGTCCGGCGTCGGCAAAAACGCGTGCGCAGGCTGCGGCGATCTCCTCCGGCGTGCCGGTTTGGAGGAACAAGGCGTCGCGCCCGTCCTCCATTTGCGTGGCGAGATTGGTGGCCGGCAGGATGACCGGTTTGCCCATGGCGAGAAATTCGGGCAGCTTCGAGGGGAGGCGGTAGTCGTTGAAGGCGCCCGCGCGCCCCGGCTGCACCAGTGCATCGGCCAGCGCGAGCAGCTTGGGGAGCCGGGCTTTCTCGACGAAACCGAGGTCGATGACGATGTCTTTGAAACCGGCGGCGAAGCCGGCCTGAAACTCCGGCGAATTGAAGCCCGTGCGCACCAGGCGCGTGGGCAGGCCGCGCTCATTGAGCAGGCGCACTGCGGCATAGAGATCGCGGACCTCGGGCTCGTTGGCGAAAGTACGGCTGCCGGTGAAGACGATGACTTTTTCGTAACTGCGCAAACCGAGTTCGCGGCACAACGCCGGGTCGCGGGGCTGGGGTTGATAGAGCGAGAAATCAACCCCCGGCGTCAGGACGTGCACCGGGGGACCGGCGGGCACAAACCGTCGCAGCGAATCGATGATCACCGTCACGCCGTCGGCCAGCCGCAGCAGATTGCGGTGGCGGACGGGATGGGGCAGGCCGGCCTGCAGGGCGTCGATGATCTCGGCATCAGGCCGCTCCCGGAGAGCGCCCATGGGCTGGCCGGTCCAGGATTCGATCACGTATTCCTCGTTATCTTCGAGATGGACGACCAGCCGCGCCCGGGCATGGCTCTGATAGGCCAGCACGAACTTGCGGACGCCTTCCCGCGGCGTCCACGCGTGGATCAGGTCCGCCGGGCGGCCGTCGGGGAAGGAGGAGGGCCGGTAGAGCAACTCTCCGTAGGTGGCCGGAGCGAACACCGGGTCACGGACGGCGGCAAAGGATTCCTTGCCGCCGGGCACGGCGACGATGCAGGCATGTCCGCGAGCGCACAGGACGTTCGCAAAGCCTCCAATGTGATTGAGGCTGCTGGTCGTGAAATCGCCGTAGTTGACGAAAAGGATGTTCACGCGTCAGCGGGAGGAAGGAGGAGGAGAGCGCAGGACCTCAGTAGGGTTTTAATTCCGCCGCGGCCTTCTGCACTTCCTTTGACTTCGGCTCGGGCAAGTGCTCAAAGCCGCCTGCGAACCGGGTGACGACCAAATCCCAGGGTGCGGGGCCACGGATGCTGCGGTTGGGGGTCAGACTCCATTCCATGATGGCCTGCACCAGCACACAGGGATCCTTGATCGGCAGGTCGGCGAAGGTGTGTTCACGCACGACCAGTTGATTTTCCTCGGTGGCCTGCATGCGTCCGCGAAACCACTGGAGCATAGCGGCGTCGGACTGGGCCGGGGAGTTGGCGGCGGAGGTTTTGATATAATCCTGCAGGGCCCGCTCAGACTCCTGCTGGCGGCCGGCTTGGGCGAGGAGTTCGACGATCTTCAGTTGACACTGGCGCCGCTGATCAGCGGTCAAATGCGACTCGGGCACAAAGGAGGCAAGCTCGTCGAATTTCTCAAAGGCGGCGAGGTAATCGAGGTAGGCGAGGTACACGCCGGTGAGGTCCGGCAGGCTGGCGGCCTCGGCGGTACGGCGCGCAGCGGCCAGGTCGCCGAGCGCCGCGCGGTACTCGGCGAGCAGGCGGGACGCCCCGGCATTGCCCTGGGGAAAAAACTGGCGCGCCACGGCGTCGACGTCGTCCCGCACGTCGGGTTGCTCGAGGGAACCGCCTTGGAGGATGATATTTTTCAACGGAATCCGCAAGGCCGCGGCGCGCTGGATCTTGAGCTCCCGCTGGGTCATGCCGGAGAGGATGGCCAGCTTGACCGCGTCCTCGGGATGCTCGTCCAGCAAGGCGGCGATATCCTCGCGCGGCACGCCGCGAATGGCGAGCGACTCACCGAGCAAGGGGAAGAGCACGGTCTTCTCGGCGGGCGTGGCGCTCTCCAGCAGTTCCTGGGTCACCTTTTCCTGATTAAAGCGCGCCGCGACGCGAAAGACACTCCCCAGCAGCAGCGGCCGATGCTCCGTCAGGATGGGAAAATCCAGCGCTTCCGCCCAGCGCTTCTGGCGCGACATGACCTCGATGATGCGGGCGAAGGCGGCGAGGCGCACCTCATCCCAGCGCATCTCATCGGTGTTGTAGAGAAAGATGGCGCAATTGACCGCATCGTACGCGGCGAGCCGCTTCACCTCCAGATAGGGCAGCACCCGTTCTTTGAAGTAGGCGAGCTCGAACGGACCGAGCTTCAATTCGCCCGCCTTGAGCCGGGCGCCGACGGGTGTGTCGCCGTACGAACGGAGGATGCGCTCGATGTTGGCTTGGGAGCGCTTCCAGTAGAACTGCATGTAGGCGTAGGAGTACTGGCCCTCCCCGACGCGGAAGACGTAGTCGTTGGCCCGTCGGTAGAGCCGGTCGGCCTCCGCGACATCGGCGGCGTGGCGCTCGGCCTGGTGGGAGGCTGAACAAGCGGTCAACCAAGTGCAAATTGCGGCCAACGTGACGGGCAGCAGGCGTGTCCGGAACGGCATAGACGGAAATAAAAACGGCAGACCTGCCAAAGTGCGCAAGTCTGCCGGAGAGGTAAATGATTATTTTCTGCGCCCGGCTGGTGGCAGCGATCGTCCGCGGCGGTGCGGACCTCAGAGCCGGTAGCCGACGTCGGCGGCGTCCTTGGCGAACATCTTAACCGTGTCGAGCGAGAGCGCGCCGAGGTCCATGCCGAGGAGCTTGGCGGCCTTGCCGAGGATGTCGTGCGGCACCGTGACGATATGGCAGCCGGCTTCCTCGGCTTGGAGGATGTTGAGCACCTCGCGCACGCTGGCCCAGAGGAGCTCGGCCTTCGGCTGGCCCTCGAGCAGCGCGCGGCTGGCGCGCATGAGCGGCACCGGATCGCGCCCGGTGTCGGCAATGCGCCCGGCGAAGACGGAGACGACGGACGGAACGGCGGGATTGAGCACCGCCGCTACCTCGCGCACTTGGCTCAGCGTCAGGATGGCGGTGATGTTGAGCTGCACTTTTTGCGCCGCCAGTTCGCGGATCAGCGGGAGCGAGGGCTCGCCGCGCGAATTGGTGATGGGGATCTTGACGTAGACGTTTTTTCCCCAGCCGGCCAGTTTGAGCGCCTGGCGTTTCATTTCCGGAAATTCATCGGAGAAAACCTCCAGCGAGATGGGCTTGGCGGTGACGGTCTGGAGGATGTCCTTGGCGAAGGCCTCGTAATCCTTGATGCCGGCCTTCTTCATCAGGGAGGGGTTGGTGGTGAGTCCCTTGATGTAAGGCTTGGCGTAGAGGTCGAGGATGCCGGCCTTGTCGGCTCCATCGGCGTAGATTTGGACCTTGAGGGTGTTGAGGGAGATCATGTTGGGGCGTAGTGAGTGCAGGGTTCAACGATGCGCAAGTATATTGTCCACGGCGTCGGCAAAGTTGCGGACGATGAAATCAGGCGGCGCGCGCAGCTCCTCCGCGTAGCCGCAATCGATGAACACGGTGCGGCAGCTGGCGTTTTTGCCGCAATCGACGTCGCGCCAGCGGTCGCCAACCATCCAGGAGCAAGCGAGATCGAGGCCGAGTTCGCGGGCCGCGCGCAGCAGCAGGCCGGGCGCGGGCTTGCGAAGAACCGAGGGCGGATTTTCCCGGCCGGTGTCGTAACTGACCTCCACGCGGTCGATGGGCAGGAGTTCGCACATCTTGGCGTGGATCGCCTCAACGGCGGCGCGGGACTGCGTGCCGCGGCCGACATCGGGCTGGTTGGTGGCGACGACCAGCACATAACCGGCGGATTTCAGCCGGGCGCAGCCCTCGGCGACACCCGGCAGGAGGGCGAACTCTGCGACGGTGGCGGGAGGATAGGGCTTGCCGGCGCGCACGACCGCCGCGTTGAGCGTGCCATCGCGATCAAGAAAAACCGCCGGACGGAGGAGCGGCATTGGAGGTGACAGCGGCGATCTGCTTACGGCTTGGGACCGGTGACGCTTTCCCATTTCGTCTGGTTCACCTTGAGGTCGGGATGCGAAACGAAGAGGTGCCAGAGCACGGCCTGAAAGGCCTCGGAGTGCGGCGTGACATTGCCGGGGTTCACCGTGGGCACGATGACGCAGGCATCGGCGACCTTCGCCGTGTAGCCCCCGTCCTTGCCCACGAGGCCGATGACGCGCGCGCCAACCTGCCTGGCGAGTTGCATCGCCGCGACGAGGTTGGGCGAGACGTTCTTTTCGAGATTGCCGCCGCCGACGGACAGGATGAGCAGCGCGTCCTTCGCATTGAGGCGGCTGCCGCGCAGCCACTCCACGAACACGCTGGCCCAGCCATCATCGTTGGTGCGGGCGGTGAGTTCGGAGACGTTGTCGGTGGGCGCATAGCACTCAAGGCCGGCGATCTTCCGGAAATCATTCACGGCGTGCGAGGCATTGGCGGCGCTGCCGCCGACGCCAAGAATGAAGAGGCGGCCGCCGCGCTCGCGGACGCCGCGCAGCTCGGCGACACATTTTTCGCAGTCGGCGGGATTGATCTTGGAAACGATCCCGGCGGTCTCCTTCAGGTGCTGGATGGAATAGGACATGGGTGGAGCAGAGGCTGTTTTTGGGAGGGTGTTAAGCCGATTCTTGGCGGGACAAGCGGCGGCTGGCGTTGCCGGGATGCGGGAGCGCGGGGAAAGAAGCGCGGACGGGCGGTGCGGTTAGCCGAATTTATCTCCATGGACGAGTTGGTGGAGCACGACCAGATTAAGTTGCGGCACACAAGAGAGCAGGAAGCCTGGGGCTGAAGGCGGTTTGGAGAAATGGCAGGATGCTCGTGCTTCGTTCGCTCACCCCTTGGCCGAGTCGCGCCGCTCGATGAGGCGTGAGCGCTTTACCGTCTTGCCAATCTGGGGATGGCGCTCCTTGTTTCCAGCGATGGGGATCAGCGAAGGCGCGAGCGAACAGCTCTCTTTGAAAGGTCGTGACTGGTTTGCGCTGGGCGTGTTCATGCTGGCCGTCGCGGTGATGCTGGGCGGCTTGGCCTTCGAGGCTTCCGGCGGGCGCGTTGTGACGAGCAGCCCGGATGGCTATTATTCCTTGATGACCGACGCCCTGCTTTCGGGGCAGCTGCATCTGAAGGTCGCGCCGCGGCCGGAGCTTATGAAGCTTTCGGACCCATACAACGGTGCACTCAATCAACCCTATCGGATGGGCGACCTCAGTATGTATCGGGGCCGTTATTATTTCTACTGGGGATTGACGCCGGTCGTGCTGTTTTTCGCGCCGTTCCACTGGGTTACGGGGCGATTCCCGAGCGAAGCACTGGCCTGTGCTTTTTTTGGCGCTGCTGCGTTGGGATGCATGGGCTGGCTTATTCTGGCTTTACGCCGGCGGTATTTTCCCGGCGCGTCCGTGGTTCTGACGGTGTTGACGCTGGGATGCGTGGCAGTGGCCTCGTTTCTCCCGCTGCTGGCGATGGGCAATAGCGTCTACGGTGTGCCGATCACGGCGGCGGCGTTTTGCCAGGCGCTGTTGTGGTGTTGCATTGCGCGGACCTTGCACGCCACGGAGCCGGCAGTCGGTTGGACGGTGGGGGCGGGCCTGGCCTTCGGCTTGGCAGTGGCTGCGAGACCAAACTACGTGCTCTGGTCAGTCGTGCTGATCTGGCCGTTGGTGGTTCTCTGCCAGAGGTATCCCGCTCGCAGGATGGCCCTCACTGCGGCGGCCGGCCTGCCTCCGCTTTTGACGATCGCCGTGATGCTGTGGCTGAATTGGCTGCGGTTTGGAAAATTGACAGAATTCGGCATGCACTACCAGTTCACGGGGCCGGGGCAACCCGAGGTATTGTTCAGCTGGAAGTACATTCTGCCGAATCTGGGAGTTTATGCCTGGAACCCACCCGTACTGGTCCGGCTTTTCCCGTTCGTAACGACCATGGCGACGGGTCCGTTCGGGGTTTTCAGCGCACTCCCCGTCGTGTTTGGAGCCGCTGGGTTGCTGGGTTTTAGGTCGGCCAGGCCAGCGCTCACTGTGGCGGGGACGATTGCCCTGGCTGGGGTCGGCGGCTTGCTGGCAACCTGCGCATTTTTTGGCTGCGGGGGACGCTATCAAGTCGATTACCTGCCGGCGATGGTCACCGCCGGTGCCTTGGGCCTGCTGCTTTGGAGTGCGCGCCCCGGTCGCCTGCCACGATGGGCGGCGGGAGGAATTGCGGCCTTGGTGCTGCTCGTTTCCGGGGCCGTTGCCGCCATGCTGCAACTACAGGCTTGGGGTTCGCAAGGCGACCGCCTGCTGCCACTCTCGCGGCTATTCAACCGGCCCGTTTTCTGGGTCGACGAGCTGATGGGGCGTACCTACGGCCCTGTGCAGGTCGAATTCGAGCTGCCGCTGAACAAAGTGGGCGCGTTCGAGCCGGTGATCGCAACCGGTAACGGCATCCAGGGCGGTGAGTTGGTGTTTCTCAGTTATTTGGATGGGCAGCGTGTGCGCATCGGTTTTTTCCAGATGGGGACCACGCACTGGCTATCCGAGCCGATAGCGGTCGATTTCACCCATCCGCACCGGATTGATGTCCAGCTGGGGGCATTTAACCCGCCGGGTTCGCATCCGGTTTTCGTCGACCAGCCGGCCAGGCGCCGGATCGAGGCGGAGCAGGCTGTCTTGATCGAATGGGACGGCCGGCCGATCTACCGCGCGAGCCTGGACTTTGGGATGCGCCATGGGGAGCGTTTCGTCATCGGGAAAAATCAGTTCTGGTCCGGAATCAGCGATGCCCGTTTCACCGGGAAAATCCTAACCGTCTGGCAATCGCCTTTCAAACTGAGTTCCGCCGCCCTGGGCCCGGCGCTTTACGGACCGTGGCGGATCAGGCTGCGGTTTCCAATAGATGCGAAGCCCGGCCGCTACGATCCCGTGCTGGTCAGTGGCGTCACTGGTGCAGGCGACTTCGTCAATGTTTTCTATCCCGAGCCAGGGAAAATCGCCTTCAGTCATGATGCCTGGGGATTCGGAGGGTGGGCTTCGCCCTCTATCATCGTAGATCTTGAAAAGGAGCATGTGATCGAGATCGACCACGGTGGACTTTATCCCGAACCGGACCGGGCACCGGCGGAACTCGCGGCCGCGGCTCGCACGATGCAAGATCGTGTTCGTATCACACTGGATGGCGTGGTGGTCATGGATGTGCCTCAGCAGACCTATCGAGCCCCTCCGGAGACTGTCACTGCGGGGGAGAATCGCCTGGGTGGGTCGAGCACGGCGGCGCGTTTTTCCGGCGTGTTGATTTCCGCGGAGCGAAGCCGGGTGGAGACCAGACCCGGACCGTGATGAGCGGTCGGGAGCGCGCTAATTGGCCTATCGTGGCGAATGGGGATTGTACTCGGGCAGGGGCTTCGCTTACCGCAGGCGCCGGGATAACAAGAGCACCAAAAGCGGTGCCGTAGACTGAGGATTCTGGGACGGCGGCAGCAGTCGCCTAAAGCTTTGTGTGCGCTAAGCGGTTATTCCCAGTATTGGGGGATCAGCTGCTCGGCGGGTTGAAATTCGCGGCTGTGAAATGTCATTTCACCCGTCGTACACGCGTGGCTATAAAGCGCCGGCGCGGAAGAGTCGGTCGAGCTCGGCGAGGCCCGCCGGGGAGCCGATTTCGTAGAATCGCTGCTTCACCTCATAGCCGGCGAGCTGATCTTGCGCGACGAGCCGGCCATAAACGGCCGCCAGATCCACGCTGTCATCGCGGGGCCAGCCGTCCAGGGCCCGGGCGCGGAGCAGGCCGAGTCCGTAGTCGATGTGATGCATCTGCGGCACCTTGTTTTTCTTGTCGTAGACCTTGATCCTTCCCTCGGCGAACCAGACGTTGCTGGTGTCGTAGCGCTCCTGGTTCTCGTAGACGGTCATCAAGCCGAGCCGGCCCGAGGCGAGGAAGCTGCGACCGACATCGAGGTAGTCGACAGGCAGATAAGAGTCGCCGTAAAGAATGTAGAACGCGTCGCCGAGACGCGGCAGGGCGCGGATGAGCGCGCCGCCGGTGCCGAGAAGTTTGGGGCCGTCGAACGAGTAATCGATGTGCACGCCCCACTTGGCGCCGTCGCCGTAGCGGTCGACGACTATTTCTCCAAGGTAGCCCGCGCAGAGCACGATCCGCCGGAGGCCGGCGTTTTTCAACAGGCGGAGCTGGTGCGAGAAGAACGGCTCGCCCGCGACCTCGACCAGCAACTTCGGCACCTTTTCGGTGAGGGGTCGCAGCCGCTTGGCCAGGCCGCCGGCCAGGATGGCTACAGGGAGATCGGAAGGAGTCATGGAGATCCCGCGGACACGCCGAAAAGAAAACCAACGGTGCCGTCCTGGGTGGGCTTGGCGTGCAGCATCCTAATTTTGCGTGACGACCTTGGTGCCTTCGAAGTCGAAGCGGAAGCGCACCTCCTGCAGGCCCTTCTCGCGCATGGCGTGGCGGAGCCGCGCCTTGTCGGC
>PLMW01000034.1 GCA_003142615.1 Opitutia bacterium | reverse complement strand
CTTGTAGAAGAGCACCAGCGGGCCGGAGCGCGGCTGAAAGAGGACGGGGTTCCAGGTCGGATAACGGATGCCGTCAGGCTGCAGGCCGCTGGCGACGTTCACGGCCTCCAGCCACCGGCCGTCCTCCTGGCGGGCCACCCAGATGCAGACATCCGGGTGGCGTTCGCGCGTCCCGCCAAACCAGGCCGCCACCAGGCGGCCGGGCGCGACCTCGGCGAGGGTGGCCGCGTGGCACTCCGGATACGGCGCATGCTCGTTGATGAACTCCGCCACCTGCGGCTCCGCGGCCCGCGCGGCGGCGGCGAGGATGAGCAGCGGCAGGACCAGGGTCTTCATGGTTCGCGGCAAACTCGTCATCGTCCCGGCCACGGTTCAGGGGGCCGACAGTTCCACTGCGGCGCCTTTGTAGGTCAGGGTCGCATCACCCGTCTCGGTCTCTGGCAATCCGGCCCCCTTGTCATCCCGCACCCAGACAAGGTGGAATTCGCGTTCGGCGGCCATGCCGGGAAACGATCCCTTGCGCGCGCCGATGGTCAGCTTCTTCGCGGCTTCGTTCCAGGTGATGGGGATTTCCGCGTATTCGCCCTTCTCGTAACCGTACGTGTTGCCGTCGTCCTCGTAGAGCGTGAACGCGCCGTCCGCGCCGCGATAGATCCGCAATTCCAGCGGCGCTGCCGGTTTCTCCTCCGCATAATTGACCACCGGCCCCAGCGGCAGAATCGAGCCGGCTTTGACGTACAACGGCATCGTGTCCATTGGCGCCGGCGCGTCGACCGTCTGCCCGCCGGTGGTGCGCCGGCCGGTCCAGAAGTCGTACCAGTCTCGGCCCGCCGGCAGATAAACCTGTCGGCTCGTCGCGCCCGGCGTCACCACGGGATTCACGAGCAGCGCGCGGCCGAACATATATTGGTCCGACACGCCGGCCGCCTGCCCGTCCGAGCGGAAGTCCATGACGAGCGGGCGCATCATCGTGTCGTGGGCATGGGTGACCTGCCAGGCGGTGGAATAAATATACGGCAGCAGGCGGTAGCGCAGTTGGTCGTATTTCACGAGGATCGCGTCCGTGGTCGCGTCGAACCGCCACATTTCCTTGCCCGCGCCCGAACCGTGCACCCGGAAGAGCGGACAGAAGGCGCCAAACTGGAACCAGCGCGTGAACAGCTCGCCATAGCGCGCATCCGTCGTCTTGCCTCCGAAAAATCCCCCGATGTCGGTGTTCCAATAGGGAATGCCGGAGAGGCTGAAATTCAGGCCGGCGGGAATTTGTTTTTTGAAGGTGTCCCAGTCGCCGCGGATGTCACCGGACCAGCTGACGGCGGCGTTGCGCTGCTGGCCCGCCCACGCCGAGCGCGTGAGGATGAAGACTCTTTTCGCCGACGATTCCGCCCGTTGGCCCTGGTAAATGCCGGTGGTGGTCATCAGCGGATAAGCGTCCGCCACGAAGGCACCGGGACCCATCGCCGTGCGCAGGTCGCGGATTTCGCCCCACTGTCCGCTGAGTTCCGGCTCGGTCGCGTCGAGCCACCAGCCATCGAGTCCGATTTGAAAAAGCTTGTCCGATATCTGCCGCCAATAAACCCGGCGGGCGTCGGCGCTGAAGGCGTCATACCACTGCCCCTGGCCCTTGGGCCAGACGTTGGGATAGACCGGATCGAAGACGCCGTTCACGTCCTTGAGCTGCCGCAAATTCTCGCAGCCCACGTCGAACCGGGACCAGACCGAGATGATGATGTGCGCGTGCGCCGCGTGAATTTGCGCCACCATTCCCGCCGGATCGGGATAGCGCACCGGATCGAACTCATGCGATCCCCACGGTCGGGGCGTCCAGTATTGCCAGTCCTGGATCACCCCGTCGATCGGCGTGCCGCGTTCACGGTATTGGGCGAGCACGCCCAGGATCTCCGCCTGCGTCTCGTAGTGCTCGCGGCACTGCCAGAAGCCGAAGACCCACTCGCCAAACATGGGCGCGGCCCCCGTCAACTGGCGGTAACCGGCCACCACCTGATCCAGGTCCGGCCCGGCCAGGAAATAATAATCGATCGCGCGCGCCACTTCCGAGGTCCACGCCACCGCGTTTTCCCGGCCGGCGGCGCCCACGGCCACGGTCGTGATCGCCGGGTTGTCCCACAAAATTCCATACCCGCGGCTGGAGACCAGCACCGGCAGCGCGATGTTCGTGTTCGATTGCAGGAGGCGCACGGTCTGCCCGCGATAGTTCCACGGCCCGCCGGCCTGCTGGCCGAGGCCAAAAATGGCTTCGTCGGGGGCGAGGACGAAATCCTGCTCCGCCTGCCGGGCGTCCAGATTCTTGACAGGGGTCGGCGAAAAAACCCGGCCGCCGGGGTTTTCCGCCAGCCAGGGCGTTCCCTTCGCGTCAAAGAATGACACCGCGCCGCTCTGGCGGTCCACGCGCGCCTCCAGCGCCCCGGTCGTCACGATGAATCCCGATGGCGTTTCCCAGAAATCCCATTTCACCGCGGCCGGCTGGGCGATGACGCTCAGGCTCTTCGTCTCCGGCAGCGCCTCGCCCGGAGCGTACGTCACGCGGATGATCCGGTCCGACCACACCTGCAACCGCAACACCGCGCCCTCCAAGGTGAAGGTGACGCCGTCGGTGCTCTTTTGCGGGGTGATCGCGGCTTCGGCGGAAAGCGGTCCGAGGCTTCCCGCGATCCATCCGCAACAAAACAGAAGGAGGTGGCTTCCAAGCAAGCGCGGCATCATGGGGCGATATTGGATTCTCTCCCCCTGCGCCGGACAAGTTCGTTCTTGGGCTGGTGCCCAGCTGTAAGCTTTAAGCGTTAAGTTGTATGGTGCGTCGGGACCAGACATCTCCGCTTGCCGTTGTCGATTTGAACCGTGATCGTCGTCGGCTGCTCGGCTGACCTGCCATGGCTCAATTTCGCAAATTCCTCCTCTGGCTGGGCATCGTTGTCGCGGTGCTGGCGGTTGCGTTCACCGGCTGGTCCGCCCATTTCGTGTGGCAACTGACGAAGGCGACGCACCGGCCGGTCGGTCCCATGCCGAAGGATTTTCCGTTTCCCATGGAAGCAGTGCGTTTCCCGGCGCAGGACGGCGTGCCGATCGCCGGCTGGTTTGTGCCCTGCCCGGACGCGACGCGCGTGGCTGTGCTGCTGCATGGAGCCCTCCGGAATCGACTCGAGCTGGTGGCCCGCGCTCGGCTGCTGCGCGAACACGGCTACGCGGTCCTGCTCTACGATGCCCGCGGCTGCGGCGAGAGCGGTGGCACGATGCTTTCTTTTGGTTTCCACGAAACGAACGACCTCCTCGGCGCGCTGGATTACCTGCGCGGCCGTGGCTTTCACCAGTTTGGCCTGCTCGGTTTCTCGCAGGGCGGCGTCACCATTGCGAACGCCGCCGGCCGCCTCCGCGATCTTTGCTGGGTCGTGCTCGAGTGCACGCCTTCCGATTTGTTCCTCACGTTCGATCACGACATGCACAACGCCTATGGCGTGCCCGGCTGGCTCGCCGGCGCCCTCGTGATCCCCCTGATGGAATGGCGGCTGGGCGTTTCCATCAAGGACTACACGCCGCCGCGGGACAACGTGGCCAACCTGCACTGCCCCCTGCTCATCATCGCCGGTGGCGCGGACGTGCGCGTGCTCCCGGGCGAGGCCCGCGAAATGCTCGACCATGCG
>PLMW01000081.1 GCA_003142615.1 Opitutia bacterium | reverse complement strand
GGCGTGCGGATTGGGCGGACAACCCGGGATGTAGACATCCACAGGGACCACCACATCCACGGCGCCACGGGTCGCGTAGTTCACGCCGAATATGCCTCCGCTGCAACCGCACGCGCCAACCGCAACGACCAGACGCGGTGCAGGCATGGCGTCATAAGTCTTCCTGAGCGCGAGCTCCATGTTGCGGGTCACCGGGCCGGTGACCAGCAGCATGTCGGCATGGCGAGGCGAGGCGACGAAATGAATGCCGAAACGCTCGAGGTCATAAATGGGACTGTTGAGTCCGACGATTTCGATTTCGCAGCCGTTGCAGGAGCCGGCGTCCACTTCGCGGATGTGGAGCGAGCGTCCCAGCATCTTCGCCACCTGCGCCCTGATCTCCAAGCCGAGGGCTTCGACGGCATCCGCCGCAGCGGAAGCCTGACTGCCAATCGTCGTCCCAGATCCGGAGGGAGGCGAGATCAGGCGATCATGCGTGCCGTCGGAATTGAGGCTGTAGTCGGCGACGGTGACGAGATCAGCGCGATGGCTGGCCGCACATTCGCAGACGTTGGTCATACGGATCGCCGGATCGACCTCGGCGCAAAGCCCGCAAAAGATGCATTGGGCCAAGTCGAGCTGGGCGCGGCGCCCGCCGTTGTCGTCCCGAGAGGCAATGGCCCCGGTGGGGCAGACTGCAGCAGCCGGGCGGGCGTCCTTCCACGCCGCCCAGTCGATCTCCGGACGGCCGCGGGCCAGGGGCGAAACCTCCGGCGGTGTGGCCGGGTAGGACGTCGTCACGACGCCCGTCTGCAGACTTTGGCGAAGAACGTTAAACATGGGTTAGCGGTCCGTACCCGAGTAGGACAGGTTGAAACTTTTGTTCACGACGGGGAAATCCGGGATGATGTTGCCGAGAATCGCCTCGGTCAGCGCCGGCCAGTTCTGGAGCGACGGGTCCTTGACCTTGCAGCGGGCCAGGCGGTTGCCGGGCGCCGTGCGAATCCAATGGAAGATTTCGCCCCGCCAGCCCTCGACGTAGCCGAGCGCCACCCGGTCAGCGGGCAGTTCGCCGATTTCCGCGCGCACCGGGCCGGCGGGGAGTTTCGCAAGCACCTGCCGGATGATGGCGAAAGACTGGAAAACTTCTTCCCGCCGTACCACGAGCCGGTGCTGCACGTCACCTTCCGTAAAGACCGGCACGGCAAAATCCACCTGGTCGTAAAAGGCGTGGGGAAAATCCCGGCGCAGGTCGCGATCGATGCCGGAGGCGCGGCCGGCGAGGCCCACGACGCCAAGATCGCGCGCCACTTCCGGTTTGAGCACGCCGGTGGTTTCGAGCCGGTCGCGGGTGCCCGAGGATTCCCGGATGAGTTCGACCAGCGACTCGAATTCAGGCTGCAGCCAGGCGAGCAGCTGGACCAGGGCTGCCTGCCGGCCGGCGTCGAAATCAAACCGCACGCCGCCCAAACACGCCATGCCGCGCAGGAGGCGGTTGCCCGTGAGCTGCTCGTTGATGCGCAGCACCTGCTCCTTGAGTCGCATGGCGTGCATATTGGCGGTGACGAACGCCACGTCGGTGCAGATGGCGCCGATATCGCCGAGGTGGTTGTAGAGGCGTTCCAGCTCCAGGCAGATCGTGCGCAGCGCCCGCGCCCGGGGCGGCGGTTCCATGCCGGCGGCGCGCTCGACCGCGTGGCAAAACGCCGTGGCGTGCGCAAAACCCGAGTCGCCCGAGATGCTTTCGGCCAGCCGCACGCCATGCGGCACCGGCAGGCTCTCGAACAGCTTTTCGGTGCCCTTGTGCGTATAGAACATGCGCAGCTGGAGGTAGAGCACCGGCTCACCCGCCACACTGAACAGAAAATGGCCCGGCTCGATGATGCCCGCGTGCACGGGACCGACCGGGACCTGAAAAACCCCCTCCCCCTCCACCTCGCGGAATTTGTGCCGCACGCCCTGGAAGGCCGGCAGCGTGGTGCGCAGGTCAAAGTCCTTGCGGAGCGGATGAACCTCCGGCCAGTCGTCGTGCAGCGCGCAGCGGCGCGGATTCGGATGGCCTTGCAGCTTCAGGCCGAACAGGTCCTGGATTTCGCGTTCCTGCCAGTTGACGGCGTGGATGGCGTCGGTGAGCGAAGCGAACTCGGGCTTCTCCGGAGGCACCGGCACGCGCAGGATGAAAAACCCATGGGCGGCATCGAGGGCGAACACATAGTAAAGGTGAAACACATGCTCCGTCGTCCGGGCGTCGTCGGCAAACAGGCTCACCAGCCGCGCGTTCCACTTCCGGTACAGTTGCGCGCAAAAGCCGGCGACCACTTCCATCGGCGCGTGGAAATAGACCTCGTTGGCGCGCGGAGCGTGCACGGCGGTGAACCGCCCGGGAAAGCCCTCCTGCAGGTCGGCCAGGGCGGGGAGAAGCTCCGGCAACACGTTCATGACGCACCTCCGATGATGCGGGTGGTTTGTTGGATGAGTTGATACAGCGGTCCCGGCAGCCAGACGCCGAGGATGACCACGACCGCCGCCACCAGCGACATGGCCGTGAGCTTCCACGGGCATTCGGCGGCACGGGCCGGCGCGCCGGCGCGCGGCAGGCCGAGATTCAGCTTCGTCATATGCACGAGAAAACCGGCGAAGATGGTCACCACGCCGGCAAGGAACAGCAGCGCCGCCCAGCCGCGGTCGGCGGCCAGCGCCGCGCTGAGCGCGGTGAATTCGCTTTGGAACAGGCTGAACGGCGGCGTGCCGGTGACGGCCAGCGTCGCGAGCAGAAACAGGCCGGCCGTCCACGGCAGCGTCCGGATGACGCCGCGGATCTTCCAAAAATACGGCGTGCCGAAGTGCTGTTGCACGTTGCCCGCGCAGAAAAACATCAGCGGTTTGGTGACCGCGTGGAAGCACATGTGCAGCATGGCGCCCAGCGCGCCGAGCCGGCCACCGAAGCCCAGCGCCGCCACCATGATGCCGGCGTGCTCGATGCTCGAATAAGCCAGGAGGCGGCGGAAGTTCCGCTGGGCGAGAACGAAGGGTGCGGCGACCAGAATCGAGGCCAGGCCGAAGCCCGCCAGCAGTTGGCCGGGAAAATCGTGGCCGAGGCATTTCTCCGCCAGCACGTCGAAGCGCACGATGCCGTAGAACGCGCAGTTGATGAAACCCGCCCCGAGCAGCGCCGCGGTGGGCACGGGCGCCTCGGCGTAGGCGTCGGGTTTCCACGTATGCATCGGCGCGAGGCCGGCCTTGGTGCCGTAGCCGAGCAGCACCAGGATGAAGGCCAGGCGCATCGCCTTCGGATCGAACTCCCCGGCGATGACGACCAGCACCGACCAGTTCATGCCGTGCTGGGTATCGGCGCCGAGCACGCCGACTGCGGAATAATAGGTCAGGACGGTGCCAAACAGCGCGAGCGAAATGCCGACGCTGCCGATGATGATGTACTTCCAGCCGGCCTCAAAGGAGGTTTTCTGGTTGTAGAACGTGACGAGCAGCACCGAGGCGAGCGTGGTGCCCTCAGCGGCGACCCACATGACGCCGAGGTTGTCCGCCAGCGGCACCAGCAGCATCACGCCCACGAACAGCGGCGTCAGCACGTAATAACGCCGCAACTGCGCCGGAGTGATGCGCCCGGCGCGAAGGTCGTGGCGGAAGTAGCCGACGGCGTAAATCGCGCAGACCAGCGCCACGAACGCGGTGAACCCGATGACCAGTGCGCTGAGGGCATCGGCGCGGAGAAAACCGGCGAGCGCCGTGACCGGGCCGTGCGCCAATACATCCGCCCCCAGCGCGAATGCCAGCAAGGCGAGCACCCCGAAGACGAGCAGGTTCAACCGCTCCCACGTGCGGGGCGAGCGCGTGACGAGGCAGAGCAGGCCGGTGAGGACAGGCAGAACAAGCAGAGCGATCAGCTCCATCGTGAATTCCTTTTCGTTCCTGGTGGCAACCGTTGGACCGAAAGCAAAGAGTGGCCGGCGGCGTCAGGCGCGCCGGAGGGAGGCCGGGACCGGGCGGTGGCGCGGGTCATGATTTTCCTCCGATGATGCCCGCCGCCTGTTGCATCACGGCGAGCAACGGCCGAGGCAGCCAGACACTGAACAACAGCAGTCCGCCCAGCAGCAAACCCATCGCGGGCACGCCGTCCCAGGCGCGACCATCATGGTGACGTCCGCCCTTCGGCTCGCCAGGCAGAATCCGCGTGAATTGCAGCAGCATGCCGCAGAAACACGCAATGAGCGCTCCCAGCACCAGCACGCTTACGGTGGTGTGGCCCGCCGCGATGCCCCCGCTGATCACCGTCAGCTCGCTGAAGAACAGGCCGAACGGCGGCAGCCCGGTCGCCGCCACCGCGGCCAGGCCCAGGCACAGCACGGTCACCGGCAGCGTCTTCAGCACCCCGTGGCCGATGAGGCGGAATTCCAGGGTATGGAAGGTCTGGTGGATGTTGCCGGCCGCGAAGAACAGCACCGGCTTGGTCAGGGCGTGATACCCCATGTGCAGCAACGCCCCGAAAATGGTGACCGGCGTGCCCAGGCCGATGCCGACGCAGATGAGGCCGACGTGCTCCAGACTCGAATAGGCCAGCATCCGCTTGAGATTTTCCTGCACGAGGATGAAGGGCGCGGCCAGAAACATGGACAGCAGCCCGAGACCGAGCAGCAGGTGGCCGCTGAACCCGGAACCGAGACACGCGGTGGTGAGGATGTGAAAACGAAGCAGGGCATAGAGCGCGACTTTCAACGACACGCCCGAAAGCATCGCGCTGGTGGGCGACGGGGCCTCGCCATGCGCGTCGGGCAGCCAGGTATGCATGGGGGCAAGGCCGGCCTTGGTTCCATAGCCGAGGAGCACGAACACAAAGGCCAGTCGGATCAGCCGTGGATCGAGCTGCGGAGCCACGGTCATCAGGTGCGACCAGTTGAAACTGGGGAGCGGCCGGGGATTGCTTTTGCAGGCGGCGGCATAGACGAACACGGTGCCGAGCAGCGCCAGCGCCAGGCCCAGGCTGCCGAGCATGACGTACTTCCACGCCCCTTCGAGCGATGTCCGTCGATTGTAGAGCGCCACGAGCAGCACGGACGACAGGGCGGTGGCTTCCACGGCGGCCCACATCACGCCGAGGCTGTTGGCCAGCACGACGAGGAACATGCCGGCGGCAAAGAGCGGCGTGAGCACGAAGAACTCCCGCACGCGGCCGGGGGTCACCGCGCCCGCCGCCAGATCGCGCTGGAAATAGCGTCCGGCATACAGCGAGGTGGCGAGCGAGACGGTCGAAATCAGCAACACCATCCACGCGCTGAGGGCGTCGGCCCGGAGAAACTCGCCCCACTCCGTCACCGCACCGCCGGTCAGCACCTGGCGGAGCAGACAGACGCCGAGCGCGAGCGTGATGCCGAAGGCGAGCACGCCCAGCGCGGCCAGCACGCGCCGCGAGCGTGTCAGCAGGCACGCGAGGCCGGCGGCGGCCGGCACGACGAGAAGAAGCGTGAGAACACTCATGTCAGGGCAGGCGCTTCGCCGGAGGACCGCGCGGTTCTCTCAGGTGGGGAAGGCGGGCGGGCGCCGGTTCCGGAATGCGTGCGGTTCGCCGTCGGCATGTCATCCTTTCAACTGGCTGAGTTTGCTCGTATCCATCGAGGCAAACGTCTCGCGGATGCGGTAGACGAGGATGCCCAGGATCATCACGCCCACCAGCACGTCAAAAAAGATGCCCAGTTCGACCACGAGCGGCATGCCGTAAGTCGTGAGCGCGACGGCGGCCAGCATCACGCCGTTTTCCACGGTGAGCAAGGCGAGCACCTGGGTGATGGCCTTGAGGCGGTTGATCATGAGGAAGAAACCGGTCAGCACGAGCGCGATGGCAACCGCCAGCGTATTGTTGCCCAGCCGTTCGAGGGAGGTGAACGGGCGCGCCACAATATAGCCGAGCAAGGTCAGGCCGCCGCAGATGAGCATGGAGGTGGGAAAATTGACCAGCGGCTCGATCTCCTGGGCAATGCGCATGCGCCGCACCTGCCGGTCCAGCAGCCACGGCAGGAACAGCACCTTGCCGATGAGGGTCAGCACCACGACGACATAAACGTGGAAGGCGCCGTGAAAGAAGGCCACGACGCCCGCGATCCCCGCCAGAAACAGAGACTGGAGGGCAAACAGGCGGATGCTGGTCAGCAGCATGCGCTGCACCACCAGGAGCAGTTGCACCACCAGCATCAAGGCGGCCAGCAGGGCGATGAGCTGCGAGGCAATATCGGACGAAAGCGCGGTGTTCATCAGGAGGTTTATTGGAATAGGAACGTGGAAAGCAGCGCCAGCGCGGCCAGCACAAAGGCGGCGCTGAGCAGGTCCGGCACCCGGAAAAGGCGGAGCTTGGCGTTGGTGGTTTCGACCACCACCACGATGCAGGAGAGCACAAAGAGCTTGGCCAGATAGGCCAGCAAGCCGAACGCGAGCGCCGAGGGCGTCGCCACTGGCGCCAGGCCGAGGGGGAAGAACACGTTCACGAGCAGCGTCATCAACACCAGCTGCTTGAGCGAGGCGCCCCACTCCATGAAGGCCAGGTAACGCCCCGAATATTCGAGCAGCATCGCCTCGTGGATCATCGTCAGCTCGAGATGCGTCGCGGGATTATCCACGGGGAGGCGGCCGGTCTCGGCCAGCAGCACGATGAACAGCGCCGCGAACGCCAGCACGTGCCGCGGGTTGAGCAGACTCCACGTCGGCCCCAAGGTGGCCGCCACGATCCGGCTGAGGTCGGTCGAGCCCGCCGCGATGGCGACGGTGAAGATGGCCAGCATGAGCGCCGGCTCGGCGATGGCGGCGATGGTCATCTCGCGGCTGCTGCCCATGCCGCCGAACGCGCTGGCGGGATCGAGCCCGCCCAAGGCGAGGAAGAAACGCCCGAGCGCCAGCAGACCGACGAGGGCCAGCACCCCGCCGAACAGGCTTAAGGGCGCCTGCATGGTCACCATCGGCACCATCAGCCCGGCCAGCAACGCGGTGAAGAATACGACGTAAGGCGCAAAGGAAAAAACCCAGGAGGCGTGCTCAGAAATGACCATGTCCTTGCGCAGGAATTTGAGCAGGTCGAGGTAGGGCTGCCAGACCGGTGGTCCGCGGCGGTTTTGCAGCCGGGCCTTCCCCTTCCGGATGACACCGCTGACCAGCGGCGCGAGCAGCAGCAGGAGCCCTGTTTGCAGGACGATCGCAGTGACGTCGAGGTTCATAGGGCAAACAGGAGCAGCAAGAGCAGGGTCACGAAGATATAGATGAGATAGGCCTGCAGGCTGCCGGCCTGCAGGGCGCGCATCCGGCGCGAGACCCGCCAGACCAGCCAGTTCAGCGGGCGGTAAATCCGCGTCAGGAACACCTCCTCAACGTGGCTCTCAAAGCGGAGGTTCGTCGCAAAGTAGGGCGAGAAATCGTATTCGCGCTGCACCTCCCGGCGCGGCCGGAACAGCGCCTTGAAAATCATCCTGATCGGCTTCGAGAAGCCGGTGGCGGTGTAGGCCATGCGGGGCGTCAGCCCTTGCAAACCGCAGTCCCACGTCGGACCGCGGCGCACCTTCGCCCCGCGCGCGAAGACCAGCCAGAGTCCCAGCGGCAGCGGCAGCAGGCACACCGCCATCAAGACGAGGCCGGGCGTTGAAACCGTGCCCCCGGTTGCCACCGCGCCGGACAGCACCCAGCCATCGGCCAGGCTGAGCCGCGTGCTGAGTTGCAGGCCGGCCAGTTGCTGCGTCACCGGGTCAAGCAGCTTCAGGACCAGCGTCGGGAAAAGGCCGAGGAACACGCACGCCGCGGTGAGGAGGCCCTGGGCGACGAGCATCGTGGGCGCGGCTTCACGGGCGCCCGCCGCGTGGGCGCTGCGCGGCTGGGCCAGGAACGTGATGCCGAAAGCCTTGACGAAACACGCGGCCGCCAGCGCGCCGGTCAGGGCCAGCATCGCACCGCTGAGCGGGAACATCAGCCGGATCAGGCTGGGCGTCGTGCCAAATCCCTGCAGCAGCGACTGGTAGGTGAGCCATTCGCTGACGAAGCCGTTGAGCGGCGGCAGAGCCGAAATGGCCACGGCGCCGATGAGGAAGAAAAACGCGGTGACCGGCATCCGTTTCACCAGCCCGCCCATTTCCTCCATGTTGCGCGTATGGGTGGCATGGACCACCGCGCCCGCGCCGAGGAACAGCAGCGCCTTGAACACGGCATGGTTGATGGTGTGGTACAACCCGGCGATGAGCGCCAGCGAAGCGAGCACCGGATGACCGGTATGCAAAAACATCAGCGCCGCGCCGAGCCCCATCAGGATGATGCCGATATTCTCGATGCTATGATAGGCGAGCAGGCGCTTGAGGTCGTGCTCCATCAGCGCGTAGAGCACGCCGAGCACGGCGGAGACGGTGCCGATGACCAGCACGGTCACGCCCCACCAGTTCGGCGGCGGACCCATGAAATCGAAGCAAACGCGCGTCAGTCCATAGATGCCGGTCTTGATCAGCACACCCGACATCATCGCGGAAACGTTGCTGGGGGCCGCCGGATGCGCCACCGGCAGCCAGATGTGCAGCGGAACGATGCCCGCCTTGATGCCGAAGCCCACCAGGAAGAGGATGAAGGCCGCGTTGCGCGGGCCGGCGGCCATCCGTGCGCCGATCGCATGGAAGCCGTCGAAGCCGTAGGCTCCGGACGCCTGGAACAGCAGGAGAAAGCCGAGGATCAGGCAGCCCGTACCGATGTGCGACATCACGAAATAGAGCACCCCGGCATTGCGCGCCTCCTCCTTCTCGTGCTCGAAGCTGACGAGCAGATAGGTCGTCAGCGCCATGATTTCCCAGGCGATCAGGAAGAAAAAGGCGTTGTCTGACAAAAACACGAGCGTGGTNNCGAGACGATCAACGTGAAAAACAGCCCCAGCGGGTCGGGGCGGATGGTGAATTGAACGTAGGGAATGAGCGCCGGCAGCAGTTGCACCGATGGGTGCGCGGCGCTCGCGCCTGCAGCCAGGCCGGCAACGCTGGCGACGACTCCGCCGAAAGCACTCAGTGCGGCGCACCCGAATGCGCAGTAGTTGGCGAGCCTTTCGGCGCGCAGGCACAGCAGCCCCGCCACTGCGCCGGCGACGTACCCCAGGAGGGTCAACAGCAGAAGAGTGGTCGACAGGTGGTCCATGGGCCGGGATCAGTTCATGTCACGAAGAGGGGTACCACAACTCTCGTTTCGTGGACGCATTGTCCTTAACTGCCTCGTCATTCGCGGAGCCAGCGACCAGGTCGGCCATAAACTTCCGGCTGGAGCAAGTCCTAGGCGTGTCGAGCAGTTTTGGTCGGAACGGTAGTGCCACCATGGTGCTGTGATGGGGAAGACTGCTGGTCGTTAGCGAAACCCAGCCGGTGTCGGCGTCACCGGCGCCGCGCTGCCGTGCAAAACAATCTGGCGGAATACCGCCATGATCGCGGCGCTGTCGACCGCGCCGCGGATTGCGTCCAGCAGCAGATTGTTTCCGGAGAGCCGCGCCAGAGCGGAGACCAGGGGCAGATAGTGCTCGGGGTCGGTAGACGGCACGGCCAGCAGGAACACCATGCGCACGGGATGCGTGACTCCCGGGCCCCATGCAAATGGCGCATCGCTGCGTCCAAACGCAAAGGCCAGTTCTCGCAGTCCTGGAAGCCGGGCGTGGGGAAAGGCCATGCCGGCTTCCATGTCGGTGCTCAGGAGAAATTCGCGATTGAGCGCCTCATGGTAGAACCGCAGCCAGTCCGGCACACAGCCCTCCCGCTGCAAGGCGAGGCTGAGTTCGTGGATCGCGCTGGTCTCGTCCCGGCTGACCAGATGCGGAATGATCAAGCCGGGTCTGGTGAAATCCGCCAAAGTCATGGAGGTGCGTCGGGCATTCGCCCGCTCAAACGGCGGCTGCCACCGGCTTCTTCCTCGTCTTGCGGACCGGCGGCGGCACCGGTGCCGCCGATTCCGCCGGCGTGATGGCCTCGTCCGGCGCCAGCAGCAGATAGCGGCCGCAGTTGTCGCACACATAGACGTCCTTGGGCTGAACGAGGCTGGCAGCGGTACCCGAAGATATGCGCAGATGGCATCCGCCGCAAATGCCGCGGTGGACCAGCGCCACGCCTCTTCGGCCTTGCGCCATCAAGCGGTCAAAATGACCGAGAATTTGCACCGGAACTTTCTCCCGTAATTGCTGGATACATGCCGTCTGTTCCTTTGAAGCGGGCTCAGGCTGCAGAAGCATCTGTTGCAGGGCATACAGGTTTTCCACAATCGCTCTCATGTCCGCCACCATTGCAGGGATCGTGCCGCCGTGGTCACTCACGAATTAAACCATTGATTGCTGTGCGGTTGCCCTTGTTCTCGCGATCCACCGGCATGATGGTGGCCGGCAGGCGCGTCGGATCTGTGCACTCTTTGCGCTTTCCCCCGACCAGTTGTGCAACCCCGCCGGCGAGAAACGGCGCGGTTCGGCAGCCGCACCCCACATGCCGGGCGGTACCCTCGAATCCAGCCAAAAAAATGACAGGCTCCAGTTCCAAGCGCAGCGGACGGCGATCAAGCCTGACATTGATGAAGACTCGGACTTAAGCCTCGTCTTCCGAAAAAAGATTCGGGCGACACCCGTCGCTTTCACCATGAGGATCCAGCAACGTGGGATCGCCCGAATCGCAATTCTGGCGTAACGCGCCTGTCGTCGGCCGGCTCACGCCAGCCTCCCGACAGGCATGTTCAACGGTTTTTCCGGACCTTCCGTGTCTTGCCTGCTGAAGGCTGGCCGGGAACGGCCGCAGCCGGAGGCGTGGCTGCTGCCACTGAAGGCTGGGCAGCACCGGCGGAAGGAGTGGGACTCGGCGTTGCGCTGGCCACGGATGGGTTCGGAACCACCACTGACGGGACAGGAGACTGATTTGGATTATCCATAAACTTAGTTTCGGTTTGAAGTTTGTCGCGCCGTCATCGTCATGATGATGGCGCGCCATCCAATCCTGCATCGCGTGTGCCGGAATCCCTCGACCACGGTTTAAGGACTTGAATCAAGGCTGCTTGTGCCTTGAAACAAGATCCCGGCGCCATCGACCGTCGCACGTCATGGGCGCGGTTTGGGCAAATTATGCACCTGCCTGATGCCAGCTGTGCAAGCTGGCAGTCAAAAGGCGACTCAAGTTGTCGCCCTGCGGCCACTGGAATAGCCTCACTCCTTGCCGCCTGGCTTGGGCTCCTTCAGCAGTCCGTATTGCTTGAGCTTGTATTGGAGCGAACGCCGGCTGATGCCCAGCATCCGTGCCGCCGCCACCCGGTTCGAAGTTTCCCTGGTGAGCGTCTGCCGGATCAGGAGTTTCTCCACCTCCGCCAATGTCATGCCCGGCCGGATCGAAAAACTCGCCGCATTCCGGTCGTGCGCGAGCAGAAAATCCGGCAGGTCGTCCACCGCGACCACGGGCTGGTGGCAGGTCAGAACCAGCCGTTCGACGACGTTGCGCAATTGCCGCACGTTGCCCGGCCACGGGAAACGCTGGCAAAGCTGCATCGCTTCCGGCGAAAGCTGCATGCGCCGGCGTTTGTGCTTCGCGGTGAAATGCTTCAGAAACGTCTCCGCGAGCAGCGGGATGTCCTCGGCATGATCGCGCAGCGGCGGGACGACGATGGGTACGATGTGCAGGCGGTAGAAAAGATCCTCCCGGAATTTCCCGGCGGCCACGGCCTCCTGCAGTTGCTTGTTCGTCGCCGCGACCACGCGCACGTTCACCCGGATCAGCTCCGTTCCGCCCACCATGCGGAAGCATCCGTCCTCGAGCACGCGCAACAGGTCGCCCTGCCCTTTTGCCGGCAGATCGCTGATCTCGTCGAGGAAGAGCGTGCCGCCGTCGGCCAGCTGGAAACGGCCGGGCTTGTAGGCCACGGCGCCGGTGAACGCGCCCTTCGCGTGGCCGAACAGTTCCGCCTCGAGCAACTGCTCCGGCAGCGCGGCGCAGTTCACAAAAATGAAGGGACGCTCCGCCCGCGCGCTTTTGGCATGAATCATCCGGGCCACGATTTCCTTACCCGTGCCGCTTTCACCCTCGATCAGCACGGTGACCTCGCTGCGCGCCACTTCGTCCGCCATGCGCACCACCTGGCGGATGGCTTCGCTGTCGCCGACCAGCAGGCTGGGCTCGGAACGCTTTTGCAGCCGCAACCGCAGCTCATTATTTTCCGACACCACCGACTGGAACTCCAGCGCCTTGAGTACCAGCGCCCGCAGCCGCTGCATGTCCAGCGGCTTGGTCAGATAATCGTAGGCGCCCTCCTTCATTGCCTCGACGGCGCTGGGCACCGTGCCATAGGCCGTCATCAGGATGAACAGGGTGTCGCGGCTTACCTGCCGCGCTTCCTTCAGCAATTGCAGCCCGCTCAGGTCCGGCATACGGACATCGGTGAGCACGAGGTTGTAGAGCCGTTCGCCGAGGAGTTCGAGCGCCCGGCGCGCGTCGTTGGCGGCGTCGACGACATAGCCTTCCCGCCGCAGCGCCTCCTGTACGCCCGCGCAGAGCCCGCGTTCGTCGTCCACGACCAGGATGTTGATCTTCGATTTATCCATGGATCTTGGCCCCCCGCAGGGGCAGCTGCAGGGTAAAGGCCGCCCCGCCGTGCGCCGTGTCGTCCACCGTGACCGCTCCGCCGTGTGCGGTCGCGATCTGTTGCACGATCCACAGCCCCAGGCCGCTGCCTTCGGGCTTGGTCGTGAAAAACGGCTCGAAAATGGCCGATTTTCTCTCCCGGGGCACGCCGGGGCCGTTGTCGCATACCTGCAGGGAAAAGGTGCCGGCATTCGGATCCGCCCGCACGATTATCTCGATGCGGCCGTTGCGTTCGACAGCCTGGATGGCATTGATGACCAGGTTGATCAGCGCCTGTTTGAGTTGACCGGGGTCGACGGTCAGCGGAGGCAGGGCCTCGGGAATATCCATCGCGATCTCAATGCCTCGTTCCGCCGCCTCCGGGCGCAGAAGTTCGCAAACGTAGCGGACCACTTCGGCCACCTCGACTGTTTGCAGATCAACGGACGATGGCGCCGCGAGGCTCAGATATTGCCGCATGAGGTTTTCCAGCCGGTGCAGCTCGCTGCGAATGATCTCGAAACGACCGGCAGCCTGCGCCTTGAGCGGCGGGGCGGCCTGCGTCATGTCCTCCTCCAGCAACTGCACATGGATGGCGAGCGAACTGAGCGGATTGCGGATTTCGTGCGCCAGCCGCGCCAGCAGGCGCGAGAGCAGCCGTTGCTTTTCCTCCGCCGCCAATTGCGTCACGTCCTGTCCGAGAGCGGCTGTAAGTAGTTTTTCCACCGCGGCAGGCTAGCAGATTATCCCGCCGGGGCCAGCCAGAGCTGCGTTGATTTCAATGCTCCCCGAGGCAGAGTCGGATGCTGCGGCCGGGCGGAGCCATAACGGCACCCCCTGCGCCATGTTTGCGTTCACCGTTCCTCCGGCGGCTTCACGTGATTGAAGGCACGCCAGATGACGAGGTCGTAGGCGCTCTTGAGCGCGCCGCTGATGACGAAACACCAGCCGGCGACTGCCGGTATTCCCATGAGCGGCCCGGCGCCGAGCAGCAGCATCCGCCGGCGCCCGAGGCGATCGGCGCGCGTCGTGATGGTGAGCGAAATCGCCGCGTCGCCGAGCAGCGTGAACGCCAGCAACACCCCCACCCGCGCCTCGGCATAGCCGAGCGCCCGGAGGTAAAGCACGAGCACCAACCCCAAGAAGCCGTAGGCGAAGAGCCGGAATATCCGCGCAGCGAAGAGCAGCGTGAAAGCTTGGGGCGCGGTGGTGGGCAGCGGCATGGCGCGTTCTGCGCCAAGGGAACGCCACCCCCGCCTCCGGCGCGCAAGCGCAGCCGTGCAAAATGACACGGCAGACCCAAGGCCGCGCAGCCTCGCGCCTGCCCGCCCGCTCATGGGGAGCAGGAGAAGCTCCTTCACCCGTCCCGGGCGAAGGAGGCTGCGTCAAACCGGGACGAGACGCGCGCTGGCCGAAGCTAGGCCGCGGGTTTCGCCGGCGCCGCGTCCGGCTTCGGTTGGTCCGCTTTCGACGCCAGCATCCACAGCCAGACACAGAGCAGGCCGGTGATGACCACGGCGACGGCGCTGTACCAGCGATGAACGTAGTGGGTTCCGACGAGGATCTGAAAGCGGAGAATGATCCGCAACAATTGTCCAAGACACATGAGACCGAAGACCACGCTCGCAACACGCAGTCCACAGGTTGGTGAGTTCATGATGCAGTCCTTTTTTGGGGTTTGCCCGCCTGCGCGGGCCTTACAGTCAGCTTGATGGCCGGTCAATTTCGTTTCTTTCATCAATCGAGGCATCGTTCAACCCCCGATTTTCGGGTGAGTGTCGGTCCCAAAGCGGTTGGTGGCCCCGCTTGATCACGCGCCCGGCCGACTGCTGGACACGTCCAAGAGACGCGCCGTGTCACCCTCCGGAGCCTCACCCCTCCGGCCCTGCTAGCTTTTCCGGCGGCATGCCGGTGCGCAGGGTGATGGTTGCGTAAATCTTCGGCACATACAGACGCGTCTCCACCGGCAGCGCCGGGGCGATTTCCGAAAACGTCCTGGCCTTTTTCGTCGCGAGCGTGCGGCTCACACGGCCCGCACCGGCGTTGTAGGCAGCGAGCGCCAGTGGCCAGTCGCCGAATTGAGCGTGCAGGCTCCGCAGCAGTCGGGCGGCGGCGTGGGCGCTTTTTTCGGGATCGGCACGCTCGTCGGGCAGCCACGTGCTGAGGCCGAGCGTCTTGGCGGTCTCCGGCATGAGCTGAAACAGCCCTTTGGCGCCGGACGGGCTGCGGGCGTTGGGATTGAACGTCGATTCGACCTCGGCCATCCAGGCGAGATCCGCCGGCACGCCCTCGGCGGCAAACGCCGCGCGCAGCCCAGGCATGAGATCGGCGGCGTTCGGCGGCGCCGGACGGCCGCTCAGGCGCTGGAGCCAGAGATCATAATACGGCATCGCAAAACGGCGGGGCGGGGGCTGAGGCCGGGCGGCCAGCCGGGCGGTTTCGATCAGATCAAGCCGTTCCTCCAGCCAGGCCGCATAGTCCTCGTAGCCCGGCAGCGTCCGCAGCGCGGTGAGCGCGGCCCGTGCCTGCGGCTCATAGGCCGCCAGCTCCTCGAGCGAATCGCCCTCCAGGGCTTGCTGCAGCTTCACCGCGAACACGTCCCACTGCCCCTTCGAGGGAAACTCGTACTGCTCCTTGACCTCGGGCGGGGCGTACTGGTCGAAAAGCGTTTTCCCCAGTTCGTAAAGCTGGTCCGGCGTGAGCGTCTGCCCTGCGCTTGAGGCGGGGGCCGCCGCCGATGGCGGCGATTGATCCGGAGGATTCGTCTTGTTCCCTGCGCCGGATTCCGCGGTAAAAACAAGGGGCGCAGCCACGCCGGCGAGCGCAACCAAAACCATCAGCGGAAAAACAGGACGGTGCCCGTGCATGCGGAGACTGACCGCAACCAGCCATGCAGATTGCGCCACTCGACACGAGTTCATCGTGACGTCTCCGACAACACTGCTGGGAAATTTCCTCGTCCAATCCCAATTCTTCCGCAGCCGAATGAATTGCTCAATCAGCCTTGTGCGAAGAGGCGGCAGCCCGCCGTCCCTGCCTTCGCCGGGACTTCGGTGTGCCTTGGGAACCTGCCGCGCCGGCAGGTTCCACCAACATAGAGTCTGTTTTGGCTGAAGAATGGGTATAAAACGTCAGCTGTGCGCCGGCCGCGGGTGGCTCACACCTCCACGTCCGCCTGTCTGGCGTGGAGCCGCGCATAGAGTCCGTTGGAACGCAGGAGCGATTCATGGGAGCCGATCTCCACGATGCGCCCCTGGTCAAGGACGGCGATGCGGCCGGCATCGCGGATCGTTGACAGCCGGTGAGCCACGACGAAGGTGGTGCGACCGCGCATGAGGCGGGCGAGGGCTTCCTGAATGAGGGCTTCGGTCTCGGTGTCGAGGGCCGAGGTGGCCTCGTCGAGGATGAGCACCCGGGGGTTGCGGATGAGCGCCCGGGCGATGGCGAGCCGCTGCTTCTGGCCGCCCGAGAGCCGGGCGCCTTTCTCGCCCACCGGCGTGTCGAGCCCGGCGGGCATGCGCGAGACAAAGTCCCACGCGTTGGCGTCGCGCAGCGCGGTCACGACCACGTTGACCGGCACCGAGGGCAGCCCGTAGGTGACGTTTTCGCGCACGGTGCCGTCGAAGAGGATCGACTCCTGCGGCACCACCGCGAGGAAACGCCGGTAGGTGCGCAGGTCGTGCGCCTCCATGTCGCGCCCGTCGACGAGGATGCGGCCGCCCGTCGGGCGGATGAAGCCGATGACGAGGTTGAGGACGGTGGATTTGCCCGCTCCCGAGGGGCCGACGAGGGCGATCGTCTCGCCGGGCTCCACCGCGAGGGAGAAGTCATGCAGCGCCGCGAACGCCGATCCCTGGTAGACGAAGCTCACGTTTTCAAACCGGAATCCGCCCTGGACCGTCTCCATCGCAGCCCGGCCCTCGTTGTTTTCCAAGTCGGGGCATTGCAGCACTTCGCCGATGGAGCGGATTGATTCCAGTCCCCGGGTGATCTGCGGCGTGGTGCCCACCAGGCCGAGCACGGAACCGGTGATGAGGCCGAAATATGTCGTGAGCAGCACCACGTCGCCGGCCGTGAGCGGCAGCCAGCCCGCCAGGCAGGCCCAGGCGGAGACGACGAGGCAGAGCATGTTGAAGCCGTTGAAGGTGGCCCATGATAGCGCCCCAAAAACGGCATTGATCCCGTCGACGTGCATCGCCGCGGCCCGCACGCGTTCCAGCGATTCCCCCACCCGCTCCAGCGCCGTCGACTCGAGGCCATGGGCGCGGGTGACGGGGAGCAGGTGAGTCATCTCGACGACGCGGGTGGACATGCGTTCGATTTCCTCGCGGAAGGCCGCGTTGCTCGCAGCGAGCGGCCGGCGCAGGGCATAGACGATCACCGCCGCCGCGGGCACCGTGACGAGGAAATACACCAGAAACCACGGCTGCCGCAGGCCGGTGATGGCGAGGGCGAACACAATGTTGACGAGGCAGGCCAGCCCGCCGTCGAACAGGACGCGGGTGAGCTGCTCCACCGACTCCACGTCGCGCAGCACTTTTGTCTGGAGCGCCCCGGCGCTCTGCCGGGCGTAATAACCGATGGAAAGGTGCTGGAGCCGCCGGCACAGGGCGGAGCGCAACTGGATCTCCATCGTGCGGGTCGCCCGGCTGAGCGAGCGCGCGTAGGCATAGTGCAACGGGATGTTCTGCGCCAGGATCACCACCAGCACCAGGGCGTTGATCCAGAGCTCCGAGGTCGCGTGCCGGTCGGGCTTCGCGACAATGTCCACGATGTTGGCGGTGATCGCGGGCATGAGCCACACCGGGCTGTGCTTGATGATGAAGCAGAGCGTCGCGACCACGAGCGGCCGGCGCTGCCCCTGGAAGAGATAGAGCAGCGTGCGCAGCGGGTGCTCGCCGGAGAACCGGCGTTCAAGCGGATGGCGGTCGTCAGCGGGCCGGGAAGACATGTTCGGCGCCATCACACCGGGTCAGCCACCCGGTCGCGAGCGGGAAAATGCGAAACGGGACGGTCGCCTGACCCGGGTGGCGGAGTGACGGTCAGCGGCCGGCCGCTGGCGTTGCTGTCAGGCGCTTGGTTGTATCCTGGGAACCAAGAGATGGAGAACGAGCAGCGACAGAACGTACATCATCGAGGCCCCGGCAAAGATCGTAACGTAGCTGCCGCTGGTCTTGAGCACATGGCCGATCAACTCGGCAATCGCGGCCCCTGTGAGGTAGGAAACAAATCCCCCCAGGCCCACCACCGAGCTGATGGCCTGCCCTGGCATCGTATCAGAGACGAAGCTGAACAGGTTGGCCGACCACCCTTGGTGGGCCGAACCGGCGATGCCCACGATGAGAACCGTCAGCCAGACGCTGGGCACGTAAGGCGCCAGGAACACCGGGACGACGGCCACCGCGCAAAGCAGCAGGGAAATCTTGCGGGCGGCGTTGATGCTCCAGCCGCGGCCGATGAGTTTCCCCGCCAGCCATCCGCCGGCCACACCGCCGAATGCAGCGATGAAATAGAACACCGCCGTCCACCAACCAATTTGCTCCAGCGGGATGTGGTAACGCTTGTCCAGGAAATCGGGCAGGAAAAACATATAGATGCCCCAGACCGGACCGGCGAGAATGCTCGCGATCAGATACGCCCACACGGCCCGGTAGCCGAGCAGCGAAAACCAGGGTACCGACATCTTCTTCTCCACGGTTTGCGACTGGCCGCACTGGATGTACTCGCGTTCGGCGGCGGAGAGCAACCGGTGCTGGTCGGGCGCATCGTAAAGCAGCCACCAGGCAACGACCCAGAACAGCCCCAAGACACCGGTGAGGTAGAAGGTCAGCGGCCAGCCCCAAGCGGAATACATCCACGGCACGGCGATCGGGCAGATGATCGCGCCCACATTGGTGCCGGCGTTGAACAGCCCGGTTGCCAACGCGCGCTCTTTTATCGGAAACCACTCTGCCACGGCCTTGATGGCACCGGGAAAGTTGCCACCCTGCGCCAGTCCCAAGGTGACGCGAGCGGCCATGAACCCGAAAACAGTTGTCGGGACGCTCCATGTTAACGTTTTCGCAGCCGAAGAAGCCCACGGGATGGAAACGTTGAAGATGTCGCTGACCGGGATAAAGGAACAGAGACCGTGCGCGGCCGCCGCGATGCTCCATAGCAGAACCACTGCGGGAAGGCCACGTTTCACGCCCATCCGATCCATCAGCCGCCCGCCGAACAGGTAACCGAACGCATAGGCGAGCTGAAAGGCCGACGCGATGTGCGCGTAGTCGGTTTCGCCCCAGCCGAGCTCCCGGCTGAGCGGCATCTTCAGGATGCCGATGATGTTCCGGTCGATATAGTTTACCGCGACCGAGAAGAACAACAGGCCGCAGATCGCCCAGCGGAAGTTTCCGCCGGCTGGAGGGAGGGGCTGGCCGGGCGGAACCGGATTGGCCCGCGCTTCCGTGGGTTCGGTCTGGTGCATCTGGCGGCAGTTCCGGCCGGGTTGGGAAGGCTGTTGCAGACGGTCATCCGTCCGGGGGTGCCTCAGCCTTTACGAGGGGCGTGCCTTCGTGCGGGGTGCGCGTGCGCAGCCGCGCCGAATCGATCTCCGTGGCATTGCGGAGAATCAGGGCGGGGCCCCGGTCGGTGTCGATCACCACATCCTGGAAGGAAATTCCCCTCACATTCGTGCAGGTGAAGCCGGTGGCCGCCTGCACGTGGACGTTGCTGAAGGTGATGTTCTCGACCGGCATCTCGCGCAATCCGGTGATGGCGCCGGCGATCTTCGCACCGCGCGCCGTGATGTTGCTGAAGAGGAAATCGCGGTAGCGCGGCGTGCCTTCATCGACCGGATGGATTTCACCGGATTTATCGCCACCGGTATAGAAGGTGGTGATGACGAAGGGAGTCGGCACGTCGAGCATGACGATGTTCGCCACACTGACGCCCTCCACCACGCCGCCGCGTCCGCGCTGCGACTTGATCCGGATGCCAATGTCGGTGCCCTGGAAAACGCAGTTGGTCACCACCACGTTCCGCACGCCGCCGGACATCTCGCTGCCAATGGTGACACCGCCATGGCCGCGATACATGACGCAGTTGGCAATGGTGATGTTCTCATCCGGCCGGCCCATGCGCCGGCCCAGCTCGTTCGAGCCCGACTTTAACGTGACGCAATCGTCGCCCGTATCGATCCGGCAATTGAGAATCTGCACATTGCGGCACGCCTCGGGGTTGATGCCGTCGGTATTGTGCGCATTCGTCGCCGGGGCCGTGATGGTGATCCCGTCGATGCGCACCTGGTCGCAGAGCATGGGATGCACGTGCCACTCCGCCGAGTTGCGCAGATTCACCCCCGCGATGACGACATCCTTGCAGCGCACGGGACGGATGAGATGCGGACGGCCGCGCGACAGTTTCTTCGCCTCCGCAAAATCGTCCGGGGTCTGCGGACCCGGCGGGAATTTCCGGGGATCATTAAGCCGGAGACGCCTCCACCAGATCGCCCCCTGTCCGTCGATGGTGCCGCGCCCGGTGATCGTGATGTTCTCGGCGTCGGCGGCATAGATGAGCGGAGCCATCACCTCCGCATCGTCACCCCAGACACTTTTGGTGGACGGATAATCGTCGGGATTTTCACTGCCGAGGATCGTTGCGCCCGCGTCCAGCTCCAGCGTCACGTGGCTCTGCAACACGATGGTCCCGGTCAGGTATCGGCCGGGCGGCACATAGACGGTGCCGCCGCCGGCCTTTGCGCAGGCGTCAATGGACTGGTTGATCGCGATGGTTTCCAGCTGCCGGCCGTCGCCGACCGCGCCGGTATCGCGCACACTGTAAATGACCGGGGCAGTCGCCGCCGACAGTGGAGCACAGCCGAGCAGCAATCCGAGGAGAGGAAGATGTTGGAGACTCATAAGATTCGTCGGAAATCCGGGTGTCCCACACCAGCCGCGGGTGGGCGCCGGATGGTTCAACCGGCGGGAAAAAATCACCGGTGCGTCGCGCCGGTGCCGAGGTTCCAGCCGTCCGCCCCCCCGAGCACGTTTTCGACGGTGAACCTGGCGGCTTCGGCGGCGGTCAGTTGTTTCGCCCACGGGACGCGCGCCGCGGGACTGCCGCCCGGACCGGTGCTGTTGAATTCGGCGTAACGCGCCGTTTTCTCGGCCTCGGGTTTGTTCCAGTTGTGCCAGCCGACGGGACGCACCACGTCGGACATCCCGGTGTTGAGAAAAACGACACTGGCATAACCGCGCCACGGGCGGCCGAGGTAGGTCTTCACCTCGGGCGATTCGCCGGTGATCTGGCAGTTCGAGAAGACAAAACCGTAGGGTTGGCTGTTGGGCGTCGAGGCGGCGGTGATATAACCGTCCCGCAGGCAATGGATGTGGCATTTCTCAAAGAAGTCGGTCGCGGCGCCGAAGATGAAATCCACGTGGCCCGTGATATAGCAGTCCTCGAAATAATGGCGGCCCCGGTTCACCAGAATCGTGTCCTGCCAGCCGAGGAAGCGGCAGTGGCGGAACACCACGCGGTCGCCGTCGACGCGGATGGCCAGCGCCTGCCCCTGCAGGCCGGCGGAATTTTCAAAAGTCAGGTTCTCCACCGTGAAGTCGTCCGCGTCGATCAAGGCGGTGGGCGTGCGGAACGTGCCGATCGGTTTGCCGTCATGCCCCGGGACATTCGCATACAGGCCGTAGGTGATCACCGTCTTCCCGGCATCCTCGCCGATGAGGGAGACGAAACGCTTCTCGCGCTGCGCGTAGATCAGTTCCTTGTAGGTGCCCGCCTTGATGTAAATGACCCAACGGGGGCCCGGACTGCTGAGCTGCGGCGCGGCATTGATGGCCTCCTGCACCGTCTTGAACTGGCCGCTGCCATCGGCCGCCACCACGGCGTTGGCTTTCGCTGCCCAGTCAACGCTTTCACTGGCCGAGGCGGATCCAACCAGCAGCAGGACGGCCGCCCATCTCGATGGCATGCTGTGTTTCATGTGCGTTTGCCTTCTGCTTAACCGGTGTCTGTCGCCGCTGCCTGGCGGGCACGTGGGGGAAGAGAATTGGGCCGTCTAAAAGCCGCAATCTCGAAAGCACGTGGCCCAGCCAGAAGAGAAGCCAGCGGGGGTGTCCTCGCTGGCTTGAAAAACGTCATCATGTCCGGCGCTCAAGCCAGGACCGGTTTCGCCTCGACGTCGGCCGCTTCGAGCTTGGGCGCGAGCAGCTGCACGATGCCCACCGCGAGGATGTACGCCAGGCTGGCCGCCAGAAAGATCGGGAAGTAATTGCCGGTCTCGCCGCGCGCCACCGCGGCATCGCGGATGAGTGCGACCACCACAAAGAGCACCACGCCGCCCATCGCCCCCATGAAGCCGCCCAGGCCGGTGACCGAGCCAACCACGCGGCGCGGGAACATGTCTGACGCCAGGCTGAAGGCGTTGGCGGACCAGGCCTGATGCGCCGACGCCGCCAGCGTGATCAGCGCCACGGCGACCCACGGATTGTTGGTGACCGTGGCAAAGACGACCGGCATCACGGCCAGCGCGCAGATGAGCATGGTTGTCTTGCGGGCCCGGTTGGGCGCCCAGCCCAGTTTCATCAAGTGGCCCGCCAGCCAGCCGCCGGCGACGCTGCCGACGGACGCCACCACGTAGATGATGGCCACGGGCGCGCTGCGCGACTTCAGGCTCAAGTGAAAGCGGTCGGCAAAGAAATAGGGCGAGCCGAACAGGTAGAACCACCAGAAGCAGTCGGTCATGACCTTGGCCGTGGCAAAAGCCCACATCTGGCGGTGCGGCAGGAGCCGGCGCCACGGAATTTTCACCGTCGGCTCCGGCGGCTCGCTCATGATCAGCTCCAGTTCCGCCGGGGCGACCCGCGGATGCTCCTGCGGCCGCCGGTAGATCAGCAGCCAGGCCACGATCCATGTGATGTCGAAAATGCCGGTGCAGAGGAACGCCCCGCGCCAGCCGAGTGTGTGCCCCGCGATGGTCAGCTTCGCGAACACCGGCAGCAGCAGCGGCAGGCCGAAAGGCACCAGAATGCCGCCCACGTTCGAGCCCGAGTTGAACAGGCCGGTGGCCAGGGCGCGCTCCCGTTTGGGGAACCACTCCGCCGTGGTCTTGATCGCGGCGGGAAAATTGCCGCCCTCGAAGAGCCCGAGGAAGATGCGCGCGACAAAAAACCCCGTCACCGTGGACACCAGCGCATGCCCCATCGCCGCCAGGCCCCACAGGGCAACGGCGAGGACAAAGCCCCAGCGCAAGCCTATCACGTCGATGATCCGCCCGGCCGCGAGCATGCTGACGGCGTAGGCCAAGCTGAAGCCCACGGTCATCCACCAGTATTGGCCTTCACTCCAGCCGATTTTGGTTTGCAGCTCCGGCGCCAGATTGCCGAAGACACTCCGGTCGATGTAATTCGCCGTGGTGACCCAGAAAAGCAGGGCGCAGATGACCCAGCGAAAGTTGGTGTTGGGACGCAGAGGGGTGGTCGGGGCAGTCATTGGGATGGTCGGGAATTAAGGCTGGGGCTTTTCTGGGCGGGCTCGATGGTGACGTTATTGAATGAGATGGAACCGGCATGTTGCAATACTTCCGAGGCCTGCACGCCGCTGAAGGTGCAATCCACGAAGCGCACGTCGTCGATCACGGCGCCGGGGAATCCCGTCACCCACATGACCCGCGGGCTCGCGCGGCTCGTGACGTTCTCCAGGACGACATGCCGCACCACCGGACGGAAGGGACCATTGGGGCCCTCCTCGTAGAGGAAGTCGATGGTCAGCACCGCTTCGGCCACCTGTCCGACCTCGATGTTGCGCAGGAAGAAATTTTCGATGACGCCGCCGCGGCGGGCATTGGACTTGAAGCGCAGCACGCGGTCGAGATTGGGGCTGTCCATGACGCAATCCTCGACAAAGACGTTGCGGCAGCCGCCGGACGTCTCGCTGCCGATGACGACACCGCCGTGGCCATCCTTCATGGTGCAGCGCCGCACAATGATGTTCTCCGACGGCACGGCCACGCGCCGGCCGTCATTGTTGCGGCCCGACTTGATGGCGATGCAGTCGTCGCCGGTGCTGAACTGGGAGTCCTCGATCAGCACGTCGCGGCAGGAATCGGGATTACAGCCGTCATTGTTCGGACCCTCGGAGACTATGTTGACGCCGCGCACGATGACGTTGGTGCAGAGCACGGGATTGATCTCCCACATCGGGGAGCGGCGGATACGCACACCCTCGATCAGAACATTGCGGCAGCGGTAGGGCTGGATGAAGTTGGGTCGTAGAAAATGGCCCGCGCCAAAGACGCGCTGCTCCACCGGCACACCCCGCTCTCCCAAGTTGCTCAGCAGATCCCGGCTGGCCCTGGCCGGCGCCACGCCCATGTCTTGCCGGGTCCACGCCCACCAGTTGTCCGTCGACGCCGCGCCGTCGAGCGTGCCCCCGCCGGTCACGGCGATGTTTTCCTGCTCGAAGGCATAGATGAGGGGTGAGTAGTTGAGACATTCCGTGCCTTCCCAGCGGGTGTAGACAACCGGCAGATACTTGGCCGGATCCGTCAGGAACCTCAGGGTGGAGCCCTCAGCGACGTGGAGATCGACGTTGCTTTTCAGATGGATGGGGCCGGTCAGGAAGATGCCCGCGGCGGATATAGTCACGTGCCCCCCGCCCGCTTCGTGACAGGCTTCGATGGCCTTGCGGATGGCTTCGGTGCAATCCGTCTTGCCATCCGCCACCGCACCGTAGTCCGTGATCGCGAATTCCCGGGCGGGAAACACGGGAGCCTTGATGCGGGCCAGAATCTCGGAGACCCCGGCCCATTCCGGGGCAGCGGAGCTTTTCGCCGGCACAACGACGTCCCCGGTCTTCGCGGCCGTCTCGATGGTCGGTGTGAGGCCGAGCAGTTGCTGCAGTTCGATGCCAGCGAGGATGAAGGGCCCCACCCCCTTGAGGTCGTTATCAACGACCGGCTCGCTGAGGTAGTACGCGTAGCTGCCGTCGCGGCCATAGCCGAGTCCGGCCCCGGAACAGCATTGGGTCAGGGTGACCTGGCCCGTTTGGTCGACCTTGATGAGTTTCTCAACGAGCCCCGTGTAGCCTTTCAGGAGCACGGGCAGGTAGTCGCGCGAGAGGTAGCCATGGTTGATGCCCTTGGCCAGGGTGTAGACAAACATGCTCGATCCGGTCGCCTCCAGGTAGTTGCCCTGGCGACCACCCTGATCGGTGACCTGGTACCACAGGCCGCTGCCGGCGTCCTGATACCGGGCCACGCCGGCGCAGACCTTCTGCAGCATGGCGATGATCTCAGGCCGGGCGGGGTGATCGGCGGGAAAATAGTCCAAGGTGTCCACCAGGGCCATGGCGTACCAGCCGATGCCGCGGCTCCAAAAGTTGGGCGAGGTGCCGGTGGTCTTGTTGGCCCACGACTGTGCCTTGCTCTCGTCCCATCCGTGATAATAGAGGCCGGTCGCCGCGTCGTAGGTATGGGTTCCGGCCAGGCGGAACTGTTTCGCAATGTCATCGAATGAGCCGGCGGGTTCGTGGAAGCGTTGCGCGCACTCGGCATAGAACGGCTCGCCCATGTAGAGGCCGTCGAGCCACATCTGGGACGGATAACGCTGCTTGTGCCAGAAGCCGCCCTCGCTGGTCCGGGGTTGCGTCTCGAACTGTTTGCGCAGCAGGACGGCGGCCTGCTCATAGCGCTCTTTATTCGTGAGGCGATAGAGCGCCAGCACGGTCTTGCCGGCATTGATGTTGTCGAGGTTGTAGTCCTCCAGCCGGTAACCCCGGACCTGCCCCGCCGGGGTGATGAAGGAGCCGATCACGGAGTCGGCGAACTTCCAGTAGCGCGGTTCATCCACCCGCTCGCTGAGCTTGACGAGGGAGAGGGTGAACAGGCCGACCGTATAATCCCATTTGGCAGCGCCACCTTCCCGGTAGATCAGGCTTTCACCGCGCCGCATGATTTCCGAGTCGGCCATGTGGACCGACCATTGGAGCGGACTGGCGCCGGCAAACTCGTGCGGGAGCGGAGTGTCAGCCGCCCGAACCGCCGTGGCGGCCAACAGGGCGAGCAGATAAAATGAGCGGGGCCAGATACCGGGGGCTCTTTTCATGATGAGGGGCCGTCTGAAGGCGGCTCCGCCGTTACAGGGGGGCAAATTGGGGAGAGTGTGGGGTTGTAGCGGACACGTGTCCTAAATACAAGCAAAACCCCCAATGAAAACTGGAAAATCAGCCGGAAGAATCCGTGAAAAAAGGCAACGCCGCCCGGGGCATCCGGGCGGCGGGGAGGAAGGTGCGGGGTGATCGCGACGTTGAGATCAACGGGCCAGCCAGCCACCATCGACGGCAATCGTATAGCCGTTGATATAGTCGGACGCCGCCGAGGCGAGGAAGACCACCGTTCCCTTGAGGTCGTCCGGCGTGCCCCACCGGCCCGCAGGGATGCGGGCGAGGATCGCGGCGCTGCGATCAGGATCGGCGCGCAGCGGAGCCGTGTTGTCGGTAGCCATGTAGCCGGGCGCGATCGCGTTGGCGTTGATGCCCTTCGCGGCGAGTTCATTGGCCAGCAGACGGGTAAGGCCCTGCACCGCGCTCTTGGAGGCGGTGTACGAGGGCACGCGGATGCCGCCTTGGAAAGAAAGCATCGAGGCGATATTGATGATCTTGCCGGGAGCATTGCGGGCCAGGAGATCGCGCACGAAGCACTGGCTCAGGAAAAACACGGCGTTGATGTTGATGCCCATGACATCGTCCCAGTCCTTCTCGCTGAATTTGTCGAAATCCTCCCGGCGGATGATGCCGGCGCAATTCACGAGGATGTCGAGATGGCTGAAGGTTTTCTTCGCCTCGGTGATGACCTTGGGGATGGCCTGACGGTCGCCGAGATTGGCCACGAGGGTGACACACTTGCGTCCGAAGGCTTTGACCTGTTTTTGCGTGTCCTCCATCGGGAGGACGTCGACCGCGACGATATCGGCGCCGGCTTCGGCCAGTGCCAGCGCCATGCCCTGGCCCAGGCCCCGGGAGGCGCCGGTGACGATGGCGACTTTGCCGTCGAGTTTAAAACGTTCCAGTATCGAGCTCATGATCGGGTGTTGGTTTGGATTGAGATTCGGAGGAGGTTGCTCAACGGAGTTCATTGATCGGCGCCGGGTCCATGTCATGGAACACCTGGTTGTCGCCACCCATCGCCCAGCAGAAGCGATAATTGCCCGTCCCCACCCCGGCGTGGATCGACCAGGCCGGTGAAAGCACGACCTCGCGATCACGGACGATGAGGTGGCGCGTCGCCTGCGGCTGGCCCATGAGATGCACGACCATCTGCGAACCGAGATCGAAATACATATAAACCTCGGTGCGGCGGCTGTGGGTGTGCGGGGGCATGGTGTTCCAGACGCTGCCGGACTCGAACTCGGTGAAGCCCATCACCAGCTGGCAGCTCTTGATGCCGTTCAAATGGATGTAGCGGCAGATGCGGCGGCGGTTGGCCAGGGCCGCTTCACCGAGTTCCTGCACCTCGGCCTGGGCGCGCGTCGCCAGCACCGTCGGGTGTTTGGCATGGGCGGGCGTGCTGATGAAGTAGAACTGCGCCTGGCCGGCGCCGCCGTTCTCGAACGTGACCTCGCGTTCGCCGAGACCGATGTAGAGACAGTCGAGCGTGCCGAGCGCATGCCGCGCGGCCCCCACCCGCACGACGCCCGGGGCGCCGATGTTGAGGATGCCGATTTCACGGCGCTCAAGGAAAAAGCCCGTGCCCGTCTCCTTGGCGTTGGGCAGCGCGAGCGGGGCGGAGGTGGGCACCGCGGCCCCGACGATCATCCGGTCGAGGTCCGTGTAGTGCGCCGTGACCTGGCCGGGCTGAAACAGCCCGGTGAGCATAAACTGCTCGCGCAATTGTTCCGTGCCGAGCGTGTTGGCCTCGGTGGGACTGGGAAAATAATGCAGTTTCATCGTGTAGATAAATTCACTGAGCCTCAATCTTGGCGATCTTAATCGGCGACTGCAGGCGTTTCGCCCAGGACGCGAGATAGGCGCTCCAGTCGTCCTTCGAGGCGAAATCGCCACTCTGGGCCCAGCCGGCGCCGGCGGCGTAACGCAGGGTCTCGCCGGGTTTCACCCTGGCCAGGATCAGCCGGTCATTCGGAGTCTCGGCCAGGCCGGCCAACCGGGCGGCCGGGGCGAGGATGACGCCGGTGCCGAGGTTGCCGGACATCGGGTTTCGGAAATCCTCCCACAGGCTGATCCATGCCGCCTTCTCGTCTTGCGCGGTCGCGGCCGTGGCCTGCTTGGAATGCTTGGTGAGGCCGATCGCGATGGTGAGTTCGCCGCTCGCGCCTGGCGCCGGTGCAAAATCAAAGGTGCTCTCAATTTCGTCGAGATTGTGGCCGGCATCCACCGTGAAGCGCTTGGTCTCGGAGACCTTGACGCCATTGCCGGCGTCCCACGGTTCGTACGTGAGCTCGAACACGACGCGGAGCGGGCCGTTCGCGAGCACCTTACACGTCTTCCAGTTGTACGAGACGGAGAGCTTCTGGCCATCCCACACGCCGGTGCCGCCACACCCACGATTTGTGCCGACGTCATACATGTCCAGCCCCTCCCCCGTGTCGGTGTGGTAGTGCCCTTTGACATACCAGCGGTCAACGATGAGGTAGCGAACCCGTTTGCACCAGACGTCGACCCCGCTGCTGATCATGCGGCTGCCGCCGGCCGCGGGTGTGTCGAGTCCCGGCCCGTAAATGCGGTGTGCCACGCGGTCGTTTTCCCACGCAAAATCGTCGAATCGTTCGGGCACATAGCGGGCGAAGACCTTCGCCGGATATGGCGGCACGGTCGTGGCGGTTTTCTCGATCGTGAACGTGGCCGACTTCTCTCCGGCCGCGAAATCGTGCTGAAAGACGAGGTCACGGTAATAATCGTGGTGCTCCTCGGGCTGAAAATTGGTGCCTTGCGCAGGGATGACCTCACCGGTGGTATCCTTCACCACCAGGTGGTCGAACAGCATGTCCGGCAGCAGACGCTGGATTTCGCTGAACGGGACCGCCACGACCTCCGCGGGGCGGGCGATATCGAGATCGTTGGTGACGGTCACGACGATCTTCTCGGCGGCCCGCACGCCCAACGCGCTGCAGACCAGGAGGGCAAGGATGATCTTTTTCATGGTTTTGAAGGTAACAGTGGAGGCAGGAAACCAAACTTAATCAGAACGATTAGGCGAATCTGAACTGACGGCAATGGGCGCACGTCACCTCGGGCGCAAACGAAGCCGCGCCTGCCTGCGGCGCACCAGCTGGGCAGGTGCCGGTGGAGGTTACCCTGCATTGACAAACACGTGTCTTTTGATGCCCCGCCTCAGCGGCTTTATTTGCTGTCCATCCCGTGGACTTTGCCCCAAAGAGTGCCGTTCACGCATGCTGACGCCGGTCGATGTACAAATCATAGGCTCCGAACTCGCCCTCCGCTGGAACGACGGCCGGGAAACTTATTACCCGGCCGCCCGGCTCCGCGCCGCCTCACCGAGCGCGGAAACGCAGGGCGAGCGCGACATTTTCGGCCAGCAGCATGGCGGCCATGGTCCGCGTGATTTTTCCGGCGTGACTGTCGTCGGCTGGGAACGGATCGGCAACTACGCCCTGCGCTTTGACTTCAGCGACGGACACCGCACCGGCCTCTACGCATACGAGTATCTGTTGAAACTGGCCGACGGGAAGCAGATGTGAGCTTGCCCGCGATGACGAGCCCCGTTTCTCTGGGCACGGCATTATCGCCCGCCGGCAGGCTCCTCCCCCCATACCTCCACTTTTGTTTTCACCCATCGTCCATGAGCACCCCCGCCTTCCCCGCCCGCACCACGACCCCGGAAATCGAGCTCGGCGCCACCTTGCGGCCGAAGTTCGGACCTGACGGCCTCATTCCCTGCATCACGGCAGACGCGAAAACCAACGAGGTGTTGATGTTCGCGTTCATGAACGCCGAGGCACTCGCCCACACGATCAAGACGAAAAAAGCCACCTACTGGAGCCGTTCGCGCAACAAGCTCTGGGTGAAGGGCGAGGAGTCGGGCCACGTGCAGCTCGTGAAAGAGCTGCTGGTGGATTGCGATCAGGATGTCGTGCTGCTCAAGGTCGAGAACGTCGGCGGCGCCGCGTGCCACAACGGCTATCGTTCCTGTTTCTACCGCCGCCTCGCCGATGAGCAGACGCTGCAGCTCGAATTCACGGCTCCCCGCGTGTTCGACCCGGCGGCCGTGTACAAGAAAAAGTGACGGCGGGCGGCCCGGGGCCGTTTAGCGCCCCGGCATCAATCCCCGTTCGCTGGCGGCGGCGAAGGAGAGCACCCGCTGGAATTCCTCGCTGGCGGCCTGCGGATGCTTCTGCAGTTTCTCGATGGCCTGCCCGCGATTAAGGCCCTCGCGGAAGAGCGTGCGGTGGATCAGCTTGATGCGCTCAACCTGCTCGGGCGTAAAGCCACTGCGTTCGAGCCCCACCTTGTTGATCGAACGGATGACCGCCGGGTTGCCGTCCGCAATGAGGAAGGGAGGGACATCCTGCACCACCTTCGACAGCGCGCCCAGCATGGCATGTGCGCCCACGCGGCAGAACTGGTGCACGCCGGCGCCCCAGCCGATGTTCACGTGATCCTCGATGACGACGTGGCCGGCCAGCGCCGCCTGGCTGCTCATTACGAGGTGATCGCCAATGACGCAGTCATGGGCGATGTGGCTGTAGGCGAGGATGACATTGTCATTGCCGAGCACGGTGAACGCGCCGTCCTTGGTGGCAAAGTGCACGGTCACGTACTCGCGAAACACGTTGCGGTCGCCGATGCGCACCCCGGGATTGCCGCCCTTGAATTTCAAATCGTGCGTCTTCGTGCCGATGGCGGCGTAGGGGAACACCTCGCACTGCCGGCCGAGGATGGTGTTGCCCTCGACCGTGCCGTGATGGTGGATGACCGTACCGTCGCCAATGACGGCCGTGCCTCCGACATAGGCATAGGCGCCGATCGTGACGTCGGCGCCCACTTGGACCTTCGGCTCGATGATCGCGGTGGGATGAATTTGGGAGGCCATGAACTCGGTGGGGGACAGGCCGTCGGCGCGAGGCCGCCGGCCGGGGCGGTCCGGCTGGATTAGTTGGCTGCTGGCGCTTCGCCCGGTGGTCGCTTTGCTCCTCGCATGACGGGATGGAAGACTGGTTCCGTTCTGCCGCCGCCCTACTCCAGCAGCCCCTCCTCGACCAGGCTGAACATCAACTCGGCTGATGAAACCACCAGACCGTCGACGCTGCATGTGACCTCGGCCGTGGCGATCTTGTTGCCGCGCGTCCGGGTCAGCTTGGCGTTGAGGACCACCTGGTCGCCCGGGCGCACAGCCTTGCGGAACTTCACCTTGTCGGCGCTCATCAGGAGCGCGACCTTGCCCTCGCCGGAGCCGCGCCGCAGCAGGAGGACGCCGGCGGCCTGCGCCATGGCCTCGACCTGGAGCACACCGGGCATGACGGGGTTCCCCGGATAATGCCCGCTAAAATAGGGTTCGTTGTACGTGACATTCTTGATCGCCACGAGCTCGTCCGCGCTCACGAATTCCACCACGCGGTCGAGCATGACAAACGGATAACGGTGCGGCAGCATGTCCAGGAGGCGGCGGATGTCGAGGGAGGTCTCGGTGGCGAGCACCTGCTTGGGACGCGCGACGGGTTTCTTCCTGGCTCCGTCCTTGATTTCCTCCATTCGCGCGTAAAGCGCCTTGGTGAGCTCGGCGTTGATGGCGTGGCCCGGCCGCGTGGCGATGATGTGCGCCTTGAGCGGCAGGCCGAGCAGCACCAGGTCGCCGATGATGTCGAGGATCTTGTGGCGGACGAACTCGTCCTTGAAACGCAGCGGGTCCTTCGAGATGATTTTGTCGCCCTTGATGACAATGGCGTTGTCGAGACTGCCGCCCTTGATCTTGCCCAGCTTGATGAGTTCCTCGATGTCCTCATAGACCGTGAAGGTGCGCGCGGCGGCCACCTGCGTGATGTAGGTGTCGGGATCAATCGTGAGCGAGAGGTGCTGCGTATGGATGCCGCGGTCGTCGGCCGAGGTGCAGGAAATCTTCAGGCTGTCGGACGGCAGCGCGATGATCGAGGAGCCGCCGCGCGTCACGGAGACCGGCTGGTCGAGCACAAAGTACTGCCGTTCCGCCTCCTGTTCGATCGGCTCGGCCTCCAGGATGAGATTCACGAACGGCTTGGCCGAGCCATCCATGATGGGCGGCTCGCTCGCGTTCATCTCCACCAGCACGTTGTCGATGCCGCAGCCGTACAGGGCGCTGAGCACATGCTCGACCAGGATGATCTTGGCGTGGCCCGACTGGATCGTCGTGGCCCGCACCAGGTCGGTGATCTGGTCGACCCGCGGCTTGACCTCGGGCTGGCCGGCGATGTCCATACGCTTGAAAAGAATACCGTGGCCGGCGGGCGCGGGCTTCATCGTCAGCGTGACCGCCTCGCCGGTGTGGAGCGCGTTGCCGCTGAGCGAGACCTCACGCAGGATGGTCCGTTGCTTCATGGGTTTGGCGCAGTGTCGGTAGGCGGACAAAAAGGGCAAGCCCGGAGATGCACAAAGGCCGCCCTTGACACTCCTGAGACCGCTTCCTTACTCCCTCACCTCTTCATAACGCCAACCCTCTTCCGCAATCTCCCATGCCGTCCGCCAACGACCTCCGCAAAGGCCAGGTGATCAAGTTCAACAACGAGCCGCACCTGGTGATGGAAACCCAGCATCGCACGCCGGGCAACCTGCGCGCCTTCGTCCAAGCCAAGCTCCGCAACCTCCGGAACGGCCGCTCGCTCGACCAGCGCTTCAACTCCACGGAAACCATGGAGGTGCTGAACACCGACCGCCGCACACTCGAGTTCAGCTACGCCGACCACGAGAACTTCGCATTCATGGACCCGCAGAGCTACGAAACCGTCGAGTTGAGCGCCGCCATGATTGGCGAAGCCAAGTACTACCTCGTGGCCAACGGCAAGGTCGAGGTGCTCTTCGTCGATGACCGTCCGGTCACCGTCGACCTCCCTTCCGCCGCCACGCTCAAGGTCACGGACGCCCCGGAGGGCATCCGTGGCGACACCGCCAGCAACGTCCAGAAGTCGGTGATCTGCGAGACCGGCCTCGTGGTCTCGGCGCCGCTCTTCATCAAGAACGGCGATGTCATCAAAGTCAGCACCGCCGACGGCAGTTATCTGGGCCGGGCGTGATTTGATACCGGAAAGACTTGGGTTCGTGAGAAAACGCGGGTTTTTTGCCGACGGCTCTTGCCGGCGGCTGCAGCGGCCGCGGAATTCCCCTTGTGACGTCGCGCGCGGACGATTACATGCATCGTGGGATTTACCGCTGATGCCCAGGCTGTCGGACTGAGTCCCGCATCAGCAAATCTCCAATCCGATTCTGTCATGGACAAGCCCAACATCGCCCAAAAATTCCCGATCGTGAAAGAGATGGCCGCCGGAACCTACTACTGGTGCACCTGCGGTCATTCCAAGAACCAGCCGTTCTGTGATGGCTCGCACAAAGGCACCGGCTTCACCCCCAAGCAGGTCGTGATCGCCGAGCCCAAAAAAGTGGCCTGGTGCGCCTGCAAACATTCGAAGAACGCCCCCTTCTGCGACGGTACGCACCGGAATTTACCGGCGTGAACGTGATCCCTTCGCTTTCCGATTTCCGCAATCAAACCACCCGCGCCCAGAGGACCTTGAGGTAGCGGCTGTCGAGGCAGTTGGAAAAAACCGGATGGTCCGGGCCCGGGCCGGTGCGGTCGAAGAACTGCAGGCGGCGGTTGAGGCGGTGCCCGGCCTTGATGACGTGCGCCTCGAACTCCTCGAGGCTCACCAGGCCGGAGCAGGAGCAGGTGACGGCCAGCCCGCCCGGCTTCACGAGGCTGAGCGCGAGCTGGTTGAGGTCCTCGTATTTGCGGCGGCCTTCGAAATGCCCCGGGCCTTCGCGCGTGAGCACGAACTTCGGCGGATCGAGCACCACGGCGTCCCACATCTGCCCGTTCTGCTGCATCTGCCGCGCGTAGGCAAAGGCGTCGGCATGCACCCAATGCAGCTTCGCCGGGGGCACCTGGTTGAGGTTCTGGTTGCGCCGCGCCTGCGCGACGGCGGCCTCGTCGAGATCGACGCCGGTCACGTCCGCCGCGCCGCCGAGCACCGTGGCCGCCAGCGAGAACCCGCCGGTATAACAGCACAGGTCGAGCACGCGCGCATCCTTCACCAGCTTGGAGAACCGCAGGCGGTTGTCGCGCTGGTCGCAGAAGAAGCCGGTTTTGTGACCCTCGGCAAAGTCGATTTCGTAGCGCACGCCGTGCTCGCGAATGCGTACTTTGGCCGGCGCCGTGGCCGTCACTTCCTTCATCAGCGACGGCTTGATGCCCTCGAGGCTGCCAAGGTCGTGGTTGACGTGCACATGGGTGTGCTTCGTGCCGCAGAGTTCGTGCAGCAGCGGCAGCCATCGCGGCAGGCGCAGGAACACGCCAAGACTGGTGACGTCGCAGAACAACACGTCGTTGTAGCGGTCGACTGTCAGGCCGCTGAGTCCGTCGCCGTCGGAATTCACGGCGCGCCAGGCATCGGTCTGTTCGTCGAGCTTGAGCCAGTCGCGGCGGAGCATGACGGCGCGGCGGAGCGCCGCTTCGAAGTAATCCTCACCCACCGGTTCGGCGGAGTGGCAGATCACGCGCAGCGGGATCTTGGCGCGCGGATTGTAGAGCCCGCCGCCGATGCGCTGCCCGAGCTTGTCGTAGACGGCGACAAGATCACCGGCCTTCGCGTCGGGCGACACCCCGCCGAGCATGCGCGGGAAGATGTGCGGCTGGAAGGTGACGAACTTGAGCTGCGCCCACGGCTTGGACCACACGGTGCGATCAGGCGTTGCTCTCGTCGTCGATGGGGGCATGGTTTTTCACAACAAAGACGCGAAGCCACAAAGAGGCGATGGAGAATTCTCCTCCGTGTGGCAGAACCTTGGGCTTGGGATCAAAATCCCAAACCCTCACGGGTTTGGCTGCAAAAGAAACCCCGGGAAATACCGGGGCTTCCTGAGTCATTGCGATCTGGCCTCCTGGCGTTTTTCCGTCAGGCCACACGCTCGACGATGAGCAGCGGGGGCGTCGGGCGCTTCGGCGCGAGGCGGTAGGCGTTCTTGAAGTATTCGAGCGCCTGCTCGAGCTTCGCCTCGTCGTTGTAATGGATCATCATGAGCGGCTCGCCCTGTTTCACCTGCGTGCCGACCTTCTTGATCTCCGACACGCCGACCGCGTAGTCGATCCGGTCGTGCGGATTCTCGCGGCCGGCGCCGAGCAGATGCACGCCCTTGGCGATCATGGCCGCGTTGATGGTATGCACGTAACCGCGCTTCGGGGCGGGCAGCTTGCGAATGTGCTTCGCCTGCGGGAACTTCTCCGGGTGGTCGATGTAGGAGGCGTCGCCACCCTGCGCCTTGATGAGTTCCTTGAACTTTTCGAGCGCAGAGCCGTCGGTCAGGTGGCGCTGCACGGTCTGCTTGGCTGAGAGCGTCGAGCCCGCGACGCCGGCGAGACGCACGATTTCCATGCCGAGCTTGAGGACCAGTTCCTTCGCATCCTCGGGTCCGCCGCCCTTGAGGAGCTGGATGGCCTCGCGGATTTCGAGCGACGTGCCGACGGTGTCGCCCAGCGGCTGGTTCATGTCGGTGACCAGCGCCACGCAACGGCGCTTCATCGAGCGGCCGACGCGGGTCATGGAGCGGGCGAGCTGCTTGGCCTGTTCGAGCTCCTTGATGAACGAGCCGTTGCCCCACTTCACGTCGATCACGAGTCCCTCGGAACCCTCGGCGAGCTTGCGCGACAGCACGCTGCCCGTGATGAGCGGGAGGCTCGGGATGGTGCCGGTGTTCTTGCGAAGCTCGTAGAACTTGGCGTCTGCCGGAGCGAGGTCGGGCACCTGCGCGACGATGGCGCCGCCAATCCGGCCGAGCTGCTCGGTGAAATGGGGGATGCCTTGGTGACCCTTGAATCCGGGGATCGCCCCCAGCTTGTCGAGGGTGTTGATTGTGAACTCCTGGTCGGTCCCGCACATCATGGGCACGACCACGCCGCTGGCCATCGCAAGGGGCACGAGCACGAGCGAGGTTTTGTCGCCTACTCCGCCGGTGGAGTACTTGTCGATCTTCGGCTTGGAAATGTGCGAGAGATCAATGACCTCGCCCGATAGCATCATTTCCTCCGTGAGGATCGCCGTCTCCTGCGCTGACATGTTGGCGAAATAGATCGCCATCAAGAGAGCTGCGAGTTGGGGCTGTGGCATCTCGCCATCCAGTGTGGAGTCAATGATGTAGCGGATCTCCTCCTGGGTAAATTCATTCCCATCGCGCTTCTTCTCAATGAGATAGCTGAAGGATGGCTTGATGAACCTGCGCTGTGGCAGGAGACGTTTCCTCATGTGCATAGTCATGGAACTTGTTGGTGGCCGTTGGCGCTCAAAGTTTACCATAAAAAACAATCTATCCTGTTTGTCGAGACAATTTTACCCATCTTGGGTGGGGTGCTGGAGACAAAATCGGAGACGTTTCCCGGTGCGGCCCCAAGCCAACCTCCGGTCAATTACACGCTTGCGGCAATTTCAGGCGCTTCGTTGAGTGGATCCATGGATCTCAGCTTCGATCTTGTCACCGCCCTTGATCGCATGCTGGCCGGCGCTGCTCCCCATGCAGGCTTGGTTGAGCCCGGCTTCACGCCAGAGGTGCGGCCGGCCGATCCCGTTCACGGTGATTTTCAGGCCAATGGCGTCCTCGCTTATGCCAAGCGCCATCGTCAGAACCCGCGTGCGCTGGCTGATACCTTGGTCAGGCAACTCGGCGAACTCACGCCGCTCTTCGATATCGCGATCGCCGGGCCGGGTTTCATCAACTTCAAGCTCAAGCCCGCCACCCTCCTCGCCTGGCTCAAGGCCCATGCCACGCGCGACGCGCTCGCCGCCGGCGCCGCGGCCGCGGAACACGGGCACACCGTGGTCGTCGACTATAGCTCGCCCAACACCGCGAAACAAATGCACGTCGGCCACCTGCGCTCGGCCGTGATCGGCGAAGCCATCTGCCGCCTGCTGGAGTTCAGCGGCGCCAAGGTCATCCGCGACAACCATGTGGGCGACTGGGGCACGCAGTTCGGCAAGCTCCTCTGGGCCTACAAGCGCCACCTTGATCCCGCCGCCCTCGCCCGCGATCCGCTCGAGGAGTTCGAGCGTCTCTATAAAACCGGCAACCATGCCGCCGAGGCCGATCCCGCCGTGTTGAAGGAGGCGCAGCAGGAACTCGTCAAGCTCCAGGCCCACGATCCCGAAAACCTCGCCCTCTGGAAGAAGATCAACGACACCAGCCTCGCCGCCTTCCAGCAAATCTACGACCAGCTCGGCATCCGTTTTGACGCCATGCTCGGCGAAAGCTTCTACAACGACAGGGTCGATCAGATCTACCGCGAGCTCATGGCCTGCGGCCTCGCCGGGGAAAGCCAGGGAGCGCTCGTGGTCTTCCACCCGGAGCATCCGCGCTTCAAGACCCAGCCGTTCATCATCCGCAAATCCGACGGCGCCGCCAACTACGCCACGAATGATCTCGCGACGATTCTCTACCGGGCTGAACATTTCCACGCCACCGACGCGCTTTACGTCGTCGACAAGCGCCAGTCCGACCATTTCGACCAGCTCTTCCTCACCGCTGGGAAATGGTTCGAAAAAACGGACCGCGCCCTGCCGCGTCTCGAGCACCTCGACTTCGGCACCGTGCTCGGCGAGAACGGCAAACCCCTGCAAACCCGCAGCGGCGAGAACATCCGCCTGAAGGATCTCCTCGCCGAGGCGGTCGAGCGCTCCTACCGGCTGGTCAGCGAGAAGAATCCCGAGCTGCCCGACTCCGACCGCCGCGCCATCGCACAGATTGTCGGCGTCGGCTCGGTGCAGTACGCCGACCTCTCGCAGAACCGTTCGAGCGACTACGTGTTTGCGTGGGACAAGATGATCTCGCTCGACGGCAACACCGCCGCCTACCTCCTCTACGCCGTCGCGCGCATCCACAGCATCTTCCGCAAGCTCGGCCTCCCGCCGGGCGACGCCGCCCCCGAGGCCGGCGCCATTCCATTCGAAACCCCCGCCGAGCTGGCCCTCGCCCGCAAGCTCACGCATTTCCCCGACGCACTCGATCTGGCCGTGCAGCAGCTCCGTCCGCACTTTCTCTGCACCTACCTCTACGAACTCGCGGGCGAGTTCAGCACCTTCTATAACGCCGACAAGGTCGCGCTCGAAGATGCGCCCGTGCGCGCCCGCCGCCTCATCCTCTGCAACCGCACGCGACTGCTGCTCGAAACCGGCCTGCAACTCCTCGGACTGCGCCTGCTGACCAAAATGTGACCGGTCTCCACCGGGGTCGGCCGCCGGGGGTCCTGCACCCCCGGCACAAAACGCTCTTGCCGCTCCCCGGCCTTCACGCCAGATTCCCTGCCAATGCCGACCCAGGAGTATTACGTCCGAGGAGTGGACGACACAGAGGCCCGCGGCCCCTTCACGGTGGAACAGCTCATCACCTTGGGCGAAACCGGCCAGATCGACGCCGAAACCCTCTTCTACGACGCCGCCACCGAGCAGTGGTCGACCATCAGCTCCAACGAACAGTTGAAGGAAGCCGTCTTCCCCCAGAAGAAGAAACTGTCCTTCAAACCCAGGGAGGCCATTCAGGATCTCAACATCCAAAAAGAGGACCACCGGGCCATCACCGTCGAGCAGATCCTCGCCGCCGCCGAGGGACGCACCGAGGAGACGAAGGACATGCGCAGTCGTGTCGACGCCCAGCATCGCGCCGCGCGGATCGGCTTGTATTCCGGGCTGATTATTTTCCTGCTTAGCACTGCCGCGCTCCTCCTGCCGAATATCGAGACCGTCTCGACGTTCGACCCCGTCAGTATCGCGAAGCAGCCCCTCCTCCTCCTCGGCTTGGTCGACCTGGCGTGCTCGGTGCTGCTCGGTCTGGAGGTGGTCAACGCCTATCCGTTCATCCGTTTCCGCGCCGCGTTCGGCCTCGGTTTCCTCAGCGTGATCTTCTGGTCGCAGGGCCATCCGCACGTGGCCATGGCCATCGTCGTCGGCTCGGTGGGCATGTATTTCTGCACCGTGTTTGTGAGCTACGTGCCGGTCATCACCTCCGCGTTGCTGGGCCTGGCCGGCATCGGGGGGTTCGCCTACTTCATGCTGAGATGAAGACGCACGGCGGCCCGGCCGGCGGTGCGCGTCGGGACCTCTTTCCGCATGGGCTGGCTGGCTGAAAGTTATCGCAGGCTCGAGCACCTGTTCCGGCGCGGCATCTGGCGGCCGATGGCGCTCCAGGATCACCCGGTGCGCGGCCGCGTCCACATCCTGCTGCGCATGGGGTCGATCACCTGCACCGGCCTAGTTGAAAATCACATCGCCACGCGCGCGGCGGCGCTGAGCTACGGCTCGCTGCTCGGGCTGGGCCCGCTCGTGGCCATCGCCATGCTCGTGGCGGGCTCCGTGCTCAACCAGCGCGACCCGACCCTTGCCGTCAACACGATGAACCGGGTCATCAAGTTCATCGCCCCGCAGATTGCGGAGTACGAGCATCTCGACCAGCGCGCCGGCNNCGCCAATCCCGCACTCGTGCAGTTCATCAACAACTTCGTCGCCGGCACCCGCTCGGGCACGGCCGGCGCCGTGGTCGTGCTGACGCTCATCCTCATCGTCATCCTGCTCTTCACCTCGGTTGAAAACGCCTTCAACGCCGTCTGGGGCGTGCGCCGTGGGCGCTCCTGGCTGCTGCGCGTGGTGTTCTACTGGACCATCATCACGCTGGGCACGGTGCTCTTCTTCATGTCCCTCACCGCGCTGTCGGCGGCGGCGTTCATCAGCGTCTTCTTCGAAAAGCTCCGCTACGGCCCTGACGTGCTCCGGGCGCTGCAGTGGATGCTGCCCTCGTTCTCGATCGTGCTGCTGGTGGCGCTCCTCACTCTCTTCTACCGCTACATCCCCAACACCCGGGTCTTCTGGTGGGCCGCCCTCATCGGCGCGGTCATCGTCACCGGCCTGCTCTTCCTCAACAACTACCTTGCGTTCCTCTACTTCAGGCAAGTCGTGGTCCAGCGCAGCCTCTACGGCTCGCTCGGCATCCTGCCCATCCTCATGCTCAGCCTCTACATCTTCTGGTTCTTCGTGCTCGTGGGTGGGCAGATCAGCTACGCGGTGCAGAACGTCCACTACCGCAGCAGCCAGGTGGCCTGGCACAGCCTGAGCGAATCCGCCCGCGAAAGCCTCTCCCTGCTCGTGCTGCTCGTCATCTGCCGCCGCTTCAAGGACTGCCAGCCGGCCTACTCCGCGTCGGAACTCGGCCAGCTCATCAAGGTGCCCACGCAGCTCCTCAACGAGAGCCTCAACCGGCTGGGCGACCTCGGCCTCGTCGCCGCCGTGCCGCCGGCCGAGGCGCAGGCGGTGCCCGACTACCGCTACCAGCCGGCGCGGCCGCCCGGGCGCATCACGCTGGCCGACTTCAAGCAGCTCTTCGAGAACCACGGGGAGAATCCCGGTGGCGAGGCGCTGGAGGCGGTCGACTCCGTGCTCAAGTTCTACCACGAGCGCCTGGCGCGCCTCGGGCAGGACGCGCTCGGCGCGCAGACGCTCGACGCCCTGCTGGACGAGCTGCCCGCCGCCGCCAAGTCCGCCGGGGCGTAGGTCCCATTCGATAGATGCTGCATCGGGTTTGGAAAACGTTGCTTGAAATTTCTGTTTTATTAGTTTTTCTATTTTGAGTGCATTCACCAACATCCCTTCAAGAGAAGTCGGTTCTCCACATTGAGGGCGATGCCCTTTGGGGCATGGCGGTGAAACGCATGATCAAGGCCTGGCGGGAGGTGCACTACATTGGAGTAGCGACTACCGCTGCCCAAGGGCTTGAATTGTGCCATGTTCATCAGCCCGACATCGTCCTGCTTGATCTTCAATTACCTGATGCCGACGGCTTCGATGTCGTGGTGACTCTCGCCAGCCTGCCAAGCCCGCCCCGAGTCTTGCTGCTGACGGTGAAGTCCGACGAAGCGACGCTCTATCGTGCCCACCGCGCACCGATTGCCGGGATGGTCTGGAAGGCGGGCCATATTCACGACACGCTGCGCCTTGCGATTGGAGAAGCCTTGGCCGGGCGGAAATATTTCCCCGCAGATGTTCGCGCTGCCATGCGCATAATCCGGAGCGACCCCGCGGCTTTCTTCAAGATTTTGTCTGAGCGTGAGCTCTTTTTGCTCCCTTTGCTCAGTCAAGGATTCCCGGATGTGCAAATTGCCGTCCAGACCGGCTTGAGCCCGGCCACGGTCAAATCTCACCGTCAGCACATCATGGCCAAACTGGATTTGCACCGCACGGCTGACTTGATCCGCTGGGCGGCGGCAAAGGGCTTTGTCGATTTCCTCCGGCCCCAGGCGGGGCGATTGTTGGGCAGGGTAATTATGTCAAGTGATAATTTTCATTAACCAGGTGTAAACTGAATGCTTTCAGCGACGGGGAGGCGACGCATTGTGAGGCGCTGTTATGTCAGGCATACCGTTGATACCCGCGGAACTCGGGCCAGACACGGTGGAAAGTCTTTACGCAGGGCGCCTGTTGGACTGTCCAGTCATCTATTGGCTGGTTCTTGGGGCATGTTTGGCCGGCATGATCGTCGCGCCGCTGGTCAAAATCGATGTCTCGATCAGTGCAGCCGGCATGGTGCGCCCGGTTATCGAACGCTGCGATTTGCAGACGCCGATCGCCGGTTTGATCTCGCAGGTTTTGGCCCACGACAACGATTGCGTCCAGGCGGGCCAGCCACTCGTTGTGCTCCAGTCGCGCGATGTGGATGAGCGCCTTAGCCGTAATCACGCCATTCAAGTCGAATACCAAGACATGATTTCTGATTTGACCGCAGTTACCACGAGCGGGGCGGAGAATCGCGCAAGACTCCTTTCTGCCGCCGATTTCTCCACACTGTCCCTGAGGGATTTCAGGACCTCTGCCTTCCGTCAAGAGTACCTCCAGTTCCTCGCCGCGCTTGAAGCCAACCGGCTGGCCACGGCCAAATTCCATTCGGCATTTGATCGCGTCACCGCGCTGGTCGCTCGTGGAATCGCCACCCAATGCGAATTGGACGACTCTCGTTATGAGCTGAGTCGCATTCAGGCGGAAGGGACCCTCCTTGTGCAACAAACGTTTGCCCGCTGGGAGGCGCGCCTGCGGGAGGAACAAACCGCGCTTGACGCATTGGTGTCCGAAGAGAAACGGCTGCGCGAGGAACGTGCGCTCTACACGGTTCGCGCCCCCAGCGATGGCGTTCTGCTGGGTTTCAACGGACTGAGCGCCGGGGTTTTTGTACCTGCCGGGCAGTCGCTCGGCGCGCTGTCACCTGCTGATACGCTCGTCGTCGAGGCCCTCGTCCCCCCGCGGGATGTTGGCCTGATCCATCTTGGCCAGCCGGCAAAAATTCAGATCGATGCCTACCCTTATACCCAATGGGGCATGCTCGAAGGCGAGATCATCGCCATTTCCGGGGATGTTACTTCGGGGTATGGCCCGGGGGCCAGCGGCACTTCTCCCTTCCAGTTCAAAGTCACGATCCGCCCTGCCGCCATGGCGCTGAATCTGCCCAACGGCCTCTGCGGCGAACTCAAGAAAGGCCTCACGGTGCAAACCCGTCTTCTCGTCGCACGCCGCAGCCTCCTCCGGCTTCTCTATGATGATATCAGGTCCTCGTTCGATCCTTATCCAGTTCGGATTCGCGGCACCAGTTAAGGTGTGCCCCCAAGATCCGCCGGCATCCAGCGTGTGGCGAGACGACCTGTACCCCGGGACTGAAAACAAAACATTGCTCGCGGAATTCAATACGACCCTGCCGCTGCGCACAAAGCCGAAAACCCTTTCCGCGCTATCCTCCTTTCCGTGGCCACGGAATTCATACCAACCATCAACCATCAAATCCCCTATGCAGACACTGTCATCGAAAGATATGTCTCTCCTTCAGGGTGGATTCGCACCGCTGGTGCCGGATCCATCCTTCGCCGGGCTGTCCAACCAAACCCGGGAAATTCTGCGCTATTTCATGGATCAGGCGATGCGCACCCTGCTCACCAATCATACTGGCATCGTGGATTAATTATCTCTCAACATCCCTTAACCCGGACAATCCTTATGAACGCTCTAGAAGATCAAGAAGCTCAAAACATACGCGGAGGATTGGGTGTGCTTGAAACAATCCTCGTTGGTGTCGTCGTTGGGGCCGCCCTCAACATCTTTAATAACTGGGATAGCTTCAAAGCCGGCCTCATGGGCTATCCCGATCCCGCCGCGACAAAATCCGCCCAATAAACCTTCCCCATGAAAAGCTGTACACCGTCAGTATCTGAAATGTCGGATCTCGAGCAACAATCTGCCGTCGGGGGCAATTTTGCCTACGACGCCGGCCGGGTGATCCGCTTCGTTTACATCTCGATCTCCGAAGGCTGCGGCCCCAATCTTACTGGGCCCGGCGTGCCCATCGCGATCGGGGACTGGTTCGCCCACAGCGCCTGATACGTCATATAGGTCCTATAAGTCCAATAGTCTGGCCGGCGGCAGGACCCCCTGCCGCCGGTCTCAATTCAGATGAACAAGAACCTGGCCCATATTCTGCGTGTCGGTGCCGTGATTTTGATCACCGGCGTAATCACTTACCTCGTGCTGGAAAGGTGGGACGCGATCAAGGCGTGGCTCGTCCGCTTGTTCGGTTGATTTCTTTAGCAGGCGCGACGGACGGTACGCTGTCTTGTCCCGCTGCGATGGACGGTGAATCGATCCGTCGAGAGATCGGCCGTCGATCTTCCGCGCCTTCACAGTTTTGCGGCACGAGGGGGCGCCCCGCCCGGCACGCAACTTTGTCATTCATGGCGCAAGGCCTGACCCGCCGTGGTTTCCTTCAAACAACGCGACGCCACCGACTGTGGTCCGGCGTGCCTGAAATATGTGGCCCATCATCACCGGCTGCGACTGCCCCTTCCGCGCCTGCGGCAGTTGGTCGGCACCGGTTCCAACGGCTCCTCGGTGTATGCGCTCGTCGAGGCCGCCAGGGGTCTGGGTTTTTTCGCCAAGGGTGTGAAAGGACCCGTCGAAGCACTCGCCGGCGTGCCGGTGCCGGCGATCGCGCATGTGCTGATCGACCGGCGTTTGTGGCATTATGTGGTGCTGGTCAAATGGTCGCCCCGGTACGCCCGGGTCATGGATCCGGCCTTGGGCCGGGTGGAACGATGGCCGCATGAGAAATTCAAAGCTGTCTGGACCGGCGTACTGGTTCTGCTGGCGCCCGGCGACGCCTTCCAGCCGGGCGATCACACGGCGCCGCCATGGCGACGGTTCTGGGGCTTGATTGCGCCGCACAGGGCGGTGCTGATCCAGGCGTTTGCAGGCGCGATGGTTTCGACCATGCTGGCCCTGTCGATGTCGATCTATGTGCAGAAGATCGTCGACGGCGTCATTCCGGAGGACAATCCGCACCTCCTCAATCTCCTGACGGTGGCCATGCTGGCGCTTCTTGGATTCCGCCTGGTGCTGGGAGTCTTCCAGTCGTTGCTATCCCTGCGGACGGCGCAGCGCATCGATGCCACATTGATCCTCGCCTATTACCGGCGCCTCCTGCGGCTGCCGCAGCCGTTTTTCGACGCCATGCGCGTGGGCGAAATCACGTCCCGCGTGGCCGACGCGGTCAAAATCCGGAACTTCCTCAACACCGCGCTGCTCAACCTGCTGCTCAACCCGCTCATTCTCGGTTTCTCGCTCTGGGCGATGTTCTTTTATTCCTGGAAACTGGCGCTGGTCTCCCTGGCGTTGCTCCCGCTCAACCTCGCGATCTATGGGGTCACGAACCGCCTGAACCGCGAATACCAGCGTCGAATCATGGAGCGCGCCGCCGATTTCGAAGCTCAGTTGGTGGAATCGCTCAACGCCCAGTCCTTGCTGCGGTGCTTCCGGCTCGAGGAATGGGCCGGACTCAAGACCGAGACACGCCTCGTTCGTTTGCTGAAAATCGTGTGGGGCGCGGCGGTGGGCGGCCTCGGCTGCGGCACGGCGACGACCCTGGTCACGCAAGCCTACTTGATCGCGCTGCTGTGGCTCGGCACGCGGCTGGTGCTCGAAGCCGCTCTGACCCCCGGTCAACTGATGTCGTGTTACACCCTGGCGAACTACCTCACCGGCCCCCTCACCACCCTGATCGGACTCAATACCACGATCCAGGAGACCCTCATCGCCTCCGACCGGTTGTTCGAGATCATGGACCTGGAGTTGGAAAAGGACCAGGGGAGCATCGAATTCACCGCGCAGAAGGCGGCAGACATCCGCTTCGAGAATGTTACGTTCAAGCATGCCGGCCGCCTCGCCACCCTGCAGGAGGTGTCGGCCACGATGCCGGCCGGCCGGATCACCGTGCTGGCGGGGGAGTCCGGTTGCGGCAAAACCACCTTGCTGGCGTTGCTGCAGCGCCTCTATTTGCCCGAGAAAGGCCGCGTTTTTATCGGAGACATCGACATCCGGTATTTCACCCTCGAGAGCCTCCGGCGCGGCCTGGTGGTGGTGCCGCAGCAGACAATCCTGCTCTCCGGCACCGTGCTCGAAAACCTCGCCCCGGGCGACCCCCAGCCGGACATGGAACGCCTGCTCCAAATCTGCCGGGACGTCGGCGTGCTGGAGTCCATCGAAAAACTCCCGCAGGGATTCTTCACCTACCTGAACGAAAACGGAGTGAACCTCTCCGGCGGACAGCGTCAGCGCCTCGCCCTGGCCCGCGCCTTCTACCTCGACGCACCCATCCTCCTGCTCGACGAGCCGTCCTCGGCGCTCGATGCCAAATCCGAACAGGCCTTGATGGACCTGCTGGTGCGCCTGCGCAGCGCCGGCAAAACCATCCTGCTGGCCGCCCATAATCCCCGCCTAGCCGCCATCGCCGACCACATCATCACCCTTGCCGCCGGCCGGGTTGAATCCGTGGTCTCGAAGAATGCCAGCCCTCCTGCCGGACCAACCGATCCCCTGCCCCGGCGGCTGGAGCTCGCCATGGTTTGATACCGGTGCGAAATCACCCGCGCGGCTTCCCGGCTGCGGAATCCGCCGGCCCCGCACCGCGCGGTTGACACCCCGCCAGCCCCCGCCTTAGCTCGCCCCCTTTCGCCCATGATTTCCTGGATCCAACGCTCCTACCAGCATCACTTCAAAGTCGTCTTCGGCGTGCTGCTGGCCGTCACCATCATCTCCTTCATCTTCACCATCGGCGCCGCCCCCGGCATCGGCCGCGCGGGCCCCAAGATGCTCCGGCAGCAGTTCTTCGGCCACGACCTCTCCCGCCAGGGCTCCAGCGACCAGCTCTTCAGCGACGCCAGCATCAGTGTTCAGCTGTCGTTGGGCTTCGGGGCCCTGTCCGGCATCGAGAGCGCGGATCTCCAGCGCTACGCCTACCAGCGCACCGCCGCCCTCGCCCTCGCCGACCAGATCAAGATACCCGTCCCCACGAAGGACGACATCGTCGCCCATATCAAGTTGCTGCCTGTCTTCGCCGGCCCCGAGGGCCAGTTCGACGCCGGCCGCTACGCCACGTTCCGCGACAACCTCAAGACGAACCCCCGTCTTTCCGAGAGTGACATCACCCGCGTTGTGAGCGACGACGTCCGGATTACGCGCGTGCAGCAGCTTCTGGCCGGCCCGGGATATGTGCTGCCCGTTGAAATCAGGGAACAGGTCGTCCGCGCCGACTCTATCTGGACCATCGCCATCGCCGCCACTGATTACGCCGCCTTCAAGCCCGAGATCCCCGTCAACGAGGACGCCCTCAAGCGCTTCTTCGACGACAACGCCTTCCGTTACGACGTGCCGGCGCGCGTGGCGGTCGATTACGTGGAGTTTCGCGCCGCCGATTTCGTGGGAGCGGTGACGGTCACCGATGCCGACGTGCGCGCCTATTACGACGAAAATCGCGCCCGCTTCCCCGTGCCCCACGAGAAGAAGGCGGAAGACGACAAGAAGCCGGGCCAGCTCACCGCCGCCGTACCGGACAAACCCGACGCGGATTTTGCCGTGGTGCGGCCCACGGTGGAGCAGGCCCTCAAGGCCGAGCGCGCCATGCGCCTCGCGGCCAAGACCGCCGCTGATCTCACCGTGGCCATCTATGAGCAGCGGCTGAAACCGGGCATGCCTGCCTTCAATGAGTTCCTTGCGAAGAGCAAACTTACTGCCCGGCAGGTGGCTCCTTTCTACCGTGAAACCGTCCCACCCGATCTCGGCTGGACACCGCAGATTGTCGATCAGGCCCTGCAGCTCGCCGCGGATCGCCCCGTGTCGGACGCGCTGCCCTCCGCCGCCGGCAGCCTCGTGCTTTTCTGGCGCCAGACCCTCCCCACCTACCGGCCCGAACTCGCCCAGGCGCGCGAACACGTCGTCGCCGATTACAAGGAAAACGAGCGCCGCAAGCGCTTCGTCGAGACCGGCCGGACGGTGCACAGCCAGCTCGAGGCGCGCCTCAAGGCCGGCGATCCCATTGAGCAGGCCGCGGCGGCCGCCACCGCACTCAAGCTCGAAGTGAAATCATTACCCTCCTTCGTCAGCCGCCAGCCGCCGAAGGATATTGAACAGTTCGAGTTCGGTGCGATCGGGCGTCTCGAATCGGGCCAGCTCTCCGACTTTATACTCACCGAGGACAAGGGGGCGTTCGTTTACGTGAAAGAGCGAAAGCTTCCCGATCTGGCTGAGAACACCCTGCAGTACACCACCGCGCGGGCGCAGCTCGCCCGAATGAATGCCGGCCTCAGCCAGAGCCTCGCCCTCAACGAGATCGTCATGAGTGAGTTGAAGAAGAGCGCGCCTGACGCCGCTTCCCGCTCATCCGATGAACCGCCGGGCGCAGGCCGCAACCGTTGATCCCTTCCCGCTGCCGCCGATCCAAAAACCTTCAACGTCGCGTGGCAAACCAGACAGTCTCGGTTGCGTCATGCCGCCTTCCATGTCCGCTCCCGTCACCGTCCGCCCATGCGGCCCGGCCTCCGAACACCGGCAGCCGGGGGTGCGGCGTCCCGTGCAAGTGACGGTTCCACGAAACCTTCCACGCTTTCGGACGTCTCAAGGTCGAAGCAGGCCGGCTTCAACGCCTGGACACACTTCCAGGTGGCTGGGTTTGAAAAATCTCAAACCTTTGTCCCGCCTGGTGTGTTCTTAGCCAGTCCGCCGTCTTCCGCGCCGCTCCCATTCCATTTTCTCCAGAAGTTTTATCCGCCATGCCGAACCGACTTCGCCCGTCCCTCGTCGCTGTCAGCCTCCTCGCCGGCTTTCTGATGCCGGCCCTTGCGGAAGACACCGCGCCTCCCGCCCCGGACCCGTCGTCCCCGACCGCCATCGTGCCGGCCCCCGCCAGCGCGCCCCTCACGCTGGAGGACTGCGTCCAACGTGCGCTCGAACACGGTTTCGACATCGAAATCCAGCGCTACACCCCCGCCATCGCCAAGGCCTCCGTCGACATCGCCCGGGGTAGTTTCTTTCCCACGCTGGCACTGACCGGCTCGCAAAGCCACTCCAACACCGGGCCCATCGGCAGCGCTCCGGGCACCAAAAGCGATGCCCGGCTCTTCAACCTTGGAATCACCGAACTGCTCCAGACCGGCACCTCGGTCAGCGTCAGCACGAGCTTCGACCGCTCCGAGAGCAATCCTAACGCGTTCACGAGCTTCTACAATCCGGCCTACACCTCGGATGTCACCGTGGCCGTCACGCAACCGCTCCTGCGCGGCGCGGGCATTGGCGTGACCACCGCCACGCTCAACCGCGCCCGGATCGGCCGGCAACGCGCCGGTTTTGACTTCCAGGCCCGGGCACTCGACATCGTGCAGCAAACCGAGGGCGACTACTACAATCTCGTTTACGCCCGCGAGCAGCTCAGCGTCTTCAAGGTCTCCCTCGATCTGGCCAACCGGCTGCTCGAGGAGGCCCAGGCCAAGAGAACCGTCGGCACCGCCACCGATATCGATGTGTTGCAGGCGCAGGTCGGTGTCGCCAACGCGCGCAGCAACGTCCTCTCCTCCGAAAAATCAGTGAAGGATACCGGCGACGCCCTGCTCGCCCTCATCGGCCGGTTCGAGCTCGATACGCCGCTTGGCACAGCGAAATTCGCGGACTTCAACGGCCAGCTCCCCGTGATCGAGTCCTCCTACCAGCTCGCGATGCGCAACCAGCCCGACTACATCTCCGCCAAGATGCAGCTTGATCAGTTCAAGCTCGATCTCTCCGTCACCAAGGATGCCCTCAAGCCCACGCTCAATCTGAATGGCGCCCTCGGTTTCAACGGCACCAAAGGCAGCGGCTATGACTCCTTCAATAACGCCGCCAATCGGGATAACAACTCATGGCAGGTCGGCTTCACGTTGAGCTATCCGTGGGGTCAGGTCAGCGATCGGGGCAGATACCACCAGAGCCTGGCCATTCTCAACCAGCAGACGCTTACCGTCCGCCAGCTCGAGCAGAGCATCCTGGTGCAGGTCCGCTCCGCCGTGCGTGCCGTCGAGACCAACAATGAGAAGGTCAAGATTGCCGCCCTCGCTGCGGAATTCAGCGCCAAGCAGTACGACCTTGAAGCCGCCCGCTTCGCCGCCGGCCTCGCCACCAGTCGCGATGTCCTGCAGACGCAGTCCGATCTGGAGAACGCCCGCGTCGCCGAACTGCAGGCGCGGATCACCCTGCAGAATTCCATCTCCGCCCTGCACCGTCTCGAGGGCAGCTCGCTCGAGCGCTACCACCTTGCGCTCCCCGAGTAAGCCGGGATCACCCGGCTTCCCGTTTTCCGCCCGCGTCTCCTTCCGCCCCCGCCGGCCGTTCTCCCGATGGGATCGCGGAGCCGCTCCAGCAATCCCCAACCCCAGACCTCCGTGCGCATCATTGTCCGGCTTGTCCTCTGGACGTGGTTCCTCGCCGCGCTCGTCGTCGGCAGACTGGAGTTGCTGGCGCGCCTGCCGGCACTGGCGCCGCAGATCATCCTTGTGGTCCTGACCGCGCTGCTGCTCACCGCCTGCTTCGGCATCACCGCAGTCCGTGCTTGGATCGATGCACTTGATGTGCGCGCGCTCGTGCTGCCGCACGTCACGCGCTTCGTCGGTTTTTATTTTCTGTTCCTCTACCAGCGTGGCGCGCTGCCCTACGCGTTCGCGGTGCCCGGCGGCTGGGGCGACATCATCGTGGCCTCCCTCGCCGTCGGGGTGGTGTTCCTGCCCCTGCGCGAGGAGCTCCACCATCACGTCTGCTTCATCTGGAATACCATCGGCCTCGTTGACATATTATTCGTCGTGTTCACGGCGGCGCGAATCGGCTTCTCCCGCCCCTGGCAACTCGGCGCCCTCCAGGTTCTGCCGCTCAGCGTGCTCCCCACGTTCCTCATGCCGCTTATCATCGCGACGCACGTGATCATCTACGTGCGTCTGATGCGGAAGTCTCCGGAAACAGCAAATCCAGCGTGAGGCTGCCCGCCGCCAGCACGGAATGCGGCGGCAGTTGCGTTCGAAACCAGGTGAGCTGCTTTTTCACCAGCGCCCGGGTGCTCCGCACAATGGCGGGGGCAAGTTCGTCCGCGCGCAGCCGTCCCTCCAGCCAGGCGATCGTTTCGCGATAGCCAATGGCCCGGGCCGCGCTCGCGTTCTGTTTCAATCCTGCGCCCAGCAGACGCCGCACCTCCTCCACCAGTCCCGCCGCTAGCATCGCCTGGACGCGGACGTCGATGCGCGTCTCCAGTTCCGCCCGGGGCCGGTCCAGTCGCACGAGCCGCACCTCCCACCCGGCGAAAGGCGCCGGCTGGCGGGCGAACGCCTCGGCCAGGTCCGCCAGGGTGCGGTGCGATGCCAGGCACCGTTCCAGCGCGCGCACCACGCGTCGTGGATTGTGTACGTCAAGCGGACCGAGTCCCTGCGGATTCAGCCGCCGCAGTTCCTCCACCAGCGCCGGCAGGCCGTCGTGTTCCAACCGGGCCGCCACCGCTGAACGTACCGCCGGCGGGACATCCACCTCGTCGGCCACCGGCGCAAAAAACGCCTTCAGGTAGAATCCGCTGCCGCCGGTCACCAGCACGCGCCGGCCGCGCGCCACGATGTCGTCGCAGGCCGCGCGCGCCGCCGCCACATAGCGCGCCACGTCGCAGGTTTCGGTCAGCTCCAGGATGTCAATGAGATGGTGGGGCACGCGCGCCCGCTCCGCCGGCGTCGGTTTGGCCGTGCCGATGTCCATGCCCCGGTAGAGGAGCAGTGAGTCGCACGATACGATCTCCGCGCCGCGGGCCCCGGCCCAGCGCAGCGCCCATTCGGTCTTGCCGACCGCCGTGGGGCCCGTGAGGACGTGCAGGATGCGTTCCATCGCCGTGCGATGTTCAACGAATGCCGGCGGCATGCAAGATTCCGCGGCGTCCGCGATCCGGCCTCGGCGGGGCAGGGACTCCCCCCGCGCCGGCCGGACCGGTGTTTTTGCGTGCGTTTCGGCGGCGGCAGCCGCAGAGTGTGACGCTCACTTTCCTTCATGAACAAGGGTCCGCTCACCTCCCTCCGCAACGCCTTTCTCTCCGGCCTTCTCCTGCTGGCGCCGCTCGCCGTCACCTGGCTCGTGTTCAGCTGGCTGTTTGCGCGGGTCGGCGGCTCCTTCCGTCCGTTGTTCGAGCCCTACCTGCCTCCCCCGTTGCAGAGCCTCGCTTTGTTATGGGACGTGCTCGCGACCATTGCCGTTCTGGTGATCATCACCGCCCTGGGCTATCTCTCCCGTTACGTCTTCGGCCGGTACTTCGGCGGGCTGGCCGAGCGCTTCATCCAGGGCATTCCCGGCGTGAACACCGTCTACAACACGGTGAAGCAGATCGTGGACACGTTCTCCACCCAGCATCGCAGTCTTTTCACCAAGGTCGTGCTTGTGGAATTTCCGCGCAAGGGTGTCTACACGATCGGCTTTCTCACCAACAAGGCCCGGGGCGATCTGCAGTCGAAGGTCAGCGAGGAACTCTGGTCCGTCTTCGTCCCCACCACCCCCAACCCGACCAGTGGATTTCTTCTGATGCTGCCGAAGCAGGAAATCATCGAATTGGAAATGTCCGTGGGTGATGGCATGAAGATGATCATCTCCGGCGGCACCGTGATGCCCTCCGTCTCCGGCGGTAGCCGCCCGCCCCTGACAGTGCCAGGCCTGCCGCCGCCAGGTGGGGGTGAAAGCAGGAAGTGAAGGGGGAATTCCGCCCCGCTGGCTTCTTCCGCGGTCACGCTCGCTTTCACCCGTCACTCTGATGCCCGGCCTGCAGCTTCATACCAACGCGTTTGTGCTGCTGAAGAAGCTCCCCGCCGACCGCTTTCAGCAGTTCACGGTCATCTCCGCCGTGCACGGCCCGCTCCTCTGTCTGCGGCGCATCTCCACCAAACCCACCTCCACGGCCATCGCCCTCGACTTGTTCGACGAGGCGGATCTCTTTCTCGAAAGCTCCAACCAGGGCCGGACGTGGTTTCTCAAGGAGGCCCGCCTGCTCGTGCGCCACAGCGCCATCGGTCGCAGCTACGACGCGCTGCGCCTCGCCTCCGCCTTCACCGCGGTCATCGCCCGCAATCCGGTGCACGAGGAAAGCCGGGCCGATGTCTATGCACTGCTGCGGCAGACCTTCACGGCCTTCAGCGCCACCGGCCAGCCCGACATCGTCTACCTCAAGGCGCTCTACTGCTTTGCCCGCGACCAAGGCTATCCCGTCAAACAGGAATGGTGGCAGGGGCTGCCGGCCGGCGACCGTGCGGCAGCGGCGGAGCTGTTGAACCAGCCGCTCGCCGGCCAGACGGCCGCCGCGCCGGTCGTCGCCGACCTGACGGGCCGCCTCGAGGACTACCTCCGCACGCGCACGGAGATTCTCATGGAGTGACCGCGAGAAACTCTAACACGGTCTTTCTTTTCACGGGTTTTGTGTATTTCGTGATGGCCGCATGGAGTTCTCCCTCGATGACCGCACCTGCGCACTGAGCGTCGGCGAATTCGCCGGCTTCACGCTCGGGCCGCGCGACACCGGCCAGGGCGGACCGTCGGGCGCATGGCGCGCGAAGCTCGGCCAGCAATGGCACGCCCAGCTCCGCGTCCGGGTCGAACAAGAGGTCGCCTCCCGGAGGGGTGCGGGCGCCAGGGCTGGTGCCTCCTTTGAAGTGCCGCTGGCACTCGACCATCTTCACCGCGGATGGAACTTCGGGTTCACGGGTCGCATCGACCAGCTCGTCACCACGGCCGATGCCACGATTGTTCGCGAGATCAAGACGGTTGGCGGTCCCCTCCCCGCCGACGAGACCACGCTGCGCGCCGACTACCCGGACTACTTCATCCAGACCGTCACTTACCTGGCGTTGCTGCGCTCCGCTCCGCAAAACGTCGGAAGTTTGACGTCCAACGTCGAAAGTCAGTCCTTCCGGCCTCCGGCCTGCGACCTGCGACCTGCGCCCCTTCGAGCTGAGCTCGTTTTTGTCGAAGTCGGCACCGGGATCACCCAGACGGTGGTTCTCACCGCCGACGACGAGGCGCTCTTCCGGACCCAGCTCGAACGGGTGATCGAGTTTCTCAACCTGCGGCTGCGGGCGCGTGACCGGCTGCGCCGCCTGCGATTCCGCCCCGCCTTCGCCGTTCTCCGCCCCGGGCAGGAGACCATCCAGAATGACCTGCTCGCAGCCTTCGGTGGCGTCGAGAGTCCGGAGTCCAAAGTCGAAAGCCAGACCGTCCCGGCTGCGGCCTTGGACTTTCGACCTTCGCCGGTGCTTCTCTTCGAAGCACCGACCGGCTATGGCAAGACGGGCGTGCTGCTCGAGTTCGCGCTTGGCCGGCTCCGCACCGGCCGCTTTTCGCGCCTGCTCTATCTCACGGGCAAATCCACCGGCCAGCTCCAAGTCATGCGCACGCTCGCCACCATGACCTCGCCGGGTGACAACCTTGAACCCAAAACCCTGAACCCTGAACCGGCGGCAACGCCCGTCGCCGCCTGGCAGGTGCGGCCGAAGGGCGAGCATTGCATCAATCCGGTCTTCCACTGCGTGCGCGCCGCGTGCTCGTTCCTCGCCGACATGGAGGTCCGCTGGCCGCAGAGCGGGCTGGCCCGTTTCTATCTGCGCGAGGATCAGCCGCGCGACCTGGAGGCGCTCCGTGCCGCCGGCCGCGACGCGCATATCTGCCCCTACGAGATCACCCGGGCGGCCCTGCCCTTCAACGACGTCTGGATCGGCGACTACAACTACGTTTTTGCGCCTGACAGCCGCGGGGTGTTCTACGAACGCCCCGGTTTCAACCCGGCCGAGACGCTGCTCATCATCGACGAGGCCCATAACCTGCCCGCCCGGGTGGCCGATGCCTGGTCACACGTCGCGCGGGCCGGCGAGGCCGAGGCCGTGCTCGTCGAGTTGCATCGCATGCATCCGCCCGCCTCACTCCTGCTCGCGTGTGAGCACTGGACCCGGCTGCTGACCGGGCTCCGCCACGCCGAGAGCCTCGATCCCATGACCGAGGATGACATCCGTGACGCGGTTGACCGCCTGGCCACCCTCGTCGCCTCCACGCCGCTCGACTATGCGGCGCTCGGGCCACACGTGTCGGAGCAACTCTGGCAGACGCTCGCCCTGCGCGACTGGCTGGCCGGCGAGTTTGCGCTTCCGCCCGTTTCCGAGCCTGCCCTTTCCGGTCTCCGCAATCCGAAATCCGAAATTCCGACGCTGCTCTGGTGTCCGCGCAACGGGGAGCTGCATTTCACCTGTCTCGACGCTGCCGCCCTGATCGGCCGGACCTTGCGTGCCTATGCCGGAGTCATGCTCTCCTCCGCCACGCTGCAGCCCACGGACGTGTTTGCCGCCAGTTGCGGACTGGCCGAACCGCCGTCCGAGCTCGCGCGTCCCCGCGCCGTGGAGCCCCCCGCCATGCTCGGCAGGCTTTCGCGCCGGGCCCGCAAGACATTGCGGGAAGTCACCTCCGGCGCCGGACTCCTGCAGGTCGAGGAGGCGCGCGAGGCGGCGCTGCCGCGCGTGCTGCGGGCCCGGGCGCCCTGGCGCGAGCACGCCTACCTGGTCGGCGTCGACGTGCGGGTTGACACCACCTTTCAGCATCGCTCCCGGCACTACGCGGCCACCGCCGCCACCGCGGAGGCTTTGCACGCCGCGGCCGGCAACGCCATCGCCGGTTTTTTCCCCAGCTACGCCTACGCGGGAAACATCATGCAGGCGCTGGAGGCCGCCGGCTCCCCTTTGCGGGTGGCGCTGCAACCACGTCTGGCCGACCTCGCCGCGCAGACCGCCTGGGTTGAGGAATCACTGGAGCTGGCCGACGCGCTCTTTCTCGTGCTCGGCAGCAGCTTTGCCGAGAGCATCGATCTGCTCGGCGGCCGCGTGACGCACGCCATGGTGGTCGGGCCGGCGCTGCCGGAGGTGAATGCCATCCAGCGCACCCGCATGACCGGGCTGGAGCGCGCGGGCCTTAGCCGCGACGCCGCGTTCCGCCGGGTGTACCAGATTCCCGGCATGCAAAAAGTGAACCAGGCGCTCGGCCGCCTCGTGCGCGCGCCCGGCCAGCAGGCCCGCGTGCTGCTGCACTGCCGCCGCTTCGCAGAGCCCTCCTATGTGACGCTCCTCTCGCCCGAATACCAGCGCGGCGACCTCATTGCCACCGACGCCGATCTCGCTGCCTGGCTGCGTACCTGAATGCGTGAGGGTGGTGGTTTGTCGCGGAGCATGTTTCGCCCGTCACGGCTTTTCGCTTTACCGGGCCGCCGGTCTACGTCACAACGAAAGCTCGTGGCCACACCGAACCGCATCGGCTCCGAGAAGATCCAACCCGCGATTCAGCAGCTGGCTTCCGCCATTGCCCGCCGCCACGCCGCCACGCCGCCCGTCCTGCTCGGCATCGCCAACGGAGGCATCATCCTCGCGCGCCGGCTGGCCGCCCTGCTCAAGGGGGCGCCCTGCGGCGTGATCGACATCTCGTTCCATCGCGACGACATCGAGCGCAACCCCATTCCCAAGGAGTTCGCGCCCACGCACATTCCGGTCGACGTCAGCGGCGCCACCGTCGTGCTCGTCGACGACGTGCTGTTCTCCGGGCGCACGGCGAAGGCCGCGCTCGATGAGCTCTTCGACCACGGCCGTCCGGCCAAGGTCGAGCTGGCGGTGCTCGTCGACCGCGGCGGCCGCCGGCTCCCCGTCGCCGCCGACTACTGCGGCCTCACGCTGAAGGCCGGTGACACGGAAAGGGTCTCCGTCCGCCTCGATCCCGAAGATCCGGCAAACGACTCCATCCGCGTCCTGCCCGCCGAGCAGATGTCCACTCCGCCGGTTGCCGACCGCCGCGGCTGAAACCAATCCGAGATCCGCAACCCAAAATCCGAAATCAAAAGTGCCCTGGAACCGCCGCAACCTGATCGCCATTGAGGAGTTGAGCCGCGCCGAGATTGAACAGATCCATGCGACCACGGCCGCGTTCAAGAAAATCCTCCAGCGCAGCGTGAAGAAGGTGCCCGCGCTGCGCGGCAAGACGATCGTCAATCTCTTCTTCGAGCCGAGCACCCGCACGCGCATCGCCTTCGAAATGGCCGCCAAGCGCCTCAGCGCCGACGTCATCTCCTTCGACGCCGCCGCCTCCAGCACCACCAAGGGTGAAACCCTGCGCGACACCGCGCAGAACATCCAGGCGCTCAACGCCGACCTGATCGTGCTGCGCCACTCCGCGGCCGGTTCGCCGCTCTACCTCAGCCGCCTGCTCAACATCCCGGTCATCAACGCGGGCGACGGGGCCCACGAGCACCCCACGCAGGCGCTGCTCGACACCTTCACGATGAAGGAGCACCTCGGCGCGTTGAAGGGCCGCAAGGTCGTGATCCTCGGCGACATTCTTTTCAGCCGTGTCGCGCGCTCCAATATCTGGGCGCTCACCAAGCTCGAGGCCGACGTCACGCTGGTCGGACCCTCCACCCTGGTGCCGCACTGGTTCACCGACCTCGGCGTGAAGGTCTCGCACGACCTCAAGTCCGCGCTCGCCGACGCCGAGGTCGTCATGCTGCTGCGCATCCAGCACGAGCGCCAGGCCTCCAGCCACTTTCCTTCGCTCGGCGAATACACCAGCATGTTCGGCCTCAACAAAACGCGCGCCTCGTGGCTGAACCCCAAGGCCATCATCATGCATCCCGGCCCGATCAACCGCGGTGTCGAGATCGACAGCGACCTCGCCGACTCCAACCGCAGCGTCATCCTTGAACAGGTCAGCAACGGGATCGCCGTGCGCATGGCCGCGCTCTACCTCTGTTCAGGAGGACAGCCCGAAGCGGTCCTGACGACCGCTTAAATCCCAAGCCCCAAGTTCCAATTTTCAAGGAAATCCCAATGACCAAACTCCCAATGCAGAAACCTAGGCTGGCAGCCGATGGTTTTGGATTTTTCGCCCTTCCCCTTTCCTTGGAACTTGAGATTTGGGATTTGGATCTTTTTTCATGAGCCTTCTCTGGATCACCAACGCCCGCGTCATCGACCCTGCGGCCAAACGCAATGCCCGGGGCAACCTGTTCATCGCCGACGGCCGGTTCGTGGCCGGCTTCTCCGCCGGGCAGAAGAAGTCGGCGAAGAAAATCGACGCCCGGGGCCTCGTCGCCTGCCCCGGCCTGGTCGATATCCACGTCCACCTTCGCGAGCCCGGCCAGACGCACAAGGAGACCATCCAGACCGGTTCGTGCGCCGCGGCCGCCGGCGGCTTTACCACCGTTGTCTGCATGCCCAACACCAGCCCGGTCGCGGACAACGCCGGCACCATCGAGTACATCCACAACGCCATTGAGCACGACGCGGTCGTGCATGTTCATCCGACCGGTTGCATCACCGTCGGGCAGAAGGGCGAGCAGCTTGCGCCCACCGGCTCGCTCAAGCGCGCCGGCGTCGTCGCCATCACCGATGACGGCCATTGTGTGCAGAACAACGAGCTCATGCGCTGCGCCGTCGAGTATGCGAAGATGTTCGATCTGCCCGTCATGGACCACTGCCAGGACGAAGCCATGACGCAGAACGCCGCCATGAACGAGGGCGTCATGTCCACCCGGCTCGGGCTGCGCGGCTGGCCCCACGCGGCCGAGGACGTCATCGTCTCGCGCAACGTCATCCTGTCCACCTACACCGGCGCGCACATCCACCTGCAGCACATCTCGTCCAAGTACTCGGTGGACATCATCCGCCGCGCCAAGGGCCGCGGCGTGCGCATCACCGCCGAGGCCACGCCGCACCATCTCGCGCTCACCGAGGCCGCCCTCGTCGGCTACGACCCGAACTTCAAGATGAACCCGCCGTTGCGCACCGAGGAGGACCGCCGTGCGCTCATCGAGGGACTGCGCGACGGCACCATCGACTGCGTCGCCACCGACCATGCACCGCACACCGATTACGAGAAGGACAAGGAGTTCGATTATGCACCCTTCGGGGTCATCGGCCTCGAGACGGCGCTGCCCGTGGTGCTCGACGTGCTGCACCGCCAGGGCAAATTTTCGCTCCCTGACGTCATCGCCCTCATGACGCACAAACCCGCGCGGCTGCTCAACCTGCCAGGTGGCACGCTCGCTGCAGACGCCGTCGCCGACGTCACGCTCTTCGATCCCGACGAGAAGTGGCTTTACGATGCCGAGGCCGGCTTCAGCAAATCCGGCAACTCCCCGTGGCACCGCCAGACCCTGACCGGCCGGGTCAAGACCACCATCGTCTCCGGCCGGGTGGTCTACGACGGGCAGAAGATCGTGACGTAGCGGAGGATTCGAATCCTCTCTATCAGCTCTGGCTTGCGACTCCAACGCGCCAGCGCTGTCCAAATTCCCACGAATCTGGCCACGTTGTCCGCACCTTTCGTGTTGGTTTCGGCGTGGCCACCGCCATTCTGCAGTCCAGCAGAACACCCGTCTCCATGCTTTCCCCGCTTGAACAGACGATCATTGGCCTTGAATCCACCCTGCTCCTCGGCGGGCTCGGGTTTCTGGGCTGGCTCTTTCTGAGTTCCGCCGGCCGGGCGGTGCGGACGCGCCCCGCCGCCTTGCTGGTCTGGGAGGTGAGCCTGACCGACTTTCTGTTCCTGGTCTGGCTCGTGTTGACGCTGGGATTCCTCGGGCAGGGTGTCCTGCGACTTCTGACCGGCCAGACGCTCCGCCACCAGCCCGATGGTACGACGTTCGAGCTCGTGCTTTACGGCTCGATGTTCCATGTCGGCGCCATCCTCGCCTGGTTCTGCGCCCATCTGCTTGAGCGGCGGCGGCGGACTGGGGTGAAAACGGTTCCGCCCCGGGGGCGCGCCTCCTTGTGGGAGGGCGTGCGCGGCGCGGCGTTGACCTTCCTGATGGTGGTCCCACTGGTCAGCGGTGCGGGCTTCCTCTGGGAATGCCTGCTCAAAACCGCTCATCTGCCCACGGAGCGCCAGGAACTTGTTGATCTCTTCACGCAAACCAAGTCCCCGGCCCTGCTCGGCTTCATGGTCGTGCTGGCGCTGGCCGTCGCCCCCGTCAGCGAGGAGCTCGTGTTCCGCGCCGGGGTCTTCCGTTTCCTGCGCACCCGCATCCCGCGCTGGGCCGCGTATGGCGCGAGTGCCGGACTCTTCGCGCTGCTGCATGCCAACTGGGTCAGCTTTCTTCCCCTGTTCGTCCTCGGCGTCTTGTTCGCCGCCGCCTATGAGCGCACCGGCAACATCGCCGTGCCAATGCTCGCCCACGCCCTTTTTAACTTACACACACTGCTGCTCGTGCTGAGCGGCGTCGGGCGGTGATCCGCCTTCCCTCTCACCTTCATTTTCACTTTCACTTTCACTTTCACTCTCCGGTGCACCCTTTCACCAAACACTTCGCGGATTCGGTTTCTGCGCTCGGTGAAACGCGGCTGATCGCCGAAATCCGCCGCTGGCTGGGCGACGTCTCGCCGCCCGCGCCGTTCGGCATCGGCGACGACTGCGCCGTGCTCCCGCCCAATCCCCGCCGACAGCTGGTCACGACCGATCCCGTGATTTACGGCCGCCATTTCGATGACACGGTGACACCGCGCGCCACCGGTGAAATGCTGCTGAAGCGCAACCTCAGCGACCTCGCGGCCATGGGCGCCCGGCCGACCGCCGCGGTCATCGCCCTGGCCCTTGATCCGCGCGTCCGTACGCGCTGGCTGGAGCAGTTTTATCGCGGGCTCGCGGCCGCGGCGCGGCGCTTCGCCGTGCCCGTCGTCGGCGGCGACGTGGCGCAGGGCGACGGTTTTCTGGGCGCGTTTCTCACGCTCTTTGGCGAGGCGGCCGGCCCGCGGATCGTGCCGCGCACCGGCGCGCGGCCCGATGACTGGATCTACGTCACCGGCACGCTTGGCGGCAGCCGGCTCGGCCGCCACTGGCGGTTCACGCCGCGGCTGGCCGAGGGCGAATGGCTGGCCCGGCGCCGCGAAGTGCGCGCGATGATGGACGTGAGCGACGGCCTCGCCAAGGACCTGTACGCCCTCACGCCGCGGGGCGCCTGGCCGGCGCTTGCCGCCGACGCCATTCCCATCAGCCGCGCCGCCCGCCTCCATGCCCGGCGCACCGGCCGCACGCCGTTGCACCATGCGCTCTGTGATGGCGAGGATTATGAACTCGTGTTGGCGGTGGCGGGCCGCGCCGACCGCGCGTTGCTGGGGCGCGCCTGGCGGCGGGCGTTTCCGCGCCTCCGGCTCACCTGCATCGGCCGGTTCGTGGCCGCAGGGAAAACCGCCGCCGGTTCGATCGACCTGCAGACGTTTCACGGCTATGAGCATCTTCGCTGAACTCCGCGCCGGCGTGGTCACCCGTTCAGCCGGGGAGACACGGTTGCTGGGCGCACGGCTCGCCGCCGCTCTGCCTCCCGACGCCACCCTCGCCCTGCACGGCAATCTAGGCGTGGGAAAGACGACTTTCGTGCAGGGTCTCGCCCAGGGTTTCGGCATACCGGATCTGGTCACAAGCCCGACCTTCAACATCCTGCATCTTTATCGCAGCCGCCGGACCCTGGTGCATCTCGACGCGTACCGCCTCGAAAATGCGCACCAGGTTTCCGAGCTGATGCTCGAGGATTTCCTGGTCTCGCCCTACTGCCTGGCCGTCGAATGGCCGGAGAAAATCGCGGCAGCGTTGCCCGCCGACGCGTGGCACCTTTCCCTCGGCATCGAAGCGCCCGGGCGGCACCGGGTGGGCCTGGCGTAATAGCAAGTCTTCATCAAAGCCGGAAACCCGGACGGAACTATTCGCGTTTGCGGCCCACGGCCAGTATCGAGCTGCCCCACGCCCATCGCCCGCCGAGCCGCAGCCAGGCGTACTCGATGGTCATCAGGCCGCGAAAGAACGCCTCCACCGGCGCCGGGTACAGTTTCACGTCGCTCGTGTCGCCGGACCGGGCGAAGAGCTTGCGTTTCGCCACGATCAGCGGAAACGGGAGCGCGTTCCAATGGGTGTTGAGTTCCACGGCGAATCCGGCCGCCGTCAGCAGGTCGGCGACCTCCGTCCGCACAAAGCGATGCTTCGACCGCACGGCGACATCATGATATGACCACAGCCAGCGGTAGGCCGGGACATTGACCACGACCCGCCCGCCTGGCCGGAGGCAACGGTGAAACTCGCGCATCGCCGCGGCCGGCTCGTCCAGTTCGTACAGCACATCTGCCGAGAGGACTGCATCAAACGCCGCCCCGTCAAACGGCAGCGCCGTCACCGAACCCTCGATGATGGATGCGCGGCAGCGCCGGCCCGCCAGCCGGCAGGCGACGGGCGAGAGGTCGATTCCCGTGATCCGCCATTCGGGCGCCCGGCTTTGCAGGTAGTGGATCAATCCGCCCGAGCCGCAGCCGGCGTCGAGCAGGTCGCGGGGTCCGGAGCCGAAGCACGCATGGAGGATGCGATGGAAATGCCCATGCAGCGACCGGTAATACCACATCCGGTCCTCCACCTGTGCCATCTTGTAGTACTCGGCTTCCTCCATGCCGCAGTAGATGCGGCGCCCGGCGGATCGTGGCGACGAAAATCTGGCCGGGTGTTCCCGCGGGTGCGCCGGCAGGAAGGCTCAAGAGCTGCCGGGATGATTCGACGGATCCGGGGTGTTGCTGGCCAGCATGTCGTCGGGCTCGTCGGCCAGTTCCACCATGGGCTCGGAGATGATCCGCAACTGCAGCCGGTGCACCCCGATGGCGCGCAACCGCCAGCGCTGCTCGTTCACGCGGATGGCGGGCTCGGGCGTGACAAAATCGATGCGGTTGACGCCGGACTTCAATTCCATCGTCGGCAGATCGATCGTTTTCAGCTCGGCCCCGAGCCGCAGGCGCGTCTGCTCGCGGTCATTGACCAGGATGCGCAGCGTCCGTTCGCCCATGCTGCTGACCACGAGATGCACGGAAACCTGCAGCGGGTGCGGAAAGGGATTATAGTAGGACAAGGAGGCGGACCCGTTGGTCCAGTGCGGCTCGTCTCCGGATTCCCCTGGCGGACCCGGATTCGAGCGTGGTTCGAAACCGAAGCTTCCCGGCAGCCGCATGTTCCTGCGCGGCTCGAGACCAAAATCCTCCTGCGGCCGCGGATTCCAGCCCCGGCCATAGGTGAAAGCATGGGCCAGCGGCGGTTGCGGCTGTTCCACTGGATGCAACCGCACGACGACCTGATTCTGATCCGGCTCTCCAATGACTTCCGCGCGCCCCGCGGCGGCCAGTTCCGCGAGCAGTTTTTCGCCGTTGTCCGAATAACCCTGCCGGTTGATATAGAGGGCTGCGAAACCATAGCCTTCCAAGGCGCGCACCAGTGTCGCCGGAACCATGCGGATGCAATCGTACTGCCACGTGCCCCGCGCCCGGCCCTTGCTTTCCCCATAGGAAAACTGGAGCGTGCGCGTGGCGAGATACGGCCGGAAATGATCATATTCATTGACGCGGAGTTGCGGCCGTCCTTCCGGAAAATCCAGGATCGGGAGCTGAAACACCATCGCCCCTGGGCCAAGATGTTTTTCCAGTTCTTCGCCCAAGCGGCGATCGGCGCGGACCCGCCCGGCAATGAGCTGACTGGCTTCCGGGCTGTTCCTCGCGGGAAGCTGGTCCCATAACCCGACGGCGGCGATCAGCCCGGCGAGGGCCAGCCGCACCGCCGGCCGCCATGCCCTCGTACGGATGGAAAGTTGCGCCACCACGAACAGCAAGGCCAGCGCGAGCAGGAAGACGCTATATCGGTTGGAGGCCCGGAAAATGTTCAGGCCAAAATAAAACGCCAGGATGCTATTCACGCCACCGATGGTAGAAAATACCAGGATCCACATGGCCGGCAGCGAATAGGCCGGCCGCCAGCGGCGCCGCTGAGCCAGCAGACTCTTCATCAGCGCCGCCACCATCCATAGCAATCCGGCCGCGCCGACAAAACCGAGATAGGGCGAAAAGGTCTCACCGCGCCAGTCCGACCAGCGCAGGTAACGATAGCCGATCTCCGCAAGCCATTTGCTGTGATGCCGGCTCGACGGCACGAACAGCTCGATGGGCTTGAGTCCGTAGATTTCCGTGCCGGCGTAGTTGCGCACCAGGAGGGGGACGCCTCCCTCGTCGATCACATTGATCCAAGTGTGAGCGTGGATCGCCGCAAACACGAACACGGCCACCACCCCGCAGGCGAGTCCAAGACGCACGTTCGCCGACCAGCGCGACCGCAGCCACTGCGCCAGGATCGACCAGGCGAGCAACTGCAGGTAGAGAAAAAGGTTGTAGGGATTGCTTGCGCCCAACGCCACCGCCGTGCCGTAGCAAAGCCAGCGCCACGCCGGACGCATCGTGGTGCGGCGGCCGGCGGCAATGAGCCAGCAGGTCAACAGGGCCAGCGGAACCGTGTAGGTGAACGTCAGCCACAGGTGCGGCAGGCTCCGGGTGAGGCTGAAGAACGAAAAGGCGAACAACAGCGCGCCGGCAAAGGCCCATTCCCACCGGTGCCGCAGCAGCCGGGCGCACAGATAGAACGACAACGCGGCGGTCACATGCGCCAGCAGCAGTGCCACATTGCTGGTGGCGGACACACCGATCACCCGCGCCAGCCAGCCGAGTCCGTAGTTGGCGAGATCGTCGGAACCGGGATACTCGTTCCAGTTGGCATCGAACGGGGCACCGAGCCGGTGGACAAAGTGGGACCGGAACGGTACCAGATCGCCTTCCGCCGCCGCCTTGATCCGGGCCAGTATCTCCAGCGAGTCACCCGTATAGTCGAGCGGTAGGGACCACTTCGCCCATGTCAGGCGATCGTAATGCCAGCACCAGATGGCCGTCGTCAGCAGGGACAATACGACCACGCGCATCACACCCAGGCGTGATGACTTGGAGATCAGGGGTAAATGGAGCAAGGGTTGAAACTTAAAAGGGTCTTGGTCAGTGCACTCCTTGGACCGTTGTACATCTCAGATCAAAACGCTCCACTCCCGTCTTACAAGCCTGACTATCGCGGAAATTTGCGCATTACCTTATCCCGTGCCCGCGCCTCCCTGCTCAAGGATGAACCGGTCCCGTCGGCGGGGGTTCCGCCTCGAGTTTTCGCACCGCCTGGACGACAAAATTGCGGAGATTGAATGTCACAGGACGCAGGGTGTCGCCTTCCGGCATGATCGGCGGTTTGTCCGTTTCGAAACGCCACGAATTGTCTCCCGGTTCCAGCCGGACTTGCAGCACCCGCACGGTCGTTCCGCTCCGGTTGACCCGCCCCTCCCAACGGACGGCCGTTCCTTGCAGCAAGCGGACGGTGCGCTCGTCGAACGCCCGCAGATCGAACTGCAGGGTTACTTCCACTGGAAAGCCCTGTGGATTGTGAATGACGATCTCCGCCGGGCCGCGGCTCCATCGCCAGTATTCGAAGTGCGACTTCTCCGTCTGATACCAGTTCCCCGGAAACGTCACCTCGATGCTTTCGTGCGCGGGCGTCATCCAGACATTGCGCGGCCCCCCCACCTGATAGCTCTCCTGTCCGGGCGGCCTGAGTTGATCGACGGCGCTCAAGGCCGAAAGATTGCCCAGGAGCAGAACCGGCCACCACCGGAGGCCGCGCGGCACCACGATATTGAAAGCCAGCGTCAGGGGCAGCACCACGCGCGCGGCCGCGCCTGGAAATCCGTCCCACACCGCGGGGCCCAGACAGAGCAGCAACCCGGCGAAGGGCGCGCCAACGCGCCACCAGGGATTCGTCCACTGCGGGCGCAGAATGATCACGAGCAGCTGGACCGTCAGCGAGACCAGCATGATCAGCGTCCATTTTCCCGAGGAGTCCCAGCCGTCTTCACGGAAACTCCGCACGGCCGCGAACCATTTGGCGAAGTAGGCTTGGAACGGAGCGCCGAAATTGTCCACGCCGGCGTTGCTCGGTTCGCCGTACACATACCACAGGCACAACACCCAGAGGCCCAATGGCGCCATCGCCACGGCGATGCGGCCGGCCGCCCGCCAAATCTCGCGCCAGTTCCATTCCCTCCCGGGTGCCAGCGAAAGGGAAGATAACAGGTTCGTTTCACGACCGAGGCCGGAGATGCCCAGGACGCAGGCCGACGACCAGCGGCGTCCTTTTTCAGCCAATGCCACGCCCCAGGCGATCAGCAGCAAACTGGGACCGTCCATCAGGGCTTCGCGCACGCTCATGGTCATGCCCCAGGCAAACAGGGTACCCGCCCAGCGCACGAGGTTGCTCAAATTGGTGGGGGGAAACCAGCGGAGCAGCAGCCAGGCCAGCAACAGCCACGCCAGGATGTTTTGCAACGCATAGGCCTGCAGCACCCAGGCCGGGTGCCCCAAGCCGAGCACATACGCCGTCCAGCAAAACAGGATGCGACGAGCGCGGTACGGAAGATTGTCCACCGCCTCCCGCAGGTCCCGGCTCATCAGGAGCGGCTTGACCGCGATCTGGGCGTAATGCTGGCCATCATAGCCGTTGGAGTCCCTGTAAATGTAATAGTCGAGCGATTGCAGCTCCCGGATCCGGTGCGTGTTGGGCCCGCCGCCGAAAAAGATCAGGCACGTGAAGCCCTTCCCCGGCATGCAATACTGCGCCGCGGTCCACAGGAAGAAGCTTGCGGCCGCCGCATAGGCGAATCCGTACACGATCTGCCGCCAGCGCCAGAGAAATGGGTTGAACCGGTGCACAGAAAGTGGAGAAACGACACGTTTCGAAACAGCAACGCAAGAATGGATTCATCACCCGCCCCGGCCCCCCCTTCCCGTTGGATGGCTCCAGCCTTGCCTTGGGAAACCTGGCTGCCCGTCCTCGCCCTCCTGCTCTACGCCTTGTTGCTGACGCGTTACATGGGGGCGTATGCCGGCGGCTCGGATTCATCCGGTTATCTCAATAACGCCCGGCTGTTGAGCGAGGGGCGCCTGATTGCCCCTTTGCGTCTCCTGCCGGGACTGGCGCCGGATACCCTGCCGCCGTACACGCATGTCCCGCTTGGTTTCATCCCGAATGCGGACCACGTCACGATGACCCCAACCTATCCCATGGGGCTGCCGCTGCTGATCATGGCCGCGGCGAAGATCACCGGCTGGAATCTGGCGCCCGCGTTGGTCATGGGACTCCATGCGTTGCTGGGCCTCTGGCTGGTTTACCGGTTGGGACGTGAATGTGGACTGGAGAAAGGTTGGGTCTGGCTGGGGGTGCTGATGCTGGCATTCAGTCCGCTCTACCTCTTCATGTCGTTGCAGGTGATGAGCGACGTGCCTGCCATGGTGTGGGCGACCGCGGCTGTTTTGTGTGCGTGGAAAAGCCGCCAGGCGCCCTGGCTGGCCTTGGTGGCAGGCATGGCGCTGTCGCTCGCCGTTCTCCTGCGTCCTTCAAACATGCTGGGGTTTGTGCCCGTGGGCATTGCCGTGGGATTTGCCGTGCGGAGATGGCTCCTGTTGATTCTGGGTGGGCTGCCCGGAGCCATTTTCCTGGGCATCATCAACCACGCGGCCTACGGACGCATCTTTACGACCGGTTACGGCTACGTTGACCCCGTTTTCAGCCGGGCATACGTACCGGCCACCTTGGTCCACTACGCCCTCTGGCTGCCCGTGCTGCTGACCCCGCTGGTTCTGCTGTCGCTGGCCTTTCCGTTCCTCCGGCACCGCCAGCCGCTGCTGACAGCGCTGCTGGCGGCCTGGGGACTCGCCTATCCGTTTTTTTATCTCTTCTATCGCCACACGCACGATGACTGGTGGTACCTGCGTTTTTTGCTGCCCGCCTTCCCGCCGTTGATCCTGGCGGCCCTGCTCGTCGCCCGCGCGGTGCTTGACCGATGCCAATCGCCCTTCCGCGCCTGGTGGCTGGCAGTGACGGTGGTCATCATCATCGGTTACAACCTTGCCTGGTCCCGGCATCTGCATGTGTATGGCAGCGGCTATGGCGAGCGGATCTATCCGGAAACCACCACTTGGGTCAGTGCCCATCTGCCCGCCGGCGCAGTCGTCGCCACGATGCAAGCCAGCGGCGCCCTGCTCTATTACACCGATTATACGATCCTGCGCTGGGACATGATCTCATCGGCCGACTTCAAACGTATCGCGGCGGCTTGCACGGCGGCCGGCCGGCCCCTCTATGCCGTGCTGTTCCCTTTTGAAATCGAGGAGGCCGAGTGGAGCGCATTTCAAAAACACCTGGCCGGACATTGGACGCAGATCGGCACCGTGCGTTACGTGAGCATCTGGCGTTACGATTCGCCCCCCGCACCATGAGCCGACTTCTGATCGATCTCACCCATACCAGCCACACGCGCGCCCACACCGGCATCCAGCGCCTGTGCCGGGCGCTGTACACGGCGCTGTGCGGGCGGTCGGAGGATGTGCTGCCGCTGTGCTACGATGCCTATGAGTCCGCCTGGCGTCCGCTCCGCGGGTGGGAGCGGCGCAACCTCGCGCCCCCCGGCGGCTTGGTGGCCGGCGCCCGCGGCGCCCGCTGGCCGCTGCACGCCCGGATCGCCGGTCACGTTCGGCGGCTGCTCGCCGCCCGCTCACAAAGCGGATCGCCGCCGGCGATTTGGGGCGACGGCCTGATTGAACCCGAAATCTTTTCGCCCGCTGTCAGCCGCGCGCTGCCCGGCCTGTTCGCCCGCATTTCCGGTCCGCGGGTGGCGGTGTTTCACGATGCCACCGTCCTGCGCCTGCCCGAGCTTTCACCGGCCAAGACCGTCGCCCGCTATCCCGCGTATCTGCAGGATCTGCTGCTTTTCGACGGGATTGCCGCGATCTCCGAGGACTCACGCGCCATGCTGGTCGACTACTGGCGGTGGCTGGGTGTCGCGAATCCGCCACCGGCCGTCGCCCTCCCGCTGGGGATCGACGCGCCCGTCAACTCACCTTACGGCCAGACGGCGGCGCCGCAGGCATCGCCCGTGGTTTTGAGCGTCGGTTCGATCGAGGGCCGCAAGAACCATCTGGCGCTGCTGGAGGCCTGCGAAATCCTCTGGAGCCGCGGCCGGCGTTTCGAATTGCGCCTCATCGGCCTGGCCCATCCGCAGACCGGCCGCGCAGCCCTGGTGCGACTCCGCGCGCTGCGGGCCGCCGGCCGGCCGGTGCGCTACGACGGCCCGGCTTCCGAGGCCGACCTGCACCATGCCTACCGTGATTGCGTCTTCACTGTTTATCCCTCGCTCATGGAGGGATTCGGTCTGCCCGTGCTGGAAAGCCTCAGTCACGGCAAACCCTGCATCTGTTCCGCGCACGGCGCCCTCGGCGAATGCGTCCACGGCGGCGGGTGCCTCAGCCTCGACCGCGTGGACGCCCCCGGTCTTGCCGCGGCGATTGAGCGGCTGCTTTCCGATTCCGATTATCTCGAGGCACTCACCCGCGCCGCCCTCGGGCGCATCTTCAAAGCGTGGCCCACTTATGCCGACGAGCTGGCCGCCTGGATGCGATCCCTGCCGCGCCGCGGATGAAAGCTGGATTTTGTCCACCGCTTTTCCGCCCGCTTCACCAACGGCGGGAATGGCGGCCGGCCCGGTGACTTTGCGCGCCGCCGCGCTGACCGGCGCAAACCCCGCGCCCGCCGGGCAAAAGCGGGACCTTTCGGTTTGCTAACCCTCCCCCTCTTACTCAACGTTGCCGCACAACTTTTATGGCGCTGACTCTGCTCACCCGGAACAAGAAGACGATCGTGGAGCGATGCCGCGACGACTACTCCACCAAAATGCGGCTGAAGTACGCGCCTTATTACCACGCCATGGAATGGCAGCAGGGCACGCACGTCCGCCTGAACGGCCGCGACATGGTCATGCTGGCCAGCAACGATTACCTCGGCCTCTCCTTTCACCCCGCCGTGATCGAGGCGGGTCGCGCCGCCATGCTGCAATGGGGCACGAGCACCACCGGCGCCCGCCTGTCCAACGGTTCCCGCGCCTACCACGTCGATCTGGAAAAAAAGCTCGCGGTTTTCCTCGACCGTGAAGCCTGCCATGTCAGCGTGGCCGGCTACCTCTCGTGCATGTCCACCGTCGCCACCTTCGCCCAGCGCGGTGATGTGATCCTGGCCGACAAGAACATCCACTCCTGTGTGTGGGACGGAATCCGTCTCTCGCTGGCCTCCTTCGAGCGCTTTTCGCACAACAACCCCGAGGATCTGCGCCAGCTCGTCAAGAGCATACATCACCACACCTCCAAGATGATTGTCGTCGAGGGCGTCTACTCGATGGAGGGACACATCGTGCGCCTGCCCGAGATCGCCCAGATCGCCGACGACCAGGGCTGTTTTCTCGTGCTCGATGACGCCCATGGCTTCGGCGTGCTCGGCCGGCAGGGTCGCGGCACCGTCGATCACTTCCAGCTCAACGACAAGGTCGATCTCCTCTGCGGCAGCCTGTCCAAATCGCTCGCCAGCACCGGCGGTTTCGTGGCCGGCTCGCGCGACCTCATCGAGTACCTGCGCACCCACTCGAAGCAGACCATTTTCAGCGCCGCCATCAGTCCGAGCCAGGCGGGCTGCGCGTCCGCGGCGCTCGACATCATGCAGACCGAGCCGCAACACCTGGATCGCCTCTGGCGGAACACCCGCCGGTACCGCGAGATGCTCAAGGGGCTCGGCCTCGACATTTGGGAAAGCGAGACGCCGGCCATTCCCATCGTGCTCGGCTCGAAGGAGCTCGTCTACCGCTTCTGGCAGGCCCTGCTGGACAAGGGCGTGTTCACGGTCATGTCGATCGCGCCCGCCGTCCCGCCCGGCAAGGACTTGGTGCGCACCGCCATCTCGGCCATGCACAGCGACGAGGATCTCGAACGGGTCGCCGAGGCCATGGCCTATGCGGTGAAGAAACTCTAGGCGGCCGGCCGGATTATTGCAGCCCCGCCAGCAGCGTCTTCGCGGTGTCCGCCCAGATGGGCAGCGGCCGCGACACCGCTTCGGTCGCCAGCCGCCTCCATGCCGCGTCATCCGTCAACACGGTGCGCAGGGCGGTTGTCCACGCCGCCCGGTCGTTCGGTGCCGCCATCACGCACCCGCCCCCGCCGGCGATTTCGCGCAGCACCGGCAGGTCGCTGCAGACACACGGCCGGCCTTTCCACAGCGACTCCAGCACCGGCAGCCCGCAGCCCTCCGCGAGGGTCGGAAACGCCGTGGCCGTCGCCGTCGCGTACAACCGGTCCAGGAGCGCATCGGACGCGGCTTCGTGATGATGCGCCCGCGGCTGGATTTTGCGCAGCGCCTGCAGACGCGCCGCGACCGGTCCGCCGAAATGCGGATTCACCCGGCCGACGAGGTGCAGCTCGAAATCGGTGCCTGCAGTCCACAGCGCCTCGCACACATCGAGCAGGAACATCTGGTTCTTGCGCGGTTCGAGGATGCCGACGCAGAGGAGGCGCGCGGTTTCCGGCTTGAGGGGCGAGGTCACGCGGGGGCTGCGGTCGAAGTCTGCGCCGAGCGCAATGGAACCCGCCGCGGCGCGCGTCTCCCCGCCCTGCCAGCGCCAGAACTCCACGAGGTCGCGCCGGCTCGCCTCGGAGATCGCCCACACGCGGTCGAAGGCGGCGAGCATTTTCAGGTACTCGGGATGCCGGGCCACGCTTTGCGGCCAGGTGATCTGCGGATGCCGCAGCGGGATCGCATCGGCGAACATCGCCGCCAGCCGGCAGGGCCGCGCGCGCAGAAAACTCCAGAAACCCGGCCGCTCCGCCTCGCTGAACAGCTCGGCCGTGAAGAGCCAGTCGGCCGTCGAGAAAGTCACGGGCATCCCGCCGCCGGCGTGCCGCCACGTGCCCTTGCGCCCATCCCACCGCACTGGCGTCACCGCGGCGCCCATCTCCTGGCGCAGCCGCGCGCTCACCCGCATCAGTCCCGACTGATGCCGCGCCGCGCCGGACTTGGTGACATCGAAGTAAATCATGGGCCTGCTCCCGTGTCCTAACTCGTGGGAGTTTGGAGGTCTTTCCCCCTTGCCGCCTGTTCAAAGCATGCATGCAGCTGCGCCGCATTCTGGTGCGCGTCGTAATTTTCCTCGACCCAGCGCCGCGCCGCCGCGCGCAACCGCTCCGCCAGCGCGTCGTCCTCCGCCAGCCGGCGCAACGCCGCCACCCATTCCTTCGGCCGGTTCACGTCGGCCACCAGGCCGGTCGTTTCGTGCTGGATCGCCTCGGTCGTCGCCGCCGTGGACGACGTCAGCACGAGCGTGCCGACGGCCATGGCTTCGGGAATGGCGTTCGGCAGGCCGTCGCGGTCGCCGGTCGACGCCACCACGCCGGTGTGCAGCAGCACGTCGGCCCAGCGCAGGTGCTCCCAAACCTCGGCCGGCGGCACCTCGCCGGTGAAGGCCACCCGCCGCGCCAGCCCGTGCGCCGCGGTCTGGCGCTCAAGCTCTTCGCGCAGTTCGCCACCGCCCACGAGGCGCGCCTCGAAATCCAGCCCCGCCTCGCGCAGCGCGGCGTAAACCTTGAGCTGCGCCCGCAGGCCTTTCTTCGGCACCAGCCGGGCCACGCAGACGAGCCGCAACGGCCGGCGCGGCGCGCGCAGCGGCTTCAACGCGGGAAAGGCGTCGAGACCCCGGCGGATGACGGTCACCCTGGCGGCGTCGGCTCCGCGTTCGACGAGCGTGCGGCGGCCCATCTCGGTCGACGCGTGCACAAAACGGGCGAGCGCCACCTTCTCCATCAGCCACCAGTCGCCGCCGTGCTCGTAGAGGTCGTAGGCGTGCGCGCCCGTGCCGTACGGAATGCCCGTCAGCCGCCACATGAGCCACGCCGCCGTGGCGGGCGCGCCGGTCCAGGCCGCGTAGACGAGGTCGGGCGGATCGCGGCGGAACGAATGGACGAAGCACGCGGTGAAGCCCGCGCCGAGCATGTTCTCCCAGAAATTGAGCGCCGAGGGGGCGCGGCGCCCGAGCGTGTTCATGATGAGCTCCCAGAGCAGGTCGGGCCGCCGGACCGCCTCGTACGGGATCCACCAGAGCAGCGCCACGAAGAACCACCAGCGCGGCAGGGCCCGGACCGGCAGCCCGCGGAACTCGCCGCCCCCGCCCCAGAGCGAATAGAGCCGCAGCTTGACGCCACGCGCCTGCATCGCCGCGACATCGCGCTGCAGGAACGCCTCGGACGTCTTCGGGAAGGTCGTGAAAAGATAAGCGACAGTGATCGGTGGCTCAGCCAATCCGCCCGAGCATGCAGGCCGCCCCGCGCCGCGCAATGCTGCGATGCAGGCTCAGAGGCGCCAAGAAAGCCCGAGGGAGTAGGTCGTAACGGACATCCGATTGCCACCCGGAGGACCGGCGGCTGGGTAATAGTACGGAATTCCCGGAATCTTGCCAAAGGCATAACGCACGAATCGTGCCTCGATCACAGCGCACTTGGAAACATTGCAGTCAATCTCCCCACCGAGATGGTAGGAATCCTTGGCGTAGTGCGTGGTGCTGACCTCGGTGTATCTGTTGGTCAACGGAAGAGACAAAAACTCCAATTGTCCGGTGACAATCCTGCTATCCGAGTGATTAAACCCTCCGAGGAGCTTCAGGTTGAAGTACCGAGTGATCGGAAAACGGACAACCGGGGTGATGCGATACGCCTGCAGGCGGTAAACCAGTCGATACGCCGGCACCGCCATCGCCGTCTCCACATAGGGTGGAAGGTAGCTCATCCAAGGCGACGAGAACGCATTAAAATGAGCGTAACCCACCTCTAGCGAAAACCAGCGGCTGAATTCAGCCCCAACGGCAAAGTCGCGGAATGTCTTGGTCCCCGACTGAATCGAGTCCTGGCCGAAAGGAGTCCCCCGATTTATGCTGAACGGATAAGGATAATAGCCGGCATCCTCAACGGTGCCCGCATCAGCTTTAAACCGGCCGATCTGTCCGGTCACGTAGAACCGCGGGGGGGCAGCGCAGAGGTTGGTCAAGCTGACCAGCAACAGAATGCCAAGGCGTAGAGATTTCATTAATCGTCCTCGATCCGCTCAAGTTAGGGTCTGGCAATACGCCCGAGTTGAAGCTGGTGACACGCCCTGGAGGGGTTGGAGGCCCGCCCAAGGCGCCAACACACCGTCGTTTATCGTCTTTGGAATTTTGGAATCCATGAGTCAAGCCTGCGGATTTTATGCCGCGCCACGACGGTATCCCGGCCGCGCCCTCGCGGATTGCCTTTGCGCGGCATTGCCGTATCGGTGAACCCCATGACCACCGCCCGGGAAAAAGTTCACGGAACTGCCGCTGCCGGGAGCGGCTGGTGCGTCGACCGCCGGGATTTTTTGAAGGCATCGGCCGCCTCGCTCGCCGGCCTGATGGCGGGCGGCTGCAGTTTCTTCGCGTCCGAGGAGCCGCGCGGTCCCACCCTGCGTTTCGGCCTGCTCACGGACCCGCACTACGGCAACGCCTTCCCCAAGGAGACCCGCTACTTCGGCGAATCGCTCGGCAAGGTGCGCGAGGCGGTGGAGCAGTTTCGCACCGCCCGGGTCCGGTTCCTGGCGGAGCTCGGCGACCTCCTCATGGACACCGCCCCCGACGAGCCGGAGGAACGCACACTGGCCAATCTCGCCGCCATCGAGCGCGAGATCCAGCGCTTCGGCGGCGCAACCTATCACGTGCTGGGCAATCATGACCTGGACAATCTTTCCAAGGCGCAGGTGCTCGCCCGCATCACCAACACCGGCATCGCCGCCGGCCGCAGCTACTACGCCTTCAGCTGCGGCGGTGTCCGGTTCATCGTCACGGACACCAACTATCTCCGCGACGGCCGGAGCTACGACCACGGCAACTACGACTGGCGCGAGTACAACCTCCCGCCCGTGGAACGGGACTGGCTGCACCTCGAGCTGCAGGCCGCGACCGAACCGGTCATCATCCTCGGGCATCAGCGGTTCGATGGCGACGGCGATGCGCAGTTCGACAACCGCGCGGAAGTCCGCGGAATTTTCGAGGGCTCGGGCAAGGTGCTGGCGGTCTTCCAGGGCCATCACCACCCGGGCGCCTACTCGTTCATCAACGGCATCCATTACTACACGCTCAAGGCCGTCGTCGAGGACTCGGGCCCGGAAAACAACGCCTACGCCGTGGTCGACGTGCATCCCGGCCTGAACCTCACCGTCACCGGCTACCGCCGCGCCGTCAGCATGGAGCTGCCCCACGGGACCGCCGCCGCCCGTCCGCCGTCAAATTCTTAAGCCCGCAGCTGGATTCGCAGGAATTTGGATCGGACGCGAGACTGCGCGCCGTTGCCCGGCCAAAATCTCACGATTTTGGCTGCGCGGCACCGTGCCGATCACCCGGTGAGCATCCGCCGGAATTCCGACTCGTCGATGACGGGCACGCCGAGTGATTTCGCTTTCTCGAGTTTCGAGCCTGCTTCTTCGCCCGCGAGCACGTAGCTGGTCTTGCGGCTGACACTGCCGCCGACTTTCCCGCCGGCGGCCTCGATCATTTCCGTGGCCTGTTCGCGGGTGAGCTTGGGCAGCGTGCCGGTGAGCACGAAGGTCTTTCCCGCCAGGGCCGAGCCGACCGCCGGACGCGCCGGCGCGAGGGGCGCCACGCCGAGCGTGAACAGCCGGCTGACAAGCGTGCGGTTCTTCGGCTCGTTGAAATACGTGATGATCGCGTCGGCCATAGTCTCGCCGATACCCTCGATGGCGAGCAGGTCGTCGCGTTTCGCCTCGGCCAGCGCCTCGAGGCTGCCGAACTTGCGTGCGAGGTCCTTGGCCGCCGCCACGCCGACGTGCGTGATGCCGAGTCCGTTGATGAAGCGCCACAATTCGACGCGTTTGCTCGCTTCGATCGCCGCCAGCAGGTTGTCGGTCGATTTCTCGACGCTCTTGCCGAGCGTCAGCAGATCGTCGCGTCGCAGTCGCAGGCGGTAGATGTCGGTGACACTCCTGACCCAGCCCTTCTCGACCAGCGTGTCGACCATGGCCTCGCCGAGCCCCTCGATGTCGACGCCCGCCTTCGAGGAGAAATGCTGCACGCGGCGCCGCACCTGCGCGGGGCAGTCGGGATTGGGGCAGCGCAGGGCGACCTCGCCTTCGTACTGCACGGTGCGGGTGTTGCACACCGGGCATTTGCCGGGGAAAACGTAGGCCACGCACTCCGGCGTGCGCCGCGCGGTGTTCACGCCGACGACCGCCGGAATGACCTCGCCGGCTTTCTCCACGAAAACGTAATCGCCCACGCGGATGTCCTTGCGCGCGATCTCGTCCCGGTTGTGCAGCGTGGCGCGCGACACCGTCGTGCCGGCCAGGACCACCGGCTCGAGCTCGGCCACGGGCGTGAGCACGCCCGTGCGGCCCACCTGCACGGTGATGGCGTTGAGCCGCGTCTCGGCGCGCTCGGCGGCAAATTTGTAGGCGATGGCCCAGCGCGGCGCCTTGGAGGTGCTGCCGGCCTCGCGCTGCTGCGCCAGCGAGTCGAGTTTCACCACCGCGCCGTCGGTGGCGTAGGCGAAGCTGTGCCGCAGCTGGTCGAGTTCCTGCACCGCCTTCCAGGTCTCGTCGCTGCCGTGCGTGGGCCAGAACTTTTCCACCGCCGGCAGGCCCCACGCCCGCACCAGCCCGTGGACCCCGCCCTGCGTTTCCGTCACCGCCGGCTCGCAGAAGCCGACTCCGTACAGGACGATCTCGAGCTTGCGGCGGGCGACCTCGCGTGTGTCGAGCTGCTTGATCGTGCCCGCGGTGAGGTTGCGCGGATTGGCGAACGGCGCCTCGCCGGCCTCCTCGCGCTCGCGGTTGATGCGCTCGAACTCGGCCAGGGTCATGTAGATTTCGCCGCGGATCTCAATGACGTCGGGCAGGCGCGCGCCGCGGGCGGCCTTGAGTTTTGGGGGGAGCGTGTGGATGGTTTTCGCGTTGGCCGTGATGTCGTCGCCCTCGAAGCCGCTGCCGCGCGTGACGGCGCGCACGAACGCGCCCTTCTCGTAGGTGAGGCTCACGGCGATGCCGTCGATCTTCGGCTCGACCACGTAGGCGAGGTCCTCGCGGCTGAAAAGCTTGACGAGCCGCTGGTGGAAGGCACGCAGGTCGGCCTCGGAATAGGTGTTGTCGAGGCTCTGCAGCGGCTGGCGGTGCCGGTAGGTGGCGAAGCCCTCGAGCCGGTCGTCGCCGACGCGGGTCGTGGGGGAATCGGCCGCCTTGAACTGGGGAAACTGCGCCTCGAGATCGGCCAGTTCGCGCTTCAGCCGGTCATATTCGAAATCCGTGACCTCCGGCTTCGCCTGCCGGTAATACAGTTCGTCGTGGCGCGCCACGTGGACGCGCAGGTCGGCGATGCGCTGCCTGGCCTCGGCGGAAGTCATTCCCGCTGATTAGGCAGCGGTTTGGGCAAAATTTCAACACGTGGTTATCATGGGCAGTGGGTCAGTTTGCTAGGACTGGACCGTCACTGTAGGTCGGGGTTTATCCCCGACAGAGTGATATCGATGCGCATTGGTGTCGGGCATGAAGCCCGACCTACATAAACTGACCCACCATCTTTCTTATCATGGCTGCTGGGGAAGCACCCGGAAACGCGCAGCAAAAAGCATCGAGCAATGGGTCACCGGCCGTCATTCGCCGTTGCCGTCAGTCCGATCAGAAAACCCTTGCCTCGCTCCGCCGCCGGGCTCTTGCTGTCCGTTCTTGGTTCGGGCCGTGGCGCAGCCTGGTAGCGCACTTGCATGGGGTGCAAGGGGTCGTGAGTTCGAGTCTCACCGGCCCGACCATTTTCCGCAGCGTAGACGGAACAAGTTACGCGAAGTAACTACACGTTGCCTGTAAAAAAACAAGCCGAGTGGTACCAAATTTGGGTACCACTCGCTCAGCGGGCTGCGAAAGCACAAGCTCACCAAAACTCTGAGCGAGATTACTTGCTCCGTTTCGCTTCGATCCACTCGATGTTTTTTCGGTCGTAGGTTGTTAAAGCAAAGGTTGAAGGACCTTTAGCCATCTTCGTCGGAACGCCATCTTCGTCCCAGTCACGGGAGCTGGTGAAAGCCCCTTTGCGATACTTGGTATAGCCGCCTTTGATGGATTGGCTAATGTCGTCAGGCCATAATCCTATAGCAACTATGGTGTCACCCCAACGACTCTGCATTGCAGCGTGGGATTTGGGCCCATTCTCCCATACTTCGACGGCGATGCCGGGGTCGCTGGTTTCAATTTTGATGGCCTCGCCAGGATTGGCCCTGAGGATCGTATAAGAACTGGGATCCCGGGTATCCCGTCTTGGAGTGATTCGGCTGGCTCGGGGCCAAAGCCAAGTGATGCAGACGGCCTCGGAAATGCAAAGAACCAAGAGCAAGTAGGTGGTCAATTTTTTCATGGGTTACCGTTAGGAATAGTAAAATTCTCTTACCACTTCAGACAACTTCCAAACGTGGTCGTGACCACACCTCTGCAGGCCGCGTGCTCCATGGCAGACGACGCAACGCATCGCCCACCGGCAGCTGCGAGGCATCCGTGTAGGTTTTCATGGTGAGCTTGAGGTCGCAGTGGCGCATCGCCGCCATTACGACCCGCGGGTGGCGTGCTTGCCCCCGGATTCTCCGCGCTTTGCCCCGAGCCACTTGTCAACTATTGGTTGACAAGTGGCCCGGGGCCACGGCGGCAGATTCTCGAGTGCGTGGACCGGCTGCGCCGCGGAACATGTCACTTAATAAGTGACATGTTGGTTGGTGCCGGAAAGTGAATCCTCGAACGGCGGCCGCTCCCGGGATGGCCTCGGTCTCACCCGAACCTCCACAGGCGGGCGACGTTCGCTGATACAAGCCTGCAGCATTCTGTCAGCCCACACCGTAGGGTGGAAAAATGACGTTCGCATCTTTGCGCAGATCATCGAAAAGAACCTTTACCATGAGTCGGACGTGCCCTTCGCCTTCCAAAGGCAGATTTTCCCCGAAGTGGTGAGAATTGAAGAGCCGGCAGTATGCAATCTGCCCCTTGGCATCGAAGACATACACCTGAATCGCTTCGACCTTGCCCTCGTGGCCGAAAACTTCCGCGCACCACACGTAGTCCGCTCCCGGATGCGCCGCCTTGATCCAACGCGCATACTCCGTCGAACGATCCCATAGGTAACGCAGTTGGTTGTGGTACATTATTGGTGGGAAGCTGACATCCGGAGCGGTAGCCGCCTCCAACTTCGCTTTCGTGTGCGCGCCGGCCTCCATGACGATTGCCTGAGCCACGTCGTTTCGCCACTGCCTGCCGTGATCCACGGCGAAAAGCACCGGCTCCACCTGTATCCGGCTTGTTTCGAGGTGTATTTGGAGCTGACGGAAAGCCTCGCGACAACCGGCGAGCTCGGACTCCGGTGGCGAGCCGAATGCTCGGGCGACCGGATACAACGCTTCGTGACAACTCGAGACTGCGAGGGCGGCGATGATGACTGCAGGGACGATCGCGATGAAGGTAGTGCGGGGTTTCATGGATATGAGAGCGGGTTGAGGGATGAAGTTTGGAACGGGAACTGGGCCGAGTATAAACGGGAGGCGGGCGACACCGTTAATTGAAAGTTTTGATGTTGCTCATTGGTCCGAGTGATGCTCCGGCCGGGAAGTCCGGTCGAGGTCGGTGAAGGCGCCGAGTGCGGAGTCGCAAGCCACGAGCAAATCGGACACCCTCCCTGCCCCATGCCTCCGTCGCAAAGCCGGGGTGCGCTTTGGGCGCCGCTTTGCGGCCGTCATCCGAGCTTCCGCAGGCGCGCGGCCACGTCGTCGCGGAAACGCCGGAGCAACCCGCGCACATAGGCCTCCACGTCGAGCGAGTCGACCTTCGCCAGGATGGTCAGATCCATGGCGAAGGTGAGCGCCGGGGTCGCATCGGTGGCCTGCGCGGCATGAAAGCTGGCGTGGGCCGCACGCCGGCCGAGCGTGGCGAGATCGTAGCGCTTGCCGCCGGCGATCTGCGACTTGAACACCGTGAGCAGCTGCTGCGCGAGCCGCGGTTGCGCGGAAACGTCGAGCGCCACCTTCTCGGCGTCGGGCAGCCAGTCGAGGTCGCGCCAGACTTCGCAGCCGAACACGGTCTGCGGACGCTGCGGCTTGGGCAGCGAACGGATCGCCTCGAGGCAGCGCAGGAACACGGCGACGTGGGTATCGTGCTTGTCGGCGGGGTTGTGCAGATAGACGACTTCCGGCCGGCAGCCGGCGAAAATTTGTTGGAGGTCGGCATTGACGCCGGGATGGCCCGGCCGTTTCACCGCCGTGCTCGGGTGCGCCAGCTGGATCTGGACGCTGTAGCCGCCCAGCCGCGCCGCCCGGCGCTGCTCCCGGCGCCGGACTTCCTGCATCTCCGTGTCGTTGATCTTTGCGTAGCGTCCGGTGCGCGGGCTGCCGGCGCCATTGGTCACGACCACGCCGGAAAACCACCGGCCCTCGCGCCCCCGGCACTCGGTGATGCCATGGTAGGCCATGATCTCGATGTCGTCCTGGTGGGCGGCGACGCACAAGTGCGTGGTGCGGGCGAGCGCCGCGGCGGGATCGATCCCCGACGGCACGTAGACGTCGGCCTGAAGCTGGCTGAATTTCATGCGGGTTGTGCTGACTATGGCCCGCCGCCCCGGAAGGGCAACTCCGCGAAACCCCTGCGCAGGAATTGCGTAATTTCCCCAACTTGTTCTAATTACTGCCACTGCCATCATCGGCTTTGCTCCCATGACCATCGTGGCCCCCATCGATTTCTCCCCCGTGACCGATCGTGTCTTCGAAACGGCCGCCGCCCTCGCCGATACGCTGCGGGGTCGCGTCGTTCTCCTCCATGTCGTGCCACCGTCCGCGGCGTCCGGCCCCGGCACCAAGTCGCCGGTCGCGGCGGAGGAGGCCGTCGGCGCGGGCGAACAAAGCGCCGCCCGGCTGCTCGGCCGTTACGAGAAACGGCTGCAGCTCGACAAGCTCAGCGTGACGAAAATGATCCTCCGGGGGGCGCCCGCGCCGCAAATCCTGGAATGTTGCGGAAAACTCGGCGCCAGTTTTGTGGTGATGGGCTCGCACGGCCTCGGCGTCCTGGCCGGCCGGCTGGTCGGCAGCACGACGGAAGGCGTGCTGCGCAAGGCGCCGTGCCCGGTGATCATCGTCCCGCATCCGAAGTTAAGCAGATCCCGCCCCGCCTGGCCGGAAAAACCGGCTGCGAGCCGGCCCTCTTACTGAGGACGCAGCCACCGGAAACGGCTTGTCGGGCCGGGCATTCGCGCCGACAACAGCGTCCAGCCATCCTCACCATGTTTGCCCGACTCGCCGAACGGCGCGCGCGCCTCGCCGCCGCCCTCAACCTGACCGACGGAATTCTGCTTCTCGGGGCCGGCACGCCGGTCCCCCTGCCGGAGAACACCGACCAGACCTATCCCTTCCGCGCCCATTCCGAGTTTTTCTATGTCACCGGCGTGGAGTGCCCCGGTGCCATCGCCGTCTTCGATCCCCGGGACGGGCCGCGGGACGGCTGGATGCTTTTCGTTCCGGAGGTCACTGAGGGCGAGCGCGTCTGGGAGGCGCGGGAGCAATTTGCCGGCGAGCCGCTCGCCGCGTTTCCCGCCTGGGTCACGGCGCGCCGCGACCGTGCCGCCGCCCTGCTCGGCGCCCCCCTCCCCGGCGTGCGGGCCGACGAGGCGTTGACGCTGAAAGTGCGCGAGGCCTTCACGCATGCGCGCCGGCCGAAGGATGAGCTGGAGCTCGTGACGATGCGCCACGCCGCGGTGGCCACGGCTGCGGGCTATGCGAAGGCGGCCGCGATCATCGCCCCGGGAGTGACGGAGCGGGCGGTGCAGATCGAACTCGAGGCCGGGTTTTTCCGCCATGGCGCCACGCGCACCGGCTATGGCACCATTGTCGGCACCGGACCGAACAGCGCCGTGCTCCATTTCGAGCCGACCGCACGGACCGCGCAGGAGGGCGAGTTCGTGCTGATCGACGCCGGCGCGGAGGTCGACCGTTACGTGATCGACGTCACGCGCACCTACGTGGCCGGCCGGCCGTCGGCGTTCCAGCGTGATCTCTACCAGGTCGTCCTCGCCGCGCAGGAGAAGGCGATCGGCCGCTGCGTGGCCGGCGCCGAGTGGCGCGACGTGCACCTGCAGTGCGCGGTCGACATGACCGGCGGGCTCGTCTCGCTCGGCCTCATGCGCGGCAACGCCGAGGCGCTCGTCGAGCAGGAGGCGCACCTGCTGTTCTTCCCGCACGGCATCGGCCACCTCGTCGGCCTCGGCGTGCGCGACGCCAGCGGCACCCTGCCCGGCCGGCCGCGCTCGACGCGGGCCAGCCTGAAGAACCTGCGCATGGATTTTCCGCTCGCGCCGGGTTACGTGGTCACCGTCGAGCCGGGACTCTATTTCATTCCGCCGATCCTCAACGATCCGCAGCGCCGCGGGAAATTCCGCGACTGCGTGGCCTGGGAAAAGGTCACCCCGCATCTCGCCCTTGGCGGCGTGCGCATCGAGGACAACGTGCTCGTCACGTCCGGCGCCCCCGAGGTGCTGACCGCGGCGATTCCCAAGAGTCTGTAGTCGAGTTCCCCCGATCCGGCTGCGTCGTTACGCCACTGCGGGTTACCCGCACAAGCATGCTCGCATGCCGAGGGCCACAAGCGCCAGCGAGACGAGCGCGCTGGCCGGCATTCTGCTGACCAGCAGAACGGGCTCGCGATGACAGGCAAAACGCCCCAGTGCCCGGCCATCGGAGAAGCGACCCATCGCTTTGTCCACCACCGCACTCATCTCAGTGGCACACGAAATGATCGAGACCGGGGCCGGGGAAGCCGAGCGTGCCGCGCAGGCGCCAGGCGATGACGACGGCCGACGCGAGCGCCAGGCCGGTCTGCACGCGGGCGATCCACACGGGCGGGAGCTTCAAGCGGATCCAGTGGAAGTTGATCTGGAGGAGCCAGAGCAGCGGCACCGTGCCGAGGCCGAACGCGAGCATGAACTCCACGCCGCGCAGCGCCGAGCCCGCCAGCATCGTGAGGGCCACGACCATGTAGAGCGGGCCGCAGGGCAGCAGCGGCGTGGCCAGACCCAGCGCCGTGGCGGCGGCGGCGGGCGAACGGACGCGACCCCAGCCATGCACGCGCAGGTAGATGTTCCCGAGGAACGGCACGCGCGGCAGATGGCGGTCCCAGCGCAGCGCCACCGCCACGAAAAACACGACCAGCAGCCAGGGGAGATACGGCAGCACGCCGCCGCCCAGCCATGCCATCGGCAGGCGGCCCAGGGCTCCGGCCAGCGCGCCCAGCGCGGCGTAGCCGGCCAGGCGCGCGAGGTGGTAGATGCTGCTCACAATCTGCGCGTCGGCGATCTGCTGGCCAGCAGAGCCGCGCAGCGGCACGACGGAACACGCCAGTGGGCCGCACATGCCGGCACAGTGCAGACTGGTGACCAGGCCGGCCACATAGGCCGTCGCGGCACTGTTGATGCTCATGAGCTCGGCGTGCACGGCCTTCCTTCTAGCCCGGGCCCCGCCGCGTCGTCAACGGCACCCGCGCCACCGGATGACGGTGCGCGATGAGGAACAGGACGATCCAGGCGGCGAGCACGAGGGCGAAGACGCCGCCACGATCCAGAGCCGCTGGTTGCCCTGCGCACTGGCGCCGCCTGGCAGGTCATGGCAGGGCGCTCTGCCTGCTCTGAGCCAAGTCGAAGAGCTGGCCGGCTGGGCGACGAAGCAATCCATCCGGACCCCGCCGCCGCGGCGGGGTTGGATCGCCCCGGACGGCAGCGCCGCACTCGCGATGATCCTCAACCCGTGTTCAGAGGGCCGGAGCGGTCCGGCCGGCGGCGGACGCCGGGGGATTCGAGCCGGGGCGTCTCGTCGGCGAGGGGCAGCAGCGACTCGCGCTCGGCGCTGCTGAAGGGGCGCCTCGCCTGCTCGCGGAGGAAAAAGACCACGAAAGTGAAGACCAGACAGAGGCTGATGCTGAGGGTAAGCGGGATGACGGACATGGTGCGATTGGGTTGTGCGAGCCTTACTCTAGCGGAGAAGACAACCTATGGCTCCGCATATTTTGCACAACTCATCTCAGAAATTGTCGCCGAACGGCCTCACTTCCGGCGACTTCCCTCAAAACCGCGCCCGGCAGTCGTACTGTGCAGATTTTGCTATCCGCCGCCGCCCGTCACGTCGCCGGCGGGACGCCACCGTCCTTCCGGGCGGCCAGCTGGCGGCCGAGCCGGACATACACGCGCAGGATGGCCGCATCAGGATCATGGGCGACCTCGATGGCCTCCGTCCCGCCGCCCGCACCATCCACATGCCCGCGCGCCGCATAGATGCCGGCGCCGTTCGGCATTTTTTCGAAAATGACCATGAGCCGGATGCGCGTGATGCCGGGGATCTTCCGCAGCAGCACGTCCGCCCGGCGCGACGCCAGCGTGGCGAGTTCACTGCCCGCCGAGAAACCTTCGGTGTGGAAAATCAGCTCCGGCCTCATCCGTCCTGCCGACAAGGTAGGCGATGCCTGCCCTCCCGCCTCCGCACCGGTTGCCAAAATCGCCGCGGATCTTGCGCTTCGCGCCACGGCCCGCCCGTCCCCCCCCGCCAACGGATGCGCAAGCTTCGGCAACCCATGCAGTGCGACCGCCCGCGGCGTGTGGCATAGTTGCGCCCATGAGACGGCACTTCCATCACGCGCTGGCGGAACTCCGGCCCATGGTCAAGACCTGCTGGGAAGTGCTGCTCCGCGCCGAACCTCCGGCCTCCGCCCTCGGCAATCCGGACACCCTGGTGTTCATGATGGACCGGACGCTGGACGCATTCTACACCGCCCTCCTCTCCCCGACCCCGCGGCGCTGGCTCGCGCATCATCCCCTGCTCTGCGGCTCGCTGGATGACACCTGCCCCTGCGGCCGCAATCCACTGCTGCATTACTTTGTCTCGGGCGAGCAGGCCATCCTGGCCATCGCCGCCCAAGCCCTGCCGGGAAGCTCGACCATGCCGCCGGAGACACTGGAGCAGTTTCTGTCCGAGGCGCAGCTCACGTTCCATTATCTCGCCCAGCACGAGCTCCAGAACTTCTGCGATCTGTGCCGCGGCACCTGTGCGCGGGCCCGGGCCGGCATCGTGGCCGGACGGCGCACCGGTCCTCCGCGGCTCCGCCGGCAGCCACGCATCCCGCCCCTGCGGACGCAGTGGGTGGCCGCCCAGGCAAGATGACGCCAGGGGGGACTCCTTCTCTCAGGCCGCGGCCGTCTTGTGGGTGCGTTCCCGGTAGGCCGTGGGTGCCTCGCCGGCGATCTTGCGAAAGACGCGGTTGAACTGCGACAGTGACTGGAAGCCCGCCGCAAAGGCCACCTCGCTGATGCGCTTGTGCGGGTCGAGCAGCAGGTTTTTCACCTTCTCGATCCGGATCCGCGCGAGGTAATCCGTGAAGGTCAGCCCCGTTGCCTGCTTGAACACCTTGCAGAAATAGAAAGCGCTCATGTTGACCGCCCGCGCCACCGCGCTGAGCGACAGGTCCTCGCCCTGGTGCTCGTTGATGAAGCCCTTGGCCCGGGAGATCTGCGGCGACTCGGCCTTCTCCTCCTGCACGATGAGCTGGTTGCTGAGCGCAGCCAGGTGTTGCGCAAAGATGGTGAGCAGACGGAGGATTGACTCGTACTGGGGGTTGGTGAGCACCCGCGTCTGGAAATACGCCTCCTCCACGCGCTTCAGGTCGACCTCGGCGCCATCCTTGACGAGCTGGCGCGCAATCCGGGAAAACTCCCGCCGACTGGGCGGGTGCAGCAGCACCTGTCCGGTCTGCAGGAAGGCGATCAGGTTTTCACCGATCCGGATGGGCACCGCGGAATCGCACAGGCCGGCAAAACATTTGAGCGTCTGCGGCTTCTGGCTGGCCGCCTCCTCCACCTTGCGCTGGAGCTGCAGGCAGGTGGCGCAAGTCTGGTTGGTGGAGCCTATCAGCGCACAGAATGGATTCTCGTACGGGCGGTCCTGATGGGGCAGATCGAAGGTTTCGATGGACCGCAGGCTCAGCGGCAGACCGGTGGCTTCCTGAAAGGCGTGCTCGTAATCGCGGTAAAGCTCCGACCGCATCAACTGATCGACGATCACGCGACTGCGACGAGCGGGAGTTTCGCGTGAGTCCATCATGATGAACGCGACAAATGAGCCGCCGGACTCCGCCGCGCAATGCGGAACACCGTTTTAGTCCTCGAAACACGGCGCCTTTCCGTCAAAATCCGCACAATAGTCGGCAAGGCGTGCGCAGACGGTTGCGCTCCAGCGCGTTAACGTGCCTTAGATTTGGTTAATCAGCCGTGGTCCATGGCTAATAAAAATCAACAGCGAGAACCCCGGCGCAAACGGGTGGTCAGAAAACGCGGCTCGTGTCACCGGTCCGCGCGCCGCGCCCGCGCGCATCTCGCCGCCGCCAGCCCACCCGCCGCCATGCCCGCCGCCAGCTTCAACCCGTTCCTGGCGTTTCCCCCCGTGCCGCCGTCGCCCGAGGATCCGCACGAATTGGAGCCGCGCACGATCATGTTCGGCGGGCAGCCGTACGTGCTGCGGCTGCTCGGCCCCGCGGACGAAGGCCGGCTGATTTCCTTTTTCAACTCGCACACCGAGGAGACCATCCGCCAGCGCTACGGCTATCACATCTCCGAGATGACCCATGAACGCGCGCGCCGGCTGGTCGACGTGGACCAGGCGCGCGATCTCGCCCTCGGCTTGTTCGAGCGCGCCGGTGACGGCGAGGAGGTGCTGCACGCGGTGGGCCGCTACCTGCTCGATCCCGCCGGCCGGTCGGCCGAGATGGCGTTCGTGGTGCGCGAAAGCAAGCGCGGTCTTGGCGTCTGCACCACCCTGCTGCGCACGCTGCTGCGCATCGCCCGCCGCCGCGGCATGAGCTACCTGTATGCGCAGGTGCAGGCCGACAACGCCCCCATGCTCTCGATTTTCCGCCGCCACGGCGGGCGGATGAAACCCATCCCCGGGACCGACACGATGGAAGCATACGTGCCGACGGCCCCGCCGTGAGGGCCGGCGGGGCCGGCCGCGCGGAGAGATCCGCCAGAAACGATTGGACAAAACCCGCGGCGTGAGTCTTTTTCGCCACGATGGACCAGCCTGATCGGAAAACCGCCACGCCCGCGTCACGCGCGCTCGACGCCGGGCTGACCCTGGCGGTGTTTGTGTTTCTCACCTGGTTGCTCGGCCCCCATGTGCCCTCGAATGATCCGTTCTACATCTGGCTGTGGGGGGGCGTCGGCGCATCGTGCCTGACGGGAGTGTTCTGGCTCTGCCTCCAGATGTTTCGCGCCGTGCTGCGGGCGCAGCTCGCCGCCCGGAAGAAGTAAACCGGCCGGGACGGCGGCTGGCAGCGTCCGGCCGAGCCCCGATTCAGGGCGCCGGGCCCTCCCGGCGATTAATAACCTGAATCCGGCGGAAAGGCGGTGTGAATACCGTCTCTCCATCATTGACAGGCCAACTCCGGGGTATTCCGATGCACGCTTCGTGCGTGCCCAGCCCATGCTCTTTCCGACGCACCCAACTTACTCATAAACATGCCTGCTAAAGCAAAAGCCAAGAAGCCCGCCTCCGCGGCCAGGAAGTCCGCGGCCGGCAAAATCCAAAAATACGTCTACCTGTTCGGCAGGAAGACCGACGGCAACGGCTCGATGAAGCCCCTCCTCGGTGGCAAGGGGGCCAACCTCGCCGAAATGACCCGCATCGGCCTGCCCGTGCCCCCGGGATGCACGATCACCACCGAGGTCTGCACCTACTATTACGCCAACAAGCGCACCTACCCGGCCGCGCTCGACGCCCAGGTCAGGGCCGGCGTCGCCTCCATCGAGGAGCAGACCGGCATGAAGTTCGGCGACCTCGTCAACCCGCTGCTGGTTTCCGTCCGCTCCGGCGCGCGCGATTCCATGCCGGGCATGATGGACACCATCCTCAA
>PLMW01000086.1:18727-57066 GCA_003142615.1 Opitutia bacterium | reverse complement strand
GCCGGTCGTTGCCTCGCCGCGTGCGTTCGGCTACCGGTCGAAAATCACGCCGCACTTCAATTGCGGATTGCGGATACCGGATACCGGAAAGGATGAAAACCCGCCCATCGGATTTCTCCGGCAAGGCTCACGACACGATATTGTGGACGTGCCGAGGTGCGAAATCGCGACCGAAGCCATCAATCAGGCGCTCGTGGATATTCGCACCGACGTACGTTCCCGACTGAAGGCCGGTGAATTTAAACGAGGTGCGACTCTCCTGCTGCGCCAGACGGTGGAAGGCGTGATCACCGATTATGATGCGGTGATCACCGAAGACATCCTTCTCCACTCTCCGGTATCCGGTATCCAAAATCCGAAATCGCTCCGGCTGCGTTTCCTGGCCCGTGACTTCTTCCAGAACAATCCGTTCATCCTGCCGGCCTTCGCCGGCTATGTGCGCGACGAGGCGGCGGCCAGCGGCGCGCACTTTCTCATCGACGCCTACTGCGGCAGCGGGCTCTTTGCCCTGGCGGCGGCGGCGAGCTTTGTACGGGTGGCCGGCGTGGAGATCAGCGCCACCTCCATTGCGTTCGCCGCCGAAAACGCCGCGGCCAACAGCATCACCAACGCCCGCTTCGTCGCCGGCGATGCCGCGGCGATCTTCGCCAGCGTTGACTTTCCGCCCGGCGAAACCGTGGTCGTCATCGATCCGCCGCGCAAGGGTTGCGACGAGTCGTTTCTGCAACAGCTCTTCGCCTTCGGCCCGCGCGCGGTGGTCTACGTCTCGTGCGATCCCGCCACGCAGATGCGCGACCTGCGCCGCTTCCTCGCCGCCGGCTATGCGGTCACCGCGGTCCAGCCCTTTGATCTCTTTCCGCAGACGCGCCACCTCGAGTGCGTCATCACGCTGCGGAAAACCGGCTGAGGCTAGGCCGCGGGTTACTCGCTGCCGCCTTTGAGCCAGTAGGGCGAGGCGGCAAACCACAGCACCGTGCCCACCAGCATGGCCAGCTTCATCGGGGCGTCGCCGAGGACACCCAACGCAAAGAGGGCGGCGGGGACGACAGTGAGGGCGAGGGCGAAGAGCGAAAGATAACGAGCGAGGATGTTCATGCGGCGATGGAGTTGGCTGTGGCGGGAGTGCGGCAGAAGACCTTGGCAAACACGATGTAGAGGATGCCGCAGGAGATCCAAACCGGCACCGTGAGGTACGACGGGAACACGTTATGGTACCAGTACAAATAGGCGAACGGCAGCAGCGGCAGGATCCAGGCCAGCAGCACGGCCACGTTGAAGCTGCCGCCAGTCTTTTCCGCCCAGTTCGAGGTCAAGCCGATCCGTCTGGCCAGGTAGTAGTCGACGACGATAATCGCGCCGACCGGACAGAGGATGGTCCCGTAGATGCCGACGAAATCGAGCAACTTCATGGCCACGGCTGGAAACATACCGGCGAAGGTCGCAACTGCGCCGGCGATGTAGGTGCCCGTCGAACGCGACATTCGCGGCGCCATTCCCTGGAAGGCGAGGCCGGCGCGATAGATGGTGGGATTGGCGGTAGTCCAGCCGGCAATCACCACGCAAGCGAGGCCGGCCCACCCGGTGGCGGCGTAGACCATCGGTCCCGGGGCGTTGGATGCGCCCCTGCCGTGCAGCTGCAGCTCAAGCGCAAACAGAAGCGAGGCGCAGATCCACGCGATGTAGTGGCCGAGGAACATCCCGGCGCTCGACGCCCAGCCCGCGGACGCCTTGCGGGCGTAGCGCAGGATCGAGAGGTCGGCCATGCCGAGATGCATCGCCGCGTTGCACAGCCAGGCGAAGAAGACGAAACCCCAGAAGCCGAGGCTCGGCCCGCCGTTCAGGGCGATGCCGGTCCAGATGCGGGAGAGATCGGTGGACTGCAGCTTGGGTAGCGTGGTGAGACCGCAGGCGACGAACACGAGCAGCATCCACGGCGCCGAAAGGTGGCCCACCCGGGCCACGAAGCTGTAGCCCTTGACCGCCACGATCGTCTGGGCCAGCCCGAGCAGCAGCACTACCACGCACCAAGCCACGCCGGTCGGCATCATGTCGGAAAACGTCGGCATTTTCACGCCGGGGAACGGCACGCCCACGGCCGTCGCCGACACCGTGACCATGGCGCCGGCGAGAAAGCAGAAGAGCACGCCGTTGGCGAAATTATAGAGCGTGACGAGTCGGCGGCCGCAGATCTTTTCCAGCTTGTAGTATAGCGTGAGGCGAAGGCCGGTCGCGATCGGCGCGGTCAGAAACCGCCAAGTCAGCACCGCGAGAATGTCGCCGCATAGCAGGCCGAGCAGCATGTCGATCGGATTGGCACCCCAGGCGATGAACAGCGGCCCCAGCATGAATTCGGTGCCGGCGGTGTGCTCGCCGGCGTACATGCCCCAGAAGGAACTGGGACCTTTCCAGGCCTTTTCCGGCACGGGTTCGCGCTCGTATTCGTTGACGGGCTCATTCTGCTGCGGATGGTTTTCGTCAGTCATGGGGATCCTTTTCTGGGGGTCTCACCGGGCGGCGGGAGGGGTAGACGGTGTCGTTCCGCTGAAAGTTTCAAGCCTTATGCCGAAGGCGGCACGCGCTGGCGAGAAGCTTTCCATCACTTGCGTTTGCTCAGCACGGTGCGTTCGTAGGCGCGGACTTCTTCAAGCCACGCGCGCCCGACCGGCGCGTTCTGCCGGCGACAGTATTCGTCCCACACCGCAGCAAAGGGCAGGGTCTTCGCCTCCTCCATCAGGGCGAGGCGGGCGGTGTGGTCACCGGCCGCCTCGGCCTTGCGAAGCAGCTGGACCGGTTCGAGCATTGCGACCAGCAGGCACTTGAGGGCGTTGCGCGTGCCGATCGTCCACGCCGCGACGCGGTTGATGCTCGCGTCGAAGTAGTCGAGGCCGATGTGCGTGCGCGCGAGGAAGCCGCCACGCACCACCTCCTCCATGATCGCGCGGGTCGGGTCGTCAAAAAGCACGACGTGGTCGCTGTCCCAGCGGACGCCGCGGCTGACGTGGAGCAGAATCTCTGGCACGAACTGCAGCACCGATGAGATCTTGTCGGCCAGCGACTCGGTGGGGTGGTAGTGGCCGGCGTCGAGGCAGTAGAGCTTCTGGTGCTTGACCGCGTAGCCGAGATAGAACTCGTGCGACCCGACGGTGTAGGATTCCACGCCGATGCCGTAGAGCTTGCTCTCGACGGCGTCGAGGTTGTGCTTCGGGTTGAGTTTTTCGGCGAAGACGGCGTCGAGCGCCTTTTCGAGGCGTTCGCGCGGGGCCTTGCGGTCGGCGGGCGTGTCCTTGTAGCCGTCGGGAATCCAGACGTTGGTCACGCAGGTCGTGCCCAGTTGCTTGCCGATGGCGGCGCCGATGCGGCGGCTGGCGACGCAGTGCTCGATCCAGAACTGGCGGATGCCGGCGTCCGGGTGCGAGAGCGTGAAACCGCCGTCGGCGAGCGGGTGCGCGAAGCAGGTGGGGTTGAAATCCATGCCAAGGCCGCGGGCCTTGGCCCAGTCGATCCAGCTCTGGAAGTGCTCCACCGTGTAGGCATTGCGCTCCACCTTGCGGCCGCGCAGGTCGGCATAACAGGCGTGCAGGTTGAGGCGATGCTTGCCGGGAATGAGCGAAAGCGCCTTTTCAAAGTCGGCGCGCAGCTCATCGATCGTGCGGGCCTTGCCGGGGTAGTTGCCGGTGGCCTGGATGCCACCGCCGGAGAGCACCGCATTGGGTTTTTCAAAACCGCCGACATCGTCGCCCTGCCAGCAGTGCAGGGAGATCGGCGTGGTGGCGAGCGTGGCGAGCACGGCCTCGGTATCGATGCCGAGGGCGGCGTAGTTTTCCCGGGCGAAGGAATAAGGGGTGGAGGACATGGATCGTGATCGGGGTTGGAGAACCGTTGTCGTTATGCTGAAAGGGTCCGCTTGAACAAATCCAGGGCAATCTGGCTTTGCCGGGGCCGTCCCAGGGGATGGATGGGTATCGCGCAAAAATGCGGGCCCACGAAGCCGTCGATGTCAACGCGTCCGTGGATCGTAACGTCAGAACGGGCGCCGCTTCCATGCCCGGCTCAGCGGTATTCCAGCCATTCGGGCGAGGAATATTGCTCGATGAGGCCGGCGACCTCGTCTTCGTTGAAATCGGGCCAGGGCGCGGGAGTCGCAGACATGCCAACGGCTTGCGCCAGTGCTGCGATGAATCGTCCGCCAAATACATCCCAATCGAGGGCGCCCGCGGCCGGCTTCCAGATGGAGCCCTGAAAAAGCAGGCCGTGCTTGTTCCGCTTCTGCGCGGCGCCGGCAATTTTTTCGCCGCTGTGTTCATGCACGACATCGTACGGCTCCGCGCGCTGGAAGCAGACGCCCGCACCGGGCAGCGTCGAGGAGTCGGCGGCCGATCCCCCGGCAGGCGTCTTCACCACGGCCGGCCGGCCGAGTTCGCGCAACGCCTGGGCGAGACATTCATGCACCAGACGGTAGGACTGGGTGGCCCGCGCCTCCCATAGCGCATGCTCCCGGGAAATCACCAGGGCATAAGTCCAGTCGTGCCGATGGTCCACAATGCCGCCCCCGGTCGGCCGCCGGCAGAGGTCCATGGTTTCCTCTTTCGGCAGCTGCCCGCGCACCCAGGCGATCTTCTGTCCAAAACCGAAAGTCGCCGCCGGGCCGCGCCACTCGTAGTGACGAAACCGGATCATCCCGGCGTGCGGATAGCGCTGCAGCAGCAGAAAATCTAGCGCCATGTTTTCGGCGGCCCCGGCGGTGCGCGTGGGCAGGATATGGAATTCCATGACCCCAGGCTAGGCGCTGCGCCCGCGCTTGCCAACGCCGGAGCAGGCGGTCGCATCAATCCTCGTCGCCGGCGGTGCGGCCGGTGGCGAGCAACTCCGGCGAAAAATGCCAACGCACCCGCCAGCGGACGCGGCCGGACTTCTTGTGACGCCCGCCACTCTTCTCGAGCGCCAGGATCGCGCTCTTCCGGAACTCGAATCCGACGGGTTTCAACTTGCCGCGCACCAGCAGCGTGGCCAGCTCCCCGAGTTGCGGCTCGTGCCCCACGATCATCACCGCGTACTCCGCGCGATCAAGCCGGTCGGCAACGGCCACGGGATCATCCTCGGGCAGGAGCCCGGCGGTCTCGATCAACAGGGCGTCGGGAACGAGCTCCTTCACAAGCAACTCCGCCGTCTCGCGGGCCCGCACGAGCGGACTGTGCCAGACCGCCTTCACCTCCGCCAGAACGCCGCTGGGCCGGAGAAAAGCCGCGACGCTCCGGGTGACCTCGCCGCCGCGGGCGCTCAGCGGGCGCCGCGAATCCTCCTTGTCGGCGAGCGCATGGCCATGACGGACGAGAAACAGTTTCATCGTACCCGCAGGGCGTTCAGGGTGAAAGCCGCTCGAGGATCCACTCCCCGCCCTGATCGCGGCGGTAGCAGAGACGGTCATGCAGGCGGCTGCGGCGGCCCTGCCAGAACTCGACGGTGTCGGGCGTCAGGCGGTAGCCGCCCCAGAAGGGCGGCAGGGGTACGGCACCATCGGCATACCTGACCTCGACGGCTTTCATCGCCTGCTCGAGCATAGCGCGGGTGGCGATGAGTGCGCTCTGGGCCGAGGCCCAGGCGGCGAGCTGGTGCGCCCGCGGCCGGCTGTGAAAATACGCCTCCGCTTCCTCGCGCGGGACCCGGGTGACCGATCCTTCGACGATCACCTGTCGCTCGAGCTCAAACCAGGGGAAGAGCAGGGTGGCGCGCGGATTGCCGTCGAGTTCGCGGCCTTTGCGGCTTTCGTAGTTGGTATAGAACACGAAGCCGCGTCCATCCACGCCCTTGAGCAGCACCGTGCGCAGGGACGGGCGCCCGTCGCGCGCAGCAGTGGCCAGCACCATGGCGTTGGGCTCGGGCAGCCGGGCGGCGCTGCCCTCCTGATACCACCGGTCAAACTGCCGGAATGGATTGCGTGCCAAGTCCTTTTTGCTGAGGCCCGCCAGACTGTACTCTTTGCTGAGATCGGCCAGGTTCGACATGCGTGGTTCGTCCCCAACTGCACTCACCTTCAGGGCATTGTCAAAAGGCAACTCGTGCCGCCCGATGGTCTTTCCGGATCGGCGGATTACAGGTTGTCATTCGGGGTGGGGGAAGAATGCTCGCAGCGATCCGCCGCACTCTTGCCCCCCGCCCCCCACCTGCCCCCTTGGGCTTATCCGTTGCTCTTTGCCGCCGGTTTCAGCGCCGGGCTGGTCGACTCCATCGCGGGCGGCGGCGGCATCATCTCGGTGCCGGTGCTGCTCAACTTCGGCCTGCCGCCGCAGCTGGCGCTCGGCACGAACAAATTCCAGTCGTCTTTCGGCAGCGTGGCCGCGTCGTGGCAGTACGTGCGCCGCGGTCTGGTGGAGTTGCGTGCTTGCCGCCTTGGCATTCTGTTGACGCTGCTCGGGGCACTACTGGGAGCCTGGGTGGTGCAACACATCGAGTCGCAGGTTCTGGAAAAAGTGATTCCGGTGCTGCTCACCGTCCTTGTCGTCTATCTGGTCTTCCAGCCACAGATCGGTCTGGAGGACCGGCCGGCGCGCCTCGGCCCGGGCGTCTTCTATGCCGTCTTCGGCCTTGGTCTCGGCTTTTATGACGGTTTTTTCGGCCCGGGCGTGGGTTCGTTCTGGGCCATCGCGTTTGTGCTGCTGCGCGGGCATAATCTGGCCCGCGCGACCGCCCACACCAAGGTGATGAACGCCACGAGCAACCTCGCTTCGCTCGCCCTTTTNNTCCGGCCGGCCTTTCTCGTCATGGCTGGACTCACTATTCTGCGGCTGCTCTGGATCAACCTCGCCCGGCCGTCTTGATACACGGGGCTTGTCCCTTTCCGCGCCGCGCCGTTTCCTGCCGCCATGACGCCTTTCCAGTACCTTGATCACCACCGTACCGACCTCGTCGCGCTGCTGCAGAAGCTCGTGCGCATCCCGACGGTCAATCCACCCGGCGAGAATTACGCCGCCATCACCGCGCTGCTGACCCGCGAGCTGGCCGGCGCCGGCCTGCAGGCGCGCCGCCTGACTGTTCCTGGTGCGGCGGCACAAAGGCGCCCGCGTCCGGAGTTGCGCGCCCATCCCCGTTATAATGTGCTCGGTTTTCGCGCCGCCGGCGCCGCCAAGACCATCCATTTCAACGCCCATTACGATGTCGTGCCCGCCGGGGGAGACTGGCGGCACGGGAGTCCGTTCACACCCGCCGTCGAGGACGGCTGGATCTACGGCCGCGGCACCGCCGACATGAAGGGCTCCATCGCCAGCCTGCTCCTCGCGCTCCGGGCCCTGCGCGCCACTGGCACGCGCCCGCGCTGTAATGTCGAGGTGTCATTCACTGCCGACGAGGAAACCGACAGCCTCCTCGGCGCCGGCTGGCTGGTCGACCACGTCCCGCTCAAGGCCGACTACGTCGTGGTGATGGAAGGTGGGGAAGGGCGCGCCATCGGTTGCGGCCACAACGGCGTTGTCTGGCTCAATGTCATCGTGCAGGGCAAGTCGGCGCATGGCTCGACGCCGGAGCGAGGCGTCAATGCGCTGGAGAAGATGTCGGCGCTGGTGCTGGCGCTTGAAGACTACAAGCAGCGCCTCACGCGGCGCCGGTTTCGCGCGCCGGCGGGCCGGGTGATGCATCCCACCATCAATGTCGGTGGCGTGTTCGCCGCCGGTCCCGGCGGCAAGATCAACACCGTGCCCGCCGCCGCCAGCTTCAGCATCGACCGCCGCGTAATCGCCACCGAGACCGTCGCTTCCGCCGAGCGCGAGCTGCGCGCTTTTCTCGCCGCGGCGGCGCGCCGCATCCCGCGGTGCCATATTACTGTCGAGAAGGTGTCGGAAAACCACCCGTGCTTCCGCGATCCGGCCCATCCGTTTTTCGCGGCGATGGCCGCGAGCGTGCGGCGGGTGCGCGGCGGCCGCCCAGTCTTCTACGTCTCGACCGGCTTCAACGACATGCATTTCTTCGCCGAGCACCTGCGCGTGCCCACCCTCGGCTACGGTCCGGTCGGCTTCCATCCCCATGCCGTCGACGAGCGCGTCCGCGTGGCCGACCTCGTCACTGCCGCCAAGATCTACGTGAAGCTGCTGACGAGTTTCACCGGGTGATGCTCACCTCGCCAGGCCGCGGCGGATCATCGCCACCGCGATGGCGGCGAGCAGCATCGCGATGATCTTGGAGATGGCGCGGAGGCCCATCTGGCCGATCGTGCGGCCCAGCCACTCACTGCCGGCAAACGCCAGCACGATGAGCACGAGATTTACGGCCAGGGCCACCAGCGTCACCGCCATGCCCTGCGTCTGCACGAGCAGCAGCAGCGTGGTGATCATCGCCGGGCCGGCGATGAGCGGCATGCCCAGCGGTACAATGCCGAAATCATCCGGCAGCTTCATCGGCGCACCTTCCGCCTGGATCAGGTCGCGCGCCGCCAAGATAAAGAGGATGAGACCGCCCGCGATCTGGAAGTCCTTCACCGAGACGCCAACGGCGGCAAAGACGTTCTGCCCGAGAAACAGGAACCCGAGCGCCACCACCCCGCCGGTCACGGTGGCCTGCCACGCGATGCGGTGCCGGACGGCGGGGGCCACGCCCTGACCGAGGCCGATGAATATGGCCGCCAGCCCCACCGGGTCGATGGCCACAAACAGGGGAATGAATGCCTGCAGAAAGCTGGTCAGGGTTTCGGGCATGGGTTCACGTATAAGTTGAGGCCGGTTCAGGGTCGAGACCCACTTGTGATCGGCGCGTCGCCGGCTTGCCACCGCCCACCCCAAGCCTCAGGTCTGAAGCCTGTCAGATGCACTATCGCAACCTCGGCCGCACCGGCCTCAAAATCTCCGTCATCGGCGTCGGCACCTGGCAGTTCGGCGGCGAGTGGGGCAGGGACTTCTCCCAGACGGAGGTCGACGCCATCCTCGCCGCGGCGCGCGACTGCGGCATCAACTTCCTCGACACCGCCGAGTGCTACGGCGACCACCTATCGGAGCGCTTCATCGGCGCGGCGCTCGCCGGCCAACGCGACCGCTGGATCATTGCCACGAAATTCGGCCATCATTTCCACGAGTCTTTCAGGCGCACAGATCTGTTTGGTCCGGCCGACGTCGTCAAACAGCTCGACGACTCATTGCGCGCCCTGCGGACCGATTACATCGATCTCTTGCAGTGCCACTCAGCCAAGGACGAACAGTTTCGCACCGAGGGCCTGTGGGAGGCGCTGCTGAAGGAGAAGGCCAAAGGCAAAGTGCGCCATCTCGGTATTTCGATCAGCCCCAACACGAACGTCTACCAGACAGACCGCGCCTCGTTCGTCGGCGCGGAGTCCATCCAGGTCGTCTACAACCGCCTGCAGCGCGAACCGGAGGAGAAGGTGTTCCCCTCGTGCCACCGGCAGAATCTCGGCGTGCTGGCGCGCGTGCCGCTGGCGAGCGGATTCCTCTCGGGCAAGTACAAGCCCGGCGCGACGTTCGCCCCGAACGACGTGCGGGAGGCGTGGATGAAAAAGGATCGCGATGCGAAGCTGACCGAGGTCGCGCGCATCGCAGCCGCCGAGGTGCCCGCCGGCGTGCCTATGGCGCGCTGGGCGCTGGCTTGGTGCCTGCGCCAGCCGGCGGTGACCGCGGTTATCCCCGGCTGCAAGTCGCCCGAGCAGGTGCGTGACAATGCCGCAGCCGCCGGGCTCGACATCGGCCAGAATGGTCACCCGCAGTCCGCTTAGGAAATACCCCGAGATCGGCCGGTGCTGGAAGACGCCCGGCGCCTTTCTCGGCGGCAATCAACAGCCGACACCTGCCGGCGGCTCAGTGTGCCAGCCTTGAAAGCATCGCGTAGACGATGAGCGCGAGCAGGATGAGGCCGGTGCCGAAGAAGAGAAAACCGAAGCCCTTGGCGATCTTCTTGCTGCCCTCCCAGTCATCCTTCACGCGATAGTCGTCAAGCCGGCCAGCCGCCACGAGGCGGTCGTACCAGCGCTTCCGCTCGTGGAGCATCTCCGTCTTCGAGATGCGGCCGGAGAAGATCACCGTGTCCATCGGGAACTTCTCGATGCGGAAATGCGTGTTGAAAAAGTGGAAGGTGAAGATGAAGCCCGCGGCGAGCAGCGCCTCGTCGGAGTGCACCAGCAGCGCGATGTTGATGATCCAGCCGGGCAGGAACCCCGTGAAAAACTTCGGAAACCACATGATCAGGCCGGAGAGGCCGATAGCGAAGATACCCCAGAACACCGCGAAGTAGTCAAAGCGCTCCCAGTAGGTCCAGCGGTCGAACTGCGGGCGCGGCCCCTTGCCGAAGAACCATTTCTGGTGAGCAAGGAAATCACGCCAGTCCTGGAAAGACGGCACCATTGAGTCGGCCCCGAACACCGCCTGCCACGCGCGGCGCAGCTCAAACCGGCCGGTGCCAGGATGGCGCAGGGACCTGCGCCGGCGCCACAGCGTGCCGACCAGCTCGCCCAGATGGAGCCCGAAGTAGGCGAATGTGACGAGCGCGCCGAAGTGGTGCAGCGAGCGCGCGACATCCGCGCCGCCGATCAGGTTGAAGATCGTCCGCGCCCAGTCGGTGTAGTAGAACTTCAGCGGCATGCCGGTGATGACGAGCAGCAGGAAGCTGGTCACGACCATGAGGTGCAGGAGACGCTCGAACGGCGTGAAGCGGGTGAACTGCTCGTCGTCGGCGTGCGCCTGCACCTTGGCCTCACGGAACGCCTTCGAGTCGTTCAGGAAGAGATAGATCGAGCGGAAGAGCCAGAAGAGCGTGTGCACACCGAAGAATGCGAACACGCCGACGAGCAATGCCGTCATGAAGAGAAAGACCTTGTTGAGCAGCGGGTAGTTGGCCTTGTCGAGCGGGTTGGCGTGCGGCTGGTAGGCGGTGAACTTGGGCCCGACCCCGGGGTGGCACTGCTGGCAGGTGGCGAGGATGCGCTGCTTGGACAGGTGCGAGCGCGGATCGCTCACCGGGAACACGTCGTGGTGGCCGTGACAGTCGTAGCAGGCGGCGACATCAGCAGCGACATTGGGCCGGCCAAGGGCCATGGCCTTGCCGTGATAGGTTTCGCGGTAGTGCGCGAGCCGGTCCGCGTGGCAGCGGCCACAGCGCTGGTCGCTGAGCGATTTGAAATGTGCGCTGGCGGGTTTCTCGATCTCATGCGCCGAGTGGCAGTCGGAGCAGGCCGGGCCGCGCCGGTCGCCCTTGACGAGCAGCTGGCCGTGCACGCTCTGGTTATAGACCTCCTCGATGCCGACGTGGCACCGACCGCAAGTCTTGGCGATGTTGACGTGGTTGGTGCGCGAGCCCTGGTCGACGCTGCGCTTGATGTCGTGCACGCCGTGGCAGTCGTTGCAGGAGGGCGCGACGATCAACCCCATTTGCAGCAGGGCGCGGCCGTGGATGCTGTCGAGATACTGCGCGGCGGCACGGGGGCTGTGGATGCGATACTCATCGGTCAACCCCTGGTTGCTGTGGCAGGTGGCGCAGGTGCGCGGGAGATTGAGCTTGAAGACCGGCGAATCGATCTGCTTCACCGGCGCCATCTCATGCGTGCCATGACAGCTGGCGCAGGTGGCCGCCCCCGACGAGCCCATCGTGTGGCTCATCCCGTGGATGCTCGTGCCGTACTGCTTGGCCTCCTTCTCGTGGCAGGAACCGCAATCAACCGCGGAAACCGGCTTCTGGTGCGGAATACTCTCGGCGTCGAAACCCTCATGACAGTCAGTGCAATCGAGGGTCCGGTGCACCGACTTGGCAAACGCGGCTTCGTTCACGAAAAGCGCCACCACGTGGCCAGCCTTCTTCATGGTGAGCTTCGGGTCGCTGTGGCACTCGAGGCACGACGCGCTGGAATTCGGCGCAGGATCTTTGGACTTCCCTGCCGCCGGAGTCTGCGCACCGTCCGCACACGCCATCCCCGCGGCCCACAGCATCAGCGCGCCGCACCATCTTGCGACCACACGGATCCGATGCGACAGGAGGGAAGGGGGCAGGCCTAGCGCCATGAGGGAAAAGGGGATCTACCGCCATCATAACGCGCCCCATGGAAACCGACACCGCATCAGTTGACGGATGCTGGGCATATTTTGCCGGCCTTATGGGCATCTTTTGCGGTGGTGCGCCCGTCGCGCAATATGGCAAAAAACGCCCATGATAGATCAACGCATGCGGTGTCGGCCCGCACCATCCCCGGTATGATGACGGCCGAGTCAAACATCGCGCATGGCTCCCGAAACATCCGCCTTCAACCTGCCGCGCCGGATTTGCCTGGTCCGGTGGTGTCATGCGTTGCTGCTGGGCGCGGGGTGCCTGTTGGCCGCGGGGCGTTTGCACGGCGACCCGGAAGCGTCCAAGAAACCTTCGCCCAATGCTTCCGCCGCCTGTCTCGACTGCCACAGCGACCCGAAGCTCACCATGAAGAAGGCCGGCCACGTGGTGGCGCTTTTTGTCGACCGAGCCGTCCTCGCCGGGTCCGCCCACAACTCGCTCGAATGCACCGACTGTCACGAGGGTTTCGACGCTGGGAACATTCCACACCTGTCCCCGCTCAAGTCCGTCGACTGCGCCTCCTGCCACGAGGAACCGGGTCGCAAGCATGTCTTCCATCCGCGTCTCGCGGGTTCGCCGCTCCCGAAGGGCGACGATACCGCGTGCACCGCCTGCCACGGCACGCATGCGGTTGCCCGCATCAAGTCGGCCGCTTTTCCCTTCACGCCTGCGCAGCAGGCGGAATCATGCGGCCGCTGCCACCAGCCGGTGCGCGGTCAGTTCCTCGCCTCCGCCCACGGCCGCGCGCTGGCCGCCGGCCGGAAGGAGGCGCCGGCCTGCCTTGACTGCCACCGCCAGCCCGTGGCCCTCCTTCCGGGGGAGAAGGTGCGCATCGAACTCAAGCTCGCACAGATCAAGCTCTGCGAATCCTGCCATCTCAAAAAGGCGGCGGTCGGCGACCAGACCCTGCTTGGCACGAAGTTTGTCGCCTCGTTTGAACACAGTGTGCACGGCGCGGCGTTGGGCCGCGGCGTCGTGGAGGCCGCCAACTGCGTCGACTGCCATGGCAGCCATGAGATGAACCAGGCGATGGTCGCCGGTTCGCGCGTGAACAAATCCCGCCTGCCCGATACCTGCGCGAAGTGCCACCAGACCCAGACTGCGGAATACAACGTCAGTGTGCACGCCGTCGCCCTGCGCAGGGGCAATCTCGACTCACCCATCTGCACCGACTGTCATGGCGAGCACGAGATCCTCGCGCACACCAATCCCGCTTCACCCGTGTACGCGCGCAACGTCGCCCAGCAGGTGTGCGCCTCCTGTCACGCGTCCGTCCGCCTGACCAAGAAATACGGCCTCGCCGCCGACTCCTTCCAGACGTTCTCCGACAGTTATCACGGCCTGGCTGTGCGCGGCGGCGCGGTCGAGGTCGTCAACTGTGCGAGTTGCCACAGCTCGCACGCCATCAAGTCGCACCTCGACCCGACCTCCACCATCTACAAGGGCAATCTCGCCGCCACCTGCGGCCAGTGCCACCCCGGCGCCAACCAGCGCTTCACCATCGGCCGGGTGCATGTGAGCCCCGAGCAACGCGTCGAGAGCCCGATCCTCTACTGGATCGCAAACCTCTACGTCATTCTGATCTTTGTGGTCATTGGCGGCATGACGGTGCACAACCTGACCGACTTTGCCCGCAAGTTCCTGCGCAAGCTCGCCCTGCAGAAGGGCAAAATCCCGGAGGCGCCGGTGGCGCACCGTCTCTACCTGCGCATGACAGTGCACGAGCGCCTGCAGCACGCCGTGCTGGCGATCAGCTTCATCCTGCTCGTCATCACCGGCTTCATGCTGCACTACCCGGAGGCGTGGTGGGTTGTGGCCATCCGCGACGTTAGCAGCCGTGCATTCGTCGCACGGAGCCTCATCCACCGACTGGCCGGCGTGGTGTTGATCGCGGCGGGCCTGTGGCATGCGGGCTACCTCATATTTACGCTGGACGGACGGCGCCTGTTCCGCGACCTGCTCCCGGCCTGGCGCGATCTCACGGATCCGTGGAAGGTGCTGCGCTACAACCTGGGTTTTGCGCCGGAAAAACCGAGGTTCGGCCGCTTTAGTTACATTGAGAAAACCGAATACTGGGCCCTGATCTGGGGCACCGTGCTCATGGGCGCCACCGGCGTGATCCTCTGGTTTGAAAACACCTCGATCGGGCTCTTCACCAAGCTCGGCTTTGACATCTCCCGCACGGTTCATTTCTACGAGGCGATCCTCGCCACGCTGGCGATTCTCGTCTGGCACTTCTATTTTGTAATCTTCAATCCCGATATTTACCCGATGAACCTGGCCTGGCTCACCGGCCGGGTGTCCGAACGCGAGATGCTGGATGACCATCCACTCGAACTCGAGCGTCTGCAGCAGGGCGGGCCGGACGCGGATCCCAAGTCGGCCCCGCCCCCGGCACCGGATCATTCTGCCGGGCCGCCCGTCGTTTGAACCCATATTAGCAACCCCAACCCTGGACGGCATCTTCCGCCGTTCCCATAACTTCAGAGGCACCATGCATCCAACCATCAAACTCCGCCTCGACCCCGAGGAATTTGCGCCGATTGCACGGCTCGCGCATGAGTTGCACGTCACGCCCGAAGCGGTCGCTTATGCCGGTCTCAATGGCATCATGCGCCGCGTCAGGGAAGCCGAGGCCCGCCGGGAAATCATCGCCACGCACGCCGGCCGCCATGAAGGCCTGCCGACGTGGGCTGATCACGCCCGCGGCGTGCACATCTACGAGAGCAAGCAGGACGAATGAGACCGCTCCGGTCCGGCCCTACAGCCAAACTCGTGGGGTTTTGGAAATGATGGCAGCCGGAGAATCCAAAGTCTCCCGCCTTTGGCTGCCCTTTGGTACGTCCACCTCGGCGCTTGAAGCGGCGGGCTTTCATCGCACGCTTCCCGGGTCCGACCATGGTCGTTCCGCTCCGCAGTTTTCACGATTTCACCCGCGATGAACTCTCCGCCCTCGTCGCATCGTGGAATTTCAGCCCGGTGCACGCGGCGCGGCTGTGGAGCTATGTTTACAACGACGGCGTCAGGCGCTGGGCAGACATGCCGGAGGTGCCGGCGCGGTTGTGTGGGCGGCTTGAGGCGGAGATTTCGCTCGCGTTGCCGCCAGTCACAGCCGAGGCGCATAGCACCGACGGTTTCACGCGCAAATACCTGCTGGCGCTGGGCGACGGCCGCCGGATCGAGACCGTGCTGATGCGCTTCACGGGGCGCGTCACCGCCTGTATCAGCAGCCAGGCCGGCTGTGCGATGGGCTGCGTGTTTTGCGCCACGGGGCAGATGGGCTTCGCCCGCCACCTCACCCCCGGAGAGATCGTCGCGCAGGTGATGCACATCGACGGGGTGCTGCGCAAAAGCGACCGTGATGCGCCGCAGGCAAAAAGCGTCCGTACCTCTCCGCCTGCCCGACACGAGCGGTTGCGCAACATCGTGCTGATGGGCATGGGAGAGCCGCTGCACAATTATGAGGCCGTCATGCGGGCCGTGGATATTCTGCGTGACCAGAACGGCCCGGCCATCGGTGCAAAACACATCACGCTGAGCACCGTGGGGGTGATTCCCGGCATCGTGCGCCTGGCTGATGAGGCCCGTCCCATCCAGCTCGCCGTCAGCCTGCACGCCGCCACGCAGGCGGAACGCGCTGCCCTCGTGCCGGTGGCACAGCGCTGGCCGCTCGACGCGCTCATGGACGCCTGCCGCTACTACGTCGGCAAACAGCAGCGCCGCATCTTCTTTGAATGGACCCTCATCGCCGGCCGGAATGACACGACTGAGCAGGCCCACGCTGTCGGCCGGTTGTTGCGCGGCCTCCAGGCGCAGGTGAATCTCATTCCGCTTAACCCGACGAGGAACTATGACGGCGCGCCCACCGACCACGGCACCGCACGCCGCTTTCAGGAGATTCTTACCGGCTATGGCTTGCCTAGCACGGTGCGCCAGCGCCGGGGTATTGACATCGCCGCCGGCTGCGGCCAGCTGGCGACGGCCAGGTAGGGCTGCCCCCGCTGGGGCCACCGCGATCGGTCTTTGGTCCGCCCTGCGTTCTGGCCCTACCTGTTTTCCAGCTCCCGCAACGCGTCCGCGGCGATCCAGCGAGCCGACCGGGAATCAAGTTTCCGGATGTCCTTGGCGGTCGCAATGGCGGCCCGGCGCAGGCGCGGATTGCGCTTGCCGATTTGCCGGAGCGCCCAGTTGACCGCCTTCTTCACGAAGTTGCGTTCATCGGTCGCTTCCCGCCGGATGACTGGAAGGAATTCGAGAAACACCTCATCGGACAGCTCTTTTCGATGCACCGCCAGACCCGCCATGAGCACGAAGCCACCCCGCTTCACGTACTCGGCCTTGCGCGTGGTCCACCGGCGCGCTTTTTCGATGGCAACCGGCGTGCGATCAAAGAGCACGCAGCAACAGGCGTCGGTGACAGCCCAATTGTCGCAATCGCGGATCCAACGCTCCATCTGCCGGCGGGTGACTTGGCGGGGATCATCGATGAGCGTGGCGATGATCCGCGCTTCGTGCACGGCGGTTATCCATAACTCCAGGGCCAGGGCGTGGTCTCGCCGGTGCCGGCGGGCGATGTCGCGCAACACCGGCGCGCGTATGCCGAGGTGTTCACCCCGGGTTTCAATCCCGTAGCGCCGCTGGCCCTCGATGTCTCGCGGACTGCGTCGCAGGCGCAGGTGCGCGACGATTTCCGCCGCCGTGGTCATTTCCGCGCCCGCCGCGCCCGCACCGCTCCGGCCAGTTTCGCAAGCACGGGAATGGTCTTCTCGAACGAGAGGCAGGGATCCGTGATGCTCTGCCCGTAGACGAGTGGCCGGGCGTGATAGTCCTGCGTCCCACCCAGCAGATTGCTCTCGAGCATCACGCCGCAGATGGTGTTTTCGCCGGAGGCAATCTGCGCCGCAAGTTCGGCGGCCACGGCCGGCTGGCGCTCGGCATCCTTGCCGCTGTTGGCGTGGCTGCAATCGACCATGAGAAAGGGCGGCAGGCCGGCCGCGCGAAGCAGCTCTCCGGCGGCATGCACGTGCTCCGCGGCGTAATTAACCCCGCGGGTGCCGCCGCGCAGGACGAGATGGCAGCGATCGTTGCCCGCGGTGCCCAGCACGGCCGGCGCGCCTTCCTTGGTGAGCGAGGGAAACCAGTGTGGATGTCGTGCCGTGCAGAGGGCGTCGACCGCCACCTGCACATCGCCGTCGGTACGGTTTTTGAATCCGACCGGCATGGAAAGGCCCGAGGCGAGCTCGCGGTGCACCTGACTCTCGACCGTGCGCGCCCCAATGCCACCCCAAGTGACGAGGTCCGCGTAGTACTGCCCGAGCGTCGTGTCGAGAAACTCGGTGGCGACCGGCAGGCGCAGCGCCGCGAGATCGATCATCAGTTTTCGCGCGAGTCGCAATCCCTTGTTGATCTGGAAGCTGCCGTCGAGATCGGGATCGTTGATGAGTCCCTTCCAGCCGACGATGGTGCGCGGCTTTTCGAAGTAGACCCGCATGACCACGAACAGCTCGGCGGCATGACGCGCGGCCAGCCCATGCAGGCGCGCCGCGTATTCGCCCGCCGCTGTCGGATCGTGGATCGAGCATGGCCCGACCACCGCCAGCAGCCGGTCGTCGCGTCCCAAGATGATTTCCTCCACGATGTGCCGGCTCTGTGCCACGAAATCCGCCCCGGCATCGTCCAGCGGCAGCTCCGCGGCCAGAGTCGCAGGAAAAAGCAGCGGGCGGGCGGCACGAATGCGAAGATCGGATGTGGGCAGACGGGACATGAAGACGTGTTTGGTTGGTCGCTTACAATCCCAACCCCTGTTTTGCCTGCGCCACCGCCGGCGTGCCGGCGAGCGCCAGCAGTGAGGGTGCCCCCGCGAGACCGAGGCGCCGGGCGCGGGCCAGGAGGCCGAGCAGCAGCAGGGAGGCAAACTCCGATTCCGCCGCCGCCACGCTCAAGCGGGCCGCCAAGGCGGCCGGCAGCACGAGCTGCGCCTGGGGCAGGACCTGTTTCTCGCCAAAGAAAAGAGTGAGCCCTGCGCCGAGCGCCTCGATGTAGTCGCGCAGCTTCGCGGGCGGCGCGTAGACAAGGCCCTGCCCAGCGGGGTGGGGCGTGACCTCCATGAAGGCGCGCAGTTGCGCACCAAACTGCGCCAGCGTCTGGTCGGCGGTCGCCGGCGTCCATCGCACGGTGAACGCCTTGCGCTCACGAAACTTTTTCACCTCCCAGAGGCGCAGCACGAGTTCGTAGTCGGCGTGCTCCTGCCGCAGGGCGCCCGTGAACACATAATCAAGGCCGCCCTCGGTCGTGTCGACCAGCTGACGGATATGTTCCGGCGCCCACTCGGCGGCGAACAGCCAGTAGTGCTCCCGCCGCATGGTGGCCACCGCGGCGACGGAGGCGTAGCCGGCGCTGAAAAAAAGCGCCTCCGAAAGCCACAACGGAATCCCGCGGGATAGCCGGCCCAGTTCATCCTCGGGCTGCTTCATGCTCCTGGCAGAGGGCTCCAACCCAAGCAGGGCCAGCTGGCCGAAGGCGACGCGGCGACGCTTGCCCTCCTTGGGTGGCAGCAGACCCGGGATGTCTTCAAGACCATAAAACCAGATGGGCTTGCTGATGCTTACCAGGTCGATCCTCACCAGCTCAGTGCCCGCCGGGGCATCGGGCGACGTGGTTGGGACCATCTCCCCCCCGGCCTCCAGCAGCATCATGTCGGCGATGACATTGGAGAATCCGAACAGCCGCTCCTCAAGTTCGGGCCGGTTGAGTGCGAAGAGCAGGTCGAGCACGTGCTGCGCGGACTGCAGATCCCGGACGGCCAGATAGGCTTGAAGCAGGTTGATGCCGGTCGCGGGACCGTGCCGTTGCGCGTCGTAGTGCGGTGCGATGAGCTCGATTATTTCCCGTGTACAGCCGGACACGCCGAGATCACCGGAAATGGTCACAAGCACGTCCGGCCGGTCCCCGGATGTAGCGAGCACCTCCTCATAGAGGGCCATGGCGCCGGCACGGTTTTTGAGCTCGAGGGCCTCGCGCGCCTGCTGAAGGCGGGCGAGGACACCGGCCCCGCCCGCGGCGGATGTTTCAATCTGTGGTGCGAGACGTGGGGACTGGATCCCGGCGGGCTCCATTACGGGCACTGGCGGTGCTGCTGCCGACGGCTTGTCCGTGGATGGCGGGCGGGCGGATTTTTTGGAAATAAACCGGTCAAGCAATCCCATGGATTACAGGGAAAAGCACCCCGGCCTCGCACGCGAAGCAAAATTTGCGCTTACCCTTGCGGTGCGTCGCCCGGAGGAAATCCCTTAGCGGTGTTCGATGAGTTCTTCCGCTGGATAACGCACTTTCTTCGCGGTCGCATACTTGTCGTCTGCGGCGCGGTAACCGAGCGCACAGACACACACCGTGGAGTATCCCTTGGCGGGCAGACCGAGCACCTCGTCATACTTGGCAGGATCCAAACCCTCCATCGGGCAGGCGTCGATGCCGAGCAGCGCGGCGGCCGTCAGCAGGTTGCCGAGGGCAATGTAGGTCTGGCGCGCGGTCCATTCATCAACCCAGGCGCTGCGCGGTCCCTTGACGAGGTCCCCGATGATCATGTCGTAATAGCCCTGGAGCGAACCCCGCGGCATGCCGCGGGAATCGGTCGTCAAATTGATGAATTTCGTCACGTCCTCCCCGGATATGGTGGTCTTCCGTGCAAAGACGACGAAATGCGAGGCATCGGTCACCTGCGGCTTGCCCCACGCGAGCAGTTTGAGCGCCTCCCGGAGCTTCGGGTCGATGACGACGATGAAACGGTAGGGCTGCAGCCCGTAGGAGGAAGGCGAGAGCACAAGCGTCTGCTCGAGCGACACCCATGTGGCGGCAGAAATCTTCCGTGTCGGGTCGAACTTCTTTGTGGCATAGCGCCACTTGAGCTGCGTGAGCAGTGTATCAATGGAAATGGTTGTCATGGATGGATGGTCTTCTCTTTAACCGCTTCCCGGAATAATGCAATCCGGCCACCGCCATCCTGTTTATTTCCTGCCGTGATCAATCATGCCGCGCCCAACAGGGCTCCTTTGCCGGTTTATCCCGGCGGGTGCTCGATCTGCACTCCGCCGGACGCGCGCGGCCTGATTAAGGGGAATCCGCGTTGACCCGTCCGTGGTAGTAGCTAGCTAGAACCCCTCCGAACGTTGAACCGCGTCTATATCAAAACCTACGGGTGCCAGATGAACGAGCGCGACAGCGAGGCCGTCGCCGCGATGCTGCGCGCCCGCGGATATCGCCTGGTCCAGCACGAGGACGATTGCGACATCATGCTGCTCAACACCTGCAGCATCCGCGACCTCGCCGAGCAAAAGGCGATCGGCAAGGCGGGTTACATGGCCGCGCGCAAGAAACGCCGGCCGCAATTCATCCTCGGTATCCTCGGGTGCATGGCGCAGAACCGCGGCGCCGCGCTGCTCGACCTGCTGCCCGACGTCGACCTCATCGTCGGCACCCAGAAGTTTCACCAGGTGCCTGGCTATCTGGACAACCTCCGCGCCGCCCGCGCGGCCGGCATGCCTGTGGGCGACACGATCATCGACATTGCCGAGGAGGCCGGCTCGCAGAACACCATCCGCGACCATGTGCTGGACGAGCGGCAGGTCACCGCCTTCGTCTCCATCCAGCAGGGCTGCAACATGGATTGCACCTTCTGCATCGTGCCGAAGACGCGCGGCGACGAGCGCTCGCGTCCGATGGACGACATCATGGTGGAATGCCGCGCGCTGGCGGAGCGTGGCGTGAGGGAGATCACCCTGCTCGGCCAGATCGTCACCAGCTACGGCCGGCGTTCTGCTGGACGGCAGAATGCGCACGCTGGCGGCGCGACTCCTTTCGTGCAGCTGCTTGAACGCCTCCACGAAATCGATGGTCTTGCGCGCCTGCGTTTCACCTCGCCTCATCCGCGGGGCTTCAAGCAGGATCTCGTCGCGGCCTACGGCCGGTTGCCCAAACTGTGCGAATGCGTCCACCTGCCGCTCCAGTCAGGCAGCGACCGCCTCCTGCGCGCGATGAACCGGCCCTATACGCGGGAGAGCTACCTGCAGATCGTTGATGCCCTGCGCCGCGCGCGACCCGACATGTATTTCTCAACCGATGTCATCGTGGGTTTTCCCGGCGAGACCGAGGCGGACTTCGCGCAGACTCTGGAGCTGTTCGAGGCCGTGAACTACGACATGGCTTACATCTTCAAGTACTCGATCCGCAGCGGGACGCCCGCGGCCACGATGCCCGGCCAGGTGCCCGACGCGGTGAAGGAGGAGCGCAACCAGATTCTCCTGCGCCTTCTCGAGAAAAATTCCCGCCGCCGGAACCAGTCGCTCGTCGGCACGGTGCAAGAGGTGCTCGTGGAAGGCCCCGACAAAAAGGGCTTGCGCTACATGGGCCGCACGCGCGGCAACCGCACGGTGCATTTTGAGGCCACCGAGCGCCTCATTGGCAAACTGGTGCCTGTGCACATCACGCGCGCTACCACGAGCGCGCTCTATGGCGAGCCGGCGCTGGCCGGGGTGGAGCCTTGACCCTCCGGCCTCCGTCCCGAAATATGTTTTCCCGTCGCCCCCGCCGGGTTTCCCCTTAGTTGAAGCCAAGCATCGCATGTCCCTTTTTCTCGCCACGCTCCTCCCTGGATTTTTTCTCACCGGGCTCGGCGTCCTGCTGTTGCTCAACAGCCCGGTGGTGATCTCCACGCTCAAGGCCCTGCCGCGTTCGCCGGCCGGCACACTGGTGTTTTTCGGCGGCGGCGTGCTGTGGTTTCTGTTCCGTGTGGCCAACATGGGCGACGCCGACCGCATCATTGGCAGCTCGAATGTGCCCTGGGTGATCGGCTTTGCCGCGCTGGGCGTGCTGTCGCTCAAGTACGTGCCCGACTTCCTCGCCGTGCGCGGGCTCAGTATTCTCACGCTGCTTGTCGCCACGCCGCTGCTTGATGCCGCCTTTATGGAGTACGACCATCCGCAACGGTTGCTTCTGGTAACCATGGTCTTTGCGGCCATCGTCGCCGCCCTCTACCTCGCCGCCGCGCCCTATCGGTTGCGCGATTTTTTCCAGTGGCTGTTCGCCACCCCAGGGCGGGGGCGTGCGCTCGGTGCGGGATTGCTCGTCTACGGAATTTTACTCAACATCGTGGCGTTCACCTACTAACCCCCGCGCCCATGACCCCGCCGCCGAAGGAAGTCAACGGCCTGTTAATGTTAATCGCCGGCCCCACCGGCACCGGCAAGACAACGCTGTGCCGGCGGCTGGTCGCCGCGCATCGGGAGGTCGAGCGCATCGTCACCTGTACCACGCGGGCCAAGCGCGAAGACGAACAGCACGGCGTCGATTATTATTTTTTGAGCAACGCCGAATTCGATGAGGCGCTGGCCAATGATGAATTCCTTGAATGGGCGCAGGTGCACACCTCGCGCTATGGCACGAAGAAAAGCGCCGTCTTCAACAAACTCGACCGTAATGTCGACCTCGTGGTCAATGTCGACGTGCAGGGGGCACGCGCCTACCGCCAGGCCTTCGAGGGCCACTCGACCATGCGCGGCCGGCTCGTGGCGGTTTTCATCATGCCGCCGGACATGGAGACCATTTATGACCGCCTGCTCACGCGCGGGCAGGACTCGAAGGAGCAAATCGAGCGGCGCATGAGGACCGCGCTTTATGAAGTGGAGCAATGGACGCAGCAGGACTATTGCATCGTGACCGGCACAAAGGAGGAGGATTATATCCGGCTCGAGAGCATCTGGCGGGCCGAAAAATGCCGCGTCTCCCGGTTGCGTCTGGCGGTGGCCACAGCCGACTCGCGCCTGCCCTTTCAATAGCAGGCAAGCAACGCCCCGGGGCGTTGATCGGGTCACCGCGGTCTGCCGCCTGATCGCCTGCGCTAGAGCAGGGCGGTTGGCAGCTCGTCGCCTTGGGCTGGCGGTTTGGTGCGGCGGTGCCCGGCGGTGGACTGAAGCCTCCGGGTCAGGTCCGCGGGGACCTGGAAAATGTAGCGCCGCCCCTCCCTGTCCACCGCCAGGAGTTCCCGCCGGCTCAGATCGAAAAGATCGTCGCGCGCCGTTTGATGGGTGACGCCTTGGCTTCGCTGGTGACCGGCAATTACATACCGCGTGTCGGGTTTGCGAAGCGCGTGCGCGATCAGGGCCTGCTGCCGCGGGTTGAGCTCCGCAAAGCCCCGCAGTTTTTCCTTCGCCTCCCGCACTTCGTCTGTTTTTCGCACGGCCCGACCGTGCAGGGCCCCCACCGCCGTGCGGATGGCCATTGCCTGATGAAGGATAAAATATGTGAGGTCATTGTCGTCAGTCTCCGTCTGTAGAAAGGCTCGCGCGTAGCCCGCAGGTGCCTGCAGCAGAACGGGGGAGATTGAGAGGAGCTCAAAGAGCGGATAAGCTTGGCGCAGCATCGCCCAGCGAAACAGGGTGCGCGCGGTGCGCCCGTTGCCGTCGAGAAACGGACGATCATGGGCCAGCCAGAAGTGCAGGATGACCGCCCGGATGACCGGATGAATGAAAATTTTCGGCGTCCGGCCATTGGCAAAGGTACACATCTGTTCCATCCGCAGCGGCAATTCGCCGGCCGGAGGCGGCTCGTGTTGCACCGCCCCCGCGGAGTCGACCAGCAGCGATTCTTCCCCGTCGCGCCGGAGACGTCCGGCCGCGCCTGGTTCATCCAACGTTCCTTCGGTGATGCACCGATGCAGTTCCAAGACAATTTCCGGGCTGAGTTCGCGGTCCTGCAACCCGCGGACCCGCTCCAGTGCCAGCTGCAGGTTAACTATCATCTGTTCGCTTCTTTCACCCGGCGGCCGGCCGGTGCGCAGCATTTCCTTTGCCACGGCATAATGCGTCGTCGCTCCGGCCAGCCGGGCAGACGCGATGGCTTCCTCGAAAAGCGCGCTTGCAATGAACCGGTTTAAATCCTCGGGACCGATGTCCCTTTCGTTCCGGCCATGATCCAGTTGATGCAGAAGTTCAACCAGTCCATCCGGTATGTTAAAATTAAACGGCTGGTTCCGGCGGTCGCGAAAGGGGATGAAGTGGAGCCGTGAAGAACGTGCCAGTTTCAAGGCGGCCCACCAAACTTCATGACTGATTCCCCCCGGCTGCGGTTGCATCTTCAACTCATCCCAATGCAGGTAGCAATCTCCGGGTACTAATTTTTCATAAGCCTCCAGTACCAGAGCCCATTGTTGGGGAATAATATCGGTAATTATCGGAGGCAGCTTCATTTCACGGCGTTTTATCCTATTTATTTAATTATTAGGATATCGCTTATATATGTAATCCTATTTTCTATTGCTTTTGGATTAAACTAGCGAAAGCAAGTTCGTGGTCAAACAAATCGCTCAGCGTTCCGGGCCGGGCCGGATGTTTTAATCAGGCCTGAATCTGTGGTCGCGCGGGTTCCGGCCAGTCCAAATGGAAGAACTTACCGCGGGGTTGATCAACCCGCTCGTAGGTGTGGGCGCCAAAATAATCGCGTTGCGCCTGCAGCAGATTGGCCGGCAGGCGAGCGGTACGATAGCCGTCATAGTAGGCAAGGGCTGAACCGAAGGTCGGCGCTGCCACTCCGTGTTGGGCGGCCAAAGCCACGACTTTCCGCCAGTTTTCCTGCGCCCCCTTCACGGTTTTGTTGAAGTATGGATCGAGGAGCAGGTTTGCCAGGCGGGGATTGCGGCCGTAGGCCTCGGTAATTTTCTGCAAAAAACCGGCACGAATGATGCAACCACCCCGCCAGATCTGGGCGATGGCGCCGAAATTCAACGTCCAATTATATTCCTTCTGCGCCTCGCGCATGAGTTGAAAACCCTGCGCGTAGGAGCAAATCTTCGAGCAATAAAGGGCATCGTGGATGGCTTGGATCAATGCCGTCCGGGCGCCGCGGTATTTTTTCTTGGCGGGACCCTTGAGTATCTTGGCCGCCGCGACCCGTTCCTCCTTGAGGGCAGACAGGCAGCGGGCGAAAACCGCCTCGGCGACCGTGGGGGCAGGCACACCCATGTCGAGGGCGTTGACGCTGGTCCATTTACCGGTGCCCTTCTGGCCGGCGGTGTCGAGGATGACGTCGACCAGCGCCTTGGATTTTGTGACAGGATCTTTCTGCTGAAGAATGTCGGCAGTTATCTCGATGAGATAGGAATCGAGCACGCCTTTATTCCATTCGGCGAAGACGGCCCCAATTTCTTCGGCCTTCAAGCCGAGCAGGCTCCGGATGAGATAGTACGCTTCGCAGATCATCTGCATATCCCCGTACTCAATGCCGTTGTGAATCATCTTTACGTAGTGGCCAGCGCCGTCAGGACCGATGTACGTGGCGCAAGGCACGCCTCCGGAAACGGGTATGCCGGGCGCGGCTCCGGGGATAGGGCGGCCGGTCTTGGCGTCGACCTTGGCGGCAATGGCATTCCAGATCGGCTCCAATTCCTTGTAGGCGGCTGGGTCACCCCCGGGCATGAGCGCGGGTCCGAACCGCGCCCCGGTTTCCCCTCCGGAAACACCGGAGCCGATGAAGCGGAGCCCTTTTTCGCGGAGCGCCTTTTCGCGGCGAATGGTGTCGGTCCATTTGGCGTTACCGCCATCGATGATAATATCCCCCTGCTCAAGAAGCGGAATGAGCCCATCGATGACGGCATCGGTGGGTCCCCCCGCCTGGACAAGGAGGATGATCCGGCGCGGTCTGGTGAGGGACCGGACAAATTCCTGAAGGGTCGTGGCGCCGACAAGGCCACCCGGGGTGGCGGGGTTTCCCGCCAGAAACTTGGCTGTTTTCTCGGTCGTGCGATTGTAAACCGAGACCTGAAAACCGTGGTCGGCAATGTTGAGCGCCAGATTCTGCCCCATCACCGCAAGGCCGATGAGTCCGATGTCTGAATGAAATTTTGGCATGCGCAAAAATTTTGTTCCGTTTTCCCGGCAAAGACCAATCATTTTCCCCGCGTTGCTGGCGTCACTCAGCCCAAACTAGTCCCGCATCCCGCCGCTCATTTTCCCCACCGGGGATTGGGCACGTAGGGGGCGATCGCATCGATGATGGGACTGAGAAACTTGGGCTCGTTGCGCTCGTGAACCCAGGTGAGCATCAACACCATCAAGGTGACCAGGATGATGATGCCCAGCACAAACTTGTTCATCCGGGCCGCCACTTTAAAAAGAACGATCACCACCAGCACAAGCAGGGCCGCCAGCCCAAGATTAACCAGATTCTTCTTGGGAAGATGCCGTATTTTCTCAATGGCGCTGACAGCAAAATAAAGCATGTCGTGTGACGTTAATGCTGCCGGGCGCGGACACGAGCCGATTATGAGCCCGGTTTTATTTTACGATTTTCTTTTAGCCACAGGTTTATGGGTTTTTCCGGGGGCCGGTTGGCTTATCCAGTCCGAACTGCCGGTGGCATAGTGCTCCTTCTTCCAGATGGGCACGCGTTTTTTCGTCTCATCGATGATGTAACTGCAGGCGGCGAATGCTGCGCCACGATGCTCGGCTGTCACTCCCGCCCATACGGCAATGTCTCCGATCTTCAGCCGGCCGCGGCGGTGCGCACACGCAGCTGAAAAAATGGCAAATTTCCGCTGTGCCTCGGCGATGATGCGCGCCCCTTCTTTTTCGGCGAGTTCGCCATAGACTTCATATTCGAGCAGGCAAACCTCACGGCCGGCATTGCGGTTGCGCACCCGGCCCTCGAATGACACGTAGCCGCCCGCGCGGGAGTCGAGTAGTTCTCGCCGCAGGGCGTCGGGGTTGAGTGCCGTGGATGAGATGCGAAACATGGGTATGCCCTAGCCCCCTGCAAAGGGTGGTATAAAAACCACCCTGACGCCGTCCTTTAGCGGTGCGTCCCAGGCCGCGAAATCATCGTTGATCGCCACCTTTAATCCCCCGGCCGGCAGGGTGAATCCGTGCCGCCGGCACAACTCCTGGTAAAGCGCCGCAGGGGTGTCGGCCGGGGTCTTGATCTTTTCTTCGCTACACCCCGCCTGTTCGCGCAGCACGGCGAAATACTGCACCTGGATGCGTTTCATTGATTTTGTCCGTTACCAAGGCCCCGGGTTTACCCATCCGGGAAAAGTCTGTTTTTGTTTCCTCCTCCCGGAAAAATCATGAGGCGTCCTGGTAGTCTTGCTTGCCACCGGTCTTCGCAAGGAGGCGCACCTCCTTGATGACGATGCCGTGCGAAACCGCCTTCGCCATGTCGTAAAGTGTGAGCGCGGCAACGGTCGCTCCGGTGAGCGCCTCCATTTCGACGCCGGTTCTTGCGTGCGTCTGCACCCGGCAGTGGATGGTCACTTCGCGCCCGTCTTTTGACGGTTTGATGTCGATCTTGCAGTCCTCGATCGGCAGTGGGTGGCAAAGCGGTATGATTTCGCTCGTTTTTTTTGCCCCCATTACGCCGGCGAGCACGGCCGTCTGGAAAATCATCCCTTTCTGGGTGGCGATGTCCCCGTTTTTCAACCGGGTGGCGAGCTGCGCTGGCAATGCCACGACCGCCATGGCGTGCGCGGTGCGCTTGGTCACCGGCTTGCTGCCGACGTCGACCATCGCCGGGCGGTTCTTCGCGTCGCGGTGAGATAACATGCGCGTTAATGTTGCGTAAAGCCGCGGAGGCGCAAAGGGATTTTACGCCCGGTGCTATCAAATCCAAGCCCAGAACCGGACCGCCGTGCCGATGGCAAGCTCTTCCTGTCCGGCCGGCAGCTCGACGAATCCATCTGTGCCCGTGAGGCCGGTGAAGTCACCCGAAGTATTGAGCGGAACGGGCGCCGCCTGCTGTTCGCCGCGCGGCCCGGGGGTTATTCTGACCGGCAGGAAACCGGTCAGCTCCGGCTTCAACACGACCCGCTCCGCCAGTACCGCAAATCGCGGCGTCTCCGGGGCAAGGCCGCTCATCCTGGCGAGCGCCGGCAACACGTAGCGATGCAGGCAGATGTAGGAAGAGGCTGGATTACCCGGCAGGGCGAAGACGGGCGTTCGCCGCGGGCTGAGTCCGAACCAGAATGGTTTGCCCGGTCGCTGCGCCACCCCTTGAAAGAGTTTCTTTACGCCGAGTTCGTCGAGCACCCGTGGTAGAAAATCAAACTTCCCCTTTGAGATGCCACCCGTGATCAACACCACGTCATATTCGGCCACGATGTGCCAGAGCAGGTGCTCAATCTCGTGCCGCATGTCGCGCAGGTGATATCGTTCCACGCGCGGATGGCCGCCGGCCACGAGCGCGGCCCGCAGCGCATAATCATTGGAACGGCGGATCTGGTGCGGCGCCACGGGGGAGCTTACTTCAACCAGTTCGTCGCCGGTCGCCACCACGGCGATCTCCGGCTGCAGAGTCACTGCGAGGTGGGCGTAGCCACAGGCCGCGGCCACGGCGATTTCCCGGCCGGTAAGCCGTACGCCCGGTTGTACCACCACGGAACCGGTAGTGTGATCCGATCCCCGCCGGTGCACCGCTTGGCCGGCCACAAGGTTCGCGCCGGCTGCGACTATCATACCCGCGTGCCCCCGGGTGGTGTCTTCATAAGGCACGACCGTATCCGTGCCGCCGGGCAGCACCGCCCCGGTCATCACTTCAATGCAGGCGTCGTTGGCCGGGAGCGAGAGCGGAAGGGTGCCAGCCGCCTGTACCCCTGTCACGCGGAAGCACCGCGTTCCCGCCAGCCAGGCGTCATGCCGGAGCGCATAGCCATCCATCGCCACCCGGTCGAACGGCGGCAGCTCGCGATCCGCCACGAGAGTTTGGCGCAGCACGCGGCCATGCGCCTGCACCAGCGGACAATCTTCGCCCGGGAGGGGCGCGAGGGCCTCTAGCACCTGTTTTTCAGCTTCGGCGACGGAAAGCATGGCCGGACACGTTAACAGGGAGGCTGTAAAGGTCACAGAGGAAATGTCGTCGTCCCGTCTTTTTTACCGGCCGCCCGGGACGGCGGCGCCGGTTATTAATTTCGCGGCTGCGGGCTGCTTTTGATTCGCTTCTTTGCGCTTCCACAGCTTTGCGTTTACGTCTTTCTTCTCATGTCCGACCTGCGCGACCAGTATGCCCGGCCCCTGCGCGATCTGCGCATCTCGGTGACCGACCGCTGCAACTTTCGCTGTCCCTATTGCATGCCGGCGGAGGTGTTCGGCCCCGGCTACGCCTTCCTGCGGCACTCGCAGTTCATGTCGCTTGCCGAACTCCTTCGCATCCTGCGGCAGTTCCGTCGGGCCGGCGTGGAAAAAATGCGCATTACTGGCGGCGAGCCGCTGCTGCGCCCCGACGTGCCCGAGCTTGTCCGCCGGCTCAAGCAGGAGCTGGGGGTGCCCGATGTGGCGCTGACAACCAACGGCTGGCTGTTGGCTCGCGCCGCCCCGGCCCTGCGGGCTGCCGGCCTTGACCGCCTGAACGTCAGTCTCGACAGTCTTCATCCCGAAACCTTCGCCCGCATGAGCGGTGGCGGTCGGAACCTGAAGGTTGCGCGCGTGCTGCAGGGCATCACGGCCGCCGCCACGTTGGGTCTCCCGGTTAAGATCAACATGGTGGTCCAGCGCGGCGTGAACGACGGGGACATCCCCGAGATGGCCGCGTGGGCGCGCGCCAACGGTTTCACGCTGCGCTTCATTGAGTTCATGGACGTGGGCAATTACAACGGCTGGTGCCGCGATCTGGTCGTGCCGGCGCGGGAGATCGTGGCGCGCCTCGCCGCCCTGTGGCCGCTTGAACCCTGCAGCCCCGCCTATCGGGGGGAGGTCGCCGCGCGCTACCGTTATCGGGATGGCCGGGGGGAGATCGGCCTGATCAGCAGCGTCACCGAGCCCTTCTGTCGCGACTGCCATCGCGCCCGGCTTTCGGCTGATGGAAAACTCTACACATGCCTGTTCGCCTCGACCGGTTGGAATTTGCTGGGCGCGCTGCGCTCCGGCGCTAGCGACGAGGAACTTTTTTCCTACCTCAACCGCGTCTGGAGCGGCCGGCTTGACCGCTACTCCGACGAGCGCGCGGAGCTGCTCGCGCGCCATGAAACACGCCGGAAAATCGAGATGAGTTATATCGGCGGCTGAGGAACGTTTCCCGGAGTGGCGCCCCGGCCGCGCCCTTCATTGATACCGCTTCGCCCGCCCGAAGTAGTCGAGCATCCAGACCTCGCGCCAAACGCGGAAACGGCCTTCGTGGGTTATCTTGCCGTATTCCTCGCGCTGGTCGTGCGGCAGGAGAAAACCGAGTTCGGTGTTGAGGCGCTCCAGCTCGAACTGCTGCTGGTTAAGGTCCTCCACCGGTTCCTCCATCCACGGCTCGGGGTTTTCGCCGGCGGTGGCCAGGCGCCGCTGGTGTCGCATCAACAGCCGGGGCAGACTGCGGCTCCAGGGGTTTCTTTCCACCATCCAGTTTTCGGGATAGAAACCGCCGAACGGCAGATAGAGGTTGTCGGTGACATAGCGCAGCCCGTCGTTCGTGCACGAAATGAGGGTGTAACACACAGAGATGGCCCCGTTGGCCTGCGGCACGAAGGTTACCTGGATGCGAGTTCGCGCCTCCTGGTCCTGATAGATGGAAAGCCGGAGGTAGATACCGCCCCCGATTTCGGCCTTCAGCGCCTGCACCTGGGTGCATTTGTTGGCCCGCAGCCATTCCCGGACCTTGAGCAGCCGGGGGTGAGTGGGCCACTCCTCACCGCTGGTGTTGACCGCGTACCGGGGGAAAAGCGGCAGCGGACTCTGGCTGAGCGCGGAAATGGCGATCCAGTTGTAACCCGTCTCCAGGAGAAACCAGAGGAGAAACAGGGCCGCAGTCAGCACCCAGAACGGCCGGGTGCTCCAGCCCCATTCGATCGTCAAAAATGCGCCGCCAAAGGCGAACAACAGCCAGCGCAGCCAGCGCACGAAGATGGCGATCACGGGTGATGCCAGGCGCTGGTTGAGCGAAAAAAGCACCAGCGAGAGGATGGCGGCCGCCAGCAATAGATAAACAGGATCGAATTCCACGGTGGGTGAAAAAAGATGAGATCGCGCGGGGTCGAGAACTCCCGGCGCCCTGGCTGGTTGCGCCCGCCGGCCGTTAACTCAGCCGCACCGGCATGATGACGCAGATGAAGCTTTCCAGCGTCTTGAAAACACCCGGGCTGACCTCGTCCTTCAGCTCAAAGAAGACCTCGTCCTTGGTCAGCGCCCGCAACGGATCCAAGACGAACTGCGGGTTGAACGCCACCTGCAGATCCGGCCCGCTGTAGGGGATAGCCATTGACTCGTGTGATTCACCGAAGTCGGGGCTCGCGGCCGTGATTTCCAGCAGATTGCTGGTGAGCTTGATCTTGACCGAGTTGGATTTCTCACTGCACACGAGCGCGGCGCGATGAACGCATTGCTGGAAGAGTTCTCGCTCCAACTTGATGCGTTGATGGGTTTCCTTGGGGATGACCTGCTGGTAGTTGGGATAGTTGCCCTCCACCACCTTGGAGAAGAGGTAGATGTTCTCGACCAGTCCGCTGGTGTCCTTTTCCGTGGCGATCTGGAACGACGCGCGGCGTTCGTTGAACGAGATCTTGACCTTGGCGCCCTTGTCGAGCAGCCGCAGCAGTTCCCCCACGGTTCGCGCGGGCAGGATGATGCTGCCGGCGCTGGCCGCGGGAAACTCGAGCTCCTTGCTGATCAACGCGAGGCGACGACCGTCGGTGGCCACCAGTGAAAGTTTTCCATCGCGGAAGTTGAAATAAACCCCGTTGAGGATGTAGCGGGTTTCATCGGCGGACTGGGCGTAGGCGACGCACTTGAGCATGTTGACCAGCTCGGCTTGCTCGAGGGAAAACGACTTGTCATCGCTGAACTCCGGCAGCGGTGGAAACTCCTCCTTGCCGATGCCCATGATGCGGAATTGCGAACCCCCGGAGGTGAGCTTCACCTGGTGGTTGGGTGTAGAGTCGAGGGCAACATCGACGTTAGGCAACTCACGGACAATGGTCGCCAGACGTTTGACCGGAAGCGTAACAGAGCCGGTCTCTTTCACCTCGGCCTTGATTTTACAGCGAATACCGAGATCAAGATTGGTGGTGGTAAGGGAAATATGATCCTTTTCCGCTTCAATCAGGACATTACTGAGGATTGGCATCGTGGCTTTGGAGCCGACGACGTTAAGGACCTGCTGCAAGCCGTTGCTGAAATGGTCGCGGTTGATTTTGAACTTCATGTGGGGTGGGCCGGTTGGACCGAAACACTGAGTCACTAACAAAGGGTAATCAGAGAGGGATTCAATAAGGAATTATTCCATCATATTATGCTCGGTGAGTTTGCCCAACAACCGGGCGTGCAGACGTATTTTTCACTCGAAGCAAAGGAAGGCGGATGGGTGTGGATATGATTGTGACAGGCGGCCAGACAACCCATGGTTATTCACGAGTTGGACCAAACAGGGAAGTTATTGAACGGATATTGGCGGTTTGTTCACGGCTTGTTTTCGCTGCAGACGGAGCCGGCCAATCAGTTGGGCGCGGCGAATAAAACGAAACAGACCGGAAGAAATGTAGACGAAAAAGAGCGTCACCAAGGCGATTTCCTGCAGCCAGAAGATGAAACCCGCCACAATGATGATCAAAACAAACGTCCGGAAACGGGTCTTGGTCTGCCAATCCACCTGTTTGAAACTCGGGTAGCGAACCGTGCTCACCATGAGCAGGGCGATCAGCAACAGCAGCACCGGCAGGGCCAGCGACAGTTTGTGCATTTCCCGGTTATCCCCGGAGAGATGCAGCAGCAGGAGCACCAAAGAGGCCACCGTTCCCGCCGCCGCCGGCACCGGCAGCCCGACGAAATCCTTGCTGCTATCCTTGGGCTTATGCAGGAACGGATTGGTGATGACATTGAAGCGCGCCAGCCGGACCGCGGCGCAGAGCAGGTAGACAAAGCCAACGAACCAGCCGATCTGCCGGAACACCGGGTAGCCCTGGGTGGGTGAGAGAATCAAAAAAAACATCATCAAGGCTGGGGCGACGCCGAAGGACACCACATCCGCCAAAGAGTCGAACTCCGCCCCGAAGAGGGACTCGCGGCCACCCAACCGCGCCAGCCGGCCGTCAAGGGAATCGAAGATCACCGCGACCAGAATGAACCACACCGCCTGGGTATAGAGTTCGGCGGAAGTATGCGCATAGGTGCCTGGCGCCATTGTCTCCAGCCGGGCCTGGATGCATTTGATGACGGAGACAAAGCCGCAAAACAGGTTTCCGGCCGTCATCAGATTCGGCAGGAAGTAAATCCGGCTGGCCTGCGTGACGTTGTAGGGATTCTCCCGTGATTCGAGGTCGGGCATGGCGTAGAAAAGCAAGACGGCGACGGGGTTAAGCGCACGAAGCCGCCCCACGTGTTACTTCTTGGTCGTGGTCAGACTCTCCAGATACTTCCAGAATTTTGAGTGTTGCTCGAACAGCTGCTGCTCCGACACAGGCAGTTTCGTTCGAAAGAGGAAATCTTCCAGGGAGGCCTTGTGCAGGATGTAGTGCGTATGCAAGGTCTCGCTGCGGACCGTGAAGTAGAAGCGGAAGTCGCCCGCCCGCAGCCGATAGAACACCTTTCCGCCGCGGGAAAATCGACCGAGTGGCTCGCGCGGATGAGCGAGATCCCCCGGGGTCAGCCGGCTGATGGGCTCGATGACGGCGAGCTGCACAAGCTTGTCCAGTTTGTTCAGCTCGCGCATGCTCTGCTCGGAAAAAGTCACTTGATACATGATGGTTTCAGGCGGCACCCCCGTCTGCCGTGGCCATCCCCGGAGGCGGCGGGTGTTGATCATGCATACCCCTTTATCTACCAATTCAGCAAGACAAAGACAGACGGCGCCGGACGAAAACCCGGCGCCCTTGTGCCCAAAGCACTTCCCCATTACGGCAAGGGCGGGCTTTCGCGTGCGAGTGGCTGCGTTTTCCGCCCGTAGGTTGGCTCGACCTTGATCAGGGCGGTGGCTACGAACGACGGGATCGTTGCGATGCAGACCCAGATGAAGAATCTCACATAGCCGAGATGGTCCTGAATCCAGCCCGCCGGCATGCCGGGCAGCATCATGCCCAGCGCCATAAAACCCGTGCAGATGGCATAATGGGTCGTCCGATGCTCACCAGCGGAGACCATCATCATGTAGACCATGTACGCAGTGAACCCGAAGCCATAGCCGAACTGCTCAATCGTCAGCGCGCCGCCGATGATGGCGAGGTTTGACGGCTGCATCACGGCCAAAACGACAAAGACGGCAATGGGCAGGTGCATGCTGATGAGCATCGGCCACAACATGCGCTTGAGCCCGAAGCGGGAGATGGTGTAACCACCCGCGAGGCCCCCGAGCAGCAGCGCGATGATGCCGATGGTGCCGTAAAGAAGGCCAACTTGCCGCGTGGTCAGCCCCAAGCCGCCGACATTGCGCCCGTCGAGAAGGAAGGGTGCCACCAGCTTCAGCAACTGGGCCTCCGCCAGCCGGAAAAGAAGCAAAAATCCCAGGATGACTTTGATGTCCCGCTTCCGGAAGAAGGTCGCGAAGACGGACAAAAAATCCGCCACCGGGCGCTGCGTAAGGCCGGCGGGGCGGTCGCCAGCCGGCCGGGGCAGGACGACAAGATGATACAGGCCCGCCAAAACGAAGAGCGCGGCGAGCAAGAAAAACACTCCGGCCCAGGCCCGGTGCGCGTTACCCGTGGTTTCCTGCAGGGTGCCCGCCAGGTAAACCAGCCCACCCTGTCCGGCGATCATGGCAAGCCGGTAGAAGGTGCTGCGCACACCGACAAACGCCGCCTGCTGATGCGGCGGTAACGCTAACAGGTAGAATCCATCCGCCGCAATATCGTGGGTGGCGGAGCTGAATGCCAGCAGCCAGAAAAGGGCGAGGGTTGCCCGGAAAAAGAACGGTGCCGGCACCGGGAGCGCGATCATGGCCAGCGCGGCCCCGACCACGAACTGCAGGGAGAAGATCCAAGAACGCTTTGTCCGGATCAGGTCCACCAGGGGCGACCAGAGCGGCTTGATGACCCAAGGCAGATACAGCCAGCTTGTGTAAAACGCGATGTCGGTGTTCGAGATCCCAAGGCTCTTGTACATGATGACCGACACGGTCATGGCGACCACATAAGGAACGCCCTCGCAGAAATAGAGCGTTGGAACCCAGCGCCACGCACTTGGCGCATACGGCGAATGACTCGGCATGCCCACGGGGATTGGTGCGGACAGTGGTGGTCCGCCGGCCCCGCTGCAACGATAGATAGCGGGCACCGCCCGGACGCTGCCGCGACGGGGCGGGGAAAGTCAGTTCAACGACCGCGCGTGATAGTGGGTATGCAGCAGGTGGTGCGATTTCTCGCTGAGGGGCTGGCCCAGGAAATCCCGGTAGAGCAGGGCGACCGACGGATTCTCGTGCGACAAGCGCAGCTGTTTGCTCTCGTCTTCAGCAAAAATGGCCTTCATGCGCGCTAGGCGCACCTCGTTGGTGGTAAAGCGGGGCTGGCCGCCACCGCCGATGCAGCCACCCGGACAGGCCATCACTTCAATAAAATGGTAGTGCGCCTCCCCCGCCTGCACCTTCTGGATGAGTCGCTCGGCGTTCGCCAGGCCGTGAGCCACGGCGAGATTAAGGGGCTGGCCTTTCAGGAATTTCCACTCCGGCACCGTGTCGGGGATGGTGATAGCGACCTCCTTAACCCCCGCCAGCCCGGCAATGGGAGTCACGTGCAGCTTTTCAAAAGGGAACGGCCGGCCGGTGACCATACACCAGACCGTGCGCAGCGCCGCTTCCATCACGCCGCCCGTGTTGGCAAAAATATTAGCCGCGCCCGAGCTGATGCCTAGGGGCTGGTCCATCGTCTCGTCCGGCAATGCCAGGAAGTCGATGCCCGCCTGGGTGATCATGCGCCCCAGTTCGCGGGTGGTGAGCACCGCGTCGACGTCCTGTCCGCCGCCGGCGTTCATCTCGGGCCGCTGCGCCTCGAATTTCTTGGCGGTGCACGGCATCACCGACACGACCACAATGTCCCCGGGTTTTCGGCCGGTCTTCTGGGCGTAGTAGGTCTTGGCGAGGGCGCCGAACATCTGCTGCGGCGATTTGGCGGTCGAAAGGTTGGGCAGGAGATCGGGGTGGAAATACTCCGCAAACTTGATCCAGCCGGGGCAGCAGCTGGTGAACTGAGGCAGGGCCACGGGCAGCCGGTCGACCAGGGCCGTCTTGAGACGCATCAGCAGCTCGGTGCTTTCTTCAAGGATGGTTAGATCGGCGGTGAAGTTGGTGTCGAACACACGGGCGAAGCCCAGCCGGCGCAGCGCCGACACCATCCGACCGGTGACCCGCGTGCCCGGCGGCAGACCGAAGCATTCGCCCAGACCGGCGCGAATCGCGGGCGCGGTCTGCACGATGACGTGCTTGGAATGATCGCTCAGGGCCGCCCAGACCTGTTCGATATGGTCCTTTTCGGTGATGGCGGCGGTCGGGCAGACGGCGGCGCACTGGCCGCATTGCACGCAGGCGACACTGGAGAGGTCGTGACCGAAGGCCGGGGCCGCCACGCTCTCGAAGCCGCGATCCTGCGCCCACAGGGCCCGGGTGGCCTGGATCTCGCTGCACACCGTTATGCAGCGCCGGCACATGATGCATTTCGAGGAGTCACGGACGAGGGCCGGGGTGCTGGTGTCGACCAGCCGCTGGTGCTGGGCGCCGGTGAAATGCAGTTCACGCACATCGAGGTCGCGGGCCACAGTCTGCAACTCACAGTCGTTCGAACGCACACAGGTTTGACACTCGCCACCGTGGTCGGAGAGCAGCAGTTCAACCACCATGCGACGGGCCGCGCGCACTCTGGGGGTGTTGGTGCGCACCTTCATACCTTCGGCGACCGGCATGGAGCAGGAGGCGGCTAGGGTGCGGGCACCCTCGACCTCCACTAGGCATACCCGGCAGCCGCCAACGACGTGCACGCCCTCGAGGTAACACAGCGACGGGATCCTGATTCCCACCGTGCGCGCGGCATTCAGGATGGTGGTGCCCCAGGGAACCTCCACACCGGCTTTGTCGATGGTCAGCTTTGGCATCGCGTTCCCTTTCGGTGTTCAGTTCTTGTCACGGAAATCGCAGCGCAGGCAGCGTTTCGCTTCGCAGATCGCGACCGTTTCGGTCCAGGGTTGCTCGACCTCGTTGAAGTTGTTGCGGCGACGCTCGACGGGCAGCAGTCCCATCCGGGCACGCGGATATTTGGCCGGATCGGCGCCGGGGTCGAAGGGCACGTCGCATTCCCGGTCCTTGCGCCAGAAGGCATGCCCGGCGCCGGTGAGTTGGGCGTCGATGGCCACCGCGGCGCGCTCGCCGCCGGCGACCGCTTCAACCACCGAAGACGGTCCCATGGCGGCGTCGCCGCCACTGTAGAGCCAGTCAAGCGAGGTGCGGCCGGTGAGCGGATCGGCGGCAATGAAGCCGTCTTTGTTCAGGGTCACCGCCAGGCCGTCGAGGATCTCCGCCGGTTCGAGTTTCTGGCCGATGGCAGTGATGACCTGGTCGGCGGGCACCACAAAGGGTTCCTCGGCGGCGGCCTTGGGCCGGCGGCGACCGCTGCGGTCGAACTCGCCTAGGGTCATGGCCTGACACTTCACGCCGCAAACCCGGCCGTTTTTGGCCACGATTTCGACCGGCGCCGTGAGCACCTTGATCACCACGCCCTCGTGCTCGGCTTCCTCGATTTCCTCGGCGTAGGCCGGCATCTCGTCGCGGGTACGGCGATAGAGCACCGTCACCGAGCGCGCGCCGAGGCGCACCGCCGTGCGCGCGGTGTCAATGGCAGCGTTGCCGCCACCCACCACCATCACGTCGCGGCCGATCGACGCTGAGCCCCGGATGTTGTACTCGCGCAGAAAGCGGATGGCGTCGTCCACGCTCTTGAGATCCTCGCCTGGCACGCCCAAGTGCAGGCCACTGGGCGCACCCACCCCCAGGAACACCGCTTCGTAACCCTGGTTGCGCAGGCCCTGGAGAGTAAAATCGCGTCCCAGTCGTTGGTTGGTTGCGATGATGACGCCCATGCCTTCAATCATGCGCACCTCAAGCGAGAGGATTTCGCGCGGCAGGCGGTAGGCGGGAATGGTCTGCACCGGCATGCCGCCCGGGCGCGATTCGCCTTCGAACACCTGCGGCCGGTACCCAAGACGGGCAAGGAAGTAGGCGCACGACAAGCCGGCCGGGCCGGCGCCGATGATGGCGACCTTGCGCCGGGCGTTGGTTTCATTTGGACGCACCTCCGGAAGCTGGATGGTGGTCTCCTCGTCGACCATGAAACGTTTCACGCCGCGAATCGACAGCGGCTCGTCCACCGTGCCGCGGCGGCACTTACCTTC
>PLMW01000086.1:1297-18709 GCA_003142615.1 Opitutia bacterium | reverse complement strand
TGCGCCTCGTACTCGGCGCGAAAGAAGCGGATGGTGGACAGCACTGGGTTGGGCGCCGTCTGCCCCAAGCCGCACAGCGAAGTCTCGCGGATGATGCGACCCAGTTCTTCGAGCCGCTCGATGTCTCCCTCCACGCCCTTGCCCTCGCAGATGCGGTTGACGATCTCGAGCATGCGCTTGGTGCCGATGCGGCAGGGCGGGCACTTGCCGCAGGACTCGTCTTGTACGAAGTCGAGGAAGAACCGCGCCATGTCCACCATGCAGGTGTCCTCGTCCATGACGATGAGACCGCCCGAGCCCATGATGGCACCGAGTTCCTGCAGGGACTCATAGTCGACCGGCACATTGAGGTGCTGGCGCGGGATGCAGCCACCCGATGGGCCGCCGAGTTGCGCTGCCTTGAAACGCTTGCCGTGAGGGATGCCGCCGCCCAGTTCGTAAATAATATCACCCAGCGGCGTGCCGATGGGAATCTCCACCAGGCCGGTGTTCTGCACCGCGCCCGCGAGCGCGAAGACCTTCGTGCCCGGCGATTTCTCCGTGCCATGGGAGGCGTACCAGGCGGCGCCGCGCGTCAAGATAATCGGAATGTTGGCAAAGGTCTCGACGTTGTTAAGCAGGCTCGGCTTGCCCCATAGCCCGGCCTGCGCGGGGAACGGGGGGCGCGGCCGGGGTTCGCCACGCGCGCCCTCAATCGAGGTCATTAAAGCGGTTTCCTCGCCGCAGACATAGGCCCCTGAGCCCATGCGGATCTCGAGCTCGAACGAAAAACCGGTGCCCAGGATGTTGGGACCCAGATAGCCGCGCTGGCGCGCCTGACCGATGGCGATGCCAAGGCGCTCCACTGCCAGCGGGTATTCGGCGCGCACATAGGCATAGCCCTGCGCGCTGCCGATGGCGTAGCCGGCGATGATCATGGCCTCGATCACGCTGTGTGGGTCTCCCTCGAGCAGGCTGCGGTCCATGAATGCGCCCGGGTCGCCCTCGTCGCCGTTGCACAGCACGTATTTCACGTTGCCCTTGGCCTTGCGGCAGAGTTCCCACTTGAGACCGGTGGGGAAGCCGGCGCCGCCACGGCCGCGCAGGCCCGAATCCTTGACTATGTCGATCACCTGTTCCGGGGTCATCGCGGTCAGTGCCTGCCGCAGGGCCGCGTAGCCGCCGTGGGCAAGGTAATCATCGATACTCAGGGGATCGATGATGCCGCAGTTGCGCAGGGCGATTTTGACCTGCCGGTTGAAGAACGGGTTGTCCTGAACCTGCACCAACGGCTCGCCGGTCTCGGCCTTGCGCCACACCAGGCGGTCGACCACCTCGCCTCGCCGCACCGTCCGCTCGACGATGTCATCAACGTCCGCGAGGGTGACCTTCTGGTAGAGAATACCTCCAGGCTGGCAGATGAGCACCGGGCCGCCGGCGCAGGGTCCGAGACACCCGGTCTCCACGACCTTCACCTGGGTGAGGCCACGCCTAGCGAGGGCTTCCTTGAGAGCCGTGCTAAGGGACATAGCTCCAGCGGCGACGCAGCCGGCTCCGGCACACAGGTTGATGCAGGTGACGTTGGGCATGACGGTCAGATCCTTGGCGGATGAGTCCCGGTGCTGGCGGGTTTATTCGTACTTCTGGAGGATGACGGGAATGTTGTTCGGCTTGATGCTTTGGTGGACGGCGTTGTCCACCAGACAGGCCGGTGCGATGCCGCAGGCGCCGAGGCAGCGCGCCACCTCAAGGCTGAACTGCCGGTTCGGCGTGGTCTGACCGACGTCGATGCCGAGGGTATGCTTGAAGGTCTCGAGCACGCGTTTGCCGCCCCGCACGTAACAGGCGGTGCCGAGGCAAACGCGGATGGTGTGGCGGCCGCGCGGCGTAGTGGAGAAATAGCTGTAGAAACCCACCACCCCCGCGACTTCACTGTAGGATTTATTGAGGCCGGTGCAGATATGCTTGAGGGCCGTCTCCGGCAGATAGCCGAAAAGACCTTGGGCGATCTGCAACAGCGGGATGAGGGCGCCGGGCAGCTGGCGGGTTTCGGCGATCGCTTCGTCAAGGCGGGCGAGGAGTTCCCTCTCGCTCGCCGGCTCAACGCCGGGGCAGGAGTTGCAGGTCTCGGTCATGGGGCCTTCTGGTGATTGACCGGAAACAGGACTTCAAAAACGGGGGTTGGGGAACGGCGGCAGACGTGAATGTAAGAGAAGAGGAACAGAGAAAGCTTGAAGGGTGGCGGCGACTGATGCCAAGCGGCCTCCAAGAGAATCGTTGAGTAAAACGGCACGGAAAAAACGAAATCAGGCGCGCTAATGAAACAAACCCACAAGTAGCCTGATGCGCGCGCCTTCCAGGAAAAAAGAAACGAAGCCAGGCGGCGGACCGACAAACAACATGCGGCCGGATGCCTTCGGGAGGAAATGGGCAGATTATTTGCCTGACCTGCGTCGCGATGGAACACAATAAAACGGCCCGCGTGGATAAACGCGGGCCGGCTGACACACTGGAGGGGTGGGAAAATCAGAAGGTGTAGGCGTAGCTGAGCGTCACGACGCCACGACCGACGGCGGCGGTGTTTTCCACCTTGGGCGAGCTGCCTGCCTTGAGAAAATTACCACTTCCCTTCGTGTAGGCGAAACCAACGATGAGTTTCGACTCCCTGGTGATCGCAAACGGCAACGAGACGCCGAACAGGTAGTAATCGCCCCAGTTTTTCACGGACGGACTGGCTCCCTTGGCGGCATCGTCGATCTTGAAGGTTCCCGCCGTGGCGATCCAGTCGAGTTCCGAGCCGAGGTCCTTCAAAGGAATCGCATAGGCAGCCGTGAATTCGTAAGTGGGCCCCTTCAGCACAAGGTCGTAATAAAGCTTGGGCGTGAGCTTCAGCCCAGCGACGGTGTAATTGAGGGCGATATTGGGTTCAAACGTGGACTTGAAGAAACCATTGTTCGTGTCGGCATTCGGATAGTTGTACCACGTGAAGCCGGGCGCGATGCTCACGGATTCATTTACCGTGAAGGTGTAGGAGCCGTAGGGATCAATCTCAGGATCGGATTGCCCGGGCACCTTGTCCTTGATCGGAAAATTACTCCAGACACCCAGCGCAAAATTGCCGGAGTCGACTTCAACCGATGGCTCAAGCGAGGGTCCACTCAAGCGGGCACCGCGGAACATGTATTGGTTAACGAAGGCGGGCGTCACCACCACGGAGGTGCCGTCGGCGCGGGCCGACGCTACCAGCAACGCCAGGGCGGAACAGAGCACGGAGGTTATTCTTATATTCATGATTGGATGTTAGATGTGCGGTAAGCGAGCCAGCCTGCCGCTTTTCACCAAAAGCAGGAGCTGGGCCAAGTCTAGACCAGAAACCAAGCCGGCAAAAAAGGCCGTCCCGCCGTAAGGGCCAGATCCGGGAAAAGGATGAATATAATTCATCGGTGACGCAGCCACGTTCTGGCAATGGATCCGGCATAACCAAACAAGGGATGTGGTGGCGGCCGATTTCGCCGGCGCTGATTTCCAACCTCTTCGTTGATTGCGCGCGCGGAAGCCGGGGTATTGGATGTGGCGGAAGCTTTATGACCCTGCGCCTGCGCGATGGGCATCATGCCGAGCGCGATGCCGGCATAGTAAACGATGATCAAGAGGAGAAGCAAAACGGTGCGGGCCTTCATGGTTGGTCGGTGATATTTCCGGTGGTGACGGCGGGTCCAGGCACCGGTTGCGGAACCGCCGCCAAAATACGCGGAAAAAGTTCATGAACGGGGGTAACCATGCCGCAGGGAAAACGTAGCGAGAGGTGTAGCTGCCCGCGGGGGATTCCTCCCGGTAAAGCTGATTTCAACGGACCTTCGCGTAGATCAGGCAGTCGCGCGGTTCGGGGCTGATCGTCGGGCAGGCACACCACCGGCGCAGTCGCCCCTCTTGCACCAGACCGGCCTTCTCCAGCACGCGGGCCGACGCCAGGTTTTCAGCATCGCAATAGGCCCACACACGGAAGAGTGGTGGCTGGGCCAGCGCCCAGGCGGAAACATAACGCACAGCCTCGGCCATCAACCCACGGCCCCAGTAGGCGCGGCCGAGCACATAGCCGAACACGGCCCCGTGGAGGCCGAGGCTCACGCCGATGGAGCCGATGGGCTCGTCGGTACCACGCAGGCAGAGCAGCCATCCATAATGGCCGCCGTCATCCGTCTCCCAGGTGTGCAGCACGCGGCGCAGAAATTCCCGGAGCGGTTCAACCTCGGTGTAGTAACGCCACGAAAGATATCGCGTGACCTCCGGATCGGACGCATAGGCGGCAAACACCGCCGCGGCGTCCTCCAGTCGCGGCAAACGAGCCACAAGGCGCGGGGTGGTGAAGGTTTCGGGGGGATGCAGCATGGCGGGTGCAGCGGGCCGTGGCGGCGACCGGCCGCACGGTTTCGGCTTTTATTCCGGAGAAATCTTGTCGTGCAACGATTGCGCCCAGCCGGTGATCAGCTTTTTCTGCGCCGCGGTAAGTCGTGCCGTGGGATGCATCCAGGTGTAACTACGCAGCGGCATGTCGCCCTGCTCCACCTGGTCAATGATGGTAGCAAGCCTGCGCGCGGCCCGCTTGGCATTGTAGGAGCCGAATTCGGAAAAGTTGAGCTCGCCCCTGGCCTCGTTGATATGGTGGGCCAGCCACCAGCCCACCGGCTGCACGTTCGCATACCATGGATAACGGGTGCGGTTCGAGTGGCAGTCGTAACAGGCGTGCGCGAGAACGGTCTGCACGTCCGGGGGCACGGCAAAGCGCGTGGTGATGTCGTCCGGGCCCCCGGTGGTTCCAAGGTTTTGCTCCGGGTGGAAGAACTGGATGGCGGCCAGAACAAGGACGAGACCCGCCCCGTAGACTCGAAAAGGTTTCTTCATGGGTGGGATGAGCGCAGGTTATCTCCCGGAAAACGGCCGCGACCGCCGCTTAATCAAGCTTCTCGTCCAACAGGGCGAAGAGCGTCTTTTCGTCGATGCGCTCCTGTTTCATCGAATCGCGCTCGCGCAGGGTGAAAGTGCCGTTGGCGAGAGTGTCGAAGTCGATCGTCACACACCACGGCGTGCCGATCTCGTCCTGGCGGCGGTAGCGGCGGCCGATGGCGCCGGACTGGTCGTAGAACACGACGTGTTTGCGCTGGAGCTTCGCATGAAGCTGCTCGGCCACCGCGACGAGTTCAGGCTTGTTCTTCACCAGCGGGAGCACGGCGACCTTGACCGGCGCCAGGCGCGGACTGAGGCGCAGCACGACACGTTTCTCGGGTTTGCCCTTCTCGTCCGGCGCCTCGTCCTCGGCATAGCCGGCGCAAAGCGCGGCGAGCAGGATCCGGTCGACGCCGACCGAGGGTTCGACGACGTGCGGCACGTATTTCTTCTTCGCGGCCTCGTCGAAGTATTCCATCGACTTGCCGCTGAACTGCTGGTGCTGCGTGAGGTCGAAGTCGCCGCGCGCGGCGAACCCCCACAGTTCCTGCACGCCGAAGGGAAACTTGAACATGATGTCGACCGTGCCCTTTGAGTAGTGCGAGAGCTTCTCCTTTGGGTGGGCGTACTCGCTCAACAGCGCGCGCGGCAGCCCGATGCTCTCGAGCCAGGCGAGGCCGGCGTCGATCCATTCGCGGTGGCATTTCTGCCAGTCGGCGTCGGGCGCGATGAAATACTCGATCTCCATCTGCTCGAACTCGCGCGAGCGGAAGGTGAAGTTGCGCGGGTTGATCTCATTGCGGAACGCTTTGCCGATTTGCGCGATGCCGAAGGGCACCTTCACGCGGCCGGTGTCGAGGACGTTCTTGAAATTGATGAAGATGCCCTGGGCCGTCTCGGGGCGAAGATAGGCGACGGCTGAGTCGTCGCGCAGCGCGCCGACGTACGTCTCGAACATCATGTTGAATGAGCGCGGTGGCATCAACTGGTCGACTTTGTCGATCCCGTTGATGCCGCCCAAGGCGGGCGACGGAATGAACGGGATGTTTTCCGTATTCGCGTACGTGAAATCATTTGGGACCAGGGGATGCAGTTTGCCTCGGATACCTTTCTTGCGTTTTAGGGTCTCAGCTTTCTCGAGCAGTTCTTCGTTTGTGCGTTCGCTTTCAAGCGCGGAAACATAGCCAATCAGGGTGATGTATTTGTCTGGACCGAGGTGGTTGCTCTGCAGGCCAGTCAAGGTTATCGAAAACGGCTCGTCAGTTTCCACGTTTACCGCGGCCCAGAACAGCTGGTCGGCGCGATAGCGCTGCTTGGAGACTTTACAGTCGACCAGCGGATCGGTGAAGTTGTCGACGTGGCCGGAGGCCTTCCACGTGGTGGGATGATGAATGATGGACGAGTCGAGGCCGACCATGTCGTCGCGGCGCTGCACGAAGTCGCGCCACCACGCGGCCTTGATGTTGTTCTTCAACTCCACGCCGAGCGGGCCGTAGTCGAAGAAGCCGTTGAGGCCGCCGTAGATGTCGGAGGAGGGGAAGATGAAGCCGCGGCGCTTGCAGAGCGACACGAGCGCATCCATGAGGTTGGCGGGGGCAGACGACGTGGACATGACCAACGAGGAATAGCCGGGTGGGCCACCCCCGGTCAATTCCGCGGTTGCGTGGCCTTGGGGGCGGGCGGGCGGACGTTGACGCCCGGCACACGCGCGGGCAAGGTGGGCGTTCATCACTTTTCGTCATGAAGCTCACTTTCACACAGAAGGAGTACCAGCGCCTGCTGGAACTTGCGCATCTCGGCATGTGGGTGGTCACCGCCTACCAGGGCGAGGAAACCGCCGCGGCGAAACGCTACTTCGACCTCGATCAGAAGCTGCTAGAACTGGCCGGGCCGCTGGACTGCGCCGACCTCGCGGAGGAGCGGGCCGACGGCACGCTGCAGCCTTCGCCGAAGCTGGCCGAGGATGAACGGGTGCGCGAAATCCAGGGCGATTTCACCAACGACGCCTTCTGGCATGAACTGGTCGCGCGGCTTTCGGACCGCGACTACTCAACCGAGCAGGCCAAGCACGCGCTGGCGGAGACCCCGGGGGTGGAGCCGCCGCCCACGCCCGAGGAGCGCATCAAGCAACTGGAGGAGGCCCACTGGCGCGAATTCGAGAAAAACGACCTGGCCAACGTGATTGTCCTGCGAGGCGGCGGCAAAGGCTGAGGGGCGATTGATCCAGAAATTAAACCGGCCGACACCCAAATCACATCAATGAACCAGCTTAAGCTTCGCGGCATCCCAGGCATGCTCTGGGTTTCGGCGCTCCTCGCGGGAGCGCTCCAAGCCGCCGAACAGCCGGTGATCAATCTCTGGCCGGAGGGCGTGCCGGGACTGCGACCCGACGCCACGCCGGAGAAGATCGACGGCGACCATGTCACCAATGTCCACCGGCCAACCCTCACCTGGTTTGCCGCGCCGGCGGGCCAGGCCACTGGCACGGCGGTGATCGTGTGCCCGGGCGGCGCTTACGGCGTGCTCTCCTGGGGCAAGGAAGGCGAGGAGCCGGCCCGCTGGTTCAACGCGCTCGGCGTGTCGGCCTTCGTGCTCAAATACCGGCTCGCCGAATACGGCCACCCGGCGCCGTTGCGCGACGTGTTGCGGGCGATGCGGCTGGTCCGCTCGCGCGCCGCGGAGTTCGGGATCAAGGCCGATCGCATCGGGGTGATGGGTTTCTCGGCCGGCGGCCACCTCGCGTCGTGCGCCGGCACGCTCTACGACGCGCCCGAGGGCCGCACCGGCGCGCCGCTCGACGCGGTGAGCGCGCGGCCCGATTTTCTCCTATTGATCTATCCGGTCATCACGATGAAGGACCCCTATGCCCACGCCGGTTCGCGTCGGAATCTACTTGGTCCAAATCCTTCACCGGAGTTGGTCGAGCGCTACTCCACCGACATGCAGGTCACGAAAAATACGCCGCCCGCGTTCCTGTTCACGACCTTTGAGGACAGCACCGTGCCGGCGGAAAACAGCATCGGGTTTTTTGAGGCGCTGCATCGCGCCGGCGTGCCGGCTGAGCTGCATGTTTATGAAAAAGGACCGCATGGCATCGGCCTGCGTCCCGGCCACGGCCCGACCTCCGGCTGGCCGAAGCTCGGTGAACAATGGCTGCGTCTCCATGGCTGGCTCACCGGGCCGGGATAGGGCTGGAGTACATTTTCCGATCACTGGGTGAGCGGATCTGACATGTCGCCATCGCCTGCAAAAACCGATTAACTTAAAAACAGGTTCTCAAGGGCGGCGGTCAGGCGCGGACCAGGTGAACCCCACCGCGTTGAGAAAGGCGCGCGCCAGGATCATATGGCCGATGCGGTTGGGATGCACATGATCCGCCGAGAAGACGGCGGATTCGTGGTGAACCAGCGCGCGATCGAAAGCCGCCTGCGTGTCCACGCAGATGGCATCGTGCTCCATGGCGAGTTGTTTGACGATGGCGACGTATTCGTTCATGCGCTGGCGCAGCGCATCGATCGACGAGGGCTCAATGTAGTAGGGGGTCATGAGGACGAGGCCTTTGAGCTGCGCGCGCGTGCGGATCAGCAGCCCGTCGTAGGTACGGGCAAATTCTTCAGGCGGGACCGCTTCCGCCTGGCGGACAGGGTCAAAATGCCGCCACACGTCGTTGATGCCGATCATGACGGAGAGCCAGTCGGGCTTGAGCGCCAGCACGTCGGCATCCCAACGCGCGGCCAGATCCCGCACCGTGTTGGCGCTGATGCCCATATTGGTCACCCGAATCGACCGCGCCGGGTAAACAGCCATCAACAGTGCGGCGATTTCGGCCACGTAGCCGTGACCCAAGGCATCGGGATCGCCTTCACCCACCGGGCGCGCACGATCGCAATCGGTGACCGAATCGCCAATCAGCACCAGGCGGGAACGGGGAGAAAGTTTCATGACCGGGAGGAGCGTTTATCTGCGCGGGGCAGCCATCACCCCAGGGCAGGTTAGCGATGGGTGAGCAGCGGGCAAGACGCGGAATCGTTCATGATGATGCCGGCAAATCCGTGCAGACGCAGGAGATTTTGCGTTATTGTATTGTGAACCCCCGCTCGCAACAGGAGCGAAGGCAGTCGAGCGAGGCTGTTTTAGCTATTGAATGAAACGGGGATGAATATCAGGTCTGTTTTGCTTCTTTCTTCCATGCATCTCCGCCTCCTCCTCATTGCCAGTTTCATTTTCACGGCCGAGGCCAGCCTGGCCCGCGCGGCAGTGCCCGTCACGCCCGTGCCGCCGCAGGCCACCCTCCGCGCCGCCACTGTGCAGGTGCGCGTGGCGCCCGACCACCGCGACTGGACCTACCAACCCGGCGAATCCGTGCGGTTCAAGGTCACCGTCACCGCCGATAACGAGCCGATCGACGGCGTGACCGTTGGCTACAAGGTCGGCCCCGAGATGATGCCGGTTGCGATGAAATCCGCCGCGGTTCCGCCTGAGGGACTCGTGATCGACGGCGGCACGATGGCGCAACCGGGATTCCTGCGCTGCACGGTCACCACCGAGGTGGCGGGACACACCTATCGCGGCGCGGCCACCGCGGCGTTCACCCCGGAGAAGATCGTCCCGACGCAGGTCGAGCCGGCGGATTTCGACGCGTTCTGGCAGTCGGGGAAAGCTGAACTCGCGAAAATCCCAGTCGAGGCGCGCGTCACGCTGCTGCCCGACGCCTGCACAGACGCGGTGAACGTTTATCACGTGAGCTTCCGCACCGTGGGCGGCCCGGAGAGGACGGGGATTCCGGCCCGGATCTATGGCATCCTGTGCGAGCCGAAAGCCCCCGGCCATTATCCTGCCGTCCTGAAGGTGCCTGGGGCCCATGTCCGACCCTACTCCGGCGACAAGAGTCTTGCCGCGCGCGGAGTGATCACGCTCGAAATCGGCGTTCACGGCATTCCGGTCAATCTACCCCAAGAGTTTTACGACCAGCTTGATGCCGCCGCACTCAACAGCTACTGGTTCTACAACCTCGACGACCGGGAAACCTTCTACTTCCACCGGATTTATCTGAGTTGCGTACGGGCCAACGATTTTCTGGCATCGCGCGAAATGTGGGACGGCAAGAACCTGCTCGTCATGGGCGCGAGTCAGGGCGGCCAGCTTACGATCGTCACGGCCGCGCTGGATCCGCGCGTCACCGGTCTGGCCGCCACCCACCCGGCGTTCTGCGATGTCTCGGCCGAGTTGCACGGGCGTGCCGGTGGGTGGCCGCATCCATTCCAGCCCGATGCCAACACGGGCAAGCCGTCGCCGCAGGCCACGCCGGCAAAGATCGCCACGGCCAGCTACTACGACACGGTCAACTTCGCCCGGCGCGTGAAGGTGCCGGGCTATTACACCTGGGGTTATAACGATGACGTCTGTCCACCCACCTCGACGTACGCCGCCTACAACGTCATCACCGCGCCCAAGGAACTCGGCCTCACCCTCGAACTCGCCCACAGCTACACCCCCGAACAATCCGAGGCGATCAATGCCTGGGTGGTGAGGTTCCTGGGGTTGAAGTGACGCGCGAACGATTGATACAGGCTGCCAACCCTACGCGGACGGCGGCATTCTCCGTCGTGAACCGCAGCCGGACCGCGAGGCCCGACCGGAAACGCGGTGTTGACGCTCGGACTTCTTCACGTTCGTTTACTTTTTTCACGCACAGCCCTCAGCCCTTCCCACCCTCATGAAGCTTGCGATCACCGGTCCGGCGATTCCCAACATACCCTGGCAGCCGAAACCCGCCGGCACGCCCGATGTCGTCTGGCGCTATGACGCCAACCCGGTCATCGGACGGCGGCCCTTGCCGCGCGTCACCGGCATCTATAACAGCGCGGTCGTGCCGTTCGGCGGGAAGTTTATCGGCGTCTTTCGCACCGAGGGCATGGACCGTGTTCCACACCTGCACGTGGGCCGCAGTCCGGATGGCTTGAAGTGGACCTTTGAGCCCAAGCCGATCAACTTTCATTGTGAAGACGAAGAGGTAAAACGGCACGAGTATGCCTACGATCCCCGCGTTACGCCGATCGACGGGGTGTACTACGTAACGTGGTGCAACGGCTACCACGGGCCGACCATCGGCATCGCGCGCACGACGGACTTTGTCCACTTCGAGCAATTGGAGAACGCGTTCCTGCCCTACAACCGCAATGGCGTGCTCTTTCCGCGCAAGTTTGGCGGCAAGTTTCTCATGTTGAGTCGTCCGAGCGACACCGGCCACACGCCCTTCGGGGATATTTTTGTCAGCGAGAGCCCCGACTTGGTTTATTGGGGCAGGCACCGCCATGTCATGAGTCGCGGCGGGCCGTGGTTCCAGGGGACCAAGGTCGGCGCCGGCCCTTCCCCCATCGAGACCAGCGAGGGCTGGCTGCTTTTCTATCACGCCGTGACGACGACGTGCAACGGCTACGTTTATTCGATGAGTGCGGTGCTGCTCGATGTGGACCAGCCATGGAAAGTCATCGCGCGCTGCAACCAGGCGATGCTGAATCCCGAAGCTCCCTACGAACTCACCGGTTTTGTGCCGGGCGTGTGCTTTCCCGTCGGCTGCCTGTGCGATGCAGCGACCGGTCGCATCGCGATCTACTACGGCGCGGCCGACACCGTGTCGGCGTTGTGCTTCTGCCAGGCGCAGGAAATCGTCGAATTCGTAAAGACGAATTCGTTGTAATCGCGTTTCCGCCTCAACGCCGCGAGTCACCATGTTTTTGCTTCCCCTTGCCTCCGCTTCGTGGAGGTTTCGCGATGCCACGCGCAGGTCGCGGTGGCGGACGGCGGTGGTACCGGGCTGCGTGCACCGCGACCTGAGAAGACACGGGCTGATTCCCGACCCTTTTTGGGGCAGCAACGAGACTTCCCTCCAGTGGATCGAGGAGCGCGACTGGGAATACCGCGCATCGTTTGTCGCGCCGCAGGCGCTGTTCGACGAAAAGGTCGTGGAACTCGTCGCCGACGGACTCGACACGGTGGCGAGGGTGTGGCTCAACGGCCGCGCAGTCACGCGCACGGAAAACATGTTCATCGGCTATCGCTGGAACGTGAAGCCGCTCCTGCGCCCCGGAAAAAACATCCTGCTCATCCGTTTCGGCAGCGCGATGAACTATATCCGCACGCGCCGGACAGGACACCGGCCGCGCGAGTTCAACGACCCGGTCGGCCGCAGCACCGTCATCCGCAAACAGCAATGCCAGTTCGGCTGGGACTGGGGGCCGCGTTTTGTGACCGCCGGCATCTGGCGTGACATCCGCCTCGAAGCATGGACCGGCAACCGCCTTGAACGTGTTCGCGTCACGCAAGACCACCGGTCCGACGGCAGCGTGGTGCTGCAGCTTACGCCCGAACTCGCCCGGGCTGAGACCGCGCTGGTCTGCCGCTGGCGGCTCGCGCTGGGCGAAATCGTCGTGACCGAGGGCCGCGGGCGGGAAATCGTGGTCGAGCATCCGCAGCGCTGGTGGCCGAACGGGCAGGGAGCCCAGCCACTCTACCGGCTCGAGGTCGAGGTGGTTCGTCCGGACGGCAGGGTGCTGGGGACGTGGGCGCGCCGGATCGGATTGCGGACCATCGAGCTCGACCGGCATCCGGATCAGTGGGGAGAATCATTCCAGTTCGTCGTCAACGGTCGGCCAGTATTCGCCAAAGGCGCCAACTGGATTCCCGCCCACAGCTTCGTGGCCGGGCTGACGCGCGCCGACTACGAACGCGACCTGCGCAGTGCACGCGAGGCGCACATGAACATGCTCCGTGTTTGGGGGGGCGGCATCTACGAGAGCGAGGATTTCTACGATCTGTGCGATGAACTCGGGCTGCTCGTGTGGCAGGATTTCATGTTTGCCTGCACGCTCTATCCAGCGGATGCCGCGTTTCTCGCCAGTTCGCGCATGGAGGCGGAGTTCCAGGTCCGGCGCCTGCGCCACCGGGCCTGTCTCGCCCTGTGGTGCGGCAACAACGAGGTTTCCGGATGCAACGCACAGGATCTTGCCGCCCACCCGCGGTGGTGGGCCGATTATAAGGTGCTGTTCCACCGGGCGCTGCCCAAGGTGCTGGCGGCCACCGACCCGGACACGCCCTACTGGCCCTCCTCGCCGTGGCGTGGTGACCTCGACATGGGCCATGCCGCGGGCGAACAGCGCGGCGACACGCATTTCTGGGACGTCTGGCATGCCCGCAAGCCGGTCAAGGATTACGAGAAATATGCCTTCCGGTTCGCCGCCGAGTTCGGAATGCAGAGTTTTGCCTCGGCGGAGACCCAGGCCACATTCTGTCCGCCGCACGACGCCAACGTCTTCGGCCCGACGATGACGAACCATCAGAAGAACCGGTTCGGCAATCAGATCATCCTCGATTACGTGTCGCGCCAGTACCGGTTTCCCAAGGACCAAGACGCCCTGTTGTTCCTCTCGCAGCTCAACCAGGCCGATTGCATGCAAGTAGGGGTCGAGTATTACCGGCGGAACATGCCGCGCTGCATGGGCGCGCTGTACTGGCAGCTCAACGACTGCTGGCCCGTCGCCTCATGGAGTTCACTCGAATTCTCCGGTCGCTGGAAGGCGCTGCACCACGTGGCCCGCCGGTTTTTTGCCCCGGCCCTGGTCAGCGCCCATGTGCCGGGCGAGGAGGAGACCACCACCAACAACTACCGGCGGACGACCGTGCGGGAGGTGCACCTCTACACCGTGTACGACGCGCCTCAGCCCGCTTCCGGCGTGTTGCGCTGGGATTTGTTCCATGTCGACGGCCGGGTCGTGCTGCGCGGTCGCCGGAAAGTCGCACTGCGTTACGGGGAGAGTGTGAAACAGAAGACGCTCGATCTGGCCGGGCTGATGCGGCGCCATGGCCGGGACAACCTCTACCTGCGACTGGCCCTCGAAATCAAGGGAGTCCGGGTGGGCGAGGAGACGGTGTTCCTCACGTCACCGCGGTTCCTCGCGCTGCCGAAAGCCCGCACCTCGGTCGCCATTCGCAAGACTTCGCCCACCAAGGCGACCCTCACGTTCGTCTCGCCGGTGTTCCAGCACCGCTTCGCCTTCGATCTGCCCGGGTTGGTCCATCGCAGCAGCGACAACTATTTCGAGCTCTACCCGCGTGAAAAGAAGACGGTCGAGGTGGAGTTCGCGCGACAGCAGACGGCGGCGCGCCTACGGCGCGCACTCACCTGGCGTTCGCTGGTGGATACGTACTAAGCCGTGCCGAGGTTCACGCGGCGCTCGCCGCCATTGCCGCCTCTCCGGCGCGGCGGGCCTTGAGGTCCGTTTCGATCTGCTTCATGCGGGTCTCGTTCAGCGGGTAGAGTAGCACGATGATGACCGAGAGCACGCCGATGGCGGCGGGAATGACACTGACCAGCAGGACGAGACCGTGGAGCGTGGCGGGGGTCTGCTCGACATTCGCTTTGAAGCCCACGCTCGCCATGAGGCTCAGCGCGACCCACGCGCCGATCGCCCAACCCTGTTTTTGAGAGAAGATCGAGGCGGAGAAGACGAGACCCGTCGCGCGCCGGCCTTTCTTCCATTCCGCGTAATCCGCCGTGTCCGCATACATGGCCCACAACAGCGCGCTGAGCGGGCCGCCGGTGATCGAACCGACCAGATTGATGCCGAAAATCAGCCCCAGCTGGTCGGGCTTGAGGAAATAGAACGCGGCCGTGCTCACGATCGCGACCAAGAACAGGGAAACAAAGGCCACTTTCCGTCCCACCCAGCGTGCGAAGAACGGCACCAGAATGACTCCAACCAACGAGGCCAGCTGCCCGCTGAAATGGAACGTCGAAACCAGCCCTTCGAGGTGCCACTCCTGCGTCCCGCCAATCCAAGGCAAGAACGAGGGAAAGGTGATCGTGTGCGAGCGGACGTAGTATTTGAAGTAGTGCGTAATCACACTGCTCCGCACAGCCACGAACAAGATGAAGGTGATTGTGGCCGCCAGCAGCACCAGCCAAGGCACGTTGGTGATGAGATCACCCAAGTCCTTCAGGACAGAGGTCTGTTGCGACTTGGACGGCCGGACGCGCTCCCGGGTATTGAAGAAAGTGACTAGAAAGAAGATGACGGCGGCGATGCCGATGATCACAAATGAAAGCTGCCAGCCGCGCGCATCGTTGCCGGCACCCAGTATCTTGGACATCGGCAGCAAAAAGAGGGAGACAATCATACCCGCCGTGAAGGCACCCACGAACTTGATCGAGGACAGCGTGGTGCGGTCGTTGGGATTGGGCGAGATCACGCCCAGCATCGCTGTGTAGGGGATGTTGATCGCCGTGTAGAGCAGCATGAGCGCGTTGTAGGTGATCCATGCCCAGATCAGCTTGCCGGAGCTACTGAAGCCCGGGGTGGTGAACGTCAACACACCGACGATCGCAAACGGCACACAAAACCACAGGAGAAACGGGCGGAATTTTCCCCAGCGCGTTTCCGTGCGATCCGCGAGCATGCCCATGACCGGATCGAAGAAGGCGTCCATGCTGCGGCTGAGCCCGAGCATGGTGCCCGCGGCGAGGGCCGCGATGCCGAAGACGTCGGTGTAGAAATACGTCAGGTACACCATGAACGTCTGCCAGTAGAGCACGGAAGCCAGGTCGCCGAAACCGTAACAGAGTTTCTCGCGGAAACGCGGTAATTCAGGGGTCGCCATGGGAGTGATCGGGGTTTGCACAGTGGTAGCGGTGACCAATTACAAGGCGAGAGTGAAGTGCGCCGGCTGGTCCGGATTGCCTGTCACCCGGTTCATTCCCATTCCGCCGCGGCCAGCCGGCCGCAATCCGGGGAGGCTTATTGCAGAATCGGATAGTGGGTCTTCGGCTGCTTCCATTTCACCCACGGCAATTTCTCCAGCGTAAGCACCTCCGCGCTGTCGTAGGTGGCCCGAATTGCCGGCATGTCCTTCCATGAAACGAACGGTTCACCCCAATTCATGAACCAGGTCCACCGGGGTTGAGCGCGCAGAATTTCCGCGGTCGGAATCCGGCCGACTTCACCCAGCGCAATCGGTTTATCGCCCGCCAGGGCGAGAAGCTGGTCGTAGTCTTTTTCGGCAAAACCGTTTTGGTATACATCGGTGGCGAGAACATCCACCACGTCCTGACCCGGGAAATAGGTGTCATAGGGATCCACCCCGTCCCTCAGTTCGTTGGCGGCAAACACCCAGAGCAGGTTGTTCAACCGATGAAAATGCACCAGGCGGTCGAAGAGCAGGCGGTACAGTTTCTTGTACCCCGATTCGCTGGCTTTCTGTCCCCACCAAAACCATTTGCCGTTCATCTCGTGATAGGGCCGCCATAACACGGGTACGCCGGCGTCCCGCAGCTGCTTGAGATACGAGGCGATCACATCCACTTGGGATTTCCAGCGCTCATTGATCTCCGTCCCCGGCGTAATTAGATCCTGCCATTGTTGGTCGGTGAGTTTACCTTGGATCGAACGCTCAAACTCGACCGGTTCGTCCTCGATGGGGCGCACCGCGTGCCACATCAGGGTGATGATGAAGCCCTCGGCGTGCCGCCGGATGGCTTCATCCACGAGTTACTGGCGGAAGTTGATCCCGTCCCAGGTGCCCGGCGCACTGAATCCGAAATCCTGTCCAAAGAGGGCCGGATAATGTTTGGTCAGTTTGTATGCGCCGACGAGGCGGGTGGATCCGAGCAGGGGCGCACAATGCTGACCGACCAGGGTGTGCTTGCCGGAAATACCATAGAGAAACTGCAGGAGGTCGCCGGCCGCCGGAGAAGGGTCGGGCGTCACCGGGCGAATGGAGGCATCGGCGCCTGACAGAAGCGACGTGCCGGACACAAACCCCAGGAACAACCCGGTAATGACCTTTGGGAATTTCACGGTGGGAATCAGGTTCGCAAATGTTCCATGAACTCTCTCGGCGCCACGAGGCGGTTCTTCCGTTCCAGCCGTCGGTCAGATTGAATCAACCTTCTGGCGTCTTGCGTCGCGTGGCTCAGCTAGGGATGAATCAGTTGGTAACTCACAAATGCCAGGCGGCCGCTGTCCGGTGACCACGAGGGCACATTGATCGTGCCCTGTCCGCCAAAGAGTTTGGCCAGCACGCGAATCTCGCCGCCGCCGACCGGGATGAGCCGGAGCATCACATCCTTGTTGGCCGGATGCCCTTTCACCTCCGGTTCGTAGGAAAGAAAGACGATCCATTTGCCGTCCGGCGAGGGGTGGGGGAACCAGTTGTTGTACCCGTCGGAGGTGACCGGCTCCTGTCCGTTACCGTCGGTTTTCATGCGCCAGATTTGCATCCGGCCCGTGCGCTCCGAGTTGAAGTAGATGTATTGGCCGTCCGGGGAATACTCGGGGCCATCATCCAAACCGGCCGCCGTCGTCAACCGTTTCTCCTCCCCGCCGTCTACGGAGATGGTGTAGACGTCAAACTCTCCGTTCCGTTCGGCGCAATAAGCGAGAGTCCGGCCATCCGGCGACCAGCCGTGCCAGTAGGAGGGCGCCAGCGGCGTGA
>PLMW01000086.1:0-1250 GCA_003142615.1 Opitutia bacterium | reverse complement strand
AAGGTTTTCCCATCCCGCGACCAATTTGGCGCCTCGATGTGATCGCGGGTGTGGTAGATCACGCGCCGGTCCCCCGAAGCGATCGGCACGGTTTCCAGCGTGCTCTCGAGCACGGGCTCCCCAGTGGCCGGCGGTTTCTCACCCAGGATCACCACGGCAGAGAAGACGGCCTTCTCCACAACCAGGTTGTCATGGGCGCACACGCCCAGGCCGACGTAGAACGATTCGTGGAGTTTGATCCGAAACGAGCCGCCGGTGGTATCAAGCGCTTCACCCTCCCGGGCGGCCGACATGAAAACGTAATCGCCCTGTTTCTCGAGGCGGATTCTCCCGGGCGCGGTAATATTGGCCTGGATCTCGTGGGTGACGTCACCCGGTACGTCCCGATATTGAATCGAGGTGAGGCCGTCGCCATGGATGACTGCATCCACATAGGGCGAATCGGCGTCGAGGCTTTGGCGGATGATCAGGCCCGCCTTGCGATGCGCGTTGCCGCCGGTGCCGATCCAGCGGATGTCGGCGGCGAGCGAGACGTCACCTGACACCCGCTTCCAGACAAAATGAAACCCGTCCTTGCCGGACCACATATTTTCGCCGCCGCCCGTCACGAGGTAGCTCTCGTGCACCGGATCATATTCCACCGAGCCAGCTAAATAGACGTCGCCGATGTCACCATGGTTTTCGAAGAGGCCGAGCATGGAATCCTTGGAAGTGGAGGCTCCAATCAGTGGGCCGGTGCTCAAGGAAAAAAGGACCGGCAGCAGCCGGGTGAAAGACCTCATCGCAGGACGCAGCCTGTTTTCAGGCGGATGCTGCAGTTTGCTCATGAACGGATTCTCCGTGAAACACCGCAGGGTGGCGTGGAATATTGGCAGCTTGGGCAGTATAGGGTCTCCGGGACCGGCTCGACCGCAAACCTCAATTCGTCATCCATTGCGCCGAGCAAGGCTCGGACGAAATCAGCGTATGAGACCAACATCCGGGTGCAAACCGCCGGGCTTGTTCTCGGGCGGCGACATTTCCGTCGGGACCGTCGGTCAGGGAAGCTGTTCTTGAAATCCAGGGATCAGGATGTCTGGGCCCGTCAGTGTCAGGAGAAATTTGGACGCTCGCCCTGGTGATCCGCAGCCGCTTTCCTCACTTACGTTGCGATGTCCTCTTGTCTCCCCGCGCAAACATGAGTTTCTTCTGTCGCCACCTTTCTTTTGCATGGTCCGTTCTCTGGATGCTGCTCTTCCTGACAGCGGTGG